>JAHAYJ010000078.1 GCA_018384375.1 Lachnospiraceae bacterium
GTAAAATATTTACATAAAATTCCTAAAAACCGGGAATAAAATTGTAAAAAATATTCACTTTTTGGTAAATATATGGTATACTATTCATACATTTTATGATTGGTACCTATATCAAAAATAAAGTACAAAACTACTTGTAAGAGGTGATGACATGATTAAGAAGGAAATGATTGCCATGTTACTGGCAGGAGGTCAGGGAAGCAGGCTTGGCGTTCTGACATCCAAGGTAGCTAAGCCGGCGGTTTCTTTTGGTGGAAAATACCGGATTATTGACTTCCCGCTAAGCAACTGTATCAATTCAGGAGTTGATACGGTAGGAGTGCTGACACAGTATCAGCCCCTTAGACTGAACACGCATATCGGTATCGGTATTCCGTGGGACCTTGACAGAAACATCGGTGGTGTGACAGTGCTTCCTCCCTATGAAAAGAGCACGAACAGCGAATGGTATACGGGTACAGCCAATGCAATCTATCAGAATCTGGATTATATGGAGAGCTTTAATCCGGAATATGTTCTGATTCTTTCGGGAGATCATATCTATAAAATGGATTATGAGGTGATGCTGGATTTTCACAAGGAGAAGGGTGCTGATGTGACGATCGCAGTTATGCCTGTTCCTATAGAAGAAGCAAAGCGTTTCGGTATTATGATTACCGATGAGAACAGAAAAATCACGGATTTTGAAGAAAAGCCGGCCAATCCCAGGAGCAATCTGGCATCCATGGGAATTTACATATTTAACTGGAAAACCTTAAAGGAAGCGCTTTTAGCCAATGCAGAGCAGCCGGGACTTGATTTTGGTAAGCATGTGATTCCGTATTGCCACAGCAAGGGTGATCCCCTTTATGCATATGAATTCACGGGCTACTGGAAGGACGTAGGAACCCTGAATTCTTACTGGCAGGCAAACATGGAACTGATTGATATTGTTCCTGAATTCAACCTGTATGAGGAATACTGGAAAATCTATACGAGAAGTGAGATCCTGCCGCCTCAGTACATTGCTGACAATACGGTTGTGGAGCGCAGTATTATCGGAGAAGGCTCGGAAATTTACGGGAAGGTCTACAATTCCGTTATCGGTTGTGGCGTTACCATCGGCAAGGATACGATTGTGCGGGATTCCATCATCATGAATAATACAGTGATCGGCGAAAATTGTGAGCTTTATAAAGCAATTGTGGCAGAAAATGTGGATATCGGAAATTACGTGAAGCTTGGAATCGGAGATGAGGTACCAAATGAAACGGATCCGAACATCTATAACAGCGGTATTGTCACGATCGGTGAAAAGAGCGTGATTCCTGACGGTATTACAGTGGGCAAGAATTCCTGCATATTCGGAGTTACTTCGGTTGATGATTTCAAGGACAAATATCTTGCAAGTGGAAAAACATTAATTAAGGCAGGTGACGACAAGTGAGAGCAATCGGTATAGTATTAGCAGGTGGAAACAGTTTCAGAATGAAGGAACTCTCGCAGAAGAGAGCCGTGTGCGCAATGCCCATCGCAGGCAGTTATCGAAGCATTGACTTTGCACTCAGCAATATGTCCAATTCTCATATTCAGAAGGTTGCTGTGTTTACACAGTATAATGCAAGAAGCCTGAATGAGCATTTAAGCTCCTCAAAATGGTGGGACTTTGGGCGTAAACAGGGTGGCTTGTATGTGTTCACACCGGCAGTTACGGCAGAGAGCAGTTCCTGGTACAGGGGAACAGCAGATGCCATTGCCCAGAATTTGTCCTTCCTTAAAAATAGCCATGAGCCTTATGTGGTAATTGCTTCCGGTGACTGCGTCTATAAGATGGACTACAATAAGGTGTTGGAGTATCATATAGCCAAAAAGGCTGATATCACGGTTGTGTGTAAGGACATGGGACCGGAGGTAAATGTAGACCGGTTTGGCACCATTAAAATGAATGAGGAAAGCCGGATAGAGGAATTTGAAGAGAAGCCTGTGGTGGCGAAATCCAATACCATATCCTGTGGTATTTACGTGGTCAGAAGAAGACAGCTGATTGAGATGATTGAGAAATGTGCGGAGGAAGACAGATATGATTTCGTTAAGGACATCCTGATCCGCTATAAGAATATGAAGAGGATTTATGGTTACAAGCTGCAGGATTATTGGAGAAATATCGCGACAGTAGAGGATTATTTCAATACCAACATGGATTTTCTCAATGCAGATATCAGAAACTACTTCTTTAAGCAGTATCCGGATATATACTCAAAGGTGGATGACCTTCCGCCTGCAAAGTATAACGTAGGGGCTAAGATCAAGAACAGTCTGATCTCCAGTGGCTGTATCATTAATGGTACAGTAGAGGATTCTGTTATCTTTAAGAAGACCTATATTGGAAATAACTGCTATATTAAGAATTCTATTATCTTGAATGATGTTTACATCGGAGATAATACACATATTGAAAACTGTATTGTGGAAAGCAGAGATACGATTCGCGCGAATTCCTATCATGCAGGTACCGATGGCATCAAGATTGTGATAGAACGAAATGACAGATATGTGATCTAAAGGAATACGATTAAGGGGGAAAGGAAATGCAAATTACTGATGTACGGGTGAGGAAAATTACAAAAGAGGGGAAAATGAAAGCGATTGTCTCAATCACAATTGATGATGAATTTGTAATTCACGACATTAAGGTGATTGAGGGAGACAAGGGATTATTCATTGCAATGCCGAGCAAAAAGGCAACAGATGGTGAATACAGGGATATTGCCCATCCCATTAATTCATCTACCAGGGAACGGATCCAGAATACAATTCTGGACAGCTACCAGAAGGCACTCCTTGAGCCGGATGAGGAATAGGAACTATAAGGAAGAGGCTGCTTTACTTGAAAAGCAGCCTCTTTTTTAGTATGATGATTCTGTAAATTTTTGTGGAGGGATCATGGAAAATGTTTGTGATTGCAGGACTTGGAAATCCCAAAAAGGAATATGATAATACCAGGCATAATATAGGATTTGCATTTATTGATGCGTTGGCTGAAAAATATAGCATTTCAGTTATGGATGTAAAGCATAAAGCACTTACCGGAAAGGGCATCATAAACGGACAGAAGGTTATTCTGGTGAAGCCTCTGACCTTTATGAATTTGAGCGGAGAGAGTATCAGGCCCATAAGTGATTACTATAAGATTGATACAGCAAAAGAATTGATCGTGATTTCGGATGATATCAGTTTGCCGCCCGGACAGATTCGGATACGGAAGAAGGGGAGTGCCGGCGGGCATAATGGTCTTAAGAATATCATTCAGCATTTGGGAAATGAAGAATTTCAGAGAATTCGGATCGGTGTTGGAGAGAAGCCGAAGGGATATGATCTTGCAGACTATGTACTGGGACATTTCTCTAAGGAAGAGCAACCGCTTATGCAAGAGGGTATCAAAAGGGCAATGGAAGCAGCCGCAATGATGCTGGAGGGCGATATTGACCGGGCGATGAACGAGTTTAACAGGAAAGGATATATTTCACATGAGGGCATTGACGGCACCCCTTGAGGAACTGGGAGAGCTTGAAGAAATAAAAAAACAACTGAAAAAGGATCAGATCTGTGTCAGTCTTACAGGCTGTGTGGAATCCCAGAAGCTTCACATGATTTATGGTCTGGGAGAAGAATTCCGCAATAAACTGATCGTAACCTTTAGTGACCTTCGGGTGAAGGAACTGATGGAGGATTACCGTTTCTATGACAGAAATGTAGTGGCATATCCATCCAAGGATTTGATCTTTTATCAGGCGGATATTCATGGGAATCAACTGATAAAAGAGAGAATCAAATGTCTTCGGCGAATGCTGGAGGGGAAACCGGTTACGGTCATTACCACCTTTAGCAGCCTGATGGCTCCGCAAATTCCACTTTCGGCATGGCAGAAGCATCTGCTGAAAATTGACGGAAATACTTCCGTGGATGAGGGAAAGCTGGCAGAAACGTTAGTGGAAATGGGATACGAAAAGAACTACCAGGTAGAGGCACCGGGGCAGTTCAGCATCCGTGGCGGTATTATAGATATTTTTGACTTGACGGAGGAGAACCCCTACCGCATTGAACTATGGGGAGACGAGGTGGAGTCTATCCGCAGCTTTGATGTATTGAGCCAGCGCTCAGTGGAAAAGCTTTCTGGTATTACCATCTATCCTGCAAGCGAAATGCTGCTTTCCAGCAGACGGTTGCAGAAGGGGATGGAGAGCATTGAGAAGGACGCTGTGGCCTTCTCTGCAAAGCTTCGTAAGGAATTTCATACGGAAGAAGCACATAGAGTGGAGCTCCAACTGAAGGAACTGAAAGAGCAGGTATTTGAGTTCCGCAACCTGGTGAATCTGGATGCCTATGTCCATTATTTTTACGAGAATACCGTATCGTTTTTGGAACTGTTTGATAAAGACAAAACCTGTGTCTTTGTGGATGAACCGGCGAGAGTGCTGGAGCATGCACAAGCAATAGAACTGGAATTCCGGGAAAGTATGATGCACAGGCTGGAAAAGGGCTATATCCTGCCGGGACAGATGGATCTTTTATATTCCCGCCAGCAGATCGCTGCGAAATTGGAGAACTGCCGTGTTGCCACAGTAGCAGCGCTGGAACTGAAAAACACGCTCTTTAAACCGGAGAAAAGAGCGGATATTTCCGTGAAGAGTATTTCTTCCTATAATAATAGCTTTGAGGCATTGGTACAGGATCTGAAGCGTTATCGGAAAAATGGTTTCCGGGTGCTTCTTTTGTCCGGTTCAAGAACCAGGGCAGAGAGACTTGCTGCAGATCTGAGGGATCATGAACTGACAGCCTTTTATTCTGAAGATCCTGACAGAGAAGTGCAACCCGGCGAGATCATGACCTTTTACGGAAGAGCGTTAAAGGGCTTTGAGTATCCGCTTCTTAAATTTGCTGTCATCTCAGAAAGTGACATTTTCGGCTCTGACAAAAAGAAGAAAAAAAAGAAAAAGACTTATGAAGGAAGAAAGATTAATGATTTTAACGAACTGCAGATTGGAGATTATGTGGTTCATGAAAATCATGGTCTTGGAATCTATCGGGGAATTGAAAAGGTTGAGGTTGAAAAGGTTGTCAAAGATTATATCAAGATAGAATATCGGGATGGTGGAAATCTTTATGTTCTGGCAACCGGTCTTGATGTGATCCAGAAGTATGCTTCAGCAGATGCGAGAAGACCTAAGCTGAACAAGCTGGGAAGTCAGGAATGGAACAAAACCAAGAGCAAGGTTAGGGAAGCAACTGCGCAGGTGGCGAAAGATCTGGTGGAGCTTTATGCCATCCGGCAGCAGAAAAGCGGATTTCAATACGGAAAGGATACGGTCTGGCAGAAGGAGTTTGAAGAAATGTTTCCCTTTGAGGAAACGGAGGATCAGCTGGCGGCGATTGCTGCTACCAAGAAGGACATGGAGAGCAGCAAGATCATGGATCGTCTGATCTGCGGTGATGTGGGCTACGGCAAGACGGAAATTGCCATAAGGGCAGCCTTCAAGGCAGTGCAGGAGGGAAAACAGGTCGTTTATCTGGTTCCTACCACGATTCTGGCGCAGCAGCACTATAATACCTTTGTGCAGAGGATGAAGGATTTCCCGGTGAGGGTAGACCTGCTTTGCCGATTCCGCACAAGCGCAGAACAGAAGAAGACGGTGGAGGATCTGAAAAAAGGGTTTGTGGATATCGTGATCGGCACGCATAGAGTTCTTTCAAAGGATGTGGTATTTAAGGATCTGGGCCTTTTGATCATTGACGAGGAGCAGAGATTCGGGGTTGCTCATAAAGAAAAGATCAAGAAGATGAAAGAGGATGTTGATGTACTGACGTTGACGGCAACACCCATTCCCCGAACCCTTCACATGAGTCTGATCGGAATCAGGGATATGAGCGTGTTGGAGGAGGCACCCGGGGATAGAATGCCAATCCAGACCTATGTGATGGAATATAATGAAGAAATGGTTCGGGAAGCAATTGTCAGGGAGCTATCCAGAAACGGACAGGTCTATTACGTCTATAACAGAGTGAATCATATTGCGGATGTAACAGCATCTATAAAGGCGCTGGTACCGGAGGCAAACGTTGCTTTTGCCCATGGGCAGATGCAGGAGAGAGAACTGGAACGGATCATGTATGATTTCATTAACGGGGAGATCGATGTTCTCGTGTCCACCACAATTATTGAAACTGGGCTGGATATCTCAAATGTGAATACCATGATCATTCATGACTCCGATAATATGGGCCTTTCCCAGTTGTATCAGTTGAGAGGCCGGGTGGGTAGAAGCAATCGGACGGCATATGCTTTTCTGATGTATCGGAGAGACAAGATGCTGAAGGAGGTGGCAGAAAAGCGCCTTTCTGCGATCAAGGAATTTACAGATCTGGGAAGCGGTTTTAAAATTGCCATGCGGGATCTGGAAATCCGCGGCGCAGGCAATCTGCTTGGGGTAAAGCAGCATGGGCATATGCAGGCGGTCGGCTATGATCTATATTGCAAAATGCTGAATGAGGCTGTTAAGAATTTGAAGGGTATTGATACTATTGAGGATTTCAGCACAACGGTAGATCTGGATGTAGATGCGTTTATTCCTCCTTCCTATATTGTGAATGAGATTCAAAAGCTGGATATTTATAAGCGCATTGCAGGACTGGAAAATCAGACAGAGTGCGATGACATGAAGGATGAGCTTTTAGACCGCTTTGGAGAGATACCTGCTGCGGTCCAAAACCTGTTCCGTATTTCCATGATCCGCGTGCAGGCGCATAAGCTTTATGCTACAGAGGTGAAGGGAAAGAATGGCGAGATCAGGATTACCTTAAAACCGGATGCAAAGATCCGGGCGGAGCAAATTCCGGAGCTTCTAAAAAAACAGGAGAAGCTTACCTTTAATTACAAGATGCTGTGCTTCCTGAAGCATTACAAAAAATGTGGAATGGTAGAGAGGGATGCGCAACAGCTTTTAAATTTAACAGAGGAGCTGCTTAATGCAATGCAAGAAGAACTGCTGTAAAAGGCAGTTCTTTTTTTACATAAATCTTACAAACAACTTACGCAAATGTGATATTTTCTTTTTCTTACAAATGCTAACATGAGCAAAGAGATGAGGAAAGAAAAAGAAAGCAACCCATCAAAATATTTTATATAAGAGGAGAAATGAAAAATGATCAAGAGTAAGAAAATTTTAGCACTCATTTGTGCAGTAGCAATGACCGCCGGATTAATGGCATGCGGATCTAAGGAAGCTGAGGCTGAGAGTACGGCACAGGTATCAAATGAGACAGTAGTAGAGACAAAGGAAGAGACAAAGACGGAAAGTACAAATGCAGAGGAGCCGAAGGCAGAGGAAACAGGGTCAGCAGATATCAGCGGAACGGTTTCCATGGCAGGCAGCACCTCCATGGAGAAACTTGCAAACGCTGTGGCAGAAAGCTTTATGGCAAAATATCCTGAAGTGACTGTAACAGCAGAATTTACAGGTTCGTCCGCAGGAATTGAATCCGTGACTGCCGGAAGCGTAGATATCGGTAACTCGTCAAGAGCACTGAAGGATGAGGAAAAAGCCGCAGGAGTTGTAGAAAATATTGTAGCAATTGATGGAATTGCTGTCATCGTAGATCCTGCAAACACGGTCAAGGACCTGACAAAGGATCAGCTGATCAGCATTTATACGGGTGAAACAAAGAACTGGAGCGAGCTTGGCGGCGAGGATGCACCGATCGTAGTTGTCGGGCGTGAAGCAGGGTCCGGTACCAGAGGTGCTTTTGAAGAACTTCTTAAGATCGAGGATGCGTGTGCATATGCAAGTGAGCTTGACAGCACCGGTGCAGTGATCGCAAAGATAGCTTCTACTCCCGGAGCAATCGGTTATGCTTCTCTGGATGCAGTGAATGATACGGTCAAAGCGGTTGCATTGGAGGGCGTTGAACCTACAGTTGAGAATATCAAGGCGGGAAATTATTTCTTGAGCAGACCTTTTGTAATGGCTACCAAGGGAGAGATTTCAGAACAGAGCGCAGCGGTTCAGGAGTTATTTGCATACCTTGCATCTGATGAAGGCAAGGAAGTCATCAAGGGTGTAGGACTGATCACAGTAGACTGATCGATCGGTTCAGTGGAAGTGAGGTAAACTTTGAACGGACAGGAAAGCTTTTCAATCATAGGCAATCATAAAAATAAGTCCGCAGTGGAAAAAACAGCACAGGGTATCTTTACCCTGTGCGCGTTTATTGCAATACTGGCGGTCATTTCTATCACGGTATATATGGTTATCAACGGAATACCGGCGTTCTTTGACGTGGGAATAAAGGAGATCCTATTTGGAACAGTGTGGAAACCGGCAGCAGAGGACCCCTCCTTTGGTATCCTGTATGTCATTCTGACTTCTATTGTGGGAACGACAATGGCAGTATTGCTTGGTGTTCCCATTGGCCTTCTCACAGCAGTGTTTCTTGCTGAGACAGCTCCGAAGAGGCTGGCGGCGGTGGTAAAGCCTGCAGTGGAACTGCTGGCGGGAATTCCCTCCGTCATCTATGGTCTGTTGGGACTTATGGTATTAAACCCGCTGATGTACAAACTGGAGATGGCAGTATTTAAGGGTTCCGACACTCACCAGTTTACCGGAGGTGCGAATCTGCTTTCGGCGGTAATCGTGCTGGCAGTAATGATTCTGCCTACTGTAATTAATATTAGCGAATCGGCGATCAGAGCAGTGCCCTCTCAATTAAAATCTGCTTCATTGGCACTTGGCGCCTCTCATATCCAGACGATTTTTAAAGTGATCCTTCCGGCTGCAAAATCCGGCATCATCACAGCGATTGTTCTGGGCGTAGGACGTGCCATCGGTGAGGCCATGGCAATTACCCTGGTGTCCGGAAGTTCAGTCAATATGCCTCTTCCCTTTAATTCTGTCAGATTCCTGACCACTGCAATTGTCAGTGAAATGGGATATGCGGCCGGTCTGCACAGACAAGTACTGTTTACCATAGGCCTGGTACTCTTTGTATTTATCATGGTCATTAATATTACACTGAGCAGGATTCTGAAGAAGGGAGATCGGGAATCATGAGCAGCATTATGAATGAGAAGAGAAAAGTATCGGATAAGGTTATCAAAGTCCTGATCAATATGGCTGCAGGTATATCGGTTCTGCTTCTGGTTGGTATTTTGGCATATGTTTTTGTGAAGGGAATCGGGAGTGTGAATTGGAGATTCCTGACGACGGTTACCAGTACGCTGAATAACACGGTGGGGATTGCCGGAAATATTGTCAACACACTGTACATCATTGTGATCACACTGCTCATTGCAACCCCTGTGGGAATCGGCTCTGCCATTTATCTGAATGAGTATGCAAAGCCCGGCAGACTGGTTCGGGCAATCGAGTTTACGACAGAGACTCTTTCGGGAATACCATCCATCATATTTGGATTGTTCGGCATGGTTTTCTTCGGGAATGCGCTGGGACTTGGCTATTCCATACTGACGGGTTCCCTTACCCTTACCTTAATGGTGCTTCCTCTTATCACCAGGAACACGCAGGAAGCTCTCAAAACGGTGCCTGACAGCTATCGCAGTGGTGCCCTTGGGATGGGGGCGACAAAATGGTATATGATCAGAACCATTCTGTTGCCTTCGGCAATGCCCGGAATTATCACCGGCGTGATTCTGGCAATCGGAAGGATCGTGGGGGAATCGGCAGCATTGCTTTTCACAGCAGGAAGCGGATATCTGCTCCCCAAGGGGGGAATGGGATTGCTGAAAAAGATTATGGAATCAGGCGGAACGCTCACGATTCAGCTGTATCTTAGCATGGCAAAGGCAGAATATTCCACCGCATTTGGAATAGCGGTGATACTTCTTCTTATCGTGCTTTGCATTAACGGTCTGACAAAATTCTTGGCAAAAAGGCTGGACGTGAACGGCAGGGATTAATAGTTTGCAAAGTGAGATAGGAGCAATCAGATGAGTGAAAATAATTATAAAATTGTAACAGAGCACCTGAACCTCTACTATGGGGATAATCATGCACTGAAAGATATCAATATGAATATTTCTCCCGGGGCGGTGACTGCATTCATAGGTCCTTCGGGTTGTGGAAAGTCCACATTTCTTAAAACTTTAAACAGAATGAACGACCTGGTGGACTGCGTTAAGATAGACGGAAAGGTTATGCTGGACGGGGAAGATGTCTACGATCCTAAGGTGGATACTACTCTGCTTCGCAAGAAAATGGGAATGGTGTTCCAACAACCCAATCCGTTTCCCATGAGCATTTATGACAACATTGCATATGGGCCAAGGATTCACGGCATTAAGAATAAGACGAAATTGGATGAGATCGTGGAAAACTCCCTGCGGGGAGCGGCTATCTTTGATGAAGTGAAGGACAGATTGAAAAAGTCTGCTCTCGGTTTGTCCGGCGGGCAACAGCAAAGGCTGTGTATCGCAAGAGCGCTTGCCGTTGAACCGGAAATCCTTTTGATGGATGAACCCACTTCAGCATTAGACCCGATCTCTACCCTGAAGATAGAAGAACTGATGGAAGAACTGAAGAAAAAGTATACTGTAGTTGTGGTGACCCACAATATGCAGCAGGCAGCCAGAGTCTCTGATTATACCGCGTTTTTCCTTGTTGGGGAAATGGTAGAATTTGATACCACTGACAACATTTTTTCCCGCCCCAAGGATAAGAGAACAGAAGACTATATTACAGGACGGTTCGGTTAACAGGAGGTAAGAAATGTCACCAAGAATCACATTTGAAAATGAACTGAAAGTTTTGCGGAAAAATGTCTCGGAAATGGCACAAAAGGTGGAGGAAAGCTATGTGACGCTTTTTGAAGCGCTGGAAAGTCAGGATGAAGAGGTTATCCATAAACTGAAAAATAACAGCAAAGCATTCAGCAAAAGACAGAGGGAAATTGAATCCCAGTGTCTGTTTTTGATCACGAAGCAGCAGCCAATTGTAGGAGATCTGCGCGTGGTAACAGCCAGTCTTAAGGTAGTTACTGACATTGAGCGGGTCGGAGACCATGTTTCGGATATGGCAGAATTGCTGCTCCGTCTTAATATGAAGGATTTATCCTTGTATTCCGTTCATGTGAAGACAATGATCCTGGCAACCAAAGAAATGATCCATAATGCTGTAAATGCATTCGTTGAGAGGGACATGGAAAGCGCAAGAGAATTGATTAAGTCGGATGACGTGGTAGATGAATGCTTTAATAAGGTGAAAAAGGATTTAATTGAGTCTCTGAAAAAGGAAGTAAAGGATGCCGATGAGTGTGTGGATGTACTGATGCTTGCCAAATATCTGGAAAAGATCGGGGATCATGCAGTTAATATCTGCGAATGGGAGATCTTTCAGGAAACCGGAAATATCAGTGATATGAGATTATTATGAAATTCCCTATACCCAAAAAGGATGAAATAGTGTAAAATAATGAACATGTAGGTTCATTTGCATTTTTGTATCATCCGGAGGGCAGGAAATGGATATCTTTAGTATACTGACGATGATAGGCGGGCTGGCACTGTTCTTATATGGAATGGAAGTCCTGGGAGACGGTCTTAAGAAAGCTTCCGGCGGTAAGCTGGAAATGATTCTGGAAAAGCTTACAAGCAATAAGCTGATGGCTGTGCTTCTGGGTGCCGGTGTTACCGCTGTGATTCAGTCTTCTTCTGCAACGACAGTTATGGTGGTAGGTTTTGTCAATTCGGGGATCATGAAACTGTCGCAGGCGGTAGGGGTTATTCTGGGGGCCAACGTGGGTACGACGATCACTGCATGGCTGCTCAGCCTTACGGAGGTAGAGGGAACCGGTCTTATACTAAAGTTACTCAAGCCAACCTCTTTTTCTCCCATATTGGCAATTGTCGGTGTGGCAATGCTGATGACGGGAAAAAAAGAAAAGCATAAAAATATTGCTACGATCATGATAGGCTTTGCGGTGCTGATGTTTGGGATGGATACCATGTCAAATGCGGTGAAGCCGCTGGCGGATATGCCTGAATTCCAAAATATCCTGCTGATGTTCTCCAACCCTGTACTTGGTATGCTGGTGGGACTTGTCCTCACAGCGATCATTCAATCTTCTTCAGCTTCTATCGGTATTCTGCAGGCACTTTGCATTTCGGGTGCAGTCAGCTATTCCACCGCGATCCCGATTATTATGGGACAGAACGTGGGTACCTGTGTGACAGCGTTGCTTTCCTGCGCAGGTGCAAGTAAAAATGCAAAAAGAGCAGCACTGATTCATTTGTATTATAATATCATTAAAACAGTAACCTTTATGGTGATCTTCTATGCACTGAATGCGGCCCTGCATTTTACGTTTCTGGATGAGGCGGCAAGTGCTCTGGGGGTTGCGGTAATTCATACAGCCTTTAATGTGGCGGCGGTCATTTTAATTTTCCCATTTACTTTTATCCTGGAAAAGCTGGCATTTATGACCATACCGGAAAGTCCCGAGGAGACAAAGCAGGAGGAAGCCGGAAAGAAGGAAATCCAGATTTTGGATGCAAGATTCTTAGACACGCCCGGCCTTGCATTGGAGCAATGTAAGAATGCGGCAATTGATATGGTAGGTTATGCAAAGGAAGGCTTGTTCCTTGCAATACAGCTGATTGACAAATTTGACGAGAAGGCAGCGGAAAAAGTCATTGAATTAGAAGAACTGGTAGATCATTATGAGGATGAGATTGGTTCTTACCTGGTAAAGCTCAGCAGCAAGCATCTGTCTGAGAAGGACAGCCAGGAGCTTTCGGTCCTTCTTCACTGTATCGGTGATTTTGAACGGATATCGGACCATGCAATCAACATTATGGAATCTGCCAAGGAAATGTTTGAAAAGGAGCTTTCCTTCTCCAAAAAGGCACAGGAGGAGCTGGCGGTATTCACCGGTGCAGTAAAGGATATTGTTAACACGTCAATTCTGGTATTTCAGGAAGAGGATCTTAAGCTTGCTTCTATGGTAGAACCCATGGAAGAGGCGATTGACTATTTGAATTCGGAGATCAAAAAGCGTCATATTAAGAGGCTGCGCAAAGGAAAATGCACCATTGAAATGGGATTCGTTCTCTCGGACATTACTACCAATTATGAGAGAGTTTCCGATCACTGTTCCAATATAGCGCTTTGCCTTTTACAGTTGAATGAAGAGAACTTCGATACCCATGAATATCAGGATAATCTGTCCAGCAAGGATAATATTGCATTTGTGACAGAGGTGAAGAGGCTGAAGGAGCATTATCAGCTGCCCTGATCAGCGCACATAACAGTAACGGAAGGTGTTTGATATGGCATTAATCTATGTGGTGGAGGATGACAAGAATATTCAGGAAATCGAGACAATTGCCTTGAAAAATTCCGGTTATCAGATTGAAGCATTCGGATGTGCCAGGGATTTTTTGGATGCAATGGAAAGGCAGATGCCTCAGCTTTTGCTGCTTGACATCATGCTTCCCGATATGGATGGCTTAAGTGTGCTCGAAAAGCTTCGAAACCAGCCTTCCACAAGAAAGCTCCCGATTATTATGGTGACAGCGAAAACAACCGAAATTGATAAGGTGAGAGGACTGGATATGGGGGCTGATGACTATCTTACCAAGCCCTTTGGCATTATGGAACTGATTTCCAGGGTGAAAGCACTTCTTCGAAGAACAAATGCGGGACTCTCAGAAAAAGTACTTACTATCGGCAATGTCTGCCTGGATGAAGAAAAACATAAGGTAACAACAGCAGGAGTAAGCTGTGAGCTTACCTATAAAGAATATGAACTTTTGAAGCTTTTGATGATGAATGCCGGAATTGTGACCTCCAGGGAAGAGATTCTTGAAAAGGTATGGGGAACCAATTTTGAGGGGGAATCCAGAACCTTGGATATGCATATCAAGACATTACGGCAGAAGCTTGGAGAATCAGGCAGTATGATTAAGACAGTCAGAAATGTAGGATACATTTTTGATTCATAAGAGGAACAGCTTTATGAGAAGAAAAATTAATATCAGACTCATTCAGACAGCCGCGCTGGCAATTTTTGCAACATTATTGCTCACAGTGGCTGTCTGTTATCATATTTTAAGAAATCAGGTTTTGGATGATCTAAAGAGCTACGCCGGAATCGTAAAGTATATCGTAACGGAAGGATTTTCCGAAGAAGAGAAGGAGGAGCTTGAGCAAAATCATATCCGTGTTACACTGATCGCTTCGGACGGAACGGTTCTTTCAGACACCCGTGCAAATCCTGACAGCATGGAAAATCATGGAGACAGGCCGGAAGTGGAAAGGGCTTATGCGCAGGGAGAAGGAAGTATTGTCCGTCAATCGGATACCATGGGAAAAAGCACTTATTATTATGCGATGCGGCTTAACGATGGCCAGGTGCTCAGAGTTGCCAAGGATGCGGACAGCATATACCGGATTATGGAGCTGGCGGTTCCGTACATTCTTGTGTTTGTGACGGTACTGTTCGGCATTTGCTGCGTTTTGTCCTATTATCTATCTGAAGGACTGATCAGACCGATCAGGCTGATCGCGCAGGATGTTGATAATATTGGGAGAACGGAAGCCTATGAGGAATTAAAGCCTTATATTGAAGCGATTAAGAGCCAGCATGAGGATGTGCTGCAGAATGCCAGAATGCGTCAGGAATTTACCGCCAATGTGTCTCATGAGCTGAAAACGCCGCTTGCGGCAATTTCCGGTTATTCGGAGCTGATTGAAAACGGGATGGCATCCTCGGAGACTGAGACAAAACGTTTTGCGAAAGAAATTCATACCAATGCGAATCGTCTTCTTACCCTGATCAATGATGTGATTCGTCTTTCGGAGCTTGACAATGGGGAGGGAGAGGAACCGCTTGAGCTGGTGAATCTGAAGGAGATTGCGCAGACCTGTGTGAATATGCTGCAGATCAATGCGGAAAAGCACCATGTTTCTACCTGCTTTGAAGGGGAAAATGTGGTCATCATGGCAACCAGACAGATGGCTGAGGAGGTACTGTATAATCTCTGCGATAATGCGATTCGCTATAACCGGGAGGGAGGAACCGTTCTGGTTACGGTTAAAGACAGGCTGGATAAGGCGGTTCTCACTGTGAAGGATACGGGAATCGGGATCCCGAAAGAGCATCAGGATCGGGTTTTTGAGCGGTTTTATCGTGTAGATAAAGGAAGGAGCAAGTCTACCGGCGGAACGGGGCTGGGGCTTGCAATTGTAAAGCATATCCTGCTTCGTCTGGAAGCGGAAATCACCCTTGAGAGTGAGCCGGGGGAAGGAACAGAAATTACGGTTACCTTTCCGGCAGTGAGGGGAGCGCAGTTTAGATAGAGTCCGTTTTATGGGACTGCCTGCATGTTATTCTGGAAATAGTAAAGGAACAGATGATTGGAGGCAGTTAAGATGAAGGGCTATTTTGTGAATAACGGATATATGGGAATGGTAGAGGGAAGATATATGCTTTTTGCAAGTGAAGAGGATTATCTGGATTATCTGGAAAATTAATGCGGACAGGTGTATACTGTTTAGGACGGAATGCACGGAGACAGAAGGTCCGTTATGGAGGCAGAATATGAACCAGGAAAAGTTAAAAAAGCTAAACGATCTTTTTGATCGGGAAATGAAAGCAGAGCGGGTAAAGGGAGCTTCCCTTCTGGTGGAGCATAAGGGAAAAGTAGAATTTCGTAATGTTTACGGATGTGACCGGGAGGACAGTATTTACAAGATCTATTCCATGACCAAGCCGATTACCACGATTGCGGTTATGATGCTTTATGAGCAGGGCCTGATCGATCTGTATGATCCGGTTGATAAGTATTTAAAGGGCTATGCCAATATGAAAGTGGCTACGACAAAGGGGCTTGTGGATGCCAAATCCAAAATTACGATCCGTCAGCTTCTGAATATGACCTCAGGGCTTGTATACCCGGGGGAAGCGTCTGAGCCGGAACGGATCATGGAGGAAATCCGAATTGAACTGCATGAGCGTGCGGTTGGCGGTGGGAAATTCAGCAATGTGGATATCTGCAATGAACTGGGAAAGGCACCGCTATTGTTTCATCCGGGGGAAGGATGGAGATATGGCATTTCTGCGGATGTGGCGGCAGGAATTGTGGAGGTCGTGACAGGAGTTCCTTATGGAGAATATCTGAAGAAAGAAATTTTTGAACCACTTGATATGAAGGATACCGGCTTTTTTGTGGAGGAAAGTCAGATTGGGAGATTGGCTACCATGTACTCCCGGATTGATGCCCAGGGACATCTTCGTGAATCGGATGAAAAGGCGCTGGAATGGCTGAATCTTTATGCACCGACAAAACCCCCTTATATTGAGTCCGGTGGTGGTGGACTTTATTCCACGCTGGAGGATTATACTCATTTCGTTAGAATGCTTGCTGCTGACGGCTGCTATCAGGGGAAACGCTTCATTGGAAGGAAGACCATGGAATATATCAAGCAGAACCAGCTGGACGAACTGCAGATGGGCTGGGTTGATTTTGACAGCATGGAGGGATACGGATACGGTAATTTTATGCGTATCATGCTTAAGCCTGAAATGGCGGGGAGCAATGGAAGCGTTGGAGAATATGGCTGGGATGGGCTGCCGGGAACCTATTTCATGGTAGATCCGAAGGAAGAACTGATCCTGGTTTATATGCAGCAGATCGAACAGGGAGCAGATCTTGCACTCCGCAGAAAGATGCGTCAGATTGTTTACGGTGCAATTGAGGATTGAGTATGGGAAAACGATTGGGACGGAATTACTTCAGCCGGCCGGCTACAGAGCTTGCGCCGGAACTGATCGGGAAGCTTCTCTGCCGGAGAGTGGAAGAAGAGATTTACAGATATCGAATCACGGAAACAGAATGCTATTTTGGTGAGGAGGATACCGCCTGTCATGCCAGTAAAGGGAGGACAGAGCGGACGAAGGTGCTGTATGAACAGGGGGGAACGGCATATGTTTACCTTTGTTATGGAATGCACTCTCTGTTTAATGTGGTTACCGGTAAGAAGGGACATCCGGAAGCGGTTTTGATCCGGGGAATCACAGGATACAACGGACCGGGAAAGCTGACACGTGCCATGATGATCAATCGGGATCTGAACGGGGAGGATCTGGTAGAATCTAGCAGACTTTGGGTGGAGGATGATGGATACCGCCCGGATTATACGGTGGCAAAAAGAGTCGGAATTGATTATGCCACGCCGGAGTATCGGGATATTTTGTGGCGCTATGTTATTGCGGATGGAAGCTATAAACCGGCAAAATAATATTGGGAGATTTCAGTGGAACTAATATACGGGACTGGAAATGATGCAAAGCTTGCCTATATGCGGCGGACGCTTTCTGATCTGCCGCTTCAGATCACAGGGCTTTTGGATGCGGCAAAAATAAGGGGAATAGAGCTTCCGGAGGTGGAAGAGAACGGGAATACTCCTCTTGAAAATGCAAGGCAGAAGGCGGAGGCTTACTTTGCGTTGTTTCACAGTCCCGTTTTTTCCTGTGACAGTGGACTGTATCTGTATGATCACCTGACGGGAGAACTGCTTCCTGAGGAGGTTCAACCCGGTATTCACGTCAGAGGACGGGGAGAAAAGCGCCTGTCTGATGAGGAACTGCTCACGCATTATGTCGGACTGGTAAAGAAATATGGCAGGATCCGTGCCAGATACCAAAATGCGATCTGCCTGATCTTTAATGAGGAAATCAGGCAGGAGAGCATGGAGGAAAATTTGTGGGGGGAACCCTTTCTTCTCACAGATGTGCCTCATACGAAAAAGGTTCCGGGATTTCCGCTTGACGGAATCTCCATTGATATTAAGACCGGAAGATATTTTTATGATCTTGAAAATAATTCTCAGGACGAAATTGTGTCGAACAGTGGATTTTCTTTGTTTTTCTGTCACTTTCTGGAGAAATATCCCTTTTTGCTGCAGCTTTAGATGTTTTGTGCGGTGAAATACAACTTTTCATGCGAAAGAGCATCCTCTATACTGGAGGAAGGCGTGATGAATAAGAGTAACAGGAGACTTTTGCATGTGGGATGAAATGTCGAGAAAAAAGGAGCAGTTAACTACCGGAATGCTGCTTGATATGGGGGTGCCTGCGCATTTAAAGGGTTATCGTTATGTGAGGACAGCAGTGATCATGGCGGAAGAAGATATGAGAATTGTCAGCAGTGTGACGAAGCTTCTTTACCCGGAGGTGGCAAAGCGTTATAATACAACTGACGGCAAGGTCGAGAGAGCCATTCGAAATGCAATAGAGGTATCCTGGGAAAGAGGAAACAGGGACACCTTTGAAAAGCTTTTCGGTTACTGTGCCGAGAATGGTACAGGCAGACCGACAAACAGTGAATACATAGCAGCTGTTGCGGATGCTGTCAGAATACAGATGAATCAGTAGGTGCCTTGCAGAAACTGCCAGGCGCTTGAGAATGGAGGACATTATGGAAAAGCCGGCAATATGCGGAGGAACTCCTGTCCGTGATACAAAAATTTTTTACGGACATCAATATATTGATGATGATGATATCAAAGCAGTAGTCGATGTCATGAAAAGCGATTATCTGACCTGTGGACCCAAAATCGCTGAACTGGAACAGAAGCTGTGCAGGGTGACAGGTGCTAAATATGCGGTGGTCTGCAGTAACGGTACAGCTGCGCTGCATATTGCGGCACTGGCAGCGGGGGTACAGCCGGGGGATGAAGTGATCACCACACCCATTACCTTTGCGGCGTCGGCGAACTGTGCCCTTTACTGTGGAGCCAGACCGGTATTTGCCGATATCAATGAGGAAACCTATAACATTGATCCTGCCTGCGTGGAGGCACTTACCACGAAAAAGACGAAGGCAGTGGTGGCAGTAGATTATACCGGACAGTCAGTGGAACTTGACAGACTTCTTGCGCATTGCCACAAAAATAATATTGTTCTTATAGAGGATGGAGCACACGTGATCGGAACCCGTTACAATGGAAAGTTTAACGGTTCCATAGCAGATATGACGACACTGAGCTTTCATCCGGTGAAGACAGTAACCTGCGGTGAGGGCGGTGCGGTTCTGACGAACAGCGAAACGTTTTATAAGAAACTGCTTTTGTACCGTTCACATGGAATTACCAGAGATGAGGCACAGATGGAGCATGAACCGGATGGGTCCTGGTATTATGAGCAGATCGCGCTGGGCTATAATTACCGCATGACGGATATGCAGGCGGCTCTTTTGATCAGTCAGCTTGATAAGCTCCCTGCCTTTTCGAAGAGACGCAAGGAAATTGTAAAGGCTTATAATGAGGCCTTTTCGAAGCTTCCGCAGCTCGTGGTACAGAAAGAGATTCCTGAATCGGATACGACAAGACATCTATATATTTTACGGCTGAATCCGGACAGGCTCACGATTGGAAGAAAAGAATTCTTTGACGCACTGGCTGCCGAAAACATATGTTGCAATGTGCATTATATTCCAACCTATTATTTCCCCTATTATGAGAAACTTGGATATCACAGAGGGCTTTGCCCGAAGGCGGAGAAGCTGTATGAGGAGATTATCAGTCTGCCGCTTTATTATGCGATGAGTGATCAGGATGTGCAGGATGTGATAGAAGCGGTAACGAAAATAGCAGAATACTATAAGGCGTAGAGGTTCGGAATGAATAAGGTATATATCTGCTTTCCGCAGGGAAAGCATAAAGCTCTTACCATGAGCTATGACGATGGTAAGGAAGAAGACAGAAGGCTTGTAAAAATTTTTAATCAACACGGGATTAAGGGAACCTTTCACATCAATTCCGGGATTCGGGATCAGGTTCGGATTCCTTTTGAGGAATATGCAGGACTGTATGAAGGGCATGAGATTGCCTGTCATACCCTGACCCATCCTACCATTGAACGCTGTCCGCTTGAGAAGGTGGTCTATGAGGTTTTGGAGGACAGGAAGCGTCTTGAAAAGCTAACCGGAATGCCTGTCAGAGGGCTTTCCTATCCCAACGGTTCCTATAATGAGGAGATCAAACGGCTTCTCCCGGCACTGGGCATCCGATATTCCAGAATTGTGGGAGATACCCATGACTTTAAGCTTCCTACAGATTATTATGAGTGGAAGGCAACCTGTCATCACAACAATAACCTTTTGGAGGACGGGAAGCGCTTTGTGGAACTGAACAAGAAGCAGTATTTATATCTGATGTATGTCTGGGGGCACAGCTATGAATTTTCCAGGGATGACAACTGGGAGGTCATGGAGCAGTTCTGCCGGCTGGTGGGTGGAAGAGACGATATCTGGTATACCACCAATATAGGCTTTGTAGATTACATGGAGCGGGCAAAAGGTCTGCAGTTTGGTGCAGATAATACCTTTGTATATAATCCCTATGCGGCTTCTGTGTTTTTAAGTGTGAATGACAGGATTGTGGAGGCAAAGGGCGGAGAACTGACACGATTTGAATGAATGGAGAACGGCAGATGAAGTTAAGTGTGATCGTACCGGTTTACAATATGGCAGCAGATGACAAGCTGACCTGGTGCCTGAATTCCCTGGTGGGACAGACGATTTCCGATTATGAGATCATAGCGGTGGATGACCATTCTACGGACAATTCCCTTACGATTCTCAGAGAATATGAAAAGAATTATCCGGACAGGTTTAAGGTGATCGCATCGCCCGATAACAGGAAGCAGGGCGGGGCGAAGAACCTGGGACTTGCTGTTGCTTTGGGGGAGTGGATTGGCTTTATTGACAGTGATGACTGGATCACACCGGACTTTTATGAAAAGCTCCTTACAAAGGCGGAAGAGACAGGGGCAGATATGGTCGGCTGTGATTATCATCTCACAGGCGAGCACAGTATGAAGATCGGTCAGATCGTGCACAACAATACATCGGAACAGTCGGGAGAACTGACTGTGGAAAAGTATCGTTCCCTGATACTGGATGGCGGCAGTCTGGTGGTGAAGATCTATCGGCGCCATATCATTCTGGATTATCCCAATCGTTTCCCGGAGCATATTTTTTATGAGGATAATGCCATCAGTAATTCCTGGATGCTCAGGGCAAAGCATTTTGAGTATATCGAAGAACCTCTTTACTATTATTATCAGCATGATACTTCTACGGTCCACACCATTACGAAAAAGAGGTGTGAGGACAGGATGGAAGCGGCGAGAGTGATGGTTCGGGAGGCAAGGCAGTTTGATTTCCTAAAGGATTACTATCCGGAGATTGAGAGCAGCTTTACCACCTTGTTTTACGTAAATACCCTTTTTTCCTACATGGCAGGTGTGAAGAATAAGAGCTATCGCTTCGTGAAGGCGCTGGGCAAAGAAATGAAAGAGACCTTTCCCGGCTTCATGGAGAACAGATATTATACACAGCGGGTTCATGAGGAGGAACGGAAGCTGATCAGCATGCAGCAGAAATCCACGCTGTATTTTATGTTGTATTATAAACTGCTGTGGAGCTATCGGAACTTTAGAAAGAAGCTCGCATCTAGGAGAAATTAGGAGGAAATCATGCAGAATATCTTAATTGTAGTAGATATGCAGAATGACTTTATTGACGGTGCACTGGGAACAAAAGAAGCATTGGAAATTGTGCCAAGAGTTGTAGAAAAAGTGAAGGCTTTTCCCGGAAAAATCCTTTTTACCAGAGATACCCATGAGGAAAATTATCTGAATACACAGGAGGGGCAGAAGCTTCCCGTTCCGCATTGCATCAAAGGTACATCCGGCTGGGAAATCTGTCCGGAGCTTGAAGCACTGAGAAAAGAAAATGCTGTTGATAAGCCCACGTTTGGATCTGTGGAACTGGGTGAAAAGCTGAGAAAAATGCAGGAGGAGGAACCAATCGGATGCATTACGCTGGTGGGATTGTGTACGGATATCTGCGTAATCTCCAATGCAATGCTGGTCAAAGCATTTTTGCCTGAAATCAGGATCTGTGTGGATGCCTCCTGCTGTGCAGGGGTTACACCGGAAAGCCATGAAACGGCACTGAGAGCCATGAAAATGTGTCACATAGATGTGATCTGAGCGGAACTCCTCGATAAAGCATGGGGCGTGAAAACGCAGTACTAACAGTAAAGGATGGAAACAATATGGAGAGACCTACTCCTTATTTTGAGATTAATGAAAGTAAGCTGCAAAGAGATTTTGATAAACTAACAACCTCACTGAAGGAAAACTGGAGTAATTACAGGATCGGTTACTCCTTTAAGACCAATTCGCTCCCCTGGCTTGTCCGCTTTTATCAGAAGCAGGGAGTCAGTGCGGAGGTAGTGTCCCAGGATGAATACAGCCTTGCCAGATACATGGAGTTTCGGGATGATGAGATCATCTATAACGGTCCCTATAAGAGCAGACAATCCTTCCGGGACGTCGTGCTGGCTGGCGGAATCGTCAATATGGATTCGCAGTTTGAACTTGACTGGCTTACGGAGCTTTCAAAAGAGTACCCGGAGAAGACCTTAAATGTTGGAATCCGTGTAAACTTTAATCTGGAGGCTATGTGTCCGGGAGAGACCACCATGGGAGAGGAAAGCGGCCGGTTTGGCTATTCCTATGAGGATGGAACATTTGCAAAGATACTTGAGCAGGTGCGGGCGATTCCCAACGTAAGAGTAAACGGCATTCACCTGCATTCCAGCTCCAAATCCAGAAGCGTGGCTATTTTTAAGAGCATTGCCGATATGGCCTGCAGGCTGAAAAGGGAGTTCCAATTATGCCTTGATTATGTAGATATCGGCGGCGGTTATTGCGGGGGGCTGAAGGGAAGGCCGGAGTTTCCCGACTATTTTCCTGTGGTTGCCGAGGTGCTTTCTGAGGAGTTTAAACCGGAGGAGACAACCCTTGTAGTAGAACCCGGTATTTCTCTTTTGTCAAGTGCAACCACCTTTACCACAAGCATCATTGATGTACGGGATATCAGAGGCAGCAGATATCTGATCTCGGACGGAAGCCGGTTTAACATCGACGCAACGATGATCAAAAACTCCTATCTTTATCATACCGAGCTTCAGTCGGGAAAAGAGCGGAAAATAATGGAAAATCAGACCATCACAGGATATACCTGTATGGAATGCGATCGCTTGTTTGAAATGAAAGATCTGCCGGAACTGTTTGTGGGAGATCGAATCGTATATGAAAATGTGGGTGGCTATACCCTGAGCCTGAATCCGCTTTTTATCCAGTATTTCCCGGATGTGTATGTAAATAGGGGTGAGGAGACCGTAAAGGTCAGAGAAAAGTGGACGCCCAAAGAGTATGTGCAGAACTGTGTGTGGGAGCGGAAGTAGTGTGAGAGGTGTGAAAACGAAATGAACCTTCTGATTTTAAGCTGTGGAACCAGAAATATGCTGGTGCGCTTTTTCAAGGAAAGCGGATTTGATAAAGTTGTGGGGACAGATTGCAGCAGCCTTGCACCGGCGCTGTATGAAGCGGATGCTTATTATCTCGTGCCGAGAATGAGTGAGCCCGGCTATCTTGATGAAATTCTTTCCATCTGCAAAAAGGAAAAGATCCATGCGGTTTTGCCGTTGCAGGAGGATGAGCTTCATCTGATCGCACAGAAGAAAGCACTCTTTCTGGAAAACCGGATCGTTCCCATTGTTTCGGAGGTGGACAGTATTGATCTTTGCCGCGACAAGATGAAGTTTTATCACCATTTGAAGAATGCCGGAATTCCGGTACTTCCCTCTTATGATAGTCTGGAGGAGTTTCAGAAGGCATATGAAGGCGGAGAGGAGTGCTTTCCGGTTTTTGTGAAGCCGATTGCAGGAGCCGGGAGTATCGGTGCCATGAAGGTAAACAGCATGGAGCTTTTGACTGCGCTGATGAAGGATAGCGAAGAACCTTTGATGATTCAGAGGTTTTCCCATGGAAAAGAGTATGGTGCTGACATCTATGCAGATTTGCTGACCGGAAGGGTTACAGATATCTTCCTGAAGGAAAAGCTTCGTATGAGAGCAGGAGAAACAGAGAAATCGGTATCAGTAAAGAAGCCCGAGATATTTGAATTGATACTAAGAACCCTGCAGCAGCTTTCACTGCGTGGTCCTGTTGACATGGATATTTTTGAAAGCAACGGTACTTTTTTCGTGTCGGAGATCAATCCCAGATTTGGTGGGGGATACCCCCATGCTTATGCCTGTGATGTCAGCTTTCCACAAAATATTTTAGCGAATTTAGAGGGCACGGAGAATGAGGTGAGGATCGGAGCTTATGAGGAAGGAGTTTATGTGCTGAAATACTCTGACATCAAAGTGCAGCGTTTCTTACAATAAGTTCTGTGATAAGGTCGGACTTTTAGAGGTCGGTAATTGCCCTTGCAATGCGGTCAGCGCCCTGACCGTCCACAAATTGTTTCATGTAAGCGGAAAGCTCCTTCCTGCGGGTAGGATTTTCCGCTATTTCTATGCCCATGGAAAGAAGCTTTTCATAAAAGGCATCTCCCTCTCGGACATCTCCGGCATAAGGGATAATACCAGCCTTCTCAAAGGCGTGGACGCAAGGATGCTGGACATCGGAAATCGAAAAGCTGACAGCAGGAACACCAACAGCGCAAAGCTCAAACAGAGTGGTTCCTCCGGCAGAAAATGCAAGGTCACAGGAAGAGATCAGCCCAGCCATTTCCGTCACATTTTCATGCAGAATCATCCGGGCATTTTTTTCTGCAAGGTGATACAGGGAGTCTTTATTGGAATTCATGTTTCCGGTTAAAACATGAAAGGTGGCTTTGCATTTTGTAAAATAATCAGAGCCTGCCAGCACTTCAAAGATGCGGGAAGCAGCATTGTAAATATCAGAGCCTCCGGTGGAGATCAGTACGGTGGAAACCCTTTCTTTTACAGAGTAAGGAACGGAAAGGAACTGTTCCCGAAGCGGTGTGTAGGAAGCTCCCAGCAGTGCGGGCGTATCGCTGTAGAAGGAAGCATCCGCAGTGAGATCATAGTTGATGACAAGATCCACCGGATAGGAAAACTGCTGCAGGTCATCCAGATAAACCAGTCTGCACAGCTTCCTTACTGCCTCCATGTAGCGGGCAGAGGCAAAATAGGAATCCAGAAGAAAGACATCGGGCTTTCTTTCGGAAAGAAGGGAAAGAAGCATAGGAAGCTCTTCCTCCAGACACCTATAATTGCTCTCAAGACATAGAAAAGAAGTCTCACCCCGTATGGTCAGTGCGCTTTCGCTGTCGTGATCGGATACCAGAAAGGTGACAGAGTGTCCCTGCCTGCGGAGCGCACCGGCTATGGTAAGGCAGCGCATAATATGTCCGGATGCAATTTGTTCATTGGCATCTGCCCGAATAAAGATCACTTTACCAGTTCCCATGAAAGAGGTGTTCCTTTCTCAATATCCTTTGTGGCGGTTTTCCCTAAAATCTCTTCATAATATTTGGTGTGAAGTCCGATTCCCGGACGGATGGAACGACAGTTGTCCGGCGTGAAGGTATCCCCTTGTTTCATGTCCTTTACCACAAACAGGGAGCGGGACTCTTTTCGTTCGTCTATCTGCTGGGGTGTCAACTGATAGGTGGAGGAGCCAAGCGCTTTCTCCACAATGCGGATATCCTTGCACATTTGTTTGAATTCCGCGGGCTCCATGGAAAAGGCGCCGTCAGGACCGCCGTCAGCCCGGGAAAGGGTTAAGTGCTTTTCCACCATGCGTGCCCCCAGGGCGACAGAAGCAACTGCTACTGCGCTCCCCATGGAGTGATCGGAAAGCCCCATGAGGCAATTGTACTTTTCAGCAAGTGTGGGGATGGTGTTTAAATTAATTAACTCATAGGGAGTCGGGTAGGCGGACACACATTTCAGGAGCATTACATCCTCGTTGCCTTCCTCCCTGCAGACGGAAAGCGCCAGGTCAAGATCCTCAAATTCCGCAATCCCCGTTGCAAAAATAATGGGCTTATGGAGCTTTGCAATTTTACGGATCAGGGGAATGTCGTTGATCTCATAGGACGCAATCTTATAGGCCGGCATATTCATCTTTTCCATAAAGTCCACGGCAGTAAAGTCAAAGGGTGAGGAAAAGCAGATAAGACCAAGCTTTTCGGCCTCCTCCATAAGCTTTGGCTGCCAATCCCAGGGGGTATAGGCCTCCTCATAGAGCTTGTGAAGTGACATGCCGTCCCAGATGGAACCGTGAATGTGAAAGCAATCATTGGTACCGTCAACGGTAATGGTGTCTGCGGTATAGGTTTGCAGCTTGATGGCATCCGCGCCTGCTTCCTTGGCAGCGTGAATGATGCGGATGGCACGGTCATAATCCTGCAGATGATTGCCGGACATTTCCGCAACAATAAAGGTGGGTGAAGATGCCCCCACCGTGGCTGATCCGATCTTGATCGTTTTGTTCATATCGCAATAAAATCCTTTCTCGTGCTATTCCTGCGGATGAAGGAGTTTATATTTCATCTCCGCAATTGCCCAATCCTCGAAAGTATCAATGTCCTGCACCTCGGTGTCATTTAAGACCATGGGCTTCATACGGACGGTATCGGTCGTTCCCTCCCGGTAAAATGCCTCTGTGCGGCAGGCATAAAATTGTCCCACATCATGATAAAAGGGCTCTAAATCCTGGGAGCGGCTGTTTGCATACTCCGGCCATTTGCGTTTCAGCTCTCCGTCTTCGATCACAACAGCGCGCTGCACCGGATAGGAAAAGGCAACCACCGGCATGACAGAATCAGTTTCTTTCAGCAAAGCCATTGCTTCCTTTAACCTTTCGGGAGTAATAAAAGGGGCTGTAGGGTAAATACAGCAAAAGGTGTCAAATTGCTGTCCACGATTCTTATAGTTGTCAAGAACCTCCCGGATCACGTCGTCAGTGGAAGCGTAATCGTTGGCTGTCTCGGCGCTCCTCATGAAGGGAACCTGTGCCCCTGCCTTTATGGCAAGCTGCGCAATCTCCTCATCATCCGTGGATACCATCACCTCATCAAAAAGTCCGCTGCGAAGAGCGGCATCAATAGAATACAGGAGGATGGGCTTTCCACAAAACGCTTTCTTATTCTTTCCGGGAATCCGTTTACTGCCGCCCCGGGCAGTGATGATTGCAAGGGAATGTTTTTTCATGAGCTGCACCAGTCCTTTGTACATAATTTACTGCTCTTAATTATACACGATATCCGGTAGTATTCCAAGTTGCAGTTTGCTTTATGAAAAGTGAGAGAATGTGTAAAGTTGCGATGGGTTCCCCTCGTGCCAGATAATAGATTTTGGAATTTTATGAACCCAGCTGGCACAAATACCTATTAACTGCCCTCGCGGTAAACTCGAAGTTTCCACCGGAATATCTGCGACGAGGCCTTAAAGCGCGATGAGAAAAATCGCATGGCCCATTTCAGAAAATGGGCAGCCGGATTTCTTTGTCCGAAGCGAAGCAAGTTTGAAATCCGGCTGCTGATCATATCTCTGAAATGAGCCACGCAGATTTTTCCTGAGCACTTTATCGACCCTCGAGCAGATATTCCGGTGGAAACTTCTCAGACACCCGCTCGCGCAGTTGTATTATTGTGCCAGCTGTTTCTATAAAATTGTCCAAAATCTATTAATGCCCCAGCGAGAAATCCCATCGCAATTCTACACAGTACTTCTTTTTATAAAGCAAACTGCAACCTTGTGAACAATAGGATGAAAGGATTGACAGATAATTCTCTATGAGCGAAAATAAACGAGAGAGTTTGGAAACGGAGAAAGCAGAAGTTGAAAAAGAGAGTTTATGTGTGTCACACATTCTATCATGTATATGTAGCCTGTCTGAAGGAGTGTTATCTTCCGATATCCGAGCGGGGGAATGCGGATCTGGTGCTCAGCACGATGTCAAACGACTTTGGTGATCTCAAGGAGCGGGTTGTAGAATCAGAGCTTTTTGATGAAGTATTTTTGTTTGAGGAAAAGGAGGATGTACAGTTCCCGGAGCTTACCAAATACCATGTGGACAGGGGGAATCTGTTGATCAATATGCTTGCCCGCATCCGTTACACAAAGCTGCTCGGAAAGCTGCAGGAGCCCTATGTGCCGGTGGATTTCAGGAGCTATGAGGATGTGTATGTCTTCTGTGATTCAGATCCCATCGGCTATTATCTGAGTTATAAGAAAATACGTTATCATGCACTTGAGGATGGACTTGACTGTATCCGCTATTATGACACGGCGAGATACGATAACAAGGGACATTTTAGGCTGAAAGCCTTTCTGTCCTCTATCAATTTGATATTTATCCAAAACGGTTATGGAAAATATTGTATTGACATGGAGGTCAATGATATTTCCGTCTGCCCTTATCCCTGCCCGAAATATGTGGAGCTTCGAAGGGAGCTTCTGGTGGAGCATCTTTCACAGGATGACAAGGATCAGATTGTGAAGCTGTTCTTAAAAAATATTGATGAGCTGAAGGAAAGGTTTATAAGCGGGGAAAATCATGAGCATAAGGTTCTTATTTTGACGGAGCCGCTCTGCAGTCTGGAAGTGAGGGAAAAGATCTTCAGGGACGTAATATCGGAGCAGGGACAGAATGCCCAGGTGATCCTGAAGCCGCACCCCAGAGATGTGCTGGATTATGAAAAGCTGTTTCCGGAGTACATTGTGCTTTCAGGGAAATTCCCCATGGAGATCATGAACTTTATCCCGGAGCTGCAGGTGGATAAGGTGGTATCCATTTTGACGGTGCCGGATGGCATTCACTTTGCCAAGGAAGTGGTCTTTCTTGGAGAGGACTATATGGATCGCTACGAGGCAAGAGAGCTTCACAGCCAGAACGAATATTTGGAATAAACAGCAAAATTTACGTAAGGCGAGAGTAAGGTTTATATGGAAGAAAACAGAAAAACACTGACCTGGGTGTCGCTTGCAGGAGTTTTGATCCTTGCTATGATGATCGTGTATCCGGGTGTTATGGATAGAATAAGTGAATACAGGAAGGAAGAAATATCTCTTGCCGGAGAACAGAAACTAAGTGCTCCACAGCAAGGGGAGGCAGGAACGCCGCAGAAGCTGCAGACCGAAGAAATGCCGGAAATACTTTTGTCGGTAGAGGGTGAAAACGAAAACACCAAGGTTCTGCTGTGGCAGAGTGAGGATGGAACCGGATACTTTTTCCTGCCCGGATATGCCAGAAACCGTGGGCTTGTCCTTGAAAAGGCCGATGGCGGCAGTATTCAGATTGGAAGCAGGCATGTGAAGGAAGGGGATGTGCTCCTTGATGTTGCCGAGGAAGAAACTTATCAGATAACTTATTTAGACCGCAGGGGTGAAACGGTTTTCAGTATGCCGCTGGTTTTTCTTTACTCTGCTGACCTTCCGGTACTCAGTCTTACCACAAAATCCGGGGAAATGACCGCAATCGAGGAAGAAAAGGGGTATGAGGAAAGCGGAACGGTGCAGCTCCTTGACTTAAATGGCGGCGAACTCTATGAAGGAACGGCTGAAAGCATCCGGGGAAGAGGAAACACTACCTGGACGCTTGCGAAGAAGCCATTCCAGTTTAAGCTGGATAAGGAGGCAGATCTGTTGGGATTTGGAGAGGCAAAGACATGGAATCTGATTGCTAACGGTTATGATGAGACCAGGCTGCGAAACCGGATTACCATGGAGCTTGCCAGGGAGCTTGACATGAGCTATGTGCCGGAGAGCCAAATGATTGATTTGTATATCAATCATGTTTATTACGGAAACTATTATCTTTTTGAAAAAGTTGAGGTTGGAGAAGAACGTGTTGCCATTCGGGATATGGAGGAAACGCTGAACACCGCGTACGGAGATACTGAACTGGGAAAGCTTAAAAGCATTGAGAATCCGGAAGGAACAAGAAAGTGGACCGGGGCGGTCTGCGAGGAAGAAAATCTATCCGGCGGCTATCTGCTGGAACGGGAACTTCCGGCAAGATATGCAGGGGAACTCAGCGGTTTTGTAACAAGCCAGGGGGACTGCTATGTTTTGCAGAGCCCGCGATATGCATCAAAGGAACAGGTGGATTACATTGCAGATTTGATGCAGGAATTCCAGGATGCGGTGAGCACCGAAGATGGTATTCATCCACAGACGGGGAAGCATTATTCTGATTATATTGATATGGATTCCTTTGTCCGGAAGTATTTGGTAGAGGAGATATCCAAAAATTATGACGGCGGTGTCACAAGTAGCTTCTTCTATAAACCGCAGGACACAGTGAGCGATAAAATATTTGCAGGACCGGTATGGGATTTTGACGTGGCATTTGGAAACTGCAATTTGGATGAGATCGCCAGCAATCCTGTGGGAATCACCAGGTTGAGCGATCATGTCTACGGCACGGAAGTATTCGCCAGGTTATATGAGAAGGAAGACTTTTACAGTGACATGGTTATGCTCTATGAGCAGAAGGCGCTTCCTTATCTTAAGTCACTTCTTGCAGGGGGGATCGACCGGATGGTGGCAGAGAGCAGACAGTCGGCTAAATTGGATAGTATCCGGTGGGAAAATCTGGAAAATCGATATCAATATTACAAAGACTATGACAATGATGTCAGATACTTAAAATATTTTATACAGGAAAGGGTTAATTTCCTGAACAGTGTGTGGCTGAATGAAGAAAGCTATCACAACGTTACCTTTGTCGTGGACGGGGAGGCTTGGCAGATCTTCTGCGTGAAGGATGGACTGATCTCGGGAGATGAGCCGATTCCTGCCAGATACAGTTCGCTGTTCATGGGATGGGTTACGGAAGCAGGCGTTCCTTATGACCGTTATAAGCCGGTTTATGAGGATATGACCTTTTATGCAATCTGGCAGGAGCTGCCGGTGGAGGATGTGGTGCTGACAGAGCCTTAATGCTCCTTTATTTGCGCTCAGCCTGCAATTATGATAAAATATAATGATATTTTATTTCAAAAATAAGAGCCTGAAAGAGGAAATATGAAGAAAATAATTAAGAAGCTGATGGTGCTGTTGGATGGACGGCAGAAGAGAATCATGGTACTGTTGGTTTCCCTGATGCTGATCGGAGCAGTGCTGGAAACCTTAGGGGTTTCGCTGGTGATTCCGGTCATGAATGTTGTGATGGATGAACACGCAGTTGAAAATAATAAGTACCTGCAGGTGATCTGTGATATTTTGCGCATTGAATATAATGATACACGGAAGCTGATGATCTTTACCATGCTGGCACTGATCGGCGTGTTTGTGGTGAAGAATGTTTTTCTGTTCTTTCAACAGAAGGCGCAGCTTAAATTTGTCTATACCAACCAGTTTGCCACCTCCAGAAGGATGATGATCAACTTTATGGAGCGCCCCTACGAATATTATCTGAATGCGGATACCTCGGTGATCCAGAGAAGTATTACGTCGGATGTCAACAATATGTACGGTCTGATCCTGGCTCTTTTACAGCTTTTCAGCGAGGCCATTGTGTTTGTGTGTCTGGTACTGGTGAGTCTTGCCACCGATGTGTGGATGACGGTTACGGTAACCCTGCTCCTGGTGGTTGTCCTGGCAATTATTAAGGGGATTTTGAAGCCCATTATGAAAAAGGCCGGTGAGGAAAACCAGGATTATTACAGCGGACTGTATAAGTGGATCGACCAGTCAGTAATGGGAATCAAGGAAATTAAGGTCGCAAACAAAGAAAACTATTTTATCAATGAATATGCCAAATGTGGTGCCGGCTATGTCAGCGCCGTACAGAGATACAATCTGTATAATGCAACGCCCCGGCTCCTGATCGAGACAGTTGCCATTGCCGGAATGATCTTGTATATGATGTTCCAGATCCTGCAGGGAACAGCAGTCTCAGAGATCGTTCCTCAGGTTGCGGCCCTTGCGGTTGCGGCAATGAGGCTGATTCCCTGTGCTAACAGGATCAATAACCATCTGACTTCCATTTCCTATTTTGAGCCCTTCTTTATGGGGGTCAGTGATAACCTGCAGGAGGAAATCAGGGATGAAAGCATTAATTATGATGAAAATGCTTATAAACAGAAGGTAAGTGTGGATAAGCTTGAGATTAAAGAAAAAATAGAGCTTAAGGACATCGTATATAAGTACCCGAACACGGAGGTGCTGATCTTTGACCATGCAGGCATGGAAATACCGGTGGGAAAATCAGTGGGGATTGTGGGAACCTCCGGTGCGGGTAAAACGACGGTGGTGGATATCCTGCTTGGGCTTTTGCAGCTGCAGAACGGGGAAATTCTGGCAGATGGTGTGGAGGTGCGGGAGCATTATCAGTCCTGGCTGAAAAACATCGGTTATATACCCCAGAGCATCTTTATGATTGATTCTACCATCCGGAAAAATGTAGCCTTCGGCTATGCGGATGAGGATATTGATGATGAAAAGGTGTGGAGGGCTTTAAAGGAAGCCCAGCTGGATGAGTTTGTAAGAGGACTTCCCGAAGGACTTGACACCAGCATTGGGGAAAGAGGAATCCGTATTTCCGGCGGTCAGCGCCAGAGAATCGGTATTGCAAGAGC
>JAHAYJ010000079.1 GCA_018384375.1 Lachnospiraceae bacterium
TTTGTTATTGGTGGTACTTTAACAATACTATCTTGGGATAATCCTGTCACTGCCTTTTTTTGAAAAAGTAAAAAACTGCGCCACAGCCTTGGCAGGCCATCGCGCAGCGATTTTGTTCAATTTCAGGTTATCGGTATATTAGTATGGTTGGCATAGTAAAGATAGGAGTAGTAACTTTCATCTTTCTATATATAAGAGTATATGAGTAAAATAGAGTAAATAATGGTCAAAAAACCATCGACATCCGACCTCATGCACGATATAATATAGGTAATCTAATAAGAAAATAGTGTTATCATTACTGCTTGCGGCAAATTATTCTTGCCGACCTTATCGCAGAATGCATGAGCTGGTACAAAGCGGGGAGCTGGGAGAAATCAAGCGGGTCAACTGGATTATCACAGATTGGTACCGTACGCAGTACTATTATAATTCCGGAGACTGGAGAGGAACCTGGGACGGAGAAGGCGGCGGCGTTCTGCTCAACCAGTGCCCTCATCAGCTTGACCTTTTACAATGGATTTGCGGTATGCCGGAAAAGGTAAGGGCATATTGTCATGAGGGGAAATGGCATGATATTGAAGTAGAAGATGATGTGACGGCGTATCTGGAATATCCGAACGGTGCGACAGGTGTTTTCGTGACCTCCACGGGAGAGGCACCGGGAACCAACCGGTTTGAAATCGATTTGACAAAGGGCAGGCTTGTGTGTGAAAAGGGCGTTTTAAGCTGCTATCGGATGGAGGATGAAAGAGAATTCATGTTCTCTGCCACGGAGGGCTTTGCCATGCCGAAGGGAGAAAGCTTCGACCCGGAACTGGACGGAAAGAATCCTGACCATCAGGGCGTAATGCAGGCATTTGTCAATCGCATTTTATTCGGCACTCCCCTGGTGGCTGAAGGAACAGAGGGTATCAGAGGGCTGACCCTTTCCAATGCGATTCATTTGTCAAGCTGGCTGGGACGTGAGGTGACAATCCCTCTGGATGAGGATCTTTTCCTGGCAGAGCTGAACAAAAAGCGGGCAACCTCAAAAAAGAAGACCAATGTGAAGGAGGTGACGCTTTCCACGGAAGGGACTTATGGTACGTATAAATAAACCTGAGGACGACATATAAAAAATCAATTTTGCTGCAGGATATATCAATCGGAGAAGATAATTTATCAATATGTTAAAAGGAAATATCATTGCAGGGAACGTGGCGGCAGGTACTATGAAAATAGAATGTGCCCGCGCACGGTACCTGGATAACAGGAGATAAATAATATGAAATTTATGTTTTCTGCCAGAAGCAAAGAACAGGACGATGAGGATTATCTGTCTTTGGAGAAACAGAATTTATGTGCGGAGTGGGAGCAAACAGGCGGAGAAGGGAATCCGCAGTCGCCCTACAAGGTAAAAATCAGAATTCAGAATCAGGCAGAGCAACCTTGGGAAGGTGTGATTTTGACAGAACTGCTGGCGGAAAAAAGGAATCCGGCCTTTTTCCTGCCGGGTTTTATGTACGGATCGAACAGAGGGGACTGCCCGCAGAATGTTCCCTGTGAATATCCACGCATGCGGGAAGGAGGGCTGCAGAGACCGTCTTCCTCCTGGTGGATGGTGCGGGGTGACCGGCTTTCTGCTCCGGTGGCACTTTTTTTTGACTGCGGCAGAGTGACGGGGCTTTCCGTCGGATCCTATTGGATTGTAAAAGACGGAAAAAAGAAGGTCTGGGAAAAGGAAACGGAAGAGGCAGAGTTCTGTCAGTACGCCGGTTATACCTGCAGTCTGAGAAGTAAAGAAAAGGACGGTACCTGCAGCGTTGGCTATACACTTGGTTATGAAAATGCTCCCTGGCTCTTTATTCAGTCCCATCAGGTAAAGGATAGGGATGAAATGGGGGATAACTGCTTCCGGTTGGAGGCAGGTGAAGCGGTGGAGTTTACCGTAAATGTTTTTTCTTATCCGGCACAGGATGAAACGGGAATCCATGAAGCAATCCGTCAGGTTTACGCACAGTACCATCAGAAGCCCCGTAAAGGGTGCAGCCTGAAAGAGAGTGTGGCGGAAATAGCCGGTGCAATCAGCAGATGTGCATGGCTGGAAGAGGAAAAAATGTATTCCGGTTTTGTCTTTCAACAGGCGGACGGAAGTTATACTTATAATAAACTGGGTTCCCTTACCTGGACGAACGGGCTTTCCGTGGCGGTTCCCATGCTGATGGCGGGAATCCGTCTGGGACATGAAAAAATGCGCAGGCAGGCGCTTGCCTGTATTGAAAATATACTGGCAAATTGTTGGAATCCGTTTTCGAAGCTGCCCTATGACGCGGTGTCTGACGGAAAGTGGAGTATTCGCGGCTGGTGGTTTGACGGGATGCATACACCGGGACACAGTGCCTATCTGACGGGGCAGGCAATGTATTATATATTGAAGGCTTATCAGTTTGAAAAAGAAAGGGCGAGCTGTGAACATAAGGAGTGGCTTAGTTTTGTCAGACCGGTTCTGGCAAAGGTGGAGCAGGAGAAGAATTCGGAGTATGAATATCCCTGTATTTTTTCGGAAAAGACAGGAGCTGGACTGGAGTATGATGCTTTCGGGGGCGTGTGGTGCCTGGCAGCAGGTGCTTACTATGCGTGGTTGACAGGGGATACTTCTTTTCTGGAGGGCTTATGTAAAAGTGAAGCCCATTATTATGAGCGATATGTCAGGCATGTGGTATGCTATGGGGCACCGCTTGATACGGATAAGGCGGTGGATTCCGAGGGTATTCTAGCTTATATCCGCGCGGTGCGTTATTTGCATCAAATGACAAAAGAAGAAAAATATCTGAAGCATATGCACGCAGCGCTGGATTATGAATTTTCCTTTAAATTCTGCTATAATTCACCGATTCAGATTCCGCCGCTCAGTCGTGTCGGCTGGTCCAGCTGCGGCGGCAGCATCACCTCCACGGCGAATCCGCATATTCATCCCATGTCGAGTACCATTGTGGATGAGATGGTGTATTATGTCAGGGAGACACAGGATTCTTACGTCAGAAACCGTATGATGGATACGGTTTTGTGGGGATGTCAGACCTTTAACACCTACGACGGAGAGTATGACTACGGGGAAAAGGGCTGGATGTCCGAGCGGTTCTGCTACAGTCAGGGACTGGTGGTACAGCCTTATGAGGACGGCAGCCTGGCAAGCACCTGGTTTGCACTGATGCCCTGGGCAGGCGGCAGCGTGGTAGAGGGTCTGGCCGGTGACGCCTGGGATATTTTGGGGAGAGGCATAAATGGGAAGAATAAACTCAATCTGAATCGTGAGTGACAATTTATATAAAGTGTGGAAGATGCTCTGGCAAAGGAGGAAAAGATTTTATGAAGAACAGAAAGATGAGTACGGTAATTACAGTGACAATTTCTCTGGTGATGGCGGCCTGTCTGCTTTTGCTGTTCCTGGTGTCCAACCGGAATATGTGCACGTCCATGCAGGAATCTGCAATGGAAAATATGTCAACCTCGCTGGCAGCAAAGTCGGAAATTGTGGAACAGTATGTGGATTCAGCAGAAAAGCTGCTGATTTCTTTCAGCAAGGCACCGGTGGTGGCAGAATTCCTGAAGAATCCGGGCAATGCGGAGCTGCAAAAGAAAGCACAGGATTACACGGAGAGTTATTTTGCCGGTCTTGAGGGCTGGGAAGGAATTTACATATCGGAATGGAACACCCATGTCATTGCGCATTCCAACACGAGTGCGGTGGGAATGGTGATGCGTGAGGGAGAATCCCTTGAAAAGCTGCAGAACTCCATAACGGCAGCCGGTGATGTTTACAATACGGGAATGATAATATCTCCTGCATCCAAGCGGATGGTACTGTCTCTCTATGCACCGGTTTATGACAAAGACGGAAGCACAATTCTCGGTATTGCGGGAGGCGCTCAACTGGCGGAAACCCTGCAGTCAGTATTGGAAGGACTGCATGTTGAGGGTATGGAAAATGCGAAGAACTATATGATTAACACGGAGAAGGAAGTGCACATTTTCAATGAAGATGCGTCACTCATGGCGGCACCCATTGAGGATGAAATGTTGCTTTCCGTGATAGATGCCATCCGCAGCAATTCTGCCGAAGTCACAGGAAGTCTTGAGTATGTGGATGGAGACGGCGTAAAGAGCGTTGCCATGTACAGGGCAATACCGGAACGAAACTGGGCGGTTGTTGTCAGTGACAGCAAGGATGAGATTTTTGCGAAAGCGGATGCCAGCAGAAATGCTTTTGGCTTGATTTGTATTTGTGTTTATGCGGTGATTCCCATCCTTTGCTACCTTGCCGTAAGCCTTTGTGTAAAACCTCTGAAGGTGGTGGAGAAAGCAGTAGTCAGACTTCAAAAGCTGGAACTGGAAGCACCGGAAGAATTGAAAAAGTATATCGGAGCCGGAAGCGAAGCAGGTCAGATTGCCACCGCCATGGATTCCCTGTATGAAACCTTCCGGAAGATTGTATCCACTTTGCGAGAGTGTACTGCAACCCTGAATGATTCCACAGATAAAATGAACCATGCATCACATATGCTGATTAAAGGAATGGGAGATAACTCAGCGACGACGGAAGAGCTTGCTGCCAGCATCACAACAACAAACAGCGCCATTGAGCAGGTGGTAAATGAGATTCTGACCATATCCGAGCTGGTTGAGAAGGTGGAGGAAAAGGTGAAGGCAGGTGACCGGAAGAGTGAAAATCTGCTGGAGACGGCGCAGAGTATGCGTGAAATGGCGGATACCACACTGACCGGAACCGGAGAGAGAATCGAAAAGAACCGAAAGCATGTGGAAGATGCCATGGTGAACCTGAAGTCCCTTACCCGTATCAATGACATGGCAAAGCAGATACTCGACATTGCGAACCAGACAAACCTGCTCTCCCTGAATGCTTCCATTGAGGCCGCCAGAGCAGGTGAAAACGGAAGAGGATTTGCGGTTGTGGCACAGGAAATCGGAACCCTGGCTTCCAACTCTTCCGCAACGGCAAGGGAGATACAGGATATTTGTAAGGATATTAATGATAATATTCAGAATGTACAGGGATGCATCGATGACATCATGGGATTCATGGAGGGGGATGTATCCGATAAGTTCAAGGAATTTGCAAACATTGCAAATGAGTACAGTACTTCTGTGGTAGAGATTCGAGATGCTATCGGAGAGATAGAAGATACTTCGAACGGTGTTGTAAATTCTGTAATGAGTATCCGTGAGAAGATGGATGTGATACATACTGCCTCATCGGAAAATGAAATCGGTGTGGGCGAAATCGTCAATAAGATTGAGCAGACCAATCAGACGGCAGAGGAGCTTGAGAGCGTAGGAAAAGCAAATCAGGAAAATGCCCAGGCCATCAGCACAATCGTAGAAAAATTCAGCGAATAGACGAATGATATGAAATAATGAGCAGGGGTTATTGCCCCGACTCAATAAATTCCCTTCCACCCAGAGTATAATGGGTGGGAGGGTTTTCTGTTTTATCCCTGAGAGCGTTTTTGCGGTATTGTCCCGGCGTGCAGCCGTTGTGCTGGCGAAACTGTCGGCAGAAGTGCTCTACATTGTTATAGCCGCATCTCTCAGCGATTTCCCGGATGGAATATTCCGTATATTCCAGCAAATCCTGAGCGCGGCGAAGTCGTCCCTCAATGACATCATCCATGCAGGAGGAACCGAACTGCTTCCGGTAAAGTGTCTGGACATGGCTGGCACTCAAATGAAGTTCTTCCGCCATCCGGTTCACATTCCAGGAAAGCTGAGGATTGTTGTAGATTTTTTTATGCAGGGCAATCAGCTCGTGGGTGTGAAGGCTTACCGTGTCATTCAGGGTGCTCTCCCTAAGCTTCGAGAACAGGACACGAAGCAGGTGAGAAATATTTGCCGCGCTCTCAGAGGAAGAGAAGGAGGATTCCCAGGTCAGCAGCTTGAACAGCTGATGGCAGTATTCGGGGTCGGTGACAGAAAAAGGAACATTCCGGAGCGGAAATTGTTCCACGAAGGAATGGTCGGAGCGGAAACGAATCCAGTCGTTTCGATATTCCTCTCCGGCGGCACGGTAATAGATTCTGCATCCGGGCGTGTACAGAATGGCGGTATTGGCAGAAACACGCACGATTTTGTCCTCTGTCAGCAGCTCTGCTGCAGAAGTGATAAACAGCAGAAGGTAGCCCGCGAAACCATTTGGCACATCATAGACAAAATTGTCGGGGTGAACAGCACTGTATCCGATAAAATCAATTTCATTCATTGTTACTTTTCTCCTCAAGTTCTGCAAATCGCGCCTCTTTCAAAGTTACGGCAGGAAGGTTTATGCTCCGCAAATTACAAAGTCAAAGTGCTCTGCCGCAGACTCATAAGCTGTGTCATCAAAGAATACATCAATTATTCTATAGTATAAATCATTGAAAACAGGCGGTCAATGAGATAGTATCAAATTATATCAATCAATAAATGGGGGATACGCTCATGAAAAATGCGGGTGAATTAAAAGAAAAGAAAGTGGTGATCACGGAAAAATCCAGCGCTTTTTTTCATAATAATGTAGATTACTGTATCGGAACAGGAAGAATGGGACTTGCTCTGACACAGGAATATCAGGAGCAGCTGAAACTGGTACAGGAGGAAATCGGCTTTCAGCATATCAGAGGGCACGGACTATTCTGCGACGATATGGCAATTTTCCAGACTTATGAGGAGAACGGTGAGACAAAGGTTGAGTACAACTATACCTATCTGGACAGAGTGATGGACAGTTACAGAAAAGTGGGATTAAAACCTTTTCTGGAGCTTGGTTTCATGCCGGAGAAGCTGGCCAGCGGGACGCAGACGATATTTTACTGGAAAGGAAACACCACGCCGCCTAAGGATTATGAGGAATGGTGCCGTATGGTGCAGGCACTGCTACGCCATTTGATGGAGCGATACGGTACCGACGAGGTGGTACAGTGGCCCATTGAAGTATGGAATGAGCCCAATCTGTGCGGCTTCTGGGAAAATGCGGACATGGAGGAATACTTTAAACTCTTCCATTGTACCTTTGATGCAATCAAGGCGGTTGACGAAAGATTCCGCGTGGGAGGACCTGCGGTCTGCGGCGGCACAGATGAAAAGTGGATTCGCGCTTTCCTGGAATACTGCCGGAAAAACAAGATACCGGTGGATTATGTGACCAGACATCATTATACCATTGAACAGCCGGAACACGAGGGGCATTATGATTATTCGGAGCTCATGAGACCGGAGGACGGCTTTGCCAATCTGCAGACTACCAGAGACATCATTGACAGCTTTCCGGAATACCGCGGATTACCTATTCATATCACGGAATTTAACACCTCCTATACACCGAAGGGTGTCATTCACGATACCAATCTGAATGCTGCCTTTATCGCCCATCAGCTTTCCAGACTGGGAGATGTCAACGAATCCTATTCCTATTGGACTTTCGGAGATGTGTTTGAGGAGCTTGGAATCCCCTTTGCACCGTTCCACGGAGGCTTCGGTCTGGTGGCAGAAGGGTGCATTCCCAAACCAACCTTCTGGACCTTTGCGTTTTATAAGAAGCTGCAGGAAAGTGGTGGCCGCTGTGTCTACAAGGATGATAACCTGGTGGTATTGAAGCGCCCGAACGGTAATTATCTCGGAGTTGCATGGAATGTGGCATACAATGAAAAACAAGGGAATGAAACCCCGGCTGAGGAAGTTAGGGGCGGACAGGATGCGGCGGTAGGACAGAACGCAAGGGCAGCGCGGGAATGGAGGAGGAAGCTGGAGATTCAGTTCCCTGCCGTGGAAGAGGAATATTGTCTCTTAACCAAAATCGTGGACGAGGAGACCTGTAATCCCCTGAAAGTGTGGCATGATATCGGAGAGCCTGCACATCTGACTGAGGAGCAAAAGAAGCTGCTCCGGGAATCGGCAAAACCCTGTTTGAAGACGGAGAGGAAACAGCAGCACGGTGGAAGCTTGCGTGTGGAACTGATGTTGGAAAAGAATGCAGTGATCTATTTTGAACTGAATGCGGGAAAGGTAAATCCTGACCGCGGATACCGGTATGAAAAGGTGATTTCCCAGTTGGCTAATTGACATAATAAATAGCAGGTTGACCTTACAGATGGTAAGTTAACATCATGAAAGGTAAGTTAGTATTGTAAATTCAGGCGGCATAAACAGCCGCCTGTTTGCAGAGAGGATGGTTACTATGGCAGTTGGAACTTTTGATTTTTTTTCGGATTGTCTGAGAAGGAATACTACCTTCCGCATTATTCTGCCCAATGAGGAGGATGTCAGGGAGGGGAGCGCGAAGGAGCCCATGAAGACATTGATTTTGCTGCACGGATATTGCGGCGGCTGTAATGAGTGGCTCTGGTACGGAAACGCAGTGGACATGGCACAGAAATATCATTTGTGCATCGTACTTCCTACGGGAGAAAACAGCTTTTATCTGGATGGAAAAGAGACGGGAAGACAGTACGCAACTTATATTGGCAGAGAACTGCTTCAGTATGTCAGGAAGACTTTCGGGCTTTCCGAAAGATGCGAGGATACCTTTATCGGGGGCTTCTCCATGGGGGGTTTTGGTGCTATCCATACGGCGCTGCAGTTTGCGGATACTTTTGAAGCTGCAATCGGTTTGTCCTCGGCGTTGATTGTACATGGCATTAACGGGATGAAGCCCGGTGAAGGAAATGAGGTGGCAAACTATGACTATTACAAGCTGATGTTTGGTAATCTGGATTCTCTGGAAGAGAGCAATGCCAACCCGGAAAAGCTGGTATGTGAGTTGAAGGAGAGGGGAGAGGAACTTCCCAGGTTCTATCTTGCCTGCGGAGAGCAGGATTTTCTCTTGCAGCCCAACAGAGATTTTGCGGCTTTCCTTCAGGCTTATGGAGTTGATTTCTGCTATTTTGAGGGTCCGGGAGAACATAACTTTGATTATTGGAATAAGCATCTGGAGCCGGGAATTCAGTGGATTCTGAACAAGGCATAGGAGGGAATACGCATGCTGTGTGTGACCGAGGAAAAGAGCAGGAAAATTGAGCGCGCGGAGCGCCGGGAAGACAGGCTGTATCTGTATTCCGAAGCAGGAGTGCACAGGCTGGAGCCGAAAAATGACAGGACGGTTCGGATTACCTATACGCAGAACGAAGCGTTCTCGGAAGAGGAAAAGCCCGGTATAATCTGCCGGGAGGTGTTCAAGGACTGGGACTATAGGGAGAAGGGAACGGAACTGTGTTTTTATACAAAACATGTGAAAATCGTGATAAACAGGGAGACGGCTTCCTTTAGCTATTTTGACGGGGAGGGGAAGCGTCTTCTCAGAGAGCGGGAGCAGGACAGCAAAACCCTGGAAGAATTTACGGTTTATCAGCTTCAGGAAGACAGTATCCGGACAGAAAAAGTTGTCACGCCGGACGGTGTCAAGGAGGTCGTGCGGGAGGCTGCAAAAATCCCGGTGGGGAAAAGCTTTCATACCAGACTGTATCTGGAATGGGCCGAGGAGGAAGCACTTTACGGACTGGGGCAGCATGAGGAGGGCTTCGGCTCCTTAAGAGGGCAGGTGGTCTATCTCCATCAGGCAAACAGGAAGATTGCCATTCCTATGCTCATTTCTACTTTGGGCTACGGTATTCTGATGGATACCTACAGCCCCCTGATTTTCAGTGATACCATACAGGGCTCCTATCTGTATACAGAAGCGGATTCGGAGATGGATTTTTATTTCATGAATGGCGGCACCATGGACGGTGTCATCGGGGAGTACCGGAAGCTGACGGGAAAGGCCTCACTGTTGCCACGTTGGGCATTCGGCTATCTCCAGAGCCAGGAACGCTATGAGACACAGGAGGAAATTCTGGATACAGCAGAAGAGTACCGAAGTAGAGGAATCGGACTGGACGGCATCGTGTTGGACTGGTGTTCCTGGGAAGACAATCAGTGGGGGCAGAAGACTTTCGATTCCAGCCGTTTCCCGGAGCCTGGGCGTATGGTGGAAGACTTACATGAAAAGCATGTGCATTTTATGCTCTCCATCTGGCCGAACATGGCAGAAAACACAGAGAATTACAAGGAGTTTAGGGAGCAGGGGCTGCTTTTGCCTGGATGTACCGTATACAATGCACTTTCCAAAAAGGGAAGGGAACTTTACTGGCAGCAGCTGAAGAGAGGCCTGCTGGTGCACGGGGTGGATGCCTGGTGGTGCGACAGCAGTGAACCCTTTACTCCGGAATGGAATCACGTGGAGCGGGTGGAACCGGCAGTGATGTATGCGGAATACTGCAATACAGTGAATAATCATCTGCCTGTGGAAAAAATGAATGCCTTTGGACTGTATCATGCCCGTGGTATTTATGAGGGACAAAGAGCGGAGAGCGATAAGCGTGTGACCAATCTGACAAGAAGTGCCTGCACCGGGCAGCAGCGTTACGGCACTATTCTCTGGTCGGGAGACACGGAAGCCACCTGGGATACTCTGCGCAGGCAGGTGGCAGCAGGGCTTCATTTTTGTGCCAGCGGGTTGCCCTTCTGGACCGTGGATATCGGTGCCTTCTTTGTCAAACGCGGCAATTTGTGGTACTGGAAGGGAGATTATCCGGAAGGCTGTCAGGATTTGGGGTATCGTGAATTGTTCGTCAGATGGTATCAGTGGGGTGCATTTTTGCCGGTGTTCCGCGGCCACGGAACGGATTGCAGAAGAGAGCTGTGGCATTATGAAAATGCGGGGCAGCCGTTCTACGATGCTTTGCTTGCCGCAAACCGTCTTCGCTATGAGCTGATCCCTTATATTTATTCCTATGCGGGTCTTTGTTGGCTGGAAAATCAGTCCGTGATCAGGCTGCTTGCCTTTGAATGGCCAGAGGATAAAGAGGTATGGAATATCACGGATCAGTATTTATTCGGCAAAGAAATGATGGTATGCCCGGTGCTGAAGCCCATGTATTTTGAGAAAAATTCCGAACCTCTCGAGGGAACAGCTAAGACCAGGAGAGTGTATCTGCCTGCAGGATGCGGCTGGTATGACTATTGGACTAATGCTTATTATGAAGGTGGACAATGGATAGAAGCAGAGGCAGGGCTTGAGAAAATTCCGCTGTTTGTCAGGGAGGGAAGTATTCTGCCCCGGGTGGAATTTGCACAATCCACGGAAGAGACAGGAACAGAATTACATATTACGGTTTACGCAGGGAAAGATGCCTCCTTCACTCTTTATGAAGATGCAGGTGACGGCTACGGCTATGAGCAGGGCAGGTATTGCCTGACGAAACTGCATTGGTCGCAGGAGACGGAGCGCTTTACCGCGGAGAGCGGAGAGGAAATGGGACAGATGTTAGGATTCCGGGGAAAATATGAAGTACAGGAAGTGAAACTGGTAAATAAAGAAGCGGACTAAAAACAATTCTGAAAAGGGGGAAACTATATTACTATTTCTATGGAAAAATCAGTAAAAAGGAAAATTCAGGAGGAGAATCTAGTATGAAGAAACAGGCATTTAACCCTTATTTACCGTCCTGGGAGTATATCCCGGACGGAGAACCTTACGTATTCGGAGACAGAGTTTACGTTTACGGTTCGCACGATTTTTACAACGGTTATGTTTTCTGCATGGGAGACTATGTTTGCTGGTCGGCACCGGTGGATGATCTTGGCAACTGGCGCTATGAGGGAGTCATCTACCCGAAGACTTCCGATCCGCTCAACCGGGACGGCAAAATGTGTCTGTATGCGCCGGATGTGACGGTGGGACCGGACGGGAGATATTATTTGTATTATGTGCTGGATCATGTGTCTATTGTTTCCGTTGCTGTATGTGATACGCCGGCGGGAAAATATGAATTTTACGGATATGTGCATTATGCGGATGGCACCCGCCTGGGAGAGAAGACGGGTGATCAGCCCCAGTTTGATCCGGGTGTGCTGACGGAAGGAAATAAGACCTACCTGTATACCGGTTTCTGCGGCAGAGGGGACAAATCCCGTACCGGAGCTATGGCTACCGTCCTGGGACCGGATATGCTGACCATTGAAGAAGCACCCGTATTTGTTGCCCCCGGCTGTGAATATAGTGAGGGAACGGGATTTGAAGGCCATGAGTTCTTTGAGGCACCCTCTATCAGAAAGGTGGGAGATACTTATTATTTCGTGTATTCTTCCATCGTGATGCATGAATTGTGCTATGCAGTCAGCAAGGAGCCAACGAAGGGATTTACCTACGGAGGTGTTATTGTCAGCAACTGCGACCTGCATATTGATACCTATAAGCCGGCGGACATGCCCATGGCTTATGGTGCCAACAATCACGGCAGCATCGTACAGATTGGGGAGGACTGGTACATCTTTTATCATCGCCATACCAACAATACATGGTACAGCAGACAGGGCTGTGCGGAAAAAATTGAGATTCTGCCGGACGGTAAGATTCCTCAGGTGGAGATTACCTCCTGCGGCTTAAACGGCGGACCGCTGGAAGGAAAAGGAGAGTATCCTGCTTACCTTGCCTGCAATCTGTTTTGCGATACACCCTCTGTTTATGTGGGAGACAGTCGTTTCCCGAAGGTGATGCAGGATGGCAGGGACGGAGACGAGGAAGTCGGTTATATCGCAAATATTACGGATTCCGCAACAGCGGGATTTAAGTATTTCGACTGCCACGGTGTGAAGCGGATCAGCATTCAGGTGCGCGGCTATGCAGACGGTGTCTTTGAAGTAAAGACCTCCTGGGACGGAGAGGTTCTGGCGAGGCTGAAGGTGCAGTATGCGAATGTCTGGGAAGAATATTCGGCACCGATTGAGATACCGGATGGAAAACAGGCAATTTACATTACTTATCGCGGAAACGGAAATGCCAGTCTGAAGTCCTTTGCTTTGATTGACTGTAACTATTAAAATCTCATTCGTGACTGTAAAGCACAGAGTGTTGAACAGTAGGCGGCGGTTTATGATTCTTTGGACAATGGTTCCGTATTTATCAAACTGCTGCGGGGCAGTTGTTGTTCCATGCTATGACCTTAACCCGGGATAATGTCATTTCAAGAATGTCTTTGTTGTATGGTAAGTTGTAGAAGCCATAAATGCATATAAAAGGGAATCTTTTTTGGGAAAACAATGATATAGACCTCCGAAACAAGGGAATTGCTTTTAAAAGGGAAAGCGCTGGGTGTTGAACAGTTAAGATTGACTTATGAAGACCAGAATCTTATAATGATGTTAGTTTTATGTCCTGATAAAGAAACTGAAGAAAGCGAAAACTGAAGAGGCAAGCTGTAGAAATGGCAACGATTAAGGATATTGCCGAGGAATGTAATGTTTCCATTACAACTGTATCAAATGTCTTGAATGGCAAGGCAAAGGTGGGAGAGCAGACAAAGCAGAGAATTCTGGAGGTAATTCAGAAACGCGGATATCGTCCGAATACCATTGCTCAGGGCCTGCGCAGCCAGAAAACGAAAACCATTGGCATTATCGCAGAAGATATTGCGCAGTTTACAACTCCGGAGATTATTGAGGGTATCATGAGCTGCTGTGAGGAGCGGGGATACAGGACAACAGTCAGGAATCTGCGTATGTATGCAAGGTGGCAGGATGCCTGGTACTATAATGAAACTGCTTATCATTCTGTTCTGGATCCCATGTTGGAGGAATTGGATTCCCACATGGTTGACGGTGTGATTTACATAGCGGGACATGCGAGAAGAATCAGTTGTTTTCCCTCGGATTATAAGACGCCGGCGGTGATGGCGTATGCATATGCACAAAATCCCCGGGTACCTTCCGTACTGATAGATGATGAAACATCTGCCTACCAGATTGTCCGCTATCTGATTCAAAAGGGACATAAGAGGATTGGCGTAATCGGAGGGCGTGAAGACAATATACATACCCAGAGACGACTTCTTGGGTATCAGAAAGCTCTTTTTGAAGCACAGCTTCTTTTTAATCCGGAACTTGTGCGGTATGCAAACTGGAATAAGCCTTCGGGATACGAGGCGGCGAAGCCTTTGCTGAAAACAGATATTACGGCACTGTTCTGTATGACTGACCGGATAGCGGGCGGCGTTTACCAGTATCTGGATGAGATGGGGCTGAGAGCAGGACGGGATTTGGCAGTGGCCGGTTTTGACAATCAGGATCTGGCGGAATATATGGTGCCGGGGTTAACTACCATGTCTCTTCCTTTGCAGGAAATCGGCAATACTTCTGCAAAACTTCTGTTCAGGCAGATTGAAGGGGAAGATGTGGAAGAATATCAGGAAATATTGATTCCCTGCACTTTTGTAGAACGCCAGTCTGTGATGGAATTGAAGGATTAAATGAAAATACAGTGGGGCATGGAAGGAAGAAATAATCCGTCCATGCCCCGCTTCATACGATACGTAGAAAAATTAGAACTTGATAAGCAGGGACTGCCCAGTGGCTTGAATAAGTCATCGGACAGTTCCTGTTTTTTTGATGTTTAGGGCTTGATGTAAAGCAAGATTTACAAAAGAAAAACGTTTTATGAAGTTTTTGTAATTTTCATAATAATGCATAAGTATAAATGCTTTTGTAGTGTATACAAACTTGCTTTGTATATAAATGCAGAAACGTTTTATGTATGTGCAAAGTGTATAAAAATAGCAATGTAAATCCTACAAGAGTGTACAATTAGTATATAATACAACAAAGATGTGTTGACAAATTCCATAAAAAGAGCTACTATCATGTTAAAGAAGTAAAACGTTAAACTTAACAAAACCAAAAAACGAGATAAATTGAAAAGTAAATAAGACTGAAAGACAAGAGACAACAAGAAAGACAGGGGGGGTTTGATAGTGAAAGAATTTTTCAGCAACAAAAGAAAGGTAAGAGGTTTTAAAGAATTTTTATACATACTGCCTTTCCTGATTCTGGTATTGGTTTTTTCCTATTATCCATTGTACGGATGGGTATACGCATTCTTTGATTACAAACCGCCTTTCCCACTTTCCTGGGAAAAGTTCGTTGGTCTGAAATGGTTCCGATCCATGGTGGAGAACGAGGTGAAATTGAAACAGCTGCTTATGGTATTACGTAATACCTTTGCAATGAGCGGAATCAGCCTTTTCTTCTCATGGTTCCCCATGATTTTTGCAGTGTTTCTTAACGAAATCAAGTGCAAGCCCTTTCAGAAGGTAGTGCAGACTGTTACAACTCTTCCCAACTTCATCAGCTGGGTGCTTGTATATTCTATCGCATACAGCATTTTTAACAGTACCGGTGTTGTGAATACGATTGGTATGGCTCTGGGATTATTTGATACGCCGCAGATGTTTCTTCAGTCAGCGGATCATATCTGGTTTAAGATGTGGCTGTGGCTGACCTGGAAGAATGCAGGATGGTCAGCTATCATGTATCTGGCAGCTATTTCCGGTATAGATGAATCACTGATAGAAGCTGCCAAGGTGGATGGTGCTTCCAGAATGCAGATTATCTGGCATATTACCATTCCGAGTATCCTGCCTACTTATTTTGTTCTGGTAATGCTGAATCTGGCAAACTTCCTTTCCAACGGAATGGAACAGTATTTCGTATTCCAGAATGCTTTCAATAAGGACAGTATTCAGGTGCTTGATTTGTATGTGTACAATCTGGCAATGGGCAGCGGCGGATATTCCCTTTCCACTGCAATCAGTATTCTGAAGAGCGTGGTAAGTATCATCTTATTGTGTGTAACCAATAAGATATCCAAACTCGTCAGAGGCGAAGGTTTTATTTAAGGAGGACAGGGAAATGAGCAAAGAACCGAAAGTGAAATCAAAAAAAGTAAAGTATAAGGTCAGCTTCAGTGACAGACTGATCAGCGTACTCACTTATATCATCTATTCCATTTTTGCCTTTGTTTGTGCGTATCCTTTTTACTACATATTTATCAATACCATCAGCGCAAACAACCTGAGCGAAAGAGGAAAGATTATTTTCTGGCCGAAGGAAATTCATTTCACCAATTATCAGAATGTAATGAAGATATCGGGACTGTTTCAGGCCATGAAGGTATCTGTTGCAAGAACTGTGATTGGAACCATTGTAACCGTAGTTGTAGCGGCATTTCTAGGATATATGTTTACCAGAGAGACCATGTGGCACAGAAAACTGTGGTTCAGAATGGTGGCGGCTACCATGTACTTTAATGCCGGTATCATTCCCTGGTTCATCACCATGAAGAATCTGGGTCTGACCAATAATTTCTGGGTATATATTTTCCCGGTGGCAGTACAGCCCTTCTACATTATTTTGTGTAAGACCTTTGTGGAATCGGTGCCGAAAGAATTGCAGGATGCGGCGGAGATTGACGGAGCCGGAACCTTAAGGATTTTCTTCCAGATTATCATTCCGGTCATCAAGCCGATACTTGCTACAGTTGCCATCTTTGCAGCGGTGAACCAGTGGAACTCCTTCCAGGATACACTGCTTTTGATTACCGATGATAAGCTGTATACCTTACAGTACACTCTGTATAACTATATCAACCAGGCCAGCTCCCTGAAGGCTCTGGTAAACAATTCCACATCCATAGAAGCAATGGCAGCCAGTCTGGCACATGCCTCCACCGCTACTTCGATTCGAATGACGGTAACCATTGTGGTAGTTACTCCCATTATTCTGATATACCCTATCTTCCAGCGATTCTTTACAAAGGGTATTATGATTGGTGCGGTAAAGGGATAGTGAACAGGCAGGAAGCCTGTTGATTATAAAGCAAAAGGCTATATTGCGCGGAAAGCGCAGGAAAGAGAGGGAATTATGAAAAGTAAGAAACTAATCTCACTTCTGTGTGTGGCTGCCATGACAGCAACCATGCTCACAGGATGCGGCGGAGCTTCGGATTCTGCTTCGGGAACTGCATCTACATCCGGCAGCAGTTCTTCTGCTACCAATACCGGCAATTCAGGCGACAGCAGTGCCGCATCTGACAAAGAAGCCATGACGTTTGAAATCTTCGACGTTGCCGCTAACTATCAGGGTATTCAGACCGGTTGGTTTGCGAAGGTTGTCAAGGATCGTTTCAACATTGAACTGAATATCATCGCACCGCAGGTTGCCGGTGATGCCATCTATCAGACACGTGCCAGCAGCGGAAACCTGGGCGATATCCTGATTCTGGAATCCGGACAGTTCAAGGAGTGTGTAGAGGCCGGACTGGTTAAGGATATCAGCAGTGATATCTGGAATTACTCCAATCTTGCCGGATATAAAGATCAGATTGATATGCTGAACAACAGTCTGGAAGGCAACGACGGAAAGACCTACGGTATCCCTACCGAGATGATGAATACTTCACCGACTTCCTATTCTCAGGATGTTATCTATTCCAGCCCTCTGCTTCGCTGGGATCTGTATAAAGAGCTTGGCTGCCCTGATATTGCAGATCTTGACGGACTGCTTGATGTTCTGGATCAGATGATGAAGAATCATCCTACAAATGATGCAGGCGATGCTTGCTATCCGTTGTCTCTGTGGTCTGACTGGGACGGCGGCGACGGCATGCTCGGTATTGCCAACGTAGTTCAGCTGACCACCTGGTACGGCGAGAAAATTAAGGGCTCTACCATCCTGAAGCCCGACGGAACATTTATTCCTCTGACTGATAAAGATGGCTCCTACTACAAGATGCTGAAGTTCCTGTACAATGCAAATCAGCGTGGTCTCGTAGATCCCGACTCCGCTACCCAGGACTGGAACTCCGCATGTGCGAAGATGAGTGCAGGTCAGGTTTACCTGATGTGGTACAGCTGGCAGGTAGGTTTCTGGAACTCTACTGACAGACTGAAAGATGGTACAGCCTTTATCTTTACGCCTGTTGCTGATCAGACCTACTACACAGACGCAGACTCCTATTACGGAAGCGGACGTGTATTTGCGGTTGGCTCCCAGGTTGATGATGCGAAGTATCAGAGAATTATGGAATTCCTTGACTGGTATGCAAGCCCTGAAGGACTGATGTTCCAGCATGACGGTATTGAAGGCTTTAACTATGAAAAGGGCAGCGACGGAAGACTTGTTCAGATTAATTCCAATGCTCTGATGGATAACCTTCCTGTTCCCGAGGAGTGGGGCGGTGCCGGATACAACGATGGTAACAATGCAATCAACCAGTGGATTGTAAGTGCAAACAGTGTGAACCCTACAACCGGTGAGACCTATTCCGTTAATTACTGGAGTACCTATAAAGAAGAGACCATGACCGATATGAAGAAGGAATGGGCAGAGAAGTTCGGTGCTGCTGAGCCTGTTGATTACATGAAGGCTAACAACAAGCTGGTTATCAGCCCTAACGTAAGTGTATCTCTTCCTACGGACTCTGCAGATATCAGCGTTATCCGCAACCAGTGTAATGAGACTGTCTGCGATTACTCCTGGAGAATGATTTACGCATCCGATGATGCAGCATTTGATGCACTGTGGGATGAAATGTCCAATTGCCTTGACGGATTCGGATTCCAGGATCTCGTAAAATTTGATAAGGAAAAGCATCAGATTGAATTAGATGCAAAGAATGCGGTTGCGAAGTAAGTAATTCGGTTACTATGGATGCTTTGGGGCGTCTCTTCTGATAAGAGACGCCCTATTTTTTAAGAACCGTGGCAGCGGAAAAAGGAAATGGAGCAGACTACAGAAAGGTTTGGATAATCTTATGGATAAATCAGCAATTTTGCCGGACGGGAGTAGTTTTACATTCTGGGAAGTACCTGTGGAATATGAGAGGGAGATTCATGTAAACAGAAATCATCCCATGGCAGATGATACAAATGAAGGTACTTTGGAAAAGCCGCTTGCTACCATCAATGCAGCAGCACAGCTTGCGAAAGCGGGGACGCGCGTATGGATTCATGCCGGGGAGTATCGGGAGTGGGTTCGTCCTGCAGCCGGAGGCACTGACCCGGCACATATGATAAGCTATGAGGCTTTCGGAGATGGCGAGGTGGTCATCAAAGCTTCTGAGCAGGTGTTTGATTTTAAGTCCAGTACAGGCTGGCGCATGCAGGCGGATTTCAATGAGGAGATAGACAGGGAGAAAATCCGGATTTGGGAATACTGCCTGGCACCGGAGCTGTTTCAGGGGTACAATCCCTTCTGTGCAGTCAATATTCTGCACGACAGATTATTCATTGAATATGAGAAAACGGATATGACTACCTATCTGAATCGCAGAGGCATGGTATTCTGTGACGGGAAACCTCTGACCCAGGTGGCTCTTTACAATCAGCTTTCGAAATGTGAAGGAAGCTATTGGGTAGAGGCAAACGGGCAGAAGGTGCACTTCAGACTGGAGAAGGATGCAGACCCGAAGGATCATTGCATTGAGGTCACCTGCAGGGAGCAGTGTTTTGCTCCTGATATTCCGCTCCTTTCTTATATTAAAGTAAAAGGAATTACCTGTGCCCATGCGGCGACCGGAGCGCCGGTGCCTCAGAGGGGAGCAATCTCCTGTTACAGAGGACATCACTGGGTGATTGAGAATTGTACGGTGGACTGGTCCAACGCGGTGGGAATCGATGTGGGCAATGAATGCTGGCATCATGAGCTCATCCCCGGACAGCAGATCGGTTATAGTGTTGTCCGTGGCTGTACCATCAAAGATGCGGGAGTTTGCGGCATTGCGGGATTGTTTGCTACCCATATGCTGATAGAAGATAATCTGATTGAAGGAACCGGCTGGCAGAAAATGGAGCTTTCCTGGGAGGCGGGGGCAATCAAGCTGCATAACAGTGTGGACGGTCTGTTCCGCCGTAATGTTTTCCGGAATACCTTCCGTGCCGACCATCTCTGGCTGGACTGCGGAAATGAGAACAATCGGATTACCGGAAATCTGTTCCTGGACGGTATTGAGCAGAGAGAAGCCATCTTTATCGAATGCACCAGAGACGGCGTGAATTTGATTGACAATAATATCATCTGGAATGTGGAGGGGCGGTTTGATCCGAAAAAAGTTCCCGTAGAGCCGGGTTCCTCAGGTTGGTATAAAATGGAGGAGCACGATGTGGTTAACGGCTATGGCATTTACGGGGAAGGAACGGATCATCTGCGCATTGTCAACAATCTCATCGGTAACTGCCGCAGCGCGGGATATTTTGCAAAACCGGTTGCCTTCCGTATGCATGGCTTGGAGAGGGGCGGTACTTCCCGGGATGCGCACCTTTTGAACAATCTGTTCTATCACTGTGAGGAAGCGGCCATGAAGCTTCCGACAAAGGATAATCTTTGTGAAGGAAACTGTTATGTCAAGGAAGAAGGCGGCTATCTGAGAATTCTTTATCCGCAGCCTCCGGTATGCCTGCATCTGCCTGCCTGGAAGGAATTCTATGGCTTTGACAGGCAGGGACAGGAAGCCTGGTTTGATATTAAGGTGGATACCCAAAAGCTTACAATTCAATTTTCAGAGTCGGAGAAAAAGCCCTTTGCTTTCCCGGGAGAACTGGAAAAACGCCATTTTGTGTTCCGACCGGAAGAAACAAACAAGACGGAGGCAAGTCCGCTGGTACAGACAGACTTTTACGGGACAGAGGTGCAGGATGACAAATGCCTGCCGGGACCTTTTGCAGAACTGACCTCGAATCAGGTCTACGCAATAGACCCCAGAAAAGAAGCATAGAAAGCGCGTCTGCAATCAGACATGCAGGTCTTAAGGCGAAGGAACATAATTCTGAAATGAGAGAAGCGAAAAGGGGATTGGGGCATATGTTAAGAACGGTAAAGACGGAGAACGGATGGATTAAGGGGATTGAGGCAGCAGACCCGCGGATAACCGCTTTTAAGGGGGTTCCCTTTGCGGCACCTCCTGTGGGAGAGAACAGATGGAGAGCACCGCAGCCCTGTGAAGACTGGGAGGGTGTACGCGAGTGTTATCGCTTTGCACCTATTTCCATGCAGGATACACCGGGACTGGGGGATAATGTCTACACAAGAGAGTGGCATGTGGATTCTGAAATTGCCATGGATGAAGACTGCCTGTATCTGAATATCTGGACAGGAGCGAAGGAGAATACGGAGAAGCAGCCTGTGCTGGTGTGGTTTTTCGGCGGCGGTCTGCAGTGTGGCTATCCGGCCGAGATGGAGTTTGACGGAGAAAGGCTTGCCCGCCGGGGTATCGTGGTGGTCACGGTGAATTACAGAGTCAATGTATTCGGCTTCCTTGCGCATCCGCAGCTGACAGAGGAACAGCCGGAGGCACCGACCAATTTCGGCAGCCTGGATCAGCAGGCGGCATTACGCTGGGTGAAGCGCAATATTACCGCGTTCGGGGGTGACCCTGAGAATGTCACCATTTCAGGGCAGTCGGCAGGCGGTGGAAGCGTCATGAGTCAGATGACCTGCATGGATAATGACGGTCTGTTCCGACAGGCGGTGGTGATGAGTGCCATGATTCGAAGCCCATATGAGAGGGGCGGTATCGGAACACCGGAAGCCCTGTGGAAGGCAGAGGAGAACGGACAGCATTTTCTGGCATTCCTGGGGTGCTCCACTCTGGAGGAGGCAAGAAAGCTGGATGCTTTTACCATTCGGGATAAGTATTCCGAGTATGTAAAAATGTTTCCCATGATGATGACAGTGGTGGATCACAAATTCTGTGTTGGGGATCCGCTGGTGCTGTTTATGGAGGGAAAGCATGTCAATGTGCCTGTGATGGCGGGAAATACCGGGGATGAATTCCCGAATTCCATCGCGGCTTCTTCCGTGGAGGAGCTGGAGCAAAAGGCAGAGAAAATTTTCGGAGAAGAATCGAAAACCTTCCTGGCGTTCTCTGAGGCTGTAAAGGAAGAACCGGAAGGCCGCTTTGCAAAAGTGAATGGGATTGAGTGTACCGTAAAGAGTCTGTTTTCCAATAAAAAGAGTGCGGGCGAAAAGAAACCCTGTTATTACTACCGTTTTGAGCCGGATATTCCGGGGTGGGACAATGTGGGTACCTTTCATTCCGTTGATTTGTGGTTCTTTTTTGAAACCCTGGCAAAGTGCTGGAGACCATTCAAGGGCAGGCATTACGACCTGGCCAGACAGATGTGTAATTACTGGGCGAACTTTATCAAGACCGGAGATCCCAACGGTGAGGATGCAGACGGTACGAAAATGCCCCATTGGTATCCCTATGAGGCGGATAAACCCTGCGAGATGACCTTTACCGCAGAGGGTCCGGTTGTCAGGTGTCAGGAGGAAACACCCTTCAAGGCTTTTCTGATCGAACAGATAAAAAAGACACTGCCCGAAGCGAAGGTATTTCAGAAAGAGTGGATGAAACCGATTTGGGAAGACCGCGAATGCTGGCGTGAGACCTTTGCTGTGCTTGCAGATGAAAACGGGTGCAGAGCGCCTTTCCTGTGGACACCGGAAAAGGTGCTTCGTGTGGAAAGCTACGATGGCGAAATGGTCTATGAGCCGGAGAAAGACTATCGTGTGGAAGGAAATGAACTGGTAATTCCGGAAGGAAGCCGGATACCGGTCACCGGATGGGATACTTTTTTATATCCTGACAGACAGACGGCAGTGAAGGCGGGCGAGGAGAATGATTTTGCAAGGGATTTCGGTCCGTTGTCCACGACAGACGGAAAGTTCCTGAATCTTTGCGCGATTGGTCACCCGGAGCTTGTGACCGAAAGACAGGTTGCTGTAACCTATACGACTGCGGAAAAGAAGCTGTCTGCGGTTCCCGAATGCCAGCTGGAGCGTCTGCCGCGTCTTTCAGCGAAATGGAAAGCGGGAGAGCCGGTCAGTGTTGTGCTGTACGGAGACAGTATTTCCTGTGGGTTTGACTGCAGCGGTATGTACGGACAAAAACCGGGACAGCCTACTTGGGCGGAGCTTCTGCTGCATCAGATGGAGGAAAAATGGAAGGTTCCGATACGCTTTCACAATACTTCCGTGGGTGGCGTGGATACGGAGTGGGCCATTGAGAATGCATTTCTCCGCGCCGGCAGGTTCCATCCTGATTTGGTCATTCTGGGCTTTGGAATGAACGACAGGTGTGGTATGGAGGAATACAGAGAAAAAACAAAACGCCTGATGGATACAATTAAGAAGGATAGCCCGGAAACGGAATTCCTGCTGATTGCAACGACCCTGCCCAATGAACTGGCAAAGACCGAGCCTTACTATTTCTGGGCGCATCAGGATGAATACAGTGAAAGCGTGAACGCCCTTGCAGGTACAGGGATTGCGGTTGCGGATGTACAGGCGCTGCAGAAGGAGATTGGAAAGAGGAAGCGCTACATAGATATGACCGGCAACTGGCTGAATCATCCCAACGATTATCTGGCGAGAATCCAAGCGCAGGTGGTTGCTGCAACTTTGGGACTATAAGAGAAGGAAATGAGAAGGGGGACTATTGATGAGTAAGCTGCAAATAAAAACAAGAGAGAAGCGATTTGAGACGGCGAAGGATCTTTACGGTATTTTTTTCGAGGATATCAACCGGGCGGGAGACGGAGGCCTCTATCCCGAAATGATCAGAAACAGAAGCTTTGAGGATTCCATTCTCCCGGAAGGGTATACACTGCAGGAGGATGGCATTCATGTAAAGACAGATTCCGGCTGGCTGGATGAATTCTGCCATGGGGAGGGCTTAACCCGGTGGATCAGGGACAATCATATCGAAGAAACACCGATTCCGGCCTGGTATACAGAGAATGCTGTCATGGAGCTGGAGAGGAAAGATACCCTGAACGAGAACAGAAGTGCAGCCCTGAGAGTGCGGTTTGAAGCAGGCGGCTTCCTGTACAATACGGGATTTTGCGGAATTGCCGTAGAGCGGGGAGCAAAGTATCCCCTTTATCTGTTTGCAAAAGCGGAGGAACCCTTGGAACTGGAGGTTTCGATTGAAAATGAGGAGCATTGCTTTGCCCGGAACAATCTGATGATTTCCCGGGGCGGGTATACCCGGTATGATGTTACATTGGAAGCGAACGGTGACTGTGCGGATGCCAGACTTATGCTTCGGTGCAAAGAGGGCGGTGAGGTGCTGCTTGGATTCCTTTCCCTGATGCCCCAAAAAACCTACAACGGGCACGGACTTCGTCAGGACCTGGTGGAAAAACTGCGGGATCTGCATCCGAGATTCATGCGCTTCCCCGGTGGTTGTATTGTAGAGGGAACCACGCCCTCCACAGTGATGAAATTCCGCAATACGGTGGGACCGGTCTGGGAGCGTCCCGGACATCTTCTGGTGTGGCATTACCGGAGCTATATGGGTCTTGGTTTTCACGAGTATCTGCAGCTGTGTGAGGATCTGGATATGGAGCCCATGTATGTGTGCAACTGCGGAATGACCTGTCAGGGAAGAAACTGTGTCCTGCTGGAGGGGGAAGCGCTGGAGGAAATGCTGCAGGATACACTGGATGCCATTGAGTATGCCATCGGACCGAAGGAGAGCAGATGGGGAAAGCTACGTGCTTCTATGGGGCACCCGGAACCCTTTAAGCTGACCTACCTGGAAATCGGAAATGAAAACTGGGGACCGGATTATGAGGAGCGCTATCGGAAGTTTTATGCGGAAATCAAAACGCGCTACCCGCAGATCAAAACCATTGCCAATGCCCATGTGGAGGAGAACGGCTGCCCGGCGGAGTGTGTGGATGAGCACTTCTATAATACAACGGAGTTTTTCGCGGAAAACATGCATTACTACGACAATTACGACCGAAAGGGTCCGAGGATTTTCGTGGGTGAACAGGCAGTAAATGAAGGCGTTTACATGGGAAAACTGTATGCGGCTCTCGGTGAGGCAGCCTTTTTGATTGGTATCGAGAGAAATCAGGATGTTGTTGCACTGTCTGCATATGCACCTTTGTTTGAAAATGTAAATTATGCCGCCTGGTTCCCGAATCTGATTCGTTTCAACAATCATCAGAGTCTCGGAATCCCTACTTATTATGTCTGGAAAATGTTTGGACAAAACAGGGGAGAAAGTGTGGTACACTCAGAGGAGGAGACCGGGTTAATTTACAGACCCCGTGAAGGCATGGCATCTCTGAAATCTCAAAAAAGGCTTCGGTATCGCAATGCTCTATGGAACGGGGAAGGCACCGAAGTGACGCGTGAGCTGATGGGACATGTGGCGGAGACGGAAGACGGATTTGTCGTGGAATTGCCGGATGAAGAGCAAAAGGAAGAGTTCCGTAAGATTTTGAACTGGGCAGATGAAAGCAAAAGTCTTGTGGTGTTTGGTGAAGAGGATCAGACTTGCGGAAAATTTGAAGTGGACATTTTTGTGGAGGAGGATGCTTCCTTTGAACTGGGAGTGTTCAGTGCCAGAGTGGTACGCTCTTATTACGACCAGCTGTTGGTGATGACAGCAGGAGTCGAGAAGGACTGGTATGCGGCGCTGGTTCGACCATTTCTTTGGAAGATTCAGGGAAACCATTGTTCTTTTGAGGAATTTGGTTTCCTGCAGGACAAAAAGCTGACAGAGGACTTTTCCATATCCATTAGTCCCGGAGTCTATCACAGGTTCGGCTATGAGACGGACCAAAAACAGATTCGACTGTTCCTGGACGGGGAGCTGCAAAAGGAGATTGCAGTACCTTCCAGTCCCTCCTTTGCATCGGTCACCTGTGATACCGAAGACGAGGTAATCATCAAAGCAGTAAACCTCTCGTCCGAGACGGATACAGTGCAAATCAGCCTGGACTGCGAGGTGGAGAGCGAATACACGGTGACGCTGCTTACGGGAGACAAGGATGCGGCTAACAGCTTTGAAGAACCCGAAAAAGTGCATGACGTTACCTTAAAGAAGCAGGGAGCTTCGATGGAATTCTGTTATGAAGCACCACGGTATTCTGTCAGTGTACTGCGGCTGAAGAAGAGGAAGTCAGTGTAATTAAAAGCAAATGAGGATAAATCCGGAGTGCGAAGAAGCCGGATAGAAACTGAACGGAAACAGAAAATGCTGAAATGGAAGCAAAAACGGAGAAAAAAGGTTGAGTTTACTGGTAAAAGATAAGGATTTTTACAAAAATACGGCGGCAATTGCCATCCCGATTTCCCTGCAGACCATGATTACCATCGGGGTCAATATGATGGACACCATCATGGTTGGAAAGCTTGGAGAGACAGCGTTGTCAGCCACGGCGCTTGCCAATCAGTTTGTGACCATTTATCAGATATGCTGTATGGGTGTCGGCATGGGGGCGAGCGTTCTGACGGCGCGTTTCTGGGGAATGCAGGATATTTCTTCCCTGAAGAAGACAATTACTCTGATGTTACGCCTTTGTATGGGACTGGCGGTGTTGTTTATGCTTCCCACTATCCTGACGCCGAATTTTCTGATGCGGATGTATACGGCAGATGAGGCGGTTATCGTGCAGGGATGTCTGTATTTTAAGTGGATGATTTTCTGCTATCTTCTACAGGGAATGGCATTGACCTGTACGATTGTGCTTCGGAGTGTGGGGCAGGTTAAGCTACCGCTGATTACGTCAATCGGTGCCTTCTTTGTGAACATTTTCTTTAACTATACATTTATTTTCGGTAAATTCGGGGCACCCAGGATGGAGGTTCAGGGTGCCGGTATAGGCACTTTGATTGCCCGTCTTTTTGAATTTGCGCTGATTTGCGGTTACTTTCTGTTTGCGGACAGAAAAATCGGGTATCGGTTCAGGGATTTGTTTTTGAAATGCAGGTCTCTGCTTCGGGATTATATTTCCATCAGTATACCGGTCTTTATCTCGGATTCACTGCTGGCGCTGGGAAATTCTGCGGTGGCAATGGTTATGGGACGAATCGGTACGAGCTTTGTGTCTGCCAATTCCATCACGGTGGTGACACAGCAGCTGAGTACGGTGGTCATTCAGGGAATCTGTCATGCCGGATGTATTCTGACCGGTCATACCCTCGGAAGAGGGGAGCGGGAGAAGGCACAGCAGCAGGCATGGACCTTTCTTGTACTTGGGGGTGTCATCGGACTTCTGGGTGGGGGCATCATCAAGCTGGTAAGCGATCCGGTCATCGGATTGTACAATATTACGGAGGAAACACAAAAAATAGCAGGTCAGTTGATGAATGCAATCGCCTTTATCGTCGTCTTTCAGTCCATGAACAGCATCCTCACAAAGGGAGTGCTGCGGGGCGGCGGAGATACAAAGTTTTTGATGGTGGCAGATATTTTGTTTTTATGGGTGGCTTCTCTGCCACTGGGCGCATTGGCAGGGCTTGTCTGGCACACGAATGCATTTTGGATATATGTGTTGCTGAAAATTGACCAAATCTTAAAATCAGTTTGGTGTATTTTCCGTTTGAGAAGCGGGAAATGGATAAAAAACATATCATCAGGGGAGGTAAAAGATGCAAAGCAGGCTGAATCAGGCAGTGACGCTGTATCCGCTGTTTTTTGACCCCATTTATAAGCGGGCACAGTTTACGAAAAAAGATGGAAAGGAAAGTATCGGGTACTGTGAGGACAGACCGGGCATCCTTGTTGCGGAAAATGGGGATGTGACTTTTTCCATGTATGCACCGGAGGCAGAAAGTGTGGAAGTTGCCGGTGTGGGCGGCAGTATGGGGAAAGAAAAAATTGTTCTGGTGAAGGACTCGGAGGGGTATTTTACCACAACGGTATCGGGAATTGCACCGGGATTTCATTATCATGACTGGTTTGTGGACGGGGTATGTGTGAGAAATCCCATCGCACCGTTTTGCTACGGCTGTTTTGGTGCCAAGAATTTCTTTGAACTTCCTGCACCCGGTCAGGATTTCTGGTTTTTGAAGGATGTGCCCCACGGTGATGTGCAGCTGCACAAGTACGTCAGCAGTGTCAACGGACATATGAAGAGCTGCTATGTTTACACGCCGCCTTCTTATGAAAAGAGTGACCGTAGTTATCCGGTTTTATATATCATGCATGGAGTGGGGGAAGATGAAACCGGCTGGATTTGGAACGGTAAGCTGAATTTTATTATGGATAATCTGATTGCAGAGGGTAAGTGCCGTGAGATGCTGGTGGTGGTATGCTGTAATTATGCCTTTTGTGATGGAGAGAAGGCTGTCTTTTATCCCGGAGATTTTGACAGAGAGCTGACGCAGGATTGTATCGGCTATGTAGATTCTCATTTCAGAACCGTACCGGACAGAAGACGCAGAGCAGTAGCGGGCTTGTCTCTCGGTTCCGCCCAGGCGTTGCTTGCCGCTTCAAACCATCAGGATCTGTTTGGAGACCTTGGTATTTTTTCGGGTGTTCGAACAGATGAGATGGAGCGGTTGATTTCCCGGCATGCCGAATGGCCCATGGAGTATGTTTTCCTAGGATGTGGAGAGGGAGAAACGGAGCTTGCACGCAAACAGGAGGAGTATACGAAGCAGTGTGAGCTTGCAGGCATACCGGTGGGGCACAGAACCTATACAGGATACCATGAATGGCATGTTTGGAGAGAATGCTTGCGGGATTTTGTACAACAGATTTTCCGAACGCATTTGGAAGAATCCTTCTTAACAACTGCCGGTCGCGCTGATTGGGAGGAGAAAAAAATCCCGGAGGAAACCCTTGACCGGCAGACCTGGCGGGAGCACATGCTGTTCTTTGACCCGATTGACAAGGGGCTTATTTTCGAGTTTGATGAAAAGGGACAGCCAAACGGCCGCTATATTGATGTGCCGCCGGGGGAACGGGTGATGGATTCCGGCAAAGCGGTATTCCGTATCCCTGCAAAGGGTGCAAAAACGGTGGAAATTGATATCTGGGGAATGGGAAGGTTCCCGCTTGCACCGGAAAGGACGGAAACGGAGGAGACGGGCTTCTGGATGGGAGAAGTATCCGGCATTGAGCCGGGATTTCATTATTATACCTGTATTGTGAATGGGACAGCGGTGGTAAATCCTGATGCGCCAGTGGGTTACGGCGGCTTCCGGACAGTCAATTTCCTGGAAATGCCGGAGGAGAATTTTGAAGAATATCGTCTGAGGCAGGTTCCCCACGGAACTGTTCATATACAGTATTACCGCTCCGGGCAGACGGGCAGATGGAAGCTGTGCTATGTCTACACACCGCCCGCATATGAAGAGCATCCAGAGAAGCGTTATCCTGTTCTGTATCTGCAGCATGGCGGCGGAGAGGACGAGATGGGCTGGCTTTGGCAGGGCAAGATTGCCCATCTGGCGGATAATCTGCTGGCAAAGGGACAGATGCGGGAAATGATTATCGTGATGAACACGGGATACGGCTTCCCGGAGGCGGGTAGCTGCCATCCTTCCATGAGTGCTTTTCTGGAAGAATTGCCGGAGAGCTGCATTCCCTTTATCGACAGCACCTTCCGGACGATTCCCGACAGGGAACATCGTGCCATGGCAGGACTGTCCATGGGTGGTATGCAGACCCAGAAAATTGTTTTCGCACATCCGGAGCTGTTTGCGTCGGCAGGCATTTTCTCCGGCGGACTCGTTCTGCAGAATGACGAGGAGGATTACCGGGACATTTTGTTGGATAAAAAGGAGTTTGCGGAGCGATTCCGACTTCTGTTTGTGGCCTGCGGAACCCGGGAGAACTTCTATCAGGTCACGAAAGAAAATGCCGAAAAGGTGCTGGAAGCAGGTGTGCCGATTGAGACCTTCTGGGACTACGGCTACCATGACTGGACCTTCTGGAGACATTGTGCAAATAGGTTTCTGAGATTATTATTTTAGTGGTAAGATTTTTTGGTGAAAGGATGTAGGCTGATATGATAATGGAATTAAAGGGAAAGAACGTGCGCCTGAAGGAAGGAGAACTGTTGCGCAGAGAGGAATCGAACAGAGAGTATCTGATGAAACTGGAAAACAGATATCTTCTGCGGAATTATCTGCTGGAGGCGGGAAGGTATTCCGGCAGGGGAATGGATGAGAATGCCATGGGCGGCTGGGAAGACCCGACCTGCCAGCTGCGAGGTCATTTTCTGGGACATTGGCTGTCTGCCGCGGCGCTTCGGTATCAGGAGACCGGTGATCTGGAATTGAAGGCAAAGGCAGAGACGATTCTGGAGGAGCTTGCCCTTTGCCAGATGGATAACGGCGGAGAGTGGGCAGGACCGATTCCGGAAAAATACCTGTACTGGATCGGAAAAGGAAAGAGTGTCTGGGCACCACAGTATACGCTCCACAAACTGTTTATGGGACTTGTGGATGTCTACAGGCTGATGCAGGTAGATAAAGCGCTGGAGATAGCGGAAAAGTTCGCCGACTGGTTTGACCGGTGGAGCGCGGGTTATACAAGAGAGGAATTTGATGCGATTCTGGATGTGGAGACGGGAGGCATGCTGGAGGTCTGGGCAGATTTGCTGGAGATTACCGGCAGGGACTGTTACCGGAGACTTCTGGAAAGATATTACCGGGGAAGATTGTTCGACCCGCTTCTTGAGGGAAAGGATGTTCTTACTAACATGCATGCCAATACGACGATTCCAGAGATTTTGGGGTGCGCAAGGGCTTATGAAGTAACCGGCGAGGAAAAGTGGCTTGCGATTACCAAAGCCTATTGGAAGTGTGCCGTGACAGACCGGGGATGTTTTGCCACGGGAGGACAGACCCAGGGTGAAATCTGGACACCGAAGCAGAAACTGAAGGCCCGTCTGGGAGACAAAAACCAGGAACATTGCACGGTTTACAATATGATACGGCTGGCGGAGTTCCTGTTCCGGCAGACCAAAGATCCGGCTTATCTGCATTACATTGAATATAATGTAAGAAACGGGATCCTGGCACAGACCTACTGGCAGGGGGATTCCTGGCAGGGAAGTCCCGGAAAGGGACTCCTGACTTATTTCCTTCCCATGAAGGCACCGGCCCGTAAGGACTGGGCAGGGGAAATGGACAGCTTTTTCTGCTGCCACGGAACCATGGTGCAGGCAAATGCCGCGTGGAACCGGAGGCTGTATTATCAGGAGGACAGGCTGCTTTATGTGACAGCTTACGTTGACTCGGATGCCTGCTTTGAGGTGGCTGGGCAGAAGGTCGTACTGGAGCAGAGACAGGATAAGATGAACGGAAGTCTGATGAATTCTTCCGAAAATAATGTCAGCCAGACTGTCAATGAGATTGCAAGTACCTTTGCAAACAAGCCGGATTTCCGTAAGTACATCTTTACGATTCATGCTTCTTCTCCGGTGGAGCTGGCGATCTTTTTGCGGATTCCGGATTGGATACAGGATGAGGCAGGGGTGTATGTGAACGGGGAGATGATTGCAAAGACAGCCTGTACGGAGCAGTTTTTCCCGCTGGAGAGAACCTGGGAGGACGGGGACAAAATTGTGTTGACCCTGCCGGTGGGGTTACAGTTTATACCGCTGCCGGATGATCCGGATACAGGAGCGTTCAGGTACGGACCGGATGTACTGGCCGGGATTACAAAGCAGGAGAGGCTTCTTTGGTTGGAGAGTGAAAATCCCGTTGAGGAACTTTCCGCTGACACCGAGAGAGAGTGGGGAAATTTCAGAACTTTTTATAAGACGGAGAATCAGGATCCGGCCATTCATTTCAGAAAGCTGAATGAAATCGGTTATGAACCTTATCAGATTTACTTTAAAACAAAGAAGCCGGGAAAACAATAAAGGGAAAAGGAACACAATGCAAATTAATCCGATTACCAGAATGGATTATCCGGATCCGGATGTCATCCGGGTCGAGGATACCTACTATATGATCAGTACAACCATGCACTTTTATCCGGGAGGAGTCATACTGCGCTCCTATGACCTGATTCACTGGGAGATTGCGGGATATGTTTATGACAAGCTGGACAGCACGCCGGAGCAGAGACTGGAGGGAGAAAAAAACAGCTATGGTCGCGGTATGTGGGCGGCATCACTGCGCTTCCATAACGGAAAATTTTATGTCTGCTTCGGTGCGCTTGAGACCCAGAAAACCTATATCTATTCCGCAAAAGAAGTGGAAGGTCCATGGGAGCGGAAAGAACTGGAGGGCTATTACCATGACAGCTCCCTGCTGTTTGACGGGGACGGAAGGGTTTATCTGGTTTATGGCAACAGGGAAATCAAACTGGTGGAGCTTAAGCGGGATTTGAGTGCTGTGAAGGAGGATGGCTTTAAACGAACGCTGGCAGTGGATCCGGATGATGTGATTTTGGGATATGAGGGCTCTCATTTGTATCATATCGGGAACAAATATTATCTGTTCATGATCCACTGGCCGAAATACGGAGCAAATAGGAGAACGGAAGTCTGCCTTATGGCGGACTCCCTGGAAGGGGAATTTACCGGGGGAACGGTACTGGATGATGATATGGGATGCTTCAATCAGGGCGTGGCTCAGGGAGGAATCGTGGAAGCTACAGACGGAAGCTGGTATGCGGTTTTGTTCCGCGACAGCGGAGCTGTGGGCAGGGTGCCGGTGTTGGTGCCGGTGTCATGGAAGGATGGTTTTCCGGTATTTGGGGAAAACGGTGTCATACCGAGAGAATTCACAACTCCGGACAGCCGGCCGGGTTACAGATATGAGCCTCTGTATACGTCTGACGATTTTCGGTATGCTGCTGATGAAAAAGGACATTGCATCCTGAAAAAACAGTGGCAGTGGAATCATGAGCCGAACCCGCAGCTTTGGAGTATCTGTCCGGAGGGCGGGTTGCGGATTCAAACGGGAAAAATTTGTACCAATCTGACGCAGGCGGTCAATACCCTGACCCAGAGAATGATGTGGCCGGAATGCTCGGCAGAAGTGGCGGTTGATGTCTCGGATATCAGAGAGGGAGACATCGCGGGATTTTGTGCGCTGCAGGGCTGCTATGCGGCGGCATGCGTTTCCAGGGAAAAGAACCGTTTCTTCCTTAATATAATGGCGAAGAAACCGGAGGATGGGTTCAAGGGAACGGATTTTACGGCAGACGACATTTCCGAAAAGGTGGAGATATTGAAACCGCTGGTGAGATTAAGGGCAATCGCAAATTTTGCGGATATGCGGGATACGGTGGAATTCTACTACGAAAGAGAAGGACAATGGAAAAAACTGGGTAAAACGTACAAGCTGTATTTTAAATTGGACCATTTTACGGGCTGCCGTTTTGGACTGTTCTGTTATGCGACCCGGGAAACAGGCGGAAGTGCGGTGTTCAAGGACTTTACGTATCACTATAACAGCAAGGAATGAGAAGGGTAAGCCGTGTGAGAGAAACAGACTGCTGTGTTTTGACACAACAGTCTGTTTCTTGTTGTGGTTTTTTGTGGAAAGATGACATTTTGCACATTGTTCATAAAGAAACGGCTGATATGTTGCACACATTTAACAAAAGAATGGCAGATATTAAAGGAATAATAGCAACCATTGAGAAGACAAGAAAGCAATTTTTAGGTAGCTTGATTTCTCCCAGCTCCCCGCTTTGTACCAGCTCATGCATTCTGCGATAGCAGCTGTTTGTCCGTTGGTTAAACATAAGCGCAAATACTCTGTCTGATTTATCCGCGACTTCATTCATTTCTCTGACCTGCTTGGTGTATACGCCCGCCGGTTTTTCGCACAGCACATGTAACCCCGCCTGCAGTGCCTTAATGGTAATACCCGGATGCTGATAATGCGGTAGGGAGGTCAGCTTTAATAACGTACGGAAATGCTCCCCAACAAACATTGACTATTGGGGAGCTTTATGACATAATTATTGTAAAATATATTCCCCAATGGAGGAGAAACAATGGCAGTACAATACAATGAAATACAAGAATTGCTCAGAAGTCGTGCAGACTTTCACACAAGACTGAATTTGATGCCCTATGATGGAACACCTGAAATTAAAGAACGTGGAGACGGAAAATATCTCTATGTAAGAAAGCGCGTGACGGGCAAACAGACATCTACTTATGTGGGGTCATATACCGAGGAATTGTATAATTTGCTTCTTCGAAATGCAAGAGAAGCTCGTGAAATCAGAAAATCGCTCCGTAGTATTGAAAAACAACTTGCTGCAGCCGGATATTCTGAGGATGAACTTCCTGCAGATGTTATAAATAACATAGCATTTGCACGTGCTAATATGAAAATAAATATCTATGACCAGGCTGTTTTAGAGGGTGTTGCAACATCTTTCCCTCAGACAGAAGAAATCATAGAAAATGGAATAGTTTCCGGTATGACAGCTACCGATGTGCAAAAGATTTTGAACCTAAAACATGCATGGGAGTTTATTCTGGACCGTGATGTAGTCGCCAGCCGTTCCGACTATTATATGCTCAGCCATATTGCAAGACTTGTGAATGAAGGCTTTTTTGCAGAAGGCGGTCGAATCAGAGGCGTTCCCGTTACCATAGGCGGCTCGTCTTATGTTCCGCCTTTGCCGAATGAACCGGATGTAAAAGACAGAATCCGAGATATTGTCGAGGAAAAGGATGAGGTCATTAATATTGCTATCAAACTGTGTCTTTACTGTATGAAGACTCAGATATTCCTGGATGGCAATAAACGCGCCTCTGTTATTTTTGCAAATCATTATCTTATTTCGCATGGTGGCGGTTTCTTAGTAATTCCCGAAAAGGAAGTGCCGGAGTTCAAGCGATTGCTTGTAAAATATTATGAAGGCGAAGATATTTCTGTTATCGCATCCTTTATGAAAGAACGCTGTTGGAAAACAATACAATCTTAGCAAAATATCTTTTTACCGGATGCAGAGAAGATATTGAGAAAACTTTAGAAAGGTTGATTTTTCGGCAGGCTGTGCATATCTGGATGGGGAAGAGTTGCATTTGACACCGATTGAATATAAATTGCTTTGTCTGCTTTCCAAAAATGTGGGAAAAGTATTAACACATACCTATCTTACACAGAATATCTGGGGACACAGTTGGGAGAATGATGTTGCTTCACTCAGAGTATTTATGGCGACATTAAGAAAGAAGCTGGAAAAGAATACGGACTCCGTTCAGTATATCCAGACCCATGTCGGGGTAGGATACAGAATGATAAAAGAAGAATGAAGACAAAAAACAGAGCATAAAGGTGGATATATATAATGTGCGGCAGATATTATGTGGATGATGACACAGCCAGAGAAATTGAAAAAGTAGTTCGTCAGGCGGATGAAAGAATGAGGCAGGCGGCGGAAAACAGCGTGACACTTCAGCCAAAAGACATTCACCCGACAGATTTGGCACCGGTACTGGTCGTATCAAACGGCACTTTATGCTGTAAGTGGAAGCGATGGGGGTTCCCGGGCCAACAGGGAAAGCAAATTATCTTTAATGCCAGATGTGAATCCGTACTGGAGAAGAAAATGTTTCGGGAGAGTGTGGAGTATCGGAGAATCGTAATACCCGCCACCCGGTTTTATGAGTGGAACAGAAATAAAGAAAAAAATATTTTTTATCGGGAAAAAGAGCCGGTGCTTTTTATGGCGGGTTTTTACAACCGGTATCAGGATGAAGACAGATTTATCATTCTGACGACGGAAGCAAATGAATCCATGCTGCCGGTGCATGACCGTATGCCTCTTATCCTGGAGGAAAATGAAATTATTCCGTGGATATGTGAACGGGAAAGAACAGAGGATATTCTTCATAAAATACCGTGTCTGCTAAAGAGAAGAACGGAATTTGAACAGATGAGTCTCTTTTAACCTGTATATTTGACCTGTATTTTCCTGTTGAAAACAGAACGTATGTTTGCTATAATGAGCTGACAAGGGGTGAACATACGTTTGAAAAATATTATTTTTCATATTGATGTAAATTCAGCCTTCCTGTCCTGGGAGGCTGTTTATCGTTTAACACATCGCGGCGGAAGCTTAGATTTAAGAGATGTGGCATCTGCAGTGGGCGGTGATATGTCCATGCGCCATGGGATTATTCTGGCCAAATCCATTCCGGCAAAGAAATATGGAGTTAAAACAGGGGAAACGATTCCGGAAGCAAAGAAAAAATGTCCGAATCTGATGTTGGTTCCCCCAAATTACAGTCTCTATGAAAGCTGTTCTGCAGCTTTTATGAATATATTGCGTGAATATTCGGACGTTGTGGAGCAGTACAGTATCGATGAGGCGTTTGTAGATATGACAGCCTCCTGCCATCTGTTCGGAACGCCGGAGGAAACAGCCGAACAGATAAAAAACCGAATCAGAGATGAACTGGGATTTACTGTAAATATCGGTATTTCCACCAATAAGCTTCTGGCAAAAATGGCATCCGATTTTAAAAAGCCGGACCTGGTGCATACTCTTTACCCGGAGGAGATACCCCGAAAAATGTGGCCTCTTTCTGTTTCGGAATTGTTTTTTGTGGGACGGGCAACAACCGCCAAGCTCTTTTCTATGGGGATAAAAACCATCGGAGAGCTTGCGGCGGCAGACCCTGTCTGGCTGAAAAACATCCTGCAGAAGCAGGGAGAAATCATATGGGGTTTTGCCAATGGCATTGATTTATCGCCGGTATTGGCGGCCCCCCCGGCAAACAAGGGTTACGGAAACAGTACTACAACACCTTATGATGTGACAGATGCGGATACGGCAAAAAAAGTGTTGCTGGCATTGTCGGAGACGGTAGGTAACAGACTTCGAAATGATAAGGTACAGATTGAAGTGGTGTCGGTAGGGATTAAATATTCGGATTTGTCATATGCATCCCATCAGAAAAGGCTTTCTTCTTCCACAAATCTGACTATGGAAATATATGAGGCAGCCTGTGAATTGTTTGCAGGTTTATGGAACGGCGGTCCCATTCGTCATCTTGGCGTGCATACAAGCAGAGTGCAGAAAGACGGGTTTTCCAGGCAGGTAAGTTTGTTTGATAAAACAGATTATGAGAAGCTGGCAGAAATGGATGAGACAATAGACAATATCAGAGAACGTTACGGGATAGACGCAGTTATGCGTGCGTCTTTTCTGAACCAGCCCATCGATCATATGTCCGGAGGTATTTCCAGAGAAAAAAGAACGGTTGATTATAGTAAGCTGATTGTCCGGTAGGAAGGGAGAAGGGAGGAATCTCCATGGCATTTGGAATTGGCACAAACGCCGGAAATACAAATGCGGGAACGGTAAAAGGTACACAGAAAGAAATCGCGTGCGAATGCTGGTTTACCAGTACGGGAAAGATGATTCCGCTGATGTTGAAAGTAAAGGATGAGGACGGAGAAATCAGAGTAATACGGCAGATTGAAATTCATTCCCAGGAAAAGAAGATGTATGCCGGAATTCCTTCCATAGAATTTGACTGTACCCTTACTGTATTGGGGCAGGCAATCCCGGCGCGATTGATTTATTACCAGACGGAGAACCGCTGGGTGTTGAATTTCCGGACATAGTCTGACACCCATGGAGAAGAATTGAGAAATATTATCAATTAAGCTGAACACATGGAAAATATTACAATTGACATATAGAGACGAGTTAGTTTAATTAATTCATCATAGAAAAAGAAGAAGGGCTTAATACAATGAGAATGAATGAGAAAAAAGAGAATGGTCCCATTGCAAAGGATGTCATCCTGCCAGCCATTTCAGTTATCACATTATCAATTCCTTAATGCTCAGAATGTATATTACATCCTGGATGATGGGGATAAACAGGAAAAGAGTCAGATGTTACAGGAAAAAGATACAGTATCCTTGGAGATAAAAGAATATATATCCAGGCAGGAGGCAGCGGAGCTGGCCGGAGTGAGTGTATCGACAGTTACCAAATGGATGCAGTCAGGAGAATTCCAGTGTGTCGGAGCCGGAAAGGTTCTGAGGGTTCACAGGCAGCAGTTCCTGAACTGGTTGAATGAGCACAGGGAAGGAGTGATATAACATGGCATTTATCAGGCACCGGGGAAAGACATACTCTGTGGTATATAAAATCCTGGATGAGAATGGAGAAGAACATACAACATCTGAAACATTTGCTACGCAGAAAGAAGCAGATAAACGGAAAAAAGAAATTGAGTACAAGCAGTCTATCGGAAAATTTGAGGTTCAAAAGTGTGCAACATTGAAAGAACTGATTGAAGAATATGTGCAGATATATGGACATGACAAGTGGGGTGTTTCCACTTACTCTGGTAATGTGGCTCTGATAAATAATTACATTCTTCCTACAATTGGAGATACCAAACTGACGGGCATCAATACGCACTTTATGGAAAAGTATTATAAGGATCTTCTCAAAATGCCGGCGGTAAAGAGTACGAAGAATCCGGATGGGACAGGAACAATCACGGAAAGTACAGTAAATGAGATACATAAGGTGTTAAGAAGCTGTTTCCGCCAGGCGGTAAAGTGGGATATGATGGAAAAAAATCCGGCTGTGGATGCAACTGTTCCAAAAGCAAAGAAGCAGGAGCGTGAGATCTGGACAGCAGAGATGCTTATGCAGGCATTGGAGGCCTGTGATAACAAAATGCTCAAAATAGCATTTCATCTTGCGTTTACGGCAACGCTCAGAATTGGGGAAGTGCTGGGGCTGACCTGGGATGCAATGGATATTTCAGAGGAGGCGATTGCAGCCAACCGGGCATATGTTTACATCAATAAGGAAGTAGAGCGTGTATCGAAGCAGGCAGTGGAAGAATTGAACTCCAAGGATATCATACTGACATTTCCAAGTCAGAAGAAAAATAATAAAACAGTCCGGGTGTTAAAATCACCAAAGACGGATAGCAGCAAGCGAAAAGTGTTCATTCCGAAATCTGTGGCACAATGTCTGATCGATCTGAAAAAGAATCAGGAAGAAATCATTGAAGCACTGGGGAATGAGTATCAGAATTATAATCTGGTTATGGCTACAACTTTCGGACTTCCTATAGGGGACAGCTATCTGAGGACGAAGATGCAGGACATCATAGATGAACTGGGACTGCCTGATGTCGTATTTCACAGTCTGCGTCATACCAGTGTCACCTACAAGTTGAAACTTTGTGGAGGAGATATTAAAGCAGTCCAGGGAGATTCCGGCCATGCTCAGGCAGATATGGTAACGGAAGTGTATGGTCATATCCTTGATGAAGACCGAAGGAAGAATGCGGAGCTGCTGATGAAAGTGCTGGGAAATCCGGAGATGGCAGCATTGCTTACATCATTGGCAAAGACAATGAAAGTATAATAAATAAGTAGAAAGACGATATTGTATAGATGGGAAAGTCTGTGCAGTATCGTTTTTGTACTATTAAGGGAAGATACTTTAAAAATATTATGTTGGAATACAGAAGGTAGATAATGGTTGAAGTAAAAATGTGATGATAAGAAGGCCATTAATTTGGAACCCATCCCCAAGGGAAAAGGTATATATAAAGAAAAAACTATTTTATAAACTTGAAGTAGCTTTAAAAGTTATTATATTTTAAATTTGGGAGAATGTAGGTAAATTGGAGTAAAATATGGTCAAAAATCCATCGACATCCGACCTCGCACACGTTATAATATAGATAATCTAATAAGAAAACAGTGTTATCATTACCGCATTGCTAAATGAGAATGGTAGCCATAAATATGAATTCGCAGGAACGGAATGGTTGAACCCTCAGGGTGACAGTGTCACTCATTTGTCAGTGAGAGGTGCTTAACTTGGATGGTTTTCAGTTTTCTTATTTTGACATGGATTTACAGGAAAGTCAGTAAAATCAAGTCTTTCCTTGACTTGTATTAACTTAAAATTATATAGGTTTCCAGTAGGGACTTGAACTCCTAAGACTCTATTGTAGGTTCGATTCCTATAGGGAACGCTCTATTTTAGCGGTAATGAGAGAAAATCATTGCCGTTTTTTTATTGTTTTGTTGTGATTCTTCATCATAAGGAAGGCGTGGATCTGATACCGGCAAATATTGAACTGTCAGCTATTGAGGTATCTCTGGTGAATGCAATGAGCAGGGAACTGATACTTAAATCTATGGTAGAGAAGCTGAGAGATTTTTATGATTTCATAATCATTGACTGTATGGGAGAGCACTGTAAAACAGTGCTCTCAGACTGTAGACAAAGTCCCGCACTTTTGTGCGGGATTTTTCTGTACCAAACACCGTAAACATCAGTATTTATGCGGACTTTTAGGTGATTTTCTGGTATAATAGAAGTATCAAATCAAGGCAGGTATTTCTACTTATGATGACCCAGAATGCAGATAAAAAAAGAGAACAAATACAGTTTCTTTGTATGGATGACATGGTTCCACAGGATCACCTTCTGCGAATCATAGACAAGGCAATTGACTGGAACTTCATTTATGACCTTGTAGTCGAGAAATATTCTCCAGACAACGGACGCCCCAGCATGGATCCTGTGATGCTGATTAAGATTCCTTTGATCCAGTATCTTTATGGAATCAAAAGCATGCGGCAGACCTGCAAAGAAATCGAGGTAAATGTTGCCTACCGATGGTTTCTTGGCCTGGATATGATGGATAAGGTGCCACATTTTTCTACGTTCGGAAAAAACTATACCAGACGCTTTAAGGATACAGATCTTTTTGAGCAGATATTTTCCCATATCCTGATGGAGTGCTATAAATTTAAACTTGTTGATCCTACTGAGGTTTTTGTTGATGCCACTCATGTAAAGGCAAGAGCCAACAACAAAAAGATGCAGAAGCGCATTGCCCACGAAGAGGCCCTGTTCTATGAGGAACTCTTACAAAAGGAAATCAACGAAGACAGGGAAGCTCATGGAAAGAAACCTCTGAAAGAAAAGAATGACAAGGACGATGATGATAATGACAGTACACCATCATCCGGAGGCGACCCTAAGGAATTCACAGATGACATCCCGGGAGATACAAAAACAATAAAGTGCAGCACTACGGATCCTGAAAGCGGATGGTTCCGCAAAGGGGAGCACAAGAATGTATTTGCCTACGCAATAGAGACTGCCTGTGATAAGAATGGCTGGATTCTTGGTTATACCATTAACCCGGGGAACCAGCATGACAGCAGAACTTTTAAGGGACTGTATGATAAGATCAAGGATATCGGTATAGAAACACTGGTTGCAGATGCAGGATATAAAACTCCGGCGCTTGCAAAACTTTTGATAGATGACGGAATCAAACCTCTCTTACCTTACAAAAGGCCAATGACCAAAAATGGATTTTTCAGGAAATATGAGTATGTATATGATGAGTATTATGATTGCTATATCTGTCCGGGCAATCAGGTACTGGCATATCGTACAACAAACAGGGACGGATACAGGGAGTATAAGAGCTGTGGAGCAGTCTGCGAGGAATGCCCTTATCTTTCACAGTGTACTGAGAGCAGGGATCATGTAAAAACAGTAACCCGCCATATATGGGAACCATACATGGAAATCTGTGAAGATATCCGACAGACACTGGGAATGAAGGAATTATACGCACAAAGAAAAGAAACCATAGAAAGACTCTTTGGAACAGCAAAGGAGAATCATGGTTTTCGATATACACAGATGTATGGAAAAGCCCGGATGGAAATGAAGGTCGGGCTAACGTTTGCGTGTATGAATTTAAAAAAGTTAGCAAAGATCAAGGCAAAATGGGGGTTGCTGGAGGGAAGAAAAACACACAAAATTTCTATTTTGAACACAATTCGTTTGATAAAAGAAAAATGGCTCTGGGATGTAAATCCCAGAGCCGCTTTGTCTACAGTCTGAGAGCACTGTAAAACAGTGCTCTGCTTGTTGTATAAGAGAACAATCTTAGTTTTTTCATCCTTTTTCATATTTTTATTATTTTCTTTTGGAGCCTGACTGTTATAATATAAGGGGAGGTTTACCATGAAAATCATCAGTCTTGACAGAAAAAGTATAAAAATTAAGTTAGCAACTGCATTTGTGATTACTTCTATAATCCCAATTTTGCTGGTAAATATTATTTATTATTACAATACATCAAAACTTGTGCAGCAGAATGTGGAGAGCATGACAAAAGCAAATCTTGAGCAGACAAAAGTGAGCCTTGATGTGTGGATGGATTCCTATGAAGATATTCTGTTTCAGGTTTATACGGATGACTATATCGTAGAATTGGTTGACAAAATCAATGGTGGTGAGGATGTCGCTAATAACAGGAAACTGCTCAGAAAAACGCTGAGGGGATTATTTTATACAAAAGATTATGTGAAATCAATTGCAATCATTACTGAAAGCGGAGAACTTGCATTTTATGACCAGTTGACGGCATCAACTACACAGACATCGTGGCTGGATAGTATTGTTTTATCCCAGGCGGAACTATATGAAGAAATCAGTAGTGATAATAAAACGCATCTTTTTTCTACCGGAGAAAAAGTGATTTTTGGAAGTAATTCCTGCTATTTGTTTCATATAGGACATCGTATCATTGATTATAGGGATGTGCAGAAAAAATGTGGGATTGTTATCGTAAGTATTGATGTAAAACTTTTGGAAGAAGTCTGTGGAACGCCTGCAGAAAATGGATTGAATTTTATTGTGGATGGCAGTGGGTATCTGGTATCCTGCTCAAATTCAAACGAAGTTGGAAAAAACGTTGTTGCTAAATGTGCAAGTGAAGAAGAAAAAGCAATTGTTTATCAGCAGATTGCAAGGGAGACGGAACTTTTTGCAGACAGGGAATTGTCCATTTATTCGGTGCATGATGAAAAAACGGGATGGGAAATTATCCATGCAACAGATCAGGATGAGCTTGTCCAGGGGCTTCATGTCCAGCAAAAGATGCTGGGTTTTATTATATTTCTTTCACTTCTGGCGGTCTTGCTCATTATGGTCAGCCAAGTGACACGAATGACAGGTTCTATAAAAAGAGTAGTGGAAATGATGAGAAAGGCAGGAAAAGGTGACTTAACGGTTCATGTGGCGTACGATGAGAGAAGACCTACGGAGATAGAGATTATTGCAGAAGAATTCAATTCGATGATGGATAAATTAAAGAAGTCGATCGAGAAGCAGAAAAATGCAGAAATTACAGCGTTGGAGGCGCAGATTAATCCGCATTTTCTTTATAATACATTGGATACGATCAATTGGATTGCCATTGACAAGGACGAGTATGAGATCAGTAATATGATTACAACATTTGCCCGGATATTGAGATATGGAATTTCTGACAGTAATGGGATTGTAAAAATAAAGGATGAAATTGATTGGTTAAAGCAGTATATTTTTCTTCAGCAGATCAGATTGAAAAATACTTTTGAATGTTATATAGATGTGGAACCGGAACTTATGAATTTATCAATACATAAACTGCTTTTACAGCCATTTGTTGAGAATGCAATTCTGCATGGGTTTGAAGGAGTAGACAGGGCACACCGCTTACAGATGTGTATGAAGAGAGAGGATGATTTTATAAAAATAGAGATAGCGGATAATGGCTGCGGAATTTCTCCTGAAAAAGTACAGGAGATGAATGAAGGAATATTTAAGAAAACGGATGATAAAAACCATATCGGTATGGAAAATGCGATTACAAGGCTGCATATGTATTACGGGCAAAATGTAAAGGTTGTGATAGAGAGTGAACAGGGAAAGGGAACGGCAGTAAGGATTTGGATTCCAATAGCAGGAGGTGAGAACATCCATGAAGGCAGTTGTAATTGAAGATGAGATATTGATCAGAGCGGGGCTTTGCAAATTGATGAAAAAGATGTTTCCCGAAATTGAAGTTACGGGTACTGCGGGTAACGGACAGGAAGGGCTCCTTTGTATAGAAAGAGATAAGCCGGATATGATTATTACCGATATCAGGATGCCGGTTATGGATGGCTTGGAAATGATCACAAAAATGCAGGAATCAGGAATATTTCCTAAAATAATTGTTTTGACAGCTTATTCGGAATTTTCCTACGCTCAGCAGGCTGTGAAACTGGGGGTAAGCGATTATATCATTAAACCTGTGGTTGTTCAGGAATTTGTCCGGACGATTCGGAAAATACAGAATCTATATGAGCAGGAACAAAAAAGGACACCGGACACAATGGGAAGCCTGGAAAATATAGTATCGGGTATTTTATATGGAACTTCTATATTGGACGAAGAAATGGAGAGCTTTCTGGATAAAAAATATGGAATTGAGAAAGATATGCCGTTGATAGAGCTGCTCGTCTATCTGGGAGAGAGCTTTGAGGCTGAGCGGGAAAGAAAACGGAAAGAAATGTGTCAGATATTAAAGAAGAAAGAAGTAAAGTACTGTCTGGTAGACATGGAGTATGATAAAGTAATTATTGCGTTGGTCTATGGTTATTCGTCCAGGCGGGAGATAGAACGCTGGTATCAGAATCAGATTTTATTTCAGAACATGGGAGAGAGGAAGCAGAAAGTCAGTTATGGAATGCTGGAAGTATCGGGAGCGTGCGAGATCAGGGAAGGATATCAGAAACTTCTTCCATATATGGACTGGAATATTATTTTAGGCGCGGATATATTAATATCATATCCTCAGATAACAGATGTCCAGACAGAAGTCTGCATTTATCCAGTGGAATTGGAAAATCAGATTAAGGTTGCAATCTGCATGGGAGAAAATGAGAAAGTCAGGGAAATTCTCCAGAGATTTCATAATTATTTTTTAAACGGACATGTTTATTCTCCGAAAGAGATAAAAGAATCTTATGTGCGTTTTCAGTGGTCTGTTTTAAATATTGCAAAAGAAGTTGGCTGCATTGATTATAAAGGCATTGACCAGAAAAAACTTTTGGATTCTATTATGAATGCAAAGACAGAACGTGAATTGGAAAAAACTTTTGAAAGAGTACTCTGCTGCATGAATGTCTCAGATAAGGAAACAGGAGCAGTGAGTCTTGCTGTAAAAAAGGCACAGAGTATGATTCATGAGTTTTATGCGGATGGAATTACATTAAATGAAATTGCAGACAGGTTAAATTTAACACAGGAGTATCTCGGCACGCAATTCCATAAAGAATTAGGGGAAAATTTTAGTACTTATATCCGCAATTACCGCTTGGCAAAGGCAAAAGAGATGTTGATAGGAACACAGCTCAGGCAATATGAAATATCGGAAAAAGTGGGATATGCAGATGCGAAGTATTTTGCCAGGGTATTTAAAGAATGTGTTGGCATGTCGCCTGCCGAGTATAGAAAATCGAATCGATAAATTGGCTGAACAGATCTATGCAGTCAGCTTAGATTATTTATCCTTTTTCATTTTTTTACCGTTTTGGAAAGAAATAAAAAGCAGTATGATGGATTCATCAAGAGGAACACTGACTATGGAAAAGGGTTTCAGTAAGGAGGAAAGTAATGAAAAGGAAAAAAATAATCGCATTATTTGCAGTTTTAGCAATGACTGCAAGTTTGGTCGCAGGATGTGGATCATCAGGAAATACTGGAGATTCCGCGGCATCAGTTGATGAGGGAACAACAGCAGGTGAAGAAGCATCGGTTAATGAAGGAAGTGAAGAGGAGCCTGCTCCGGAAACAGAATCTTCTGGTGATGCAGAGGCAGTAACAATCTGGTATTATTGGGAGACGGAAGGTCATCAGGTTGCATTGGATCAGGTCATCCAGGAGTATAATGCATCACAGGGCAATTATGAAGTTACGGCTAAGTATGTGCCATTTGCAGATTTTAAGAAACAGTTATCCATTGGCGCATCAGCTGACGAACTGCCGGATATTGCCATTTTGGATTCACCGGATCATGCATCTTATGTGGAAATGGGAATTTTTGAAGATATAACCGGAAAATTTGATGTTGGAAATTATTATGAAGGAACCGTAAACTCCTGTACAGTAGATGGAAAATTATATGGCGTGCCGTTTGGGGTAAATTGTCTGGCTCTGTATTATAATGAGGATATGCTGAGCGAGGCAGGCTGTGAAGTTCCAACTACATGGGATGAATTAATGGCTACAGCAAAGGCACTGACAACTGACAGCGTTACAGGACTTGCTCTTTGCAGTGTACAGAATGAAGAAGGAACATTCAACTTTGTTCCATGGCTTTGGTCAACAGGAGCTACTTCTTATGACATAAATAATGAAAATGGTATCAGAGCTTTATCATTTATTCAGAGTTTGATCAATGAAGGAGTAATGAGTAAAGAATGTATTAACTGGACGCAGGGTGATGTTATGAACCAGTTTATTGCAGGTAATGTGGCAATGATGGAGAATGGGCCATGGCAGATTCCTACTATGCAGTCAGAGGCTCCTGATCTGAACTGGAAAGTAACCCTGATTCCGAAGGATACTGACTATTCTTCTGTACTTGGAGGAGAGAACTATGCAGTGATCAATGGCGGAAACGTAGAAGGTGCCTTAGATTTCCTGACTTATGCGACATCTGAAGAGAAGGTTAAATTCATGATGGATAAATTTGGGTATATCTCTGCGGATAAGACGATTGCAGAGAATCAGTTTGAAGCAGATTCTCCTTATCAGCCATTTGTTGAAGAACTGAATTACGCAATGCCAAGAGGCCCGCTGGCTGAATGGCCGAGTGTATCTGATGCGATTTCACTGGCATTCAATCAGGTGATCACAGGAACGGCAACACCGGAAGATGCGGCAGCGCAGGCACAGGCAACAATTGATGGTATTGTAAAATAAAAATGGGAGATAGCTGCCACGCAGAGGGTTACACATTATATTCTGTGTGGCGGCTATTTTTATACTCTAAAGGAGGTGCTTTCATGAAGAAAATTAAGAAGATGTTCCGGTATGAAAATGTAGGGATACTGTTTGTTTTTCCGGCTTTTCTGTATATGTTGGTTTTTGTTGGTTATCCAATCATACGCAATATCATTCTGAGTTTTCAGGATGTAGGTGCAGGTAATCTTGTCCGGGGAACAAAGAATTTTATCATGTTCGATAATTACTTAGAGCTTTTTAAAGACAGTGTTTTTAAGACTTCTTTATCCAATACACTGAAATATACGATCCTGTGTCTGATTTTTCAGTTTATGATCGGGTTTCTCCTTGCACTTTGCTTTAACCAGAGATTTACGCTGGCCAAACCGATCAGGGGAATCTTACTTGTGCCATGGATGATACCGGTTACGGTTACGGCATTAATGTTTAAACTTTTGTTTGCAACTGACATTGGCGTTATCAATTTTATTTTGAGAAGCCTTGATTTGATTAATAAAAATATTGAATGGCTGACCACTCCGGGAACGGCAATGTTTGCTTTGATCTGTGCGAACGTGTGGATTGGAATTCCGTTTAACATGATACTGATTTCAACCGGTCTCACAACAATTCCGAAAGAACTGTATGAGAGCGCATCTATTGATGGTGCCAATAAGGTGCAGACGTTCTTTAACATCACGCTCCCGTTATTAAAGCCAACGATTGAATCAGTGCTGATTCTTGGCTTTATTTATACTTTTAAAGTATATGATCTGGTATATGTTATGACAAGCGGAGGCCCGGTTAATTCAACTCATATGTTATCGACTTATTCTTATAAGCTGTCGTTTGAAATGTTTAAGTACAGTAAGGGATCTGCTGTTGCCAATGTCCTGCTAGCAATCCTGCTGGTAGTTGGTATTTCCTATATTAAAGTCACAACAAGCGGGGAGGAAGAATGATGGATGAGGAAAAGAGATTAACAAGAAAAAAGAATATTCTGCTTAGTGTTGTTTCGGTAGTGATCTTATGTATTCTTCTGTTTCCGCTTTATTGGGCGCTTATTACTTCTCTGAAAACAGAACAGGAAATATTCCGGAATCCGCCGACTTTCTATCCGCATGTCCTTAATTCAAAATCTTATGCGGCACAGGTGGAAACCGGTGATTTTAATATGTTCCGTTCCTTTGCGAACAGTTTCCTGATATCGGTCGGGGCTACTGTGATTGCAGTTTTGCTGGCTGTGCCGGCTTCTTATGGAATTGCGAAGTATCACTTCAAGGGAAGAAAAATCATGCTGTTGTCATTTTTGGTCACACAGATGCTTCCGGTATCAGTACTCCTGACACCCATGTTTATTATGTTTAAAAATATGCATGTATATAATACATGGGTTGCGGCTGTACTGGCGGATGCAACAATAGGAATCCCTTTCTCGGTTTTGATATTGAAGAATTATTTTTCATCTATACCGAAGGATTTGGAGGAAGCGGCTTATCTGGATGGATGTAATAAATTTACCGCTTTTATCAGGATATTAATTCCGATTGCAAAACCGGGGGTTATGGTCTGTGCGATTTTTTCCTTCCTTTATGCATGGGGGGATCTTGCATATGGAATGACATTTATTTTAGATCAGGAAAAACGTCCGATTACAGCTGGGATATTTAACTTTATGGGACAATATGGAACGAAATGGAGTTATCTGACGGCTTTTGCAGTAGTGACCATTATTCCGGTGGCATTGATATTCATTTTTATGCAGAAGTATATTGTAAGTGGTATGACAAGTGGGGCAGTCAAAGGATAATATTTGATTGGAGGATGAGATATGCTGGATTTAAAAAAAGAAAAATTGATTTTTCATTATGATACGGAAGAAGTGTGGATAGAACCATGGGGAGAGAATGCGCTTCGGGTTCGTGCCACAAAAGAGCATAAAATGCCGGAAGAAAATTGGGCATTGCATGAGCGGGGAAATGTTGACTGTGAAATTGTATATACAGAGCAGGGAGCCAGGATTATCAATGGTAAAATATACGCTGAAATAACAAAGCTTGGAAAAATCATGATTTATAACTCGGACGGTAAACTGCTTTTAGAAGAATATTGCAGAAACCGGAGAGATATTCTGGATAGAAAATGTAGTGCAATTGAAGTGGAGGCACGAGAGTTTAAGCCAATACTGGGAGGAGATTATCATCTGACTATGAGATTTGAATCCGTGGACAGGGATGAAAGGATTTACGGAATGGGGCAGTATCAGCAGCCTTATCTGAATCTGAAAGGTTTAGACTTAGAATTGGCACATCGTAACTCACAGGCAAGTGTACCTTTTGCCATTTCGTCTTTGGGATATGGATTTTTATGGAATAATCCGGGTGTGGGGCGCGCGGTGTTTGGAAAGAATATCATGAGTTTTGAAGCATATTCTACCAAAGTTTTGGATTATTGGGTAGTGGCGGGAGATACGCCTGCAGAAATTGAAGAGGCATATGCGGCAGTGGCTGGAAAAGTTCCTATGATGCCGGAATATGGGCTGGGTTTCTGGCAGTGTAAACTCCGTTATCAGACACAGGAAGAACTTCTGGAAGTGGCGAGAGAATACAAGAGAAGGAATCTGCCGATTGACCTGATTGTTATTGATTTCTTTCACTGGCCGAAGCAGGGAGAATGGAAATTTGATCCGGTATATTGGCCTGAACCTGATGCCATGGTTCGGGAGCTGCAGGAGATGGGGATTGAATTAATGGTATCTGTCTGGCCGACAGTGGATAAAACCTGTGAGAATTATGAGGAAATGCTGGAAAAAGGATTTTTGATCAGTACGGAGCGAGGAGTTCGTGTAGGGCTGGATTTTCAAGGTGCCACGATCCATTTTGACGCGACGAATCCGGGAGCAAGAGAATATGTCTGGGGCAAAGCGAAACAGAATTATTATGAGAAAGGGATCAAAGTATTCTGGCTGGATGAGGCAGAACCTGAATATACGGCATATGATTTTGATAATTACCGCTATCATATGGGTACAAACCTTCAGATTGGAAATATTTATCCGGTTGACTATGCAAGAACTTTTTATGAAGGAATGGAAAGAGAAGGACAGAAGAATATTGTGAACCTTCTTCGGTGCGCATGGGCAGGCAGTCAGAGGTATGGGGCGCTTGTCTGGTCAGGAGATATTGCATCAAGTTTTGAAAGCATGAGGAATCAGCTTGCAGCAGGGCTGAATATGGGAATTGCAGGCATTCCATGGTGGACAACAGATATAGGGGGATTCCATGGTGGAAATCCGGATGACCCGAAATTCAGAGAACTTTTTGTGCGTTGGTTTGAGTGGGGAACTTTTTGTCCGGTCATGCGTCTTCATGGTGACAGAGAACCAAGACAACCGCAATATGGAACCACAGGAGGAGCAACTTGCTGCTCCGGTGCGGCGAATGAAGTATGGAGTTATGGAGAAGAAGTTTATGGTATCTGCAAAAAATATATGGAATTAAGGGAGCAGATGAGGCCATATACAAGAAGGATCATGGAAGAAGCGCATAGAAAGGGAACTCCGGTTATGCGGACACTTTTCTATATGTGCCCGGATGATTCGGTCTGCTGGGAAACAGAAGACGAATATTTTTACGGACCGGATGTACTGGTGGCTCCGGTTCTTTATGCCGGACAGCGCAGCCGCACTGTTTATCTTCCAAAAGAAGAACGCTGGATTGACTATACAACCGGAAAGGAGTATGAAGGAGGACAAACGATAAAAGTAGATGCACCGTTAAATACTATTCCTGTGTTTATTAAAAAAAATAGTAATATTTTTGGCAAGGAATAGGAAATTTGTTAATACAGAGGTGCTTTATTTTACTTATTACGGGATGTGATATTGCAACTTCCAGGGCTTGAAATTTACCCTGACCGAAGGAAAATTTATCGGGATTGCAGGGAAATCAGATTGACAGTCAAGGAATTTGACATCTTGTGTTATCTTGCCGTAAATCAGGGCAGGGTGATGACTTACGGACAGATATAAGAGCAGGTTTGGGGTGATTATGCACATGATATTGAGAATAATACTATAGGCTATCACATCTGTCACCTGAAAGAAAAGTTATTTGCCTCTTCAACCTGTTCACTCTTTAATATACGATGTATGAGGAGTTTAACCGGCTCCTGATTGAGAAGAAACAAGCCTATGCAGAGTATCGTCAGGTGAAGAAAGAGATGCAGGAATATCTGATTGCCAAGCAGACGGTTGAGACGATTCTGAATATCGACAGGAAGAAGGAACAGGAAAAGAAAACAGTTCGATAAAAGCATGAGCCACGACTCTTACTCCGATAGTGGAGAAGTCGTGGCTCGTTTTTTTATATAAAAGGAACGGGCAAATCAAAGGAAATCCAGTCCTCGCTAAAAATGGCGTAAGGTTCCGTGTCTACCGGTGTATTTGGGTGTAAATCTGTGATAAAAATAGTCGGAACCGATGATCAGTCAGTTCCGACTATGTAAAAGGGCGGCTCACCGCCGCCCTCATCGTTAATATTCAGTGCTCAACAGAAAATCTGCAATATGCATACTTTTGATTCCCTGGTAATTGCCTCCGGCAAATTCATCAGTTCTCAAAACGTACTTCGGATAGTTATCCCGGATTTCCAGCAGTCGTTCATATTCGCGCTTTTCTGTTTTTTCGGATTTAATTTCCTGTGTGACTTGCACATACAACCGGTCATTCTGCTTCTGCGCCACAAAATCAACCTCACCGTCTGGTGTTTTCCCAATCGTCACGGTATAGCCTCGTCTGCAAAGTTCCAGATACACCACATTTTCCAGACTGGAAGCGACGCTGTCTGGTGTATAGCCCAGCACGCTGTAACGCAAAGCGGTATCGGCAAGATAAAACTTCTCCTGCGTTTTCAGAATTTCCTTTCCGCGCATATCGTATCGAGAACAACGATGAAGGAGATATGCTTTCTCCAGCTTTTCCAGATAACTGTACACCGTTTCATTGTCGATAGAACGATGCTCCGATTTCAGATAATCAGAAATTGATTTTGCCGAGAATGAATTTCCTACATTCGCAAACGTGTACCGAACCACCCGTTCCAGCTGGTCGATCTTACGAATCTGGTTTCTCTTTACGATATCCGAGAAAATCGTAGAATTATAGATATCCCGGACAATCGTATAAACCTCATCTTGTGAATACTCTCGCAGATGTGTTGCAGGGAAGCCTCCCAAGCGGATATAATCTGCCAGTTCAGCATGGATATCCTTTACCTGTGTATATTGCTTTTTGAATTCCAGATATTCCTGAAAAGAAAGCGTATAGATCCGGAAGGAAACATATCGTCCGGTCAGGTAAGTTGCTATTTCCGAAGACATCATTCTGGAATTGGAGCCTGTCACATAAAGGTCAACATCATAATCCGTTGCCAGGGAGTTTACTACTTTCTCCCAGCCTTCAATTTCCTGAACCTCATCCAGAAAGAGATACGTTCTCCCAGTTGGATTTAGCTTTTCTTTGACAGCCTTGAACATATCCTTCGCTGTCATATCCTCATAATCCATGGAATCGAAACGCATACTGACAATCCGCTCAGATGGAATGCCATGCTCCTGTTGCAGCTTCTCCATGATCATTTTAAGAACTGTGGATTTTCCGCAGCGGCGAACACCCGTCAACACTTTTACAAAAGGTGTGTCGGTGTATGCCATAATCTTATCGACGTAGAGCGGTCTGTTTATCATAGGAACCACCTCCATGATTCCATAATACCGCAGACGCATCGAAAAATCAATAGAAGTTGCGATTATAAACCGCAACTTCTATTGATTTTCATTGATTTTTTCGGATTGTGTCGAATTCTGCTCTTTTCAGTTGCAATTTGCGCCGACCGCCGGTCGGTGACGCGTTGGCCAGCGGTCGCTCGGCGCTATAAACGGTCGACTGTTTATTTGTTATTTTTGGTGTTAATCACCACTGTATAGTGCTTGGTTGCACGCTTCGTGATAGCATTTGCAGAAACTTCATCATTCAGAATCATGGATGCCCAACTCTTAGGTTCCCTTTGCGAACACACAATGGTACTTTTCTGAGCTTCACAACGTTTTTCCAGAATCATGAACAGGACTTTTACCTCCCGCTCATCTGTAATTGTATGGAGCAGAAAATCATCCAGTATCAGCAAATCCCGTTGCAAAAACTGCCAATCACAGTTGGAAAAATGGCAGGAGCAGTGGATCTTGTGTTAAATGATCAGAGTGTAAGCCGCCTTCATGCAAGAATATCAAGGGATGGAAACCGGTTCTTTATTACGGATCTCAACTCGACGAACGGAACCTTCCGGAACGGGATGCGGTTAGAACCAAATGCGTCGGAAATCATCGAACCCGGAGATGAAATCGGTATCGGAAAGCTGAAATTTATTTACAGGTAGAAGCGAACGCTTAAGGAAATGCTGAATAAAGCAGCTACCGAAACACTATTTCCGGATATTTCGATTAATCTTCTCAAACTCCCTTCCTCCCAGGGTATTGTGGGTGAGAGGTCTTTTGTTGCTTCCCGCTGATGCATTTTTCCGGTATTGTCCAGGGGTACAGCCGTTATGCTGACGGAACTGTCTGCAGAAATGCTCTACATTATTATAACCACATTGCTCGGAAATGTCGCGGATGGAGTATTCGCTGTACTCTAATAAATCCTGTGCACGGCGCAGACGTCCTTCGATGACATTGTCCATGCAGGAGGAACCAAATTGGCGGTGATAGAGAGTCTGAAGATGACTGGGACTTAAGTGAAGCTTCGCAGCCATCATGTTTATATTCCATGGAAGCTGAGGATTATTGTAGATCATCTTATGCAATGCAACCAGCTCATGATCGTGAATACCCGGGGACTCATTCTGGGTTCCTTCTCTTAATTTGGAGAACAGAACCCGCAGCAGGTGAGTAATGTTTGCTTCGCTTTCAGAGGAGAAAAAGGCGGACTCCCAGGTTAGTAATTTAAAAAGCTGATGACAGTATTCCGGATCTGTTACGGGAAATGGGGTGTTTGTTAACGGAAACAGCTTCACGAAGGAGTGATCGGAACGAAAACGAATCCAGTCATTCCGGTATTCTTCACCGACAGCACGGTAATAAATCCTGCTTCCTGGTGTATACAGAATAGCAGAATTGGCGGCTGTCCGCATTAGTCTTCCGTCTATGAGCAGCTCCGAGGGAGAGTCGAAAAGAAGCAGAACAGTATGAGACAAATGATGCGCAGTTTCGGCTTTTCTCGCAAATATCGAAGGACCAACACAATGCCTGTCACAGCCAAAACCAGTAGTACAGAAGCGATTAGTAGTGTCATATGTTTTCCTCCTTCTTATAGAGAGTATCTTCCACACGCAGCGTGTCGATCATATCAGTGAACCAGCGCAGCTCTTCCGAAAATTTCTGGCGCAGTTCTCCCACATCAGCATTACCTTTACCAAGTTCAAAAAAGTCGCGTTCGGTCTTGACTGCGACGTGCATCTTTCCGTTTCGCAGGAAAGACATATAGACAGTACCGCCGCTCTTGTCCGCCATGGTGAGAATATATTCCATCATGTGCGGTGTGAGTATGTAGTACGCTTCCTGCGGAACATCAGCTCTTACACAGAAACGCTTGCTGAATTGTTCGTTATCCATCGTGACATTGCTTTTCATAAGTTTACGATCTTTTTTGCCCCACTCTGAGATATATACTTCGCCGGCAAGCTTCTTGCCAAAGTCACAGGTAAGCCATTGCCCCTTAAATTGTGTATTTTTGGTCTTTTCTGTTTGTCCGTTTTCGTCGGTGAACTCTGTCTCATCGATCAGCTCGATGTCGCCCAGTTCAATGCTCAGACCATTGTAGTCTGCCTTGATATGATCGCTGCCATCCGTGCAGTTATAGGAGAATGGAAACACCATGCTACCGGGGTTTATTCTGCCCCACGGGTTATATTCCACAGCATCGCCCAGTACCTCTTTCAGCACATCGTTTATAACATTGTCGCTGAGAAGCTTTTTGAGCCTGCTACTGTTCTTTTCCAGCTGGTATCCTCCTACCAGTGCAAGCACAATAAATAAAATTGCCAGAGGAATCAATGCCGTGATAAAGCATAAGATCATCGCCGCACCGGAGCCGTAAGTCAGAACCTTGGCAATCGTTATCTTGCTACGCAATGACTGAAGCTCGGCCTCTAACTGTATATTTGTCATCATCTGTTTTTCTTCCATAATTATCAATTCCTTTCTCAGAATGACATTTTTACATTTTCGAACTTGCTTGCGTCTGCGGTAAAGAATTCCTTCCGTTGGCGACCGCCTGCAAGCAGCTTGGCCGGGAACATTGCAATCGCTGTATTGTAGGCGGTGACGTTGGTGTTATACAACCGCCGCGCAGCCTGTAAATGTTCTTCTGCGTCGCGGATTCCACGCTGAAGCTCTACAAAAATGTCACTGGAGCACAGCTCCGGATGGTTCTCTGCCACGGCAAAGAACTTGCCGCTCAGAGTGTCCATCTGCTGTTGAGCATCGTTTATCTCCGCAAAGCTCATGCCGCAACGAAGCTCGATGACCTTTGTGAACAGCTCGCTTTCATGCTCCATATAGCCCTTGGCGGTGTCCAACATTTTGGTAAGCATATCGTAGCGCTTGGTAAGTGCTACTTCTACGCCGGAGAGTCCCTCCTGCACACGGATTTCTTTTTTATTGAAGTCATTGAGCGTTCTAATGCACCAGAAGACAATGGCCACGATTACAACCAGAATAACAATTATCGGAGTCATAACAAATAGATACTTCCTTTCTTTTTTTCAATCTGTCGCGAAAAAAGGTCTATATTCCTCTGCAGGCTCTTTCCCTTTGACGGCAAGCCGTCAGAAAAGGTATACACGGAAAGCGCCAGTATTGCCTCTCCGTCACGAAAGATCAGTGCGTTCACCCTGTGATTGTCGGAGAGGGACTCCAGCTTTTGGATCATCTCACGCAGCTGCGGAGTCACCAGATCATCTGCCGGCTGATTATCCGCGGTGCAGGCGGAAAGTGCTGATGGAAGACGGCGGAATCCGTGATGTCACTCTTGTGGTGGTCCTTCCAGGGCCTGCGCAAGGCAATATCCAGAGCAGGGTCACAGATATTTCTGCAGCGCAGCACAACGCCTTCAAATACCGTCTCTGTCGCATCTTGAAAACGATCTTCTTCGTGAACCTGCCTCAATTCATACAACTCCACATTAGAGGCAGAGAAGTGGGTCCCGTGATAATTGCCCTCAAAAAAACGCAACACCCGACAGTTGGTCCAGTGCCGATCCACCGGATGGATCTCTTTTAGAAACGATGCGTTGATGCTCATCTCCGGGGTATGCAGACGCCTCCCACAAGGAGTATCGTCAAAAAAAGATCACCACCAATTCTGATTCCAGAGCCATGCAAATCAGGAGGCCAATCAGCCCAATGATTGCACCGAGCAAGCCGTAGCGCTTTAAGTTGGTTTCCTGCTTCTCGTATCGTGCGATTCGTTCGCGCAGTTCCGCGTCGCTCAGTTTTACAAATTTTTTCTACTCATAACAGTCCTCCTTAGATACAGCCCCGCGAAGCCTATTCTCCATCAGACAGGTATAAATCGGCAAAAATATCTTGATAAATGGATTTCATCTCTTCATCAACAGCATCAAGCGTAGTGCCGAAACCGTAGAGATACGTGTAGGAATCTGTGTCCATGGCAAAAACGGTCCATTCTCTTGAGTCTTCATTTTTGCCTGAGATATACGTTACGATATATACCGGGTAGCTCATATTCTCGGTGTACGCATCATTTAATTCAATGGTCAGCAATTGGGCGGAGTCCGCAGCCCCTAAGTCTAAGGCGCAGTCGGTCAGATAGTCTTCCAAAGTCTGCGAATCATCCGCATCATCCCGTGACAGTACCGCGTTTACCACAGTTGTCAGCCCATCCTCCGTGACGTCTGCGTAGTAGTACGTGCCGTCCTCGAAGTTTTCAGATAGCAGGGTTTCCATATTGGTGAAAGGAAGTGCACCGCCCATCAGTACCGGAACCGCGTTATCCTCGTCTAGTATCAGGTCGCCTCTACCCTCATCATCCGGGATCAAATCGCCCATACCATCATCAGCTTCGCTCTCAGGGATCAGGTCACCCCGGCCCTCATCCTCATCACCGAGTACACACAGCTCCGGCTGGCATAAAAACTCTTTGCTCTCTGTGTCCCAGAACCACACCATGATCAGTTCATTATCCCCGTCAATAAAATGCATGGTCGCGTCGCTGTTTCCATCGCCGTTCAGGTCAGCGAAGTCGATGTACTGAAACATCTCCCATGCGTCGCCCTCAAGGGTAATTGGGTAGTCCACAGAGCAGTACAACGTCTGATCGTCTGTATCGTAATAGAAGGCGGCATCTGCTTTGTGAATACATACCAGCACATTAATGTCCTCCCCGTCGCAGGTGATGGTGCCATCGCCGCGCCAAATGCCGGTGGTGCGCCAGTCGGTTCCGCCAATGTCATCGTTTTCGTTTTCGCTGCTGTCGCCGCAGGCTGTCAGACTAAGGCACATAACCAGCGCCAGTAAAAGAATTGCATATTTTTTCCAAATTTTCATGTTTGTTATTCTCCTTTTTTAATAAGTTAAGTCTCGATGCTCCTGCTCTACCATGGACAGTATTTCATCGTGGCTCAGTTCAATATTGCCGAAGCGGACAAAAATACCGTTGGTCACGGCACTGTTCCATACCTGCGGGTCGGCTAGCGGCCGGAAACGGATTTTGTCAAGGTAGGGCTTCATATCCAGCAGCAGACGGCTGCCGGACACGAAATCAACCTGCAGGACATATCCGTCCATTGCCTTGACCGCTAAAATATATTTTCTTTCCACATAAGTTCTCCTTCCTAAATTGCGCATTAACATCGATGGTCTTCATTCTCCTGCGGTTATTCGAAGTAGTCACCCCAGCCGTCGTCATAATCATCATAATAGTCGCCGGCGTCGGACCATGCGTCATCACCGTCACCGGGATCGGACCATGGATCGTAGTCATCGACATAGTCGCCCCAGCCATCGTCATACTCGTCGACATAATCGCCCCAGCCATCGTCATAGTCATCGTAATATTCGTCTTCATAATCCCAACCTGCGTCATTTGACTCCATATATTCGCCCGTATCGCTGTCAATGTAGCTGTCCGAGCCGAAACCCATGAACACGTTTTCATAGCCGTTCCAGTACCAGATATCACCGTCTTCGTCGTACCAGTAATATGACGTTCCATAGTCACCGCTATCTCCGGAGTAGGCGGGCTGCTTAGGCTGCTCGGGGCGGGCCTTCGGCGCGGTGCTCCAGCCGGTAGTGTAGGAAAGAGTCGTAAGCATATTATTGCAGATATCAAAGTAGTTTTGGATACGGCTATCCGGTGCAACGGTCGATGCGATGAGTGCGTAGCCGGTCGGGCCGTAGTAGCGCACCTCCATGCAGCCACGCACGGGCTGAGACAGATTGTTCCCTGTGAAGATAGAACCGTCAATCCACATATAACCGGTGATACTGTAATAGTCGCCATTGTCCTTAAAATCGGAACCGAGGGATTTGATGAGGTAGTTGCCGTACATGTTATTCATAAATTGATCGAGCATTTTAATCATGTAGGACTCTGCGGTGCCGGCTCCCTTTTCCATGTAGGTGTCATAGCCGGAGATGGGCTGAAAGGTGATCAGTATGTTGGAGTAAAGGTCGTCTGTGCCGTCTTTCATGACTGCATCAAAGATCAATGTATTGGACTGCGCAAACGCTTCCATCTGGATGGGATAGTTGATTGAAACGTTCGTGAAGTTGTCCGAGAAGTATGTGGTTTGGTTGAGTGCATCCTCCGGCGTCGGAAGAAGCATGATGTAGTCCGTGGGAAGGAGTAAATTGTTGTCTTTGTCTCTCAGATTACCCTCGTCGGTCTGCCAGAGGGCAATCTGAGCGGATCCATCCTCCATGCAGAGAGTGATAGTGTCTTCCTCTGCCGTAAAATAGCCGGGGCCAATCTGCTCGTTGTATAAGTTAACGGCAGTCCATTCGTAACTGTCATTGATGACAAAATAGAACGGTGCGTTTTCCATCTTCCAGCAGCCGGTAAAGCTGGAAATATCGGAAACAGGATTGCTCTCTTCTTCTATATCCATGTCCGTGTCGCCGATCGTTTCCTCCGGCGCATCGCCACAGGCCGTCAGGCTCAGGCACATGACCAGCGCCAGCAAAAGGTTTGTATACTTTTTCCATTTTTTCATAATCGTTTTTTCCTCTCATTTCTTCGTATTTTCTTCATATATCATTCTCCCCTCCAGGCACAAAAAAACCACCATACAATCATTGTAGGGTGGTTATTAAGAAATAAATATTAACCAAAGGTTAGGTCTTTTACAAGAGGAGCGTCTGTAGCCGTGCTCTTTTGCTTCGGGCGTCGCCCTCAATATGAAGTTTGGAGTAAATCTGATTTATATACTGCTTGACACTGCCCTCGGAAAGGAACAGTTTTTCTGCTATTTCCCGGTTTGACAGGCGTTGCGTCATAAGAAGCACAATCTCATATTCCCTATCCGTCAGTGCAGTGAAAGCCGTTGGACGAACAGTGCGGTTTTTGCGTTTTTCCGCTGCTTCACCCAGTTCAATAATTTTTTGTACAAGACCACCCTGTATTTCCTGCATAAGCAAAGGCTTCAGAAAGCGATAGGTCATGCCATCCGGCAGGCAGGTTACAAAGGCGTTCTGGGCGGTCAGCACCGCCAACAGTTTTTCTGCATCAGCGTCCCCGGTGACAAAATGAGCCATCTCCACAGTGAACTCATCGGCAAGACCCATTACCGCCAGAAACTCCCTCTGCTTTTCCGGCAGAGGGTCGATCATGGCGGCAGTGAAGGTGGCGTAAATGTCGGAGTTGCGGTCTGGTAATGCACCACGCTCGGAAAGCGTCCGAAGATTCAGATAGACAGCAGAAAACCAGCCCTCACTGGAATAGAGCAGGGAATCCACCTGCGCGTCGGAGAGGCTGGTTCCGCAGCGGTGGGCGTAAATGGCAAGCTCTGTGTGGTTGAGGCGGAGTTGCTCCATGCCGATCTGATATGCCCGGTTCCCCAGCCGCACCGCCTCCGCGGCAGGCAGAAAGCGATCCCGGCTGGCGACAATCAGATGCACATTCTCAGGCAGCCGGCTTGCCAGCATACAAAGGAACGTGGAGACGCGCAGATCCGTCAGGAGATGAAAATCGTCCACGAAGATATAGCAGGAGGTCTCTCCCGCCAGCTCATGGCAGAGATCATCCACCAGCAGTCCGCCGCCGGATGCGTCTGTGGGGCAGATATAGTCCCGCAGAAAGTCATAACCGGCGCGGGCAAAGGCGTCCTGTGTGCTTTTCCAGAAAATCGCAAGGTTATCAGAATATACGCTGATGCGAATAATTCGCAGAGGCTGCACCTTTGCGCGTTGCTCCAGATACCAGTTCACCGCTGTGGTCTTACCGTAGCCCATAGGTGCGATTATCGCGGTCAGGGCGTAGCGGGAGATGGGCCGCAGACTTTCCTGCAAGCGCTCGGATATGTAGATGGTGTTCAGATTCCTTTTCGGTTTTGGCATGGCGAGTTCCTCCTAATTCCGTCCATGTTGTTCCTCTGTTCAGATGTAATTTCACAATTTTTAATATATACGAATATCCAAAGAGATACAGGGCATATAGAAAATGTTCAGAGGAAGAAGCAAATTGCAAGCAATACAAAGTGGTACGTACTCTGTATTTTTGCTGTAAGGCAGTCTTTTATAAACCACCTGCTATGCAAGTGTGACAACAGCAGCATTAGCTTACAGTAAAAACCTCCAATGTTATACTTAGTATAGGTTCACCAACCGTACTAAAACAAAGGAGGTATCACAAATGGATATTAATAGTTTATCACATACGAAATGGAATTGTAAGTATCATATAGTGTTTGCTCTTAAGTTCAGAAGAAAAATAGTATATGGACAATTAAGACAGGATATCGCGAATATTCTTAATGTACCCTGCAAGAGAAAAGGAGTAAAGATTGTGAAGGCAGAAATATGCCATGTTTATCGACATATTTTTTCTGCAAAATCGCAGACATTTACAGCGGCATAAGGATTGATAAATTTTTTCTGGCAAGCGATCATTTCAGTTCTCATGGATTCATTTCTAATCAGTTCTTCTGCTATGTGCAATAGCTCTTCTGTTATTTCACCGGATATACTCATGCCATGCTTACTAAAATAATCAGCGTTATAGCTTTCACATCCGGGAATTGGCGAAGTATGAAGGATAGGAATTCCACATACAGCAGCTTCCGTGGATGAGAGACCACCCGGTTTTGTGATGAATAAATCACATGCTTTCATATAGGATGACATGTCATCACATTGACCAATAACCGTAATTCCTGCGTTATTCTGTTCTTTCAATTTTTGAAACAGATTCTGATTGCTTCCACAGACAATAATAAGTTCTATATCTTTTCTGGAAGAAAAATAATACTGTATTTTTGAAATTGCATTTTCAATATTTCCGCCACCCATACTTCCACCGGCGATCAGAATATATTTCTTCTCCATAGCAAGCCTCAATCGCTTTTTTACTTCCCTGCGAGGTTCATTTGCTGCAAAACAATTACGCGTAGGGATACCAAAAGGATAAAGCTTTTCTTTAGGGAGTCCTCTTTTAATAAAGTCCTCTGTCAAGTCTTTGGCCGGAATAATGTATGCATCGCATTCAGTTTCTTCTGTAAAAGGAATACATACATAATCGGTTGCAACAAAGATTGTTTTGGGGATAGAAATGCCATGGCGTTTCATATTTGTCATTATTTCTGCAGGAAATAAGTGAGGCATGATGACAACATCAAAGTGATGTTCTGTAAAATATTCCTGCATTATTTTATCCATGCCACGATTTACAAAATAGACCGGAGAATGAAAAGGTAAACGGCGGTAAGAATTACCAATTCTATATATTGCTCCAAATGCTTTTGGAGTATTTCGGGCGGTTGCAATGTAGGTTCTGTCTATTCCATTAGACAGACGATTGCTTTTTAGCATATAGGGATTAAGCATTTTAGCATGATGTCCACGCTTTTTCATTTCCTCCAAAATAGCTTTACCGGCAGAATTGTGACCGCCTCCGGTGCCGCAGGATAAAATCAGTGCATCCATAAAATTCTCACCTTCATTTTCTCTTTTTCCTCAGAGCTTGCCGCCATACGTAAGTAAACAGCTGCTGTGATAAATAGAAATCCAATCCATATATTGGTTTCCGTTACCAGGCAGGCCATGCATAAAAGCGAACAGAAATATGCAATTAAAGTACGATAAAAATGTGGAGTAATGCGAAATACCAGGGAAAAGAAAATAAAAAATGCCGCAAGTGTTGCAAATGGCTGCCAGATAGGAAGCAGTCCCAACAAACAGCCAAAGGTTACGGTAATCCCTTTTCCACCTTTCCATTTGTAAAATAACGGAAATGCATGTCCAATAACAGGGGAAGCAAGGACAAGTGATGTTGCTAAGACAACAGGACGAAAATGTATCATTATATAGCGCATATAGAAGAAAACAGGGATAAAACCTTTTAACAAATCACAGATCAAAGTCAATGCTCCACACCAAAATCCGCCATATTTAAATGCATTAGCAGCTCCCGGATTCTGATCCTTACTGTTTTCAATCATATTTTCCTTCCGAAAAACATTGGAAAATATCCGAGCATATAAAATACTTCCGGATAAGTATCCAAATAAAATGAATAGTATGGTTTGCATATAAACTCCCTTTTGAAAAAGCCATATTTGCTTTAATGAAAATAAGTATATCACCAGAAGTTTATAGTGTCCATTTAGAAAATGTCTTTATTAGGTCTTGTATTCAGTAATGATTATCTATTATAATTTAAGAAAGTAAAAAATTATTTTATGGTAATTTACAGGGGGCGATAAGATGGATAGGATGAAACCAAACGTTTTGGTAGTGGATGATGATGTTGAATTTCTCAACATTGTAAAAACATATCTTGAAGATGTCGTAAATGTAGAACTTGCTTCCAGTGGCAGACAAGCACTCCGACTTGCTCATGAAGTGCCTATCGATTTAATTTTACTGGATTTTGAAATGCCAATCATGGATGGTGTCAAAACACTGACCAACTTGCGTAACCTTAAATCATGTATTAATGTACCGGTTATTATGATTACCGGTCGAAGTGATCGTTATGCGGTAATGAATTCTCTTGTTATGGGAATTGACGGTTATCTCTTAAAACCTGTGGATAAAGAAACACTGGTGAATACCGTTTTGGAGACTTATCATAAAAAAAGTATTAAGGGAAATAAAAAGACAATCGTTGCAATAGATGATGATATGTCATATTTAAAGCAGCTGAATAGTTTCCTTAAGGAAACCTATCATGTTATCATGATAAATTCAGCCAGACTTGCGCTGGAATATCTGCAGAATCATATACCTGATATTATTATATTGGATTATCAAATTCCGCTTTTTAACGGTGTTACACTAATGAAAATGATCCAACAGAACACCGGAAATGAAAAGGTGCCATTTATTATTTTGTCCGGGACATTGGATCAAAAGGCAATTATGGAGTTTTGCCCGTATAAGCCTGCAGCGGTTCTTGCGAAGCCGGTAGAAAAGGAAGTTCTTTTGGAGCACATAGAACAGGCACTTTTAGAAAATGAACAGGATACATTTGAATTATGAAAATAATAACTTCTCAGCTTTTATTTACATGCTTCCTGTTTGCGTTCTATTTCTCAATTCAGGTATATCGTAAATGGGATTTGCATCATCTTGAAAACAGACTTTTTTCCGGGTTATGTTTTGCCAGTGGAATCTGGAGTCTGGGATTTTATGGAATAAACATACAAGTGGATGCTCATAAAGCATATTTATGCAGAACTTTTGGGATGCTTGGTGTGTTTGCTTTCTTAATTATTGCTCAAATTATGATTGCTCATCTCTCTACGTTACCAAAAAAAACAAGTCGCTTCTTTATCCTGTTTTCTTACATAGGAATTCCTATTTATATCTTTTTGTTGCCCGAAGATAGGGTAATATACCATCTGAGCAATATCGGTATGACTTATTCCTTTGTTTCCGGTTTCTGGAATAATGCTTATGTACTCTATACGATTATAGTTGCCCTCATGATGGCAATTGCTCTCATATATACCATACGAAATTTTACATATGAATATATACACATATATGCAAAAAAACTTTTTTATGCTGAGCTGTTAGTTATGCTGGGTATGCTTTTGGATACAGTTTTTCCATTAATTGGTATTCCCGCTTTTCCGGGAAGCACAATAGGACAATTTGTCGGATTGGTGGTAATGTATGATGCGATTGCATTTATTAACAATTCCAGAATTGATATGAATAATTTATCAAGATATGTATATTCTTCTATTTCATCACCGGTTTTGGTATATGATAATGATTTAAAACTAAAAATTATCAATGATGCTGCTTTTTCATTTTTAGGAATCAATGAATTAACAGAATACATTACGATAGACAGTCTTTTCAAATTAAAATCCGAAGAAGTTTTTCAATTTGAAGGCAATCGAAAGGATTTAGATACGGAAAGTTTTCGCAATCAAATACCATGTAATTTGGCCATTAACAAAATTATGAATGACTATAATGATTTAATTGGGTATATCATTATTGTGACTGATATTTCCGAGCGTATGCAAGCCTTTAAAAAGTTGGAGGAGGTTACCAGAGAAGCAACAAATGCCAATCAGGCAAAAACCACTTTTTTAGCAAATATGTCGCATGAAATCAGAACACCAATGAATGCAATTATTGGTTTTTCTGAACTGGTATTAAAAATGAATATCAGTCAGGAGGTACGCAGCCATGTGGAGGATATACGGATTTCTTCCCATAATCTTCTTGCCATCATTAATGATATTCTTGATATTACAAAAATTGAATCCGGGAAAATGGAACTGGTACCGGAAGACTATTATTTGAATAAATTACTTGATGATGTTTCACTTATCATTTCCCAGCAGGCACAGAAAAAGGGATTGGATTTTCATATGCAGATAGACCCGAATGTTCCTTGCAAACTGCATGGTGATAAAGTAAGAATACGTGGTGTGTTGATCAATATTTTAAACAATGCAGTAAAATATACTAAAAAGGGATATGTCTCCTTTGAACTATCTATTTTGGAATATAAGGATAATCGTATTAAATTGGCATTTAAAATCAGTGACAGTGGGATTGGTATCAGAAAAGAAGATTTTGATAAAATATATAAGAGCTTTGAGCGTCTGGATCAAAATGTTCATCATGGTGTTGAGGGAAGCGGACTTGGACTTGCTATTGCAAATGGTTATGTCTCGCTAATGGGCGGCGAAATACAGATAGACAGTGAATATGGAAAAGGTTCTGTATTTACAGTCATTATTGAACAAGAGGTTGTAGATGCAACTGTAATGAAGCAAGATTTTGCTATTTCTCAAAAATCGAAAGAAGCACTTCCACATGAGAGTCTTCAGATACATGATGTAGAAGTACTTATTGTAGATGACAATTTTATTAATCTTCGGGTTGCCAAGGGCTTGTTAAGTTCTTATGGACTTACGGTGAGCACAGCTACGAATGGGCAGGACGCAATTGAAATGTGCCGTGAAAAACATTATCCTCTTATTTTTATGGATCAGATGATGCCGGAAATTGATGGGGTAACAGCCATGAAAAAGATTCGGCAGTTGGATCCTTACTACGCACCGGGTGGAGAGGGAAAAATTATTGTTCTGACTGCAGATGCAATTCGCGGAGTCAGAGAGCAGCTGTTGGAACAAGGATTTGATGAATATCTGGGTAAACCAATGAATATGGCTCAGTTGGAAAGGCTTTTGATTCAATATCTGCCTGAAAAGAAGGTTTCAAAAGTAATTGTCTATCCGGAAGATGTTGCTACACCTGGTGATAAGAGCGAAGATGCGGATATCATTTATTTACAAAAGTCACTTCCCGGAGTGGATGTTCAAAATGGACTTCGGCTCAGTGGAAAAACTTTACAAAATTACTTGGAAATATTGAAAATAACTTATATCTATGGAGAAAAGCATCTTGCAGAATTAAAGACATTTCTGGATAATGGAGATTATGATAATTATACCATTAAAATTCATTCCATGAAAAGCACTTCCAAGGGAATAGGTGCAGAGACGCTTTCTGATATGGCATTATCACAGGAGATGGCAGGAAAAGAAAAGCGTTTTTCCTACATTGATGAAAACTTTGAAGCTTTTCAAGAAATGTATCGGGTGCTTCTAGGCAATATCCGGCAGGTTTTACGTCATTATGAACTTATATCAGAAGCCGAAGAAGAAAACAAACCTGTTTTAGAGGAACCGATTATGCAAGGGATACTTGCCAATATCCGCTGCAGGCTTGACGAATTTGATTTTGCTGCAATTTTTGAGTTATTAGAGCAGGTAGAAAAATATCAGATGAATGAAAAGCAAAGTGCATTTTTTGAACAGTTAAGAATGTGGATGGATAATTTAGATACAGAGAAAATTTATCATTTGCTGGATTCTTATGAATGAGCATCAAATAAGTACTTTAAAATAAAATCTGCAATCCCGGTTTGAGGATTGCAGATTTTTATATTATATTATGCTTCTGTTACGATAATGTCAGTATTTCCAGAAAGAGTAAGAATGGTGTCATTTCCATCTTTTTCAGCTTCTGTAGAAATTATTGCAACATTCACAAGACGAATGGTATAGTTCCTGTCGGAAGTAATTTTGATATGTATATTTTTTCCGGATTTTTCAGCTGTCACAACGATTTCTTCCTTCTGATCCATACCATAAACAATGGAAGAAGCTTTACAGCCATCTTTAAGAGCATATATTCTGATTTCTGCATTGTTACCGTAATCATAATCAGGCTTTTCATCACATGCGCCAAGGACTACAATGGAATTTTCTCTTACCATAAGAGGAATACTTAAGTAACTGTGTTTTTCGGTAACCCAGCAGGCTCCTTCTTTCACTTCCCCGGTAAAAAGATTTGTCCAGGTTCCTTTGGGCAGATAATATTCTGCAATGCTCTGATCATTAAAGATGGGAGCTACTAGAAGATTGTCACCTAACATATATTGTTTGTCTATATAGTGGCAGGTCTTGTCTTCCGTAAATTCCAGAACCATACTTCTCATAGTTGGAATACCGGATTTGGAGGTATCAATAGCAGTTTTATACAGATAAGGCATCAACCTTGCCTTAAATCTTGTAAAAAATCTAACTACATCAACTGCCTCATCATCATAAACCCAGGGAACTCTGTAAGAAGAGCTTCCATGAAGCCTGGAATGAGAGGAAAGAAGTCCAAATGCAACCCATCTTTTATATACATCAGCGGTAGAGGTATTTTCAAAACCGCCAATATCATGTGCCCAAAAACCAAAACCACTCATCATGAGAGAAAGGCCGCCGCGGAGACTTTCTTCCATGGATTCGTAGTCTGACCAACAATCACCACCCCAATGTACAGGGAATTTTTGTCCGCCAACTGTAGCAGAGCGTGCAAAAAGAACTGCCTCACCTTTGCCACGCTTACGTTCCAATAATTCATAGACACATTTGTTATAAAGATATGTGTACAGATTATGCATTTTATCCGGATCGGAACCGTCAAAGTAAGTTACATTTTCTGTAGGAATTCTTTCGCCGAAGTCTGTCTTAAAACAATCAACGCCCATATCAAGAAGAATCTCCAGTTTATCCTGGAACCATCTACAGGCAGCCGGATTGGTAAAATCTACAATTGCCATACCTGCCTGCCACATATCCCACTGCCATACCTGTCCATTTGTCCGTTTAATAAAGTATCCCTTTTCCATACCTTCGTTAAAGAGAACGGATTCCTGACCAATGTAAGGATTAATCCATACACAGATATTTAATCCTTTTGCCTTGATACGTCTGAGCATACCTTCTGGATCGGGAAATACTCTGTTATCCCAGACAAAATCTGACCAATGAAATTCCTTCATCCAGAAGCAGTCAAAGTGGAAGGTTCGAAGCGGGATTCCTCTGTCAAGCATTCCGTTTACAAAACTCATAACGGTCTCTTCATCGTAGCTTGTAGTGAAGGAAGTGGAGAGCCATAAGCCAAAGGTCCAGGGTGCAGGTAAGGAAGGTTTTCCGGTAAGATCTGTATATCTTACAAGAACGTCCTTCATGGTAGGACCATTGATCAGGAAATAATCCAAATAACTTCCCTTTACGGAAAATTCTGTACGGGTAACCATTTCGGTTCCTACTTCAAAGGATACCATTTCCGGGTGATTTACCAGGACACCGTAGCCCTTATTGGTTATGTAAAAAGGAATATTTTTGTAAGACTGCTCTGTGCTTGTACCACCGTCAGCATTCCAAATATCAATACTTTGTCCGTTTTTCACAAAAGGCGTAAAGCGTTCACCCATACCGTAAACCAGTTCACCCACAGACAAAGACAGCATTTGCCGGATATAGGTCTCCTGATCGTCTCCTTTATCATACGCTAGTCCTTTCCAGTCCGTTTTCATGAGAGCCAAATCTTTACCGGCGCTTCTGGTGATTATCTCATCACCTCTCAAATAAGTCATGGACCAGTTCTTTTTTGTGATAAGTAATGACATGCCGCCGCTTGTTATTTTGATTTCCTCGTCTGAGTCTTCCACCTGAAGGGGAAGTGCCTGATTGAGATTTAATTCAAATGAAGGAGTATCAAGAATTGCACCCTTGTAATGATAAGTGCGGACACGGAAAATATCCGGTGCAGGTGAAGTGATTTCAAGAGTTAAGTTAACGCCGCCTAGAACATCACCTCTCTGGGTGATATGAAGGGTAGGTGCAAGAAGAGTTACTTTATTTTCTTCAATGGTGGTAAAGTATACTTCCTGCGGTGCAAAGCAGCTGCAGCCTTCCTTTTGCAGCCAGCATCCGTTACTGAATTTCATAGTTTTTACTCCGTCCTTTCT
>JAHAYJ010000081.1 GCA_018384375.1 Lachnospiraceae bacterium
TTTTGTCTTGTTCAGACGCAACTCTGATATAATACCATGACCTCGCGTCTTCGTCAAGCACTTTCCTAAATTTTTTATTCAAAAAATTTGTTCTTTTCCACCTGCCTGTTTCGGCGGTGGAGTTACATTATAGCATTATTATTTAAAAACTGTCAATGCAGAATTATAAATAATTTTAAAAAATTTGGAAGTATCAAATGATACTTCCAATACGAATTGATAGCTAAACGGAGAAAGAGGGATTTGAACCCTCGCGCCGCGTGAACGACCTACACCCTTAGCAGGGGCGCCTCTTCAGCCTCTTGAGTATTTCTCCATAATCTGAATTACACCGCTACCAATATTTATTGTGCGCTTTGCAACGCAAGTGTTATTATACATAAGCAATTTTTGTTTGTCAATGCTTTTTTCGCATATGCCACTTGCCGAAAAAATCTGCCTTTACTGTCAATATTATGCCTCTTCCTGTTGTGTATATTCTGTAATTGTTCTTTCTATTCTCCTTCTAACCTCCTGCGCAATTTCGACTGTCTTCATATCTTTATATTCTTCATAATAAATAGGCGGCATATAAATCAATTTCACCGTGACCGGTCGGATTGATTTTTCATCGAAAGGTTTAAAAGAATCAATCAAAGCACATGGGACAATGGGGCATTTTGCTTTCGTAGCACTTTTAAAGCTTCCCCCCTTAAACTCCAACAGCTTATTACCCTGCCTGCTCCTCGTTCCTTCTGCAAAAATCAAAAAATTTTTTCCTCGTTTAACGTCCTCTGTTACCGCATTGATTACTTTCATGGATTGTCTGATATCATCTCTGTCCATAGCATATGCTCCCAGAGCTCTCACTATCTGCTTTAATAAAATGATATTACTTGCTTCCTTTTTAATCACAAAGGAAAACGGTCTTGGGCAGGAATCCAGAAAAACAAGGACATCAAACAGTCCCTGATGATTGGGAAAGAAAATGAAACCGTCCTCTTTCGGAATATTTTCCAAGCCATACGCTTCAATATTTACTCTTCCTGCGTGGTTTGCTTTTTTAGTCACTTTCTTAATACATTGAAAGGATTGTTCAAATGAAATATTTTTATTGACACTGCACCACCAGATCTTCAAAAAGTAATATGGAGTTTTCAAAAAAAGTCTGATAATCATCAATGCAATTCTCATATTAAATTTCCTTATATGTCTCTATTGCTGTCTCATAAAGATTATTTCCCTGTGCATCAATTACTACAATAACCGGGAAATCCTTAACCTCAAGTTTGCGAATTGCTTCTGTGCCCAAATCATCATATGCAATCACCTCGGAACGAAGTATTGACTTTGACAGCAACGCACCCGCTCCGCCAACTGCTGCAAAGTAAACTGCACCGTTACGCACGATTGCCTGCTTTACTGCATCTGATCTCTTTCCTTTTCCGATCATCCCCTTTAGCCCCAGGTCCAGAAGAGATGGAGCATACTTGTCCATCCTGCTTGCTGTAGTCGGCCCTGCTGACCCAATCGGTCGCCCCTCGCGTGCCGGAGAAGGGCCCATATAGTAAATAACATTATTTTCCATCTGAAAAGGAAGCTCCTTATTCTGCTCTAATGCTTCATACATTCTTTTATGAGCAGCATCACGAGCGGTATAGACTGTTCCCGTTATGTATACATAATCTCCACTATGCAGTTCCTTTACAGTTTCTGTATCAAAAGGTGCTGTAATATATCTATCCATAATGTTCTGTTTCCTCTCTTCCCCATTATCAGAGAACTCTTACACAATGTCTGTTAACATGGCAGCAAATATTCACTGCAACCGGAAGTCCAGCAATGTGTGTTGGATAAGTATTGATATTTACCGCAAGCGCTGTTGTGGTTCCTCCCAATCCTCCGGGACCTATTCCCGTTCTATTAATTTTATTCAGAAGATCCTCTTCCATCTCTCGAATATATGGAATATCGGAACGTTCATTTACAGGACGTGTCAGTGCTTTCTTTGCAAGAAGTGCACACTTCTCAAAAGTTCCTCCCACTCCCACTCCAATAACCATAGGAGGGCAGGCATTTGGACCTGCATCTCTTACTGCCGTAAGAATTGAGTCTTTAACTCCTTCCATTCCATCCGCAGGCTTAAGCATAAAAATGCGACTCATATTTTCACTTCCAAATCCTTTTGGAGCAATCGTAATTTTTATCTTATCTCCTTCTACAATATCATAGTGGATAACTGCAGGCGTATTATCTCCGGTATTTTCTCTGATAATAGGGTCCTTTACTACAGATTTGCGAAGAAAGCCTTCCTGATAACCCTGTCTTACTCCTTCGTTAACCGCATCCGTAAGCAGGCCCCCTTCCACATGAACATCCTGCCCAAGCTCTATAAACAACACAGCCATACCGGTATCCTGGCAGATCGGAATCATATCTTCCGATGCAATGTGAAGATTATCGCGGAGCTGACAAAGTATCTGCTTTCCTAATGGAGAATTTTCTGTGTCTACCGCATGTGCAAGAGCCTGCTGCATATCATCTGTCAGGTAATGATTTGCCTCAATACACATTTCCTTTATATTATGAATAATTTCTTCAACCTTTACTGTTCTCATGTAGCTGTCTCCGCCTGCTTTTACTCTGTAATCATTTTCCTAATCTGTGCAAGTTCTTCCTGATCCGGTTCACCTGCAACATATTTTAAAATTTCCCCATCATTTTTATATCTGGGAATCAGGTGCATATGAAAATGGAAAACTGTTTGGCCTGCCACCTCACCATTATTCTGGACAATATTAAATCCATCACAATTTAACTTCTCTGTCATCTTAATCATCATTCTTTTTGCAAGCTTCATTGCTTCTGCAGCATCTTCTTCCGGCAGTTCATACAAATTTGCATAATGATTTTTTGGCAGAATAAGAGCATGTCCTCTGGTTGCCGGTCCCACATCAAGAATCACCTTAAACTTCTCATCCTCATAGAGTGTCTGTGACGGAATTTCTCCGGCAACAATTTTACAAAAAATACAATCATCCTGTTTCATTTCTCATTTTCCTTTCTGCTAACTGTTTATAGCGTCTTTTCCATAAACGCAAATATCTGATCTAATGTGCGGAGAATTTTAAAATCTCCTTTCATTTTCATAGCGCCACCCATAAATGCCCTCTGGAAGGTCATTCTCGCATAAATAATATCATCCATCGTTTCCCGACTAATCTGTATCTCTACATCAGGATTTTCTACATTTCCATAATAATAGTTATTTACTGCACCGTTTACCTCTATAATAAGAGGTTTTCTTTTTCCCTCTACTTGGATCTTATATATCGCTTTAAATCCGGGTTTAGGAACAAAATGATCCCTAAACTCCTTAATAAATTCCTCTCCCTGTTCCTCCTGCTCATTACTTCCCATTAAATCACGAAACATACTGGTCAGCTCCTGAATATCCTGCTTCTGCCTTTTTACATAGCTGTCATCTGCTGCATAATGAGAGAGCTGTTCAGACTCCTGAGGTGTCAAATCAATATTTTTCGTAATGGAAACCATCTGCTTTACAGCCTGATTACTTGCCGGGAAACTGGCCATCCGCTGATTAATGGTTCGATATAAATTTTCGGCTTTTTTTTCTATAATTTTATTGTAATCTTCGTTTTCTTCTAATAGGGAGGTATCTGCAATATAGCCACAAATACCGCTGCTTGGAAGGCCTCCCAGAATTTCCCATGCTTCTGCAAGCGTCAGTTTTCCCTCCCTCTCACCATAGGTCGTGGACATAACGACCGGGCACATATAGGTTTTTGCTATCTTTTCCTTATCTCCGTAAAGCCAGCATGCATCCAGGAACTGATGCATATATCCGCCTATTCCGTACCATTCAACAGTAGATGCAAGAATAATTCCGTCTGCTGTTTTAATGGTCTGCGGTAATGTAGGAATATTATTTTTAAGTTCATACAGATTGAATCTCTCCACTGTTACATGAAGTTCTTCAAGTACCTCCTGCATCTTCTTGATCACATATTGGGTAGGATCATCCATCAAACCTCTTCCACCATAATATATGTTTATCTTCATATCGTTCCTGCCTTTCCTTGAAACTACTATATTTAGTATAAGGCGCTTTTTTCTATCTGTAAATAAATTTTAGTTTTCCCATACGAATTTCATCTCCCGGTTCAATGATCTGTGATGCATTTGGCTCCAGGCGCATTCCATTTTTAAAGGTTCCATTCGTAGAATTTAAATCAGTAATATAAATTTTGTTTCCGGATCTGGTGAAACGGGCATGCATTCTGCTGATGCTCTTCTCATTAATTACCATATCTACAACCCCTGCAAGCTTTCCCACTGTAAGAGGAAGATTTTGAAGATCAATGTGACATTTATTCTTCCTGTCCATACCATATAATTTATTTTCACAATTTTCTGCCCATGGAATAAACACAGTATTTCCAATTTCTTCCTCCAGTTCACGTCTGTCTGTTTCATGAGTCTGTACAAAGTCTTTTACGCTTTCCTGTACTTTGTAGGGCTTCCTCTTCTTCTTGCTATAAAAATACGGTTTCAAATACCATATAGCGACACCCAGCAACACTGCTGCCACCACTCCCCATCCTGCTATGAGATATATGGTTTCTTTGTATGACAATTGATAAAAACACATGATGTAAACCAGAATGCCCGCTACAATTGCCGAAAGTCCTACTGCAGGAAGAATCCAAATAGTTCTCCTGTCATTTTCCGCCATACTTCCATCGTCCTTTTCCATATATGGTTTTTCTACTTCATAGGAAGTTTCATATCCATCCTGGCTGAAAACAAAATTCTTTTCAATAGGTTCCTGCTCCTTCTCTTTATGTTCGTCCTCAAACCATTGTAAAACCTCATCCAGAACAAATTGCTCTCTTTGTATTAAATCCGCAATTCGATAAACAGTTTCAACAGCCTCCACATCATCTTCATCTACCTTTGTCATCAGAAAGTCCATCAATTCCGTAAGATTACCGGCCTGGGGATCAGGATAATATAGAAAGAAAATTTCTTCTGTCTCCACGTTTTGAAAAATATATTGCGGAGAAAATACAAGACATGTCCCATCCAGCAGATATTTTTGTAGTGCATCATTTACCACCTTAAGCTGAATAAAAAACTTTCTTAGGTGTTTCATCTTAATGGATTTTCCGTCAAAATAGCTTTGCAGACTTTGCTTTGATGTAATTTCATAATAAAGAAGCAGTTCACCGTTAATATGCTTTTCACTGGTTGGAAGCAGTCCCTTTATTCTGTTTTCCGTTATCATCTTCCACTGAAAAACATTCTCTGACAGGCTTCCGTTGTCTTTCACAATAAGATAATTGTGTCTGTAATCCTTAAAATACTTTACCTCAAGCATACTTATCTCCTTCCTTCTCTGATCAGACTTACTGGGTTTATTCTTCGAATTCTCTTGATAATAGATCTTCTCAGTCCTTTTTCTCTTATTTCCACAACAGCATCTGTCTCAGTTATCCGGCATTCCCCTCCTGTGGTAGGATATCCGGGATAAGTATTCTTTTTTTGACTGATTCTCTCCATAACATATTGCTCCGACATCCATTCTTTTTCTTCCTCTCCGTATATGACCTCTCCATAATTATTTTCTCCATACGTGAATCGTTCTGCTCTTACACAAAGGAGAAAAGTATCCTGTGAAATAGCACATCTACAATATAAATAGAGAGCTGCGAGAATAATTAAGAAATAAAGAAAGAGTACAATTGGAAGAATCATAGACGCCTCCAAAGATAAATATCCCTTCCACTTTTTACACATAAAATAAACTAACCTCCATTCCAATTAATAAAAAGGGGACAAACGGAATTAATCTTTTTTCCCCAATAATCCAGAAAAAGAAACCACAAATTCCTGAAAAAATGATTCCTGTGCATACTGTTATTGTCGTAAACATTATTCCTGTCCACAATCCAAATACAGTAACTACGATTCCATCCCCTAAACCAATGCTTTCTCCTGTCAACACTGCAAGTAGGATCAGCATGCCTCCCGGAATTAAAGATTCCAAAAAATCTCTCCCGGAAAAGGAACTGATAAGTAATCGATATATTGCTCCCGTCACCGCAAAGAACATAATTTTTCTAGCAGAAAGCTTATTTTCCTTAATATCCTCTGGTGTCAAAATTCCAAGAAAGAAAAGCATTACGCAATATGCTATTTGCTCTGTCATAGCCCCCCTCTGTCCCTACATTCTCTATTTAGCACACTTACTGCAAGGACTATATCCAATTGCCTCCTCCAGTAAAATCAAATGGACGGTTCGATGAAGAGAAGGACAATCCGCACTTCCATGAAATCGATTTCCTTCCGATGAAATAAAAACCATACCGTTCTTTCCCGGATGACATCTCTCGCAGGCATAATATTTTTCTCCTGACTCATTCCGCATAAATGACAACATATGATAATCAACACTTCGCACCTGAATTCTCAGATAAGTACACTCTCTTGCCAGATGATATCTGTTTCCTGTTTCCGTAATATAAACATAAATTTGCTCTGCCATCTCTCCGTCTGACAGTTCTCTCCCGCAAAAGCCGGTCCATGCATGCGTGTAAATCTCATCTTCAAAATATCTTTCTCCAATTGACAACCATGAAATAAACGGTTTCATCTGATAGCTGGCTTTTATATGAACCAACCCATTCTCTGCCACAGTGGAAAGGTTCTCAACCTTAATACCATCCTTTCCACCACAGACACACAAATATGGATAAATCTGCTCATTCATATACTCTCTGATTCTGCTTACCGAGCTGTTCTCTTCTTCACCCTCATATTTTTTTAGATAACCTGTAAATGCATTTTCATTTCCAGCCTGATGCAGAGCTTCCTGAATGTTGGATTGAAATCGTACCATTTCCAGGCTAAATAAAATTGTCATGATAAAAAACAAAAAGAGCGGAAGCACCAGGCTTCCCTCTATCGCCATGCTGCCTTTCAATTTTTCAGAGGAATGAAAAAGTGCTTTCTTTTTTGACACTTGTCTGTTTTTATGTTCTTGTCGCGCTTTGAGAGAAGGGATCTTAGGCCAAAAAACTGAATTAATAATTACCATGTCTATCAAAGAAAACACTTTTCCATTCCTCCGCAATACTCAAAAATATCCGTATCTCCGCCTTATCTGATAGATACCTCCGCCGCTTCCTTCGACACTTATCTGCGCTTCGAAGCTTTCAATACACCAATCCATACAAAAGCCTGCATTTCCATTTTGAAGCCGGATATCCATTTCCATTATGTCCATTGCTCGCAACTGCAATATTTCATCCTCCAACAGCAATAGCATGCCCGCAAGATACTCGCCATAAGAAAAGCCCTCAATTCCATCACTATGGTACATAATCCCTGCAAGAACTTTATCTACCTCCATTTGATGATCAATCTTTCTCAGCGGTATACTTCCACCGGCATAGATGGTTCTTAAATCTGCAATGCTTTCCAAAAAAGCGCATGCATATAAAATACTTTCTGCCACAGGAATTTCAAATTCATTTTTCAGAATCACTGCCTGAAGATCTTTTGCTGCCGCAGCCGCCTGCTCCCTGAGATTTCCATCTGACAATGCCAGACTGACATTATCTGCAAATCTCCATCGCAAAAGCCTGTCTGTCACAGCTTTCATATTTTCCAAATCAGAATCCTTTCCTTCTGCTAAATATTCTATTTGACAGCATAAAAGAGAGCCTTCTTTAGGATTTCCATAATACCCCATTTTTTCAAACAAATAGGCAAAAAATTGTTTTTCTTCTTTTTGATAAATGCGATTGGATGCAGTTATATTTTCAATCTGTCTGTGAGTAATATATTGATTCAAATCAATTCCAACCGGACTGATTTGCTGCATATCCACTTCTCCCAAATAAAAAGCATCACTTTCTAAAAGACAATAAACCCAATCTGCCGGATTCGAGAGCGGGACCTCCTCCCACTCTCCTTCTTCATTTAAGATACGAGGAAGCTCCATTCCGGCTATTTGTTCCATAATTCCTTGCCATGCCCCAAATGGATCCTCTTCATTAAGATCATTTATCTGTGTCCTATAGTCAGTAACATCACTTTCTTTCTTTACAATCCCCGAATCCTGCACCCATAAAACAGCCTGATGTCTCATGGATGCCCCCTCATCTGCAGCAGCAGTACTAAAAAACGGAATTTCCACATGGGTAACAGCAAGCTGCCCCCATGGGGCATTTTTCTTTCTCATAACGGATGATGTATTCTTTTCCATATAGTAAAAAATCCTTTTTTCCACCTCTTCTATTCCAGGATTTTCCCCCAAATAAGAAGCATCCACATAAAGCAATCCATATCGCTCAAATAAATTAACATGAAATTCCGAAAGAACTGCATTCATAGCCGTATCCGATGCACATTCGAATCGGATTTTCTCTCCATTTCTTATTGCACAGGTTGTCAGAAATAAGATAAACCCTGTAAATATGGATAAGGACATTGCAAGAAATATTGTCAGATATCCTTTCATCATGCCAAAATAGCAGAACTGTCTGCTGATATCTTCTCAAAAACAGTGGTTGTAAGCTCCATGATCTGTGTTTTGAAGATTAGTACCAGACCAATGAGAACCACAATAATCAAGATCATTTCAACAGTTCCCATACCCCGATTGTTTTTGCCCCATTTTTTGAAATCTTTTCTTTCTTTACTCATAAACCTACCTTCCTTCTTATGTTGTTTTAATTCCATTTTGTATTCTAAATGCTTCCAAAGTCTAAATAAGCAGGCAATAAAATAAAAAACATTACCAAAAGCAGCATCAGCATCATCGGAAACAGTAGCTTTGTTCCCGCCTCCTCTCCTACTTTTCTTGCCTGATTTCTTTGATCCTCTATCGCATTGTCCGCCTCCTTTGCCAGATTCTTTAATAACTGATCATTTCCCTTGGTAAGCTGTACGCCAAGCAGTGAACTCAGCCTTCGAAACCGCATTTCTCCACAGCGCTGTCCAAAGTCAAAATATACCTGTTCTTCGGCCATGCCATTTTCTAATTGAGAACAGCTTATTTTCAATTCTTCATATAAATAATGCTTTTTTCCGTTTCTCCGATTCTTTTCATATTCCTTTGTAATTCTCATAAACGCATTTCTGACCGTCAAACCTGCCGAAAGATACAGGCGGAGCTTGTTTACAAAGCCTGCATATTCTCTTTCCAACTGCTTACTTCTCTTTTGTAGGTTTCTTCTCAAGTCGTAGTCCATCCCTTTACCAGCAAGTATGCTTCCCAAAAGGAAAATCAGAAGTACATATATACTGTTATCCTCTTTCTCTTCCTTCCATCTGACTATTTTCCCATTTATCTCTTGCGGCAGCTGTATTTTTGTTTCTTCTGCGGTTTTCTCATCTTCTTTTAAAAGTCTCTCATCGAGTATTTTGAAAAATATATCTTTCTCATCTAAAATCTCCTGTAAAATATATATTTGATAAGTGACTGTTTCACTCTCATTCTGCTGACTGTCATTAATCATTGCATGAATTGTCACCCACTCTCCCTCAGTCCTTATCCCCTCTCTGTTTACTTTTCCATTTGTCTCAACCCGCTTCGTATTATCACTCTTCCAAGCTAAACCAAATGGATATCCGCTCACATGTGTGACAAAATTAAGGTTCTCTGTCACATGATATAGATCCTGATTTTCCCCTTTAATAATTTCCGGAAGCAGTATTTTCAGCTGATCTTTCCGTTGTTCTTTCTCTTCTCTGGTAAGCGCTCTCTCCTCAACTAAAAAGGAGAATTCTTTACTCCATTCTTCCGTATTTGCAACCAGATTAATTTGATAATCACCTGCACCCCATTCATTTCTGATTAAATGTGCCCCTTCCGCAAGTCTGGTTTTCATCTGGCTGCATAAATGTAATCCCAGTGCGGACACTAACCCTATTATAATCAAACCGATCATCAATCCGATTTTTCTTTTTTGATAATTCCGATATAATTCCTCACCTTTTTCCTTTGGATAAAGCCTTTTCAGAGTCTGTCTGGCTGTCTTGTTCTGTTCTATTTGAAGAATCATCTCTCCCATCCTGCCTCCTGCTGTTTCAAACTTCTATATCCACCAGTTTTTGAGAGATCATATATGCAGTCAGATAAATAAGCAGGCAAATACTCATAATTGCTGCACCTGTTGCAGTTTGATATAAAGCATCAAAATATCCGGGTGATGTGAAATTTATGTATAACATAATGAAAAAAGGCATACCATTCATAATTTTCTGTTCCATTTTTCTGGCACTAAGCATGACATCAATTTCCTTTTCCGTCTCCAGCTTCTGAACAATGATTCCGGCAGTCCTTTCCATCACTGCAGACATATTTCCACTGCTTGTATAAGAAATCTCATAAACCTCTGCGAATTCTTGAATTTCCTGGATCCCAGCACTTTCACCAATCTTTTTCCATATCCTGGTAAGCGGAATATGATTTTCTCCGCCGTTTTTTAAAACAGACAGCATCTGACAAATACTGCTATTCTCTCCATACATATTTTTCATTTCCTGATAACCGGAAAGAAATGCATTTTCTGCCGAATATCCGGCTCTTTGTCCTGTAGAGACCAGAAACATCAGTTCCTTAAATTGTTCCTTCGCCATGGCTTTTTTCTTTTTTGTCAGAGATTTTCTTTCCATTTGATAATAGAGATAGCCGAGAAAGGACAATGGGAAAAACGCCCACAGTGCTCTATAAAAAAAATAATCAAACAACAGAATTACAAAAATACTTTTCCCAATTAGGAAGATTTTTTCTTTTGTATTTACCCATGTCAACTGCTTTTTATACCTCAACTTTCTTAAGTTCCCCCAATATTTTTCCATTTTTATTAAAGCCTCTGCTTTCAAATTGAAATATAGTTCTCATTTGTACTTCTCCTTCTGAAAAACCGATTGGTTCCGCGATTTCCAGAACCCGTCTGCTGCCATCCTTCAGCCTTCCTAAGTGAATCATGAAATCAAATCCGGACGCAATTTGTCTTCGAATGGCTGAAATTGGCATTTCCATTCCCATCAGAACCATTGTTTCCAGACGGCTTACTACATCTCTGACACTGTTGGCATGCACCGTAGTCATTGCGCTATGTCCGACATTTACGCTCTGTAGCATATCTACAGCTTCCTTTCCACGAACTTCTCCCACAATAATCCTGTCCGGACGCATACGCAGTGAAGTCTTAATCAAATCTCTGATTGTAATTTCTCTGCAGCCCTCCACATTTGCATTTCTGGTTTCCAATCTGACAAGATTGGGAATACTTTTCAGCTGCAGTTCTGCACTATCCTCTATAGTAATTACCCGCTCCGTCTTCGGAATAAACTGTGACAAAACATTAAGAAAGGTTGTTTTACCCGAACCGGTACCTCCGCTTACTAATATATTGCAACCCTCCTCCACTTTCTCCCTTAGCCAATCCTTACATATCTCCGTTAATGTTCCAAACGAAAGAAGTTTTTCCATGGTAATCGGTATTTCAGGGAAACGACGTATTGTCAGAATTGGACCATTTATTGCGATCGGATCCAGAACTACATTGACTCTTGCCCCATCCGGGAGGCGAGCGTCCACAATTGGTGAAGCTTCATTAACCACCCGATTGCATCCGGCAGTTATCTGCCAGATTACTTGTCTTAGCTTTTCTCTTGTATCAAAGCTACTTTCCAACTGCCTTAGCTTTCCATCCTTTTCAATAAAGATTCCTGCTGTTCCGTTAACCATGATCTCTGTTATTTCGGGATCTTCAATCAGCTCTTGCAAGATTCCAAGCTGCCTGATGGCATGAAAAATATTTTTACGAAGCTGTTCCCGCACATAAACGTCAATTGACTGCTTTTTGCTTTCCTGTCGTATCTGTTCGTCAATCAATTCCCAGATTTCTTCCTCTGTCATCTGTTTCGAAAGATCCATCCTGCTGATCATGGTCTCCAGCAAAGCCATTTTCATATCCTTGTCCATTCCATCCCCTCTTTCCGGCTTTTCCTCATTCCTTTGTTCCTAACAAATCCGGAAACACCTGACTTTTAACATATGCTGCCAGATCACCATAAGTCAGTTCCTCAAATCTTGCCGGAAGCTCTTTAAAAATGGGGAGCTTCCACTTTACCGTTTTTGCACTGACATCTCCATAGTTCATGTTTTCAAGTGCTTTTTCGTATTGCTCTATTTTTGCCTTGGCAAGGCTGTCATCCCTGGAAATGGTATATACACGATCGCAGCTTCTTAGAACATCCCACAGATCCAGTACTCCTTCCGTCAGATCCAGAATTAAGAATTCATATTCTGTTGCCCTTTCCATCTCATGAAACAAATCGATCCATTGTTCCCCCCTGATTCCGGCAAGATTTTGATACAACTGTGCAGGCGGAATAAAGTCCAGTCCATTCACCGTTTCTACTATGCTTTCTATCCGATAGGAAAGCTTTTCCCTTGCACATTCAAAATAATACATAAGATCTGAAATATCGCTATGAAAGCTCCTGCTGAGCATCTTAGAAAATCCTGAATACGTTTCAAAATTCAAATATAGCGTTTTATGATTTCTTGCAAGCATTTGTCCAAATGTAAGGGAAAAGGTAGTTTGTAAGCATCTTTTAATTGGTGTATAAATACCGATTACCTGCATTTTTCTAAGATCTGTACGAAATGTAGAAGGTATCGTCTCCGATTGATCTGTATAATACTCCATGATTTCGTGAAGAATATTTTCACTTGATTGATATTTGCTGATATGGCGCAGAGCTTTGTTCAGATTTTTGCCGCTTTCGCTCAAAATTATGATATGTGGAATTTTCAGGGCCTCCACATCCCTGTTATATGCGCTTTCTGATATGAGAAGGCATTCGATATCTTTGATTCTGGTACAGGAATAGAATTTTTCATCCTCTGTGAAGACATAAACCTCAAAAGGTAGATTTGTCTTTTCCCCGATAAAGTCCATTAACCGATATGCATAATTCTCCTCGCTGTCAAAAATCGCAAGGATCTTTTTATCCAAAATTAACCTCCTTATGAAAAAACTGATTTGTCAAGGTACTGCTCTTACTAAAATAATGATTTTCGGAAGGAATCCTTCCAATTGAATCTTAGAACCAGATATCGTAAATATCCTTTTTTGAAATAAATGAATTGTTAGAACTATTGGTTCACAGAACGTTCTTGTTTGTGAAATCGATTATATAAAAATATTCTTTGCTTGTCCAGTATCGTTTTCAAAATTTTTTATTTTTGTGAAATTCTTACAAAATCATATAGAAATTTATTCCATAAAGCATTGCAACCCCCGGAAATCCAAGGATTGCGGATGTCAAAAAGGTCACTAGATTATAGCCCATTTCCATAGCGGGATACTGCTTTTCAAATAAAAAATTTAAAAAGTAAATCATCAGCATTCCCGATATTCCTCTTAGGATAAGATTGATGATCCATTCGGCGCGATTCTTAAATACTCCGATGAACAACACGATTGCAAGTATTGCCACAATATAAAAAATACCCGTATAAGTATCCATAGGCTCATCCCTCCTTCTCTTCTTAATCGTATGATATAACTTTTTAATCCATGACGGAATAAACCAAATTTTTTCTGCTTATACTCATAGCATAGAGGTAATTATTGGATAATCTCGGAATAATATGTAGAGAGAGAAAAATCACAATATTTTTTTGCGATATTTCATTGAGAGAGGATTATTATGAAAATGTATTTTAGTCAGAGTTCCAGAGTAAATCGTACTCTGTCAGAAGCAGAAATCGAACGTAATGCCCTGCTTTCTGATCTGGAAAAGACCAAAAAGGCTTTAGAAATTGCTTATGCAGGATTTGATAATGTAACAGAGCCTGACTTGATTGACTGCTACATCTATGAAGTGAATTCTGTCCTAAAAAGGTATAAATTCTTAATGGAACAGGCAGCGAAGCTGTCCCCGCTGCCTGAAGTAACTACTCATTCTGCACCCTTAAGCACGGAAACCCCTGTTACTTCCCTGGTCGGCTAAATTTTCCGTCAGGTCGTTTTTTCCGTAAGTAAGCCCGGCATAAACAGTCTGGGTATTTGCCATCACAGGCTCTGAAGCATCCTGACTGCTGATTTGCTGATACGCTGCATGAAGCTTTGTCATGATCATCCTTACATGCTCCAGTTCTTCCATGCTGTTTCGTATATCAGCCATTGCCATTTCTCTGTTCGCATAAAGATAAAGCTGAAGCAGGTTCATGGCAGGTTCATATTCAAAATGCAGTGATGTCATCAACTCCTTAAGACAGCCTCTTGCCTTTCTGATGGCCTCACGAAAGCCGGCTCTGTCTGCATTCTTGTGAGCATCCTGCGCTTCCTCCAGGTAGCTCAGGAGCATTTCATATAGAATGACTATTAACTGCGTCTTATTTGCCTGTGTAATTCTTAATGTGAATTGCTGTTTTAATTCCTTTGTCATAGCTTCTCCATTCTACAGGTTTATTGTAAAAGCTGAAGCACCTGTGCGGGTCTTTCATTTGCCTGAGCCAGCATGGAAGTGCTGGCCTGGGAAAGCACCTGCACGGTCGTGTATTCTGTCATCTCCTCCGCCATGTCAACATCCATAATTCTGGAATATGCCGATGTCATATTTTCACTGGAAATATCAAGGCTGCTAATGGTGTGCTCCAAGCGGTTCTGATAGGCACCCAGACGGCTTCTGGTTGCAGAAACATACTTAATTGCACCGCCCATTCTTGAAAGAGCATCCTTTGCTCCTTCCTGTGTACTCAGATCAATTGCAGAGATTCCCATATTTTCCAGTGACATTTTAGGGATACGAATGCCAAGCTGCTGTCCTTCGTTGGCTCCGATCTGCATATCCATAGAGCCAAAGCCCGTCAGATCCACTTTAATATCTTCTTTCGTGTAATTTTTTGTTACGCTAATTTTTAACTCAAAATCATTACTACCTGAAAAGGTAATGATATTTCCATCGATCTGACTGATCCGGTAATCAGAAGGAACGCTTGTTCCTGAAATTCCACCACTGGTATCAAAGTCAACTGTATCAGGATCAATACTTCCATCCGCCTTAAATCCTACATTCAGGCCTTTAATCTCATAGCTTCCCGCAATTATGGCATCACTGTAATAAGCAACTTTTACATTTTCATTGCTGGTATAGCCCTTTAGATCAAAGGAGCCATCCAGAATCTTCTGTCCGTTAAACTCCGTCTCCGATGAAATTCTGGTAATCTCCTCCTTTAACTGAACTACCTCCGAATTGATCAGTTCCCTGTCATCGTCGGTAATAATTCCGGTGCTTGCTTTAACACATAGTTCATTGATCCTCTGAAGCATACTATGAATTTCTGACATTGTTCCGTCAGCAATTTCAATAACGGAAATAGCATCTCCCGCATTCTGAGTTGCCATATCAATTCCTTCTATCTGGGCGTTCATGCGCTTACTCATTGCAAGACCGGACGGATTATCCTTTGCATTCACGATCTTAAGACCTGAAGATAATCTCTCCAAAGATTCTGAAAGCCTGTTGTCATTTCTTGTTAAAGCATTGTTTGCAATTACTGCCGATGCATTGAAATTAATTTTCATACTCCATATTTCCTTTCTTTATTCCCATTTGCTGTATATACCCGATAAATGCTCTTGCTGCCTTATAAAGATCTCCTGCCTCCTGTCCGGGCTGTCTGTCAGCAGACTGCTTCACCGAAAAAGTGACCAGATCAAGACTTTCTCCGGTTGCAAAGTAAATATCTCCAACAGGAATTTCTTCTTTTTGCAGTTGTTCCTCCAAAAGGTCTTTTTCTTTCTTAAGTAATTCTGTTCCTTCTTTTGTACTGCAAACACAGAAGCCTGCAAGTCTTTGATCTTCCAGTTTAAATTCTGCTGCAATTTTGCCAAGGGACTGTGCCTCCAGAGTAATTGCAACCTTGCTTTCCTGTTGCCCATCATGAACGATTTTTAAATTGATGGAAGTCAGCGAACCATTAATATTCACAGGAATCTCATAATTTTCTTCCCGTGCCATATTGCTTAAGAAGGTCATCTGCTTGTACAAAGTACTCATTGCTCTTACGTCAAGTGCTGAATTTTCTTCTGAGGTATAGTACTCATCAAGCACATTTTGTATCTGTTCACAAAATGCTCCATAAGCATTCTGAACTTCTTCTTTTCCCTCTAAAGCTTTAACGATCTGCTCCCCGGCATCCTCCAGAGAGTCAAAAGAAGCTTCCCGATCCGTCAGCTTTTCTGCCTGCTGCCAGATTTCTCTCGGCTTTTTCATCATGGAAGCCGCCATCAAAAGATAATCTGCTGTGACAGGTTGATTATAGTTCAGAAGCTGCTGTAAAACCGGGTCTTCCGGACTCACTGCTGCTCTTATCTGCTCATTCACCATTCTGTCATATTCTCTGCCGGCTTCCTCCTCGCCAACCTCTTCCACAAAATCTCTGAGCTTGATGCCGCCAAAATTATCATCTACAGTATAGTCCATTGCTTTATGCTTACTGCTTTTTACCATACTAAAAAGATTCTGAAGTGTATGCTCAGCTCCGGTCTGCCATACAGCTCCTACCGAAGCATCATCAGCCTTTTCAATCTGACGAAGCAGCCTGTAAATCCCTATATAAGCACTTCTTTCTTCTTCAGAAATATCCTTTTTCTTTTCCAGCTTATAAAGGAACTTACTGTAGCTTTCCATTTCCTCTGCAGGACTTTCCTGCTGCCTTAAATATTCCTGCAGCTCTTCAAGAGGCATTACCAAAGGATTAACGCCTTCTCTGATCATATTAAGGACTCTGGCCGGTTTCATTTCCTTCACAACACCGGTAAGAAGGTCATCCATTTTTCGGATTTCTTCGACATGTGTCTCGCTAATCTCAATGCTGTTATACCCAAGAATTCTCACAGCCCGTCTGTTTTCATCAGAAAGCTCTAAATCCAGATCCGTCAAAATATCATCTACATTCCGGAATGCCTTTTTGATGGAATCTCCCATATCCTGTCTGGGAGCTGTCATCAATGTCTCATAGCTTATGCCTGCTTTTCGATAAGCCGCCGCTCTCTCTTCTCCTGCAACCGATACCTCTCGTAAAGTGCTGCTAACTGTAAGATCTGATAAAACTGCTGCCGGTGAAACCCGGATGCCCTTAAGTACATCCAATGTTTCCTGATAAAGGGACATCTTTTGTCCAGCCTTCGCCTCATCAGTCTCTCCTGTCAATGACTTAGCCCAGTCAGTTTCTGCCTCCTTCAGTTTTTCTACCAGCTGCTGCAAAGGAGCTGTTTCTATCTGATAACCCTTTTTGAGAAGTCTTAAGTTGGCTTCCACGCTCATGGACAGTCTCACTTCCTCCAGGAGCCGTCTTCCTTGTATACTTTCCTTGACTTCTTCCTTTCCGGAGCTTGATTCTGTTTTTAAAAAGATATCCTGTGCTGCCAAAAGGTTTTTTAATGTTAACGGCAATTCTCTTGCAAAAATAATATCTACGGCTTCCTCCTGAATAGAAGAGGTCTGTTCCACTAAAGATATTGCCTTCTCATAATTGCTTTCTGTTTGGTTTAGGTCAGCTGCAGCTGGTTTTACTCCATCTGAAAGAGCAGAGACTGCTGCTTTTAAAAATTCCTGCTCAGAAACGGGGAACTGTATATTTCTAATATCCTTCATCAGCGAAAAGGTATCTGCATTCAGAGGAATTCCCTTTTCTACCAGCCAAAGAGCATCCTGCAGATTTTCTTCGCTTATCTCATAGCCTGCCTCCTCGATCAGCTTCTGCATCTGCGGAAGAAGCTTTTCAAAATCAACTGTTTCCGGCTTTTTTGCATAATAACCTGCCATTTCTCCGGCAGCATAATAGCCTTTTCCCTGTCTCAGTGCATCTGTCGCTGCAGAATATTTGGCTGTGTAAAAGTTTTCGGGAGAAGGTGAAAGCTCATTCTCTATCATATACTTTATACTGCCATCTGTTGGATACTCTGCCTGTTCAAGAATACTCCAGGCCTCCATGACAGAAGAAACATTCTCCTGTGTAAGCGGCAGATCCTGCTCTGCAAACTGCTTCTCCAATTCTCTGGCAAAGGTTTCACTTCCCGTAATTTCTCTAAGCGTTTCGCTGCTCATGGTATCCGTATAACCGACTACCTGGCTGCCCCCCTTAACCAGCGCTGTTTTAATATGGTCGACAATCGTCACAACTGTCTCAATATCCGTACTGCCCGGATGAAAGCCTTCCTCCTGAAGTCTGGCAAAGTCTTCATCTGACATACAATTAGACATAACTGCCATGTAATTTCGCCGAGCAGTAATATCCTCCTGCCCCGCTTCCAGCATAACCTCTTCTGCGGTCTGTCCGTGACCTGTGTAAGCGCTGTTATCCATAACTGTGCCAGAAATGTCTAATGCAAACCCGGACGCTCCAGTCCTAATAACGGTATCCGGGGTACGATATGAAGTTGTTCCTCTGTCTACATTTGTATGCGTTGAGACTTTATGATAATCTGTCCCTTCTGTTAAAATATTCATCTTTCCATCCTCATACATGTCGCAGACAATAAAAATTATGAAAGGGCGAATGCCTTCTGCATTCACCCTTTATTTCGGCATAACTATTCTTTTTCTTAACTCCTGTCAGAAAACAAATACTGCTGCTGCATAAGGTGGAAGATCCAGCACAATATGATAGTCTCTGTAATCACAGGCTCCTTTCTTTGCTGTAATTTCCTTTGGTATAACCGCCCCTGTGCCTCCAAACCGTTCCTCTGTGCTGCTCAACAATAATTTATATTTTTTCCTTTTGGGAACACCCAGCTTATAATTCTCCCACGTCATAGGGGTCATGTTAATAATAAACAAAAGATTATTCCTTCCATTTGAAGCCTTTCTGAAAAAGCTATAGGTACTTCTGGCTTTATCATCACAGTTAAGCCATTCAAAGCCTTCCCAGCTATTGTCAAACTCATAAAGGCACGGATACTTGCGGTAAAGCTTCAGAAGTTCCTTAACATATTCATGAAGTCCCTTATTCAAATCCTCACCGAGGAGAAACCAGTCAAGCTCTCTCTCTTCGCTCCATTCTCTTTCCTGTCCGAAATCCTGCCCCATGAAGAGAAGCTTCTTTCCGGCATGGCCAAACATATAAGTATAGCCACAACGAAGATTCGCATATTTATCTACCTTGTAGCCCGGCATCTTATTGACCATAGAGCATTTTAAATGTACTACCTCGTCATGAGACAACGGCAAAATATAATTCTCGCTCTCATTATAAGACATGGCAAAGGTCATAGCATAATGATTGTCCTTCCTGAAATAAGGATCCAGCTTCATATATTCACAGAAATCGTGCATCCAGCCCATATTCCACTTAAAGGAAAAGCCAAGCCCTTCATTCTCAACAGGTCCTGTCACTTTCGGCCATGCAGTAGATTCCTCCGCAATCGTTAAAAAGCCCGGATAAGAACCCAATACCACTGAATTTAAGTGTTTAAAAAATTCAATTGCCTCCAGATTCTTATTTCCACCGTATTTGTTTGCTACCCACTGTCCATCCTGCTTGCCGTAATCCAAATACAGCATGGAGGCTACAGCATCTACACGAATTCCGTCAATATGGTATTCCTTAATCCAGAAAAGAACATTGGCAATTAAAAAGTTTTTAACCTCCGTCTTTCCATAGTTAAAAATTTTGGTTCCCCAATCGGGATGCTCTCCCTTTCTCGGATCAGGATCTTCAAAAATACATTGACCGTCAAATCTGCCCAAACCATGAGCATCTGTTGCGAAATGAGCCGGTACCCAGTCTAGTATGACGCCAATTTTATTTTTATGAAGCTTATTGATCAGATACATGAAATCCTGTGGATCTCCATATCTTGAGGTGGGTGCATAATAGCCGGTCACCTGATACCCCCAGGAACCATCATAAGGATATTCCGCAATTCCCATCAGCTCAATATGCGTATATTTCATTTCCTTTAAATACTCTACAACTCTGTCCGCGAACTCCCGGTAATTATAAAAGCCTTTCTCCTCCGGCTGGGGATGACGCATCCAGGAACCAATATGACACTCGTAGATTGCAAGAGGCTCCTTGTTATAATTCTTGCCGCTGCGTTCCTTCATCCACGCATCGTCAGACCATTTAAAACCGGAAATATCAGCGGTTTTCGAGGCGTTTCCCGGGCGCAACTCCGTACTGTTTGCAAATGGATCCGCCTTATACAGCTTTTCTCCCGAAGGTGTTGTAATGAGAAACTTATACAGCTCACCAACGGAAACTCCCGGAATAAATACCGTATGAATTCCACCCGGTCCCAGCTTTTTCATGGGATTTGCTGTTTCATTCCATCCATTAAAGGTTCCAATCACATGGACACTGGCTGCATTCGGTGCCCAGACACCAAAAAACATTCCTTTTTTCCCATTCTCCACAGAAGGATGTGCCCCAAGCTTTTTATAAATATCATAATGTGTGCCTTGGGCAAACAGATATTGGTCTGCCTCAGAGATAAAAATTCTGTTTTCTGCCTTCTTTTCCTTTAAATCCATATTGTAACGCCCCCGAATTTATTATTAATAATGCATAAAATCTTTTTCTCTGAGAATAATCATATCCTCTTCATCATACCGCTTCCCAAGAAGTATATCAAAAAAGTGCTTGGGAGTCTTCTTATCTGCATAATAGATTGCCTCATCGATCAACTCTTCTATCTCTGCAAGTGTAACCTCGTGATCACTGGTCTGCATATCAGCTATTCTGGTATGGAGCGCCAGAATACCTAATTCATCAATAGAATATTCTTGATCAAGTGCATATTTTTGAGCATATCTTACAAGAGTCTGATCGTCCAGTGCTTCTACATCGACACGCAAGTTAAATACCTCTGCCAATGCCGGATATTTTACAAGATATGCATTTATCTTTTCTTTCTTGTCTTCAAGAAGAACAATAATACCCTTTTCTTCCTGGTTCAGTTCCTTAAGGAGCTGGTCCACAGCAGCCTTCTTCATGGCACAGGCACCTTCAATAATCAGTGCTCCTCCGGAAAGCTTACCTAATGTAGCGCCAATATCTTTCTTGTTCATGGTAGCACCGGAAATCTTCGCTACCTTGCCGGAAAAATTGCTGTCAGAAAGCTGCACTTCCTTGACAAACAGCTTGGCAAGTGCAGTTGTTTCAGCACTTTCCTCTCCGGTGACGATTACATTTCCCGTATAGGATGCCATACTGATATTATCCAAAACGGTTACGATCTGTCTTCTGGTACGTTTATGGTGAATAAATGGAGCAAATTGCTCTTTTTCACTATCCGACATTTCTCTGACTTTGCTTTGATTTTCAACAGTCTTATCCTGTTCAGAATCTTCTTGCTTCTCTTTGCCGTTTGAGGACTCTGTTTTTAATTCCTCTTCCTGAACAGAATTGTCTGCTTCCTCCTCCTCATCCGAATTCTGCTCTTCTGAATTCTTATCTTCTGAATCCTTCTCCTCCAAATCAGCTTCCTGTTCCGCTTCAGAAACTTCTAAAATTTCATCTTCTTCCTGAATTTCCTCAAGTATTTCTACTTCATCTGCAGGTTCTGTTTCTATTTCTATTGTTTCCTCAGCCGGAGGAAGGTCTTTTTTCTCTTTCTCGGCGGCTTTTCTTTCAATATCAGCTACCTTTACCACCTTAGGTTTTTCCTGGTTCGCTTTCACCTTTTCTTCCTTAATGGCAGCAGTAACCATGGCCTTTTCCAATTCTTCCAGAAGACCTGTTTTCGTTGATTCATCAAAATCTGCAAAAAGAGCATCCGTCTGCTGACGAACACGCTTGCGAATTTCTTCCATTCGCCTACGTTCATTTTCCTGTTTTGTCTTCTCCCACTCAGCCATAACATCTTCTATGCTAAGCTGACCTGTGATCTGCTTTTCTATCTTTTCCTGCTCAGGCATCACAAGTGAAATCTGCCCATCATATTCCTGAGAAAGAATATGATCAAAACCGGAAGGTTTATGGAATGTTCGGATCACGCCGGTGTTGCTGACTGCCGGGTTAGGGCTTGCTGCTGAGATTACTGTCCTGGCAGATTCTTCCATCGGCGTCTTAATAGGTTCAAAGGGTGTCTTAACTCCGTTCTGTTCTACCAGTTCCGAAACTACATCCTGGATATTCACTTCCTCTGTATTACCAAAGAATACCTCCTCAGAAGCTTCTTCAGATACTTTATGTTCAACCCCCGGAACAATATCCTCATGCACTTTTTCACCAAGATCCTCTTCTGTGATAAGCTTCATTTCATCTGTATCCTGCCTGAGGGCAACCTGCGGCTCTTCCGATACAGCCTCTGCTTCCTTAGCATCAGAAGCATGTTCCGGATCATCTAACCCCTTTACAGGCTCATACACCTGTGTTTTTAAGGTCTCATTGGTTTCTTCAACCGGCATCTGCTGCGTCTTGTTTTTATCCAGGAATTCCTTCATACTCTCTGCAAGCTCTTTTTGAAGATTGATGGTATTATACTGGCTGACATCAACCGTCTTGACCTCAATATCCATATCCTTTCCGGGTAATTCCTGCGTGCTTCCGGTCAATATATTTTCCTGAAGGCTGAACTCATCCTCGTCTTCTTCCTCAGTTTCCTTGTCGGCTTCCTCTTGAATTGCCTGCTGGTCAACTGCATAGTCAGACGTAACAAAACCACCGTTTTGTTTCATCAGCTCATACTGAATTTCCTGTTCCTGCGTCAAGGGCTCATGAAGCTTTTTCAGTTCCAGTGCTTTTAGTACATACCTACCCTCTTTGAACATAAGGAATATTTCATTACATTGCTCTATGCATTGGGATTCCAATCCAACTCTGTGATAAAGATATGCAAGCTCATACAACCATTTCTCACGATACTCGTGTTTTTTAAGCTCCTCCAGAACCTCTATTCTTTCTTCCAGGCTTACTTCCTGTGCTTCATACAACTTATATAATAGGACATATCTTCCGCTATCATTTGGCGCCAGCTGTACAAACTCTTTATAATATTCAAGAGCCTGTACATATTCTCCCAGCTTAATGGAAAGCTCACAAAGAGAATAAACAATCAGTCTTCCCCCTGAATGTCTGTCATAAGCCAAAAGCAGAATATCTCTGCTATCCTCATATCTTCTGTTAATTTTATACAAATCGCTGATGGTGCAAAGCATCATGACACTCTTTACCCTGCGCCAATCAATTGTATCTGCTATCTTAGCAGCTTCTGCGTATTCTCCTTCTGCAATCAGAGATTTAATCTCATCTGCACGTACTTTGTATTCGTATTTATCCAAGGTACTCACCTCATACTTATTTTCACTTCAAGGCATAAACAGCCTATTTTCATTTTCTAAGTTTACCATATGCCCCTTCGTATGTCAAAAAAATATGAGAAAAATCCGCAAGATATGGATAGTACAAGCTCTTCCTATCCATAGATATAGTAGTCATCTTTTCCAAAATCAGAGCAGGTCACTGAGTCTTGCAAATTGTGCAAGAGTAAGAGCTTCTCCTCTGATCGTCTGACTAAGCCCCATTTGATCAAGTGCCATACTGACCTCCTGCCGGCTTACATGAATCATCATTCCATCCTTATCTGCATAAGAAAGCCCGTTTGCCAGTGCATTTACCAGTGTCTTCCTTCTCTGATTAAAGGCTGCACGGATAATGGAAAACATCTTTCTCTCATCATCTGTCTTAACAGGCGGTTCTTCAAATCTGGTCAGACGAATAACAGCACTTCCCACATTTGGTCTCGGCATAAAGCAGGTCGGCGGCACATTCAGCATAATTTCCGGTCTCGCATAATACTGTACCGCAAGGCTTAATGCTCCATAGTCCTTCGTTCCCGGCCCCACTTGCATTCTGTCTGCCACTTCCTTCTGCACCATGATCGTGATACTGGAAAGCGGCACACGACTTTCAAACAATCCCATAATAATCGGTGTTGTAATATAATAAGGCAGATTAGCAACCACTTTGATCGGCTTGCCTTCGTTTCGCTCTTTCACAAGTCTGTTGAGATCTACCTTTAAAATATCCTCATTTACTATACTTACATTTTCATATCCTTTTAAGGTTTCCTCAAGAATAGGAATCAGATTTTTGTCAATTTCAACCGCTATTACTTCCCTTGCATTTTCTGCAAGATACTGCGTCATTGTTCCAATTCCCGGTCCGATCTCAACAACACAGTCCTCCCTCGTAATTTCAGCGGAATCAATGATTTTGTCCAGGATGTTTGCGTCGATCAAAAAATTCTGTCCATATTTCTTTTGAAAATTGAAGCCATACTTCTGAATTACCTCTGCAGTAGCCGTAGGCGTCCCCAAATATGCCATAAATATTCTCCTCTATTTCAAATGGTAAAAGTTCTTTGCATTATCGCTCGTAATACGAAGCACCTCTTCCTTAGTAATTCCCTTTAGCTTCGCAAGCTTCTCTGCCACAAAATCAATGTATCCGGACTGATTTCTTTTTCCCCGGTAAGGCTCCGGCGCCAGATAGGGGCAATCTGTTTCCAGCAGAATTTTCTCCATCGGAATTATTTCCACTGCTTCTACCAGTTTCCGGGCATTTTTAAATGTAAGTACACCGCCTATTCCAAAATAATACCCCATGGAAAGATATTCCCTTGCTATCTCCTTTGAATAAGAAAAACAATGAATCACACCACCCGTCTTATCCTTGTCCCATTCCTTTAAAATCTCCAAGGTGTCCTCCGCCGCATCTCTGGAATGAATAATGACCGGAAGTTTCACTTCACTTGCCAACGCAAGTTGTCTGATAAACCATTTTTTTTGTATTTCACGATCCGGCTCCGGCCAATAATAATCAAGCCCAATCTCTCCAATTGCTACAATATCTTTTTGGACAGACGCCTTTTTAAGCCATAGCATGTCTTCTTCCTTCAGTTCTTCCGTTTCCGACGGATGAATACCGACAGCACCATATAAAAAGGGATAACGTTGTACAAGCTCTATTGTTTTTTTTGTGGAAGCTATACTTGCTCCGACATTTACAATAAACTCTACTCCCTGCTCCTTCATTTTCCAGAGCAATTCCTCCCTGTCCTCATCAAAAGCTTCATCATCATAATGCGCATGTGTATCAAAGATCATATTCTGCCCCATTCTTTTCCCTGATTACCTTCCGAAAAATTCGGATAAAATTTTTTAAAAAAATGCTTGCAAATCAAAGGACATTATACTATAATAACACTTGCGTTGCAAATGAAGCCTATATAAAATCGCAAATGCGTCTTTAGCTCAGTTGGTAGAGCACCTGACTCTTAATCAGGGTGTCCAGGGTTCGAGCCCCTGAAGACGCACTTATAAGTACCATTTTTGAGGACATATGAGCCTTGGGGATGGTGCTTCTTTTTTGCGCGTAGGCATGAGCCATGCCACCAGAAAAATGCAGAGCTGTTTGTGAGCTTGCTCACACAAACGGCTCTGCATTTTTTGGTGATAGGGCGAAGCCCGCGACTGAGATGCGTTGGCGCATCGATGGGCGCGCAGGGCTCAACTCTATATTAATTTACTGAATTCCTCCGCCGGCATAGGCCTATAAAAGTAAAATCCCTGCACACATTTCCCGCCCTGTTCCCTGACAAAATCAACCTGTTCTTCTGTTTCGATACCCTCAGAAACCGTTTCAAATCCCAGATTCTCAGCAAGGCGCATAATTGCCGAAATTACAGCCTTATTTTTATAATCCAGTTCATTCTTAAGGAAAAATCCTCCATCCAGCTTAATGACATCAACGGGAAGTGATTTCATAAGGCTTAAAGTTGAAAATCCCGCTCCGAAATCATCCATGGAAATTACATATCCCATATCCTTCATATTCTTAATGATCCCGACCAGACGCTCTGTATCTTCGAAGAAGACGCTTTCCGTAATTTCCAATTCTATTTCTTCAGGGCGAAGTCCATATTTATCACTTAACTGCTTTATGTACTCAGGAAGACCATCATTCAGCAAATGAAGTCTGGATAAATTGACGGAGATCAAAGGAACCTTCTTCCCTTCATCCATCCATTTTCGCATCAGCTTAAAGGTTTCTTCATAAACAAACTTATCTATTTCCACGATCATTCCATTTTCTTCCGCAAGAGGAATAAATTTCCCCGGCGAAATTAAGTTTCCATCCGCATCGACCATTCTTACCAGAGCCTCTGCACCGATGATTTCATTGGTAAGAATATTTACCTTAGGTTGAAAGAACACCCTGAAATATCCTTTCTCGAGAGAATCCTTCATGGCCCTATTGATAGCATCTTTTTCTATTTCCTGAAGTTCAAACTCCCTTGTATAAATATAGGTGCCATTTGTCTCATAGATACTCCTCAAAGCCATTTTTCTTGCCTTCATCGCTTTATCCAGGCATCGACTGATATATTCCTCTCCTTCCGGTATCCGATAGATACCTGCAAAGCAATTGATTGCAATATTCGGAAATTTTTTTCTGAATTTCTTAGCCAGGTCATCAGAAAGTTCTTTCATCGTTCTATATTTACCATTTCCATAATTAACAGTTTCCGTTAATGCAACAAAATCATCTCCCTTTATACGGCAGAAAAGTTCTCTCTCCTTGAGGCCTTCCTTAATCTTTTCCACAAACGCCCTTAGAATCTGATCCCCTGTTTCATAGCCATATTCATCGTTAATCCTGGAAAAATCCTGAATCCCCATAAAAATCAATATCAGGCCTTCTCCTTGTCCCTTTTTTAAAGCTTTTGTTGCCTCCATTCTGAACTTCTCATAGGACATGGCTCCTGTCAGCTGATCGACACCTTTTACTCTCTTTAAAAAATCTGTTACGTTCGATTTACAGACCAGAATCTGTCTGCGCTCCTCTGTTGATTCCATGTAGGATGCTGTCAGTGTATACCAGTTATCCTCCTCGCCATCATAGATTTCTACTGTACTATCTTCCTTCCCTCTCTTACAGTCGGAAAGTGGACACAAATCACAAGGAGCTTCCTTCCCCATAATAGCCTGATAACACAGTTGACCGTAATCTACATCCGGATATTGTTCCTGTGCATAACGACTCATATACCGGATCTGGTAAGTATCCTCATCAATCACATAATAAATCTGGTTTAGGATGTCCATTGCCTTTTTGCCAATTATGTATTCTGCCTCCAATTCTGCCTTTGTCTGACGTTGAAGGAGATAGCTGGAAATCATCCTGGTAACACTGGACAAGGTGTTGATTTCCATCTTGTTCCATTTCCTTGCCTCCCAGCATTCAAAGGTCAGGACACCTGCCATCTTATCCCCATCCATTATTGGGAATTGAATTGCCGACACCGGCACCCTGTTCATTGCATATACATCCTCTGCGAAATTTTCACGCGTATCCTTGCCATTATCCAGAATATTGTACTCAATATCTCTATAGTATTTCTCAAGAATATACCAGTTTTTGCTCGAGCTTTTCTCCATCCGACAGACATCATCTCCATCGTCCGCTCTGGTCCATCTGGCAGTTACCCGGATTCTCCTGCTGACCTTGTCACATTCAAGAAGCGTACTTCTATCCAAAGAAAAATACAGACTTATCTCTTCAAATATTGCTTGTATCGCCTGATAGAAATTTTTTTCAGTACTGATGATCTTAAAGGCAAAATCAAACAGGTCCTTATTAATATTGGTAAGTCTCTTTTCAACAGACAGCTTTCTTTTTTCTTCCTCTTTCATCTTGCGATAAGTTTCACCCAGGCAAGTTCCATAATCTCTTCCCGGCTGATAGATATGGAATCCGTTTTTTCCATACTTCTTCGCCTCAAACAAGGCAATATCAGCACTGTGATATAATTGATCATAGGTTTCCCCATCTCTGGGGTATAATGCGATTCCTGCGCTGATCCAGCATTTATTCCCATCCCGTTCTTCCATAAAATCCTGAAAACGCAACAGTATTTTATTGACAAGCTTTTCCGCAGCAGTCTCATTTTCTATTCCGGAGCAAAAAATGAAAAATGCATCTCCGGCTATTCTCCCAACAATATCCTTCATGCGAAAGCTGGTAGATATAATATTGGATGCTGCCTCTAAGACAGTATCACCATATACGCGTCCATAGGTATCATTTATTACTTTAAAATCATTCAGGTCTACCAAAAGAAGAGCCCCCGGCTCATCGGGTGCCTCAAAAAGCTTCTTTTCTATCATTTTTGTTGCAGCTTCCCGCTCATATAGCCCGGCAACATCATATTCCCAAAGCCCACTATCTTCCGCCACAGCCTGTTTTACTTTTTCAATTATCAACTGCTTCTTGAGCTCGGAAATTTGATTCTCAAGCTCTGCTACCCTGTCTGTACCCATACACTATTTCCTGTAAATACCCTCGTAAAAATCTAAAAGTTTCATTTCTATTTTCAATATAACATAAGGCCTTCTACCCTACAATGTCTTTTCACAAATCATGCTCTATGCTGCTTCTTAAACTGTTTCGGTGTGACACCCTTCCATTTTCTGAATATCTTAATCAAGTGACTGCTGTCAGAAAATCCTGTTTCCTGACTGATATAGCTTAAGTCAAAATCTGTAAATAAAAGCAGATCCGTCGCTTTACTCACCCGTATAAACTCAATATACTCCTTACAGGAGCGTCCATAATATTGCTTAAAATTTTTGGCAAAATAGGAATAACTCATATTACACATGTCTGCCAGTTCTTCTACCCGGATAGCCTCTCCGGCATGAGCATCAATATATGCTGTAATATCATGTATAGACTCCGTTTCTGTAGATCGTGTTGCTGCCACATCTGTATTAAAACCATGTTCTCTCCATATACGGATCAATTGCACCAGCAGATAACAGATTTGATTATGTACCACAATATCATATCCATAGTTTTGATTTTGAAGTTCTATACGACACTCTTCAAAAATTTTTTTAACCGGCAGATCACGAATCTGATCCTCCTTGAAAAAGATATCTGCTTCTGAGCTTTTGTTGGCACTTTCCAAAATCACTCTCAATTTAGGCGCATAGCTGTTTTCCGTATACAGCTTATTTACATCAAATTTCAAAACACCGTACTTTAGAGGGAAATTGGTAGCAGTATAAATCGCATGGACTGATTCCGGATGAAACAAAATCAAGTCTCCTTCTTCCACAACGTAAGTTTTCCCGTTGCATTCCATCAGACCCGTTCCCTCCAGCATATAAATAATCTCCATAAAATAATGCCAATGCGGACGGATAGGAAACGGCATATCAGATGTATCATATAAAAAAGCTTCATAAGGTGATTTCAAGGTATCATGATATTCAAACAGGTACTGCATATCTTTTCTCCTGAATAGATTTTTACAATTTTTATATGAGTACATTATACCGAAAATTTCTTTGCAGTGCTATAGTTTTATCAGAAACCTTTAAAAGATTTTGAAAGGAATGGAAGATGGATTTTATAAAAGGAATTACTTTTGCACCATTTTGTCCCAGGGGCAGTTTTCAAACGAAAGAAGCTTATGAAAGTCTTGACAATTTAATTGCAGGAACAAGCGCAAATTTTATTACTCTGGTTCCGAATGCTTTACAGGAAACACCTCAGTCAGAGGATATCTCCTTCACCTCAAACGCAACTCTGAGTGATAAAGAATTAACGGAAATGATCGACTATATCCATAAAGCCGGACTTCGTGTTGCATTAAAGCCAACTGTTAACTGTAAAAACGGAACCTGGCGTGCCCATATCAATTTCTTTGATAAAGATGTGCATTGTGAACCCAAATGGAGCAACTGGTTTGCTTCCTACACAAATTTTCAGCTTCATTTTGCAAAGCTTGCTGAAAAAACCGGTTGTGAAATGTTTATTGCAGGCTGTGAAATGGTCATGTCAGAACGCCGGAGTACTGAATGGAGAAAACTGATTTCCGATATTCGCAATGTTTACAGCGGTCCGGTAACCTACAATACTGACAAATATCAGGAAGATAATGTAAACTGGTGGGATTGTACCGACTATATTTGCTCCAGCGGCTACTATCCTACAGATGACTGGGATCAGGAGCTTGATCGTATTGAACAGGTTGTCCAAAAATTTCAAAAACCTTTCTTTTTTGCGGAATGTGGCTGTATGTCCGTAGAAGGTGCCTCCAAGGTCCCCAATGACTGGACTGTCCGAGGAGAAGTTTCACTCAAGGAACAGGCAGATTGGTACACTGCAATGTTTGAAGCCTGCAAAAAGCGCAGCTGGGTTGGTGGTTTTTGTATTTGGGACTGGGCATTTAAGCAGTATCCTTTATGTAAAGCAAGTACCCATAGCGGATATGATATTTACGGGAAACCTGCCCAGGAGGTTGTTAAAAAATATTACGAAACTTTTTCATAACGTCAGGATAAAACCATGATTACTAAATTTACGCAGCCTGAAGACATCAATCTGGATGAATCGGAAAAAGCACTGCTTGGAACCTTCAAAAGAAATGAGGGAAACAGCTTAAAGATATTACTTGGTATCTATAAAGGACATTATCTAAAGCTGTTCTTTTCTATTCTTCTTTTTGCGGTGAAGCATTCTCCTGTATGGATTCTTCCGATCATTACCTCGAACATCATTAATATTGCTACCGATCGGCCAGAAAATTCAGGCATTAAAATATTAATCAACGTTCTGATCATGTCCTTTTTCGTGATTCAGAATATTTTTACAAACTATATTCATACATGGCTTTACGCAAAGACAGTCAGAAGCGTGGAACAGGGATTACGAAGCTCTCTTGTAAGAAAGCTTCAGCAGCTTTCCATCTCCTATCACAATGAAATGCAGTCCGGACGTCTGCAGTCCAAAATCATGCGTGATGTGGAGCAGATAGAAACTCTGTCCTCACAAATATTTATTACTGTTTTAAGTATTCTCCTAAATGTTGTGGTTGCTTTTGGAGTTGTCATTTTTAAAAGCCTGACCGTTTTTCTTTTTTTCCTTGCTACCATACCTGTTGCTGTATGCCTTATGGTTACCTTCCGGGGAAAAATTAAACGATACAATTCCGATTTCCGAAAGGAAATGGAAGAAACTTCTGTAAAAGTCATGGAAATGGTAGAGCTGATACCGGTTACCCGTGCTCACGCACTTGAAAAGCAAGAGACAAAGAAAATGGACAGTCAGCTGGCACATGTTGCCGAAAAAGGACTTAAGCTGGATATGATACAAACCTATTTTTCTTCTATCAGCTGGGTTTCCTTTCAACTGTTCCAGGTTGTCTGCCTTGGCTTTACCGGTTATCTGGCATCACAGGGAAAAATATCCGTTGGCGAAGTAGTAATGTATCAGACCTACTTTTCCTCCATTGTGAATCAGGTTTCCAACGTAATTACTTTACTTCCCACGATTTCCAAAGGACTTGAGTCCGTAGATTCCATTGGTGATATTCTACTAAGCCATGATATTGAAGATAACCGGAACAAGAAAAAAGTAAAGAAAATTGACGGTGATATTATATTTGACCATGTTGCTTTTCAGTACCATAATGCCGATACCCCGGTTCTGGAAAACCTGAGTTTTCATATTCATCCCGGTGAAACAGTTGCCTTTGTAGGAAGTTCAGGTGCAGGAAAGACAACCATCCTTAACATGGTAATCGGATTCCTGAAGGCTACAAGCGGACAGGTTCTGATCGATCATCAGGATATTACCAGCCTGAATCTGCAAAGCTACCGTTCCCATATTGCCGTTGTACCCCAACAGTCCATTTTGTTTTCAGGAACCATTCGGGAAAATATTACCTATGGAATGGACAATATTTCAGATGACAGACTTTGGGAAGTTATTAAAGCTGCTAATCTGGATGACCTGATTCTTTCTCTACCGGATGGACTTAATACCATGATTACTGAACACGGAAGCAATCTCTCTGGTGGACAAAGACAACGTATTTCCATTGCAAGAGCATTTATCAGAGATCCCCGGATACTGATTCTGGACGAAGCAACCTCCGCTCTTGATACGGTTTCCGAGAAAAAGATTCAGGAAGCAATCCACAATCTGATACAAAATCGTACAACACTTATCGTTGCCCACAGATTATCTACGATTCGTGATGCTGGCAGAATTGCGGTTGTCGGTAACGGCGGTCTGAAGGAATTTGGTACTTACGATGAATTAATGGCTATGAAGGGTGAATTTTATAATCTACAGGATCTGCAAAGATAAATTGCTTTCATTTCCCTATTTTATTATTATATATCCCCCTTTGAAGAGACTGTCAGCAAATGCTGGCGGTCTTTTCTTTTGTGGAATTTACAGGCTCGTATTTTGACAAATTCTTTTTATTGGTATTTTACAAGTATTATGGTATACTTACTTAATCATATTTTTGATAAGGGGAAAACAATGATACTGGATGCTTTAACAGATACCTTAATAGATGGATTTAAGCTGCTTCCCTTTTTATTCCTTACCTACCTGGCAATGGAATACATTGAGCACAAAACAGGTAGCAAAGCAGCGCAAATCATGAAAAAATCAGGGAAATGGGGGCCATTACTCGGAAGCATACTGGGTGTAGCTCCTCAATGCGGCTTCTCTGCAGCTGCCTCCAACCTGTACGCCGGCCGGATCATTACATTGGGAACACTCTTTGCAGTATTTCTGTCTACTTCAGATGAAATGCTTCCCATCCTGATATCCGAACAGGTAAATCCCATCACAATTATAAAGGTTTTACTTGTAAAAATGATTATCGGCATGCTTGCCGGTTTTCTGATTGATTTTATAATCCGAAAAAGAAGAAACGGATCAGAAGAGGAGTTTCGGATTGAACACATGTGTGATCATCATCACTGTCATTGCAGGGAAGGAAAAATACTGCGGTCAGCATTGAGCCATACCCTTCAGGTATTCCTGTTTATTCTGCTGATCTCATTCCTTCTAAACCTTGTAATTGGCTTTACCGGTGAGGACAAGCTGGCGGCATTTATTTCTACGAAACCGATTCTGGGACCCATGCTTGCAACGCTGGTCGGTCTGATTCCTAACTGTGCTTCTTCCGTCATACTTACGCAGCTTTATCTCGAAGGTGTGCTTGGTGCAGGCGCTATGCTTGCAGGACTTCTTGCTGGTTCGGGCGTAGGCTTGCTTGTTCTTTTTAAGGTAAATGATGATTTAAAGGAAAATATAAGAATCACTCTGCTTCTTTATGCAATTGGTGTTGCTGCCGGTATTCTTATAGAATTAACAGGCCTCGTCCTTTAGACGAGGCCCTTATTTTAGATAAAATTGAATGTTGCCTGATTATCCGTATCGCTGTCACAGCCGATATAAACCGTAAAGCTTCCTGCTTCTGCCTTATAATCCATATTGATATCATGGAATTTCAACATTTCTTCTGTAATTTTAAAGCTTACCTCTTTATCCTCTCCCGGCTCAAGCCAGATTTTTTTAAAGCCCTTTAGCTCCCTTACAGGTCTTGCCACACTTCCGCAATCATCTTTGATATACAGCTGAACCACTTCAGCTCCTTTTTGTTTTCCCGTATTTCTTACAGTGACAGAAGCTGTCAGTTCATCTCCCTTTTCCATCAAATTGTTGCTCAGCCTTACTTCGGAATAAGCAAACTGCGTATAAGAAAGTCCATAGCCAAATGCATAAAGCGGTTTATTCGGAATATCTAGGTATCGGGACTGGAACTTGTTATCCAGATTAGAATAGTCCAGCTTTCTACCCGTATGAAACTCACTGTAAAATACAGGTACCTGTCCTACCGAATAAGGAAAACACATTGGAAGTCTGCCACTGGGAGATGTTTCCCCATAAAGAACCTCCGCAATTGCATTTCCTCCTTCACTTCCGGGCATCCACACCACCAGAATTGCTTTTGCCAGCTCTTTTATCTTTCTGATATCTAACGGTCTCCCATTAAAGAGAACTACCACAATATTTTTATTTACTCTTGCCACTGCTCTCAAAAGTTTTTTCTGCTGCTTGGGAATGGTAATATCTCCTCTGCTGGCCGCCTCTCCTGTCTGTGCCATATGCTCACCAATACACAGTACCACCTTATCAGTCTTAAGCGCCACTTCAACAGCCTCTTCAATCATAGCATCTGCTTCTTTTTTTGTCCGTCTGCATGCATACCGGGGTCCCATTCCAATCATTTCTTTTCCGGGATCTATGGAATCACAGCCCTTTGCAAAAATGGCATTTGCTCCGTAATGATCTACACCCTCTTTTATGGATACAACATCTTTTTCCTCTCCGAAAATACTCCATGCCCCGATAATGCTTTTCTCTTCTGTAAAGGGTCCGATAAATGCAACCTTTTCCTCCTTCTTCAAAGGAAGAATCCCGCTATTTTCAAGAAGAACAAAGGTTTCTTTTGCTGCTTCCTTCGCCTTTTCCCTATGTTCTGCACAAAGCATAATTGTTTTTTCAGCCGCTTCATCTGCATCTTTGTACGGATTTTCAAAAAGACCCAGCTTATTTTTTAATTCAAGTACTTTAAGAACAGCTTCATCTAACAGTCTTTCACTTATTTCTCCGCTTTCAATTAATTCCTTTAAATAATTGCAATAGCAGGTGGTCATCATGTCAATGTCCGTTCCTGCCTCCATTGCAAGCTTGGCAGCTCCCTTTTTGTCCTCGCACAGCCCATGATTTTTAATTTCCTCAATCGCTGCCCAGTCTGAAATAACAGCCCCCTCAAAGCCCATCTCCTCACGTAAAATATCTCTCATCAACCATTTGTTTGCTGTAGACGGAATGCGATTCAAGGTATTAAAGGATGTCATTACCAGAAGTGCTCCTGCCTTAACGGCTGCATCATAGGCCGGAAGATAGTCATCCCTTAAGGTTCTTTCTGAGAGTTCCACATTATTATAATCTCTTCCACCTGTTGGCGCACCATAACCCGCAAAATGTTTGACACAAGCCCCAAGCTTACCCGGTTTCTTAGGATCATCTCCCTGATAACCCTCCACCAAAGCCTTTGCATATACACTGTTCAGATAAGGATCCTCTCCTGTAGACTCCATGACCCTTCCCCATCTGGCATCTCTTACCAGATCAACCATCGGTGAAAAAGTTACATGGATACCTGCTGTGGATGCCTCCTTGGCTGCCACTTCCGCTCCTGTATATGCCACGCTGGGATTAAAAGCGGCTCCCTGCGCCAGCGGGATTGGAAAAATCGTCTTATATCCATTAATGATATCTGCCATAAACACAAGGGGAATATGGTGAGGATGATTTTCCATGTGGTGCTTTTGTATCTTTCTAATGGTTTCCGCACCGGCTACGCTCAAAACGCTTCCTGCTTCCAGGATCGTCTTTTCCGAAAATCCTTGCTCTGATGCAGGACCGGTGGCAACACTGCCTTCTGTATAAAAGCTTCCACATCCCTGAAATAGCTGATTGATTTTTTCATCCAATGACATTTCACCTAATAGATCAAGTATTCTCTGCTGTTCCATAACGATATTTCTCCATTATTATTTTTAAAAAATATTGAATTCCCTCATGCCAAAAAGTAACCCAAAAATCAAAGGCTGATGCGCCATATATATGGATAGCGAATGTTTTCCCAAAAAAGAAAACGGCTTGAAACCATCAACAAAATATTTTTGCAATAAATCCTTTTTTCCTTTCATCATGCGATAGATAAAATATCCTGACAAGAATAAAAACAACCATGGGAACAAAGAAAAGTAATCCGTTGAATAAAAACCCGGCTCCGGGAAACCGAGAAAAGTCATGAAACCGCCTCTGTATAAAAACTGTGGAAGTCTAAAAAAATTCCATTCTTCAAAGCCAAGATAACCTCTGTTCACATTTTTGGTGCCAACAAACAGAAGTACCATGACGGCAAAACCCGCCAGGGAAGGTATCCGCCTAAACAGTCTTTCCAGTGGAATCATAATCAAGGTACAGGTTCCCAGCATCGTAAGAACACCAAAAATAACCCTGTTCTCAGGCATAAAAACAACTGTAATCAGAGAGATGACTCCTCCTGCTGACAAAACCAACAGCCCTCTCTTCAAATGTCTTTTCCCGAGCGGCCAGCAAAAACCGGAAAGAAGTATAAAACTCCAGCAGATGCTCTGTTGCCAGATATATGCCCCTGCTTCTTTGTACCAACCCCACTTTATTCCAAAAATATATACTAAATCCCAGCAAGTATGAAAAAGGATCATGCTGACCAATACCAGGCCTCTTAAGCTGTCCAAAAGTTCATACCGCCTATGTTCCTGTATTCTTAGGGGCTCCGCAGACTGCATTTTAATATCCTCCTGCTAAAGTAATATATCATTTATCAATCATACTCTACCACAGTAAATTCTATTGTAAAAGCATAAAAACCACAAATCTCAATAAAAATTGATTGGAAATATGAAGCAAATTGATTATAATAAAACTACATTTGGATAAAAGCGGAGATACCTATGATTAAGCGAACTTTTGTCAGAACCAGAGAACTAAAAATTGGAATGATTATTGATCAGTCCCTGATCGATCGAACCGGACGTATTCTGATTGCCCGAGGTACTCCCTTAGACGAATATCTGATTGATTCTCTGCTTAAGCTGGGCGTCACCAGTGTCTATATTCGTGAAGGTGAGGAGGATCCCGAGGATGAAAATATTTCTCCTCAAACACTGGAGACAATTGAAAAGCTTAAGGTTCCTGACCGGGCCAAGGTTAAATTATCGGAAAGCGTAAAAAAAAGAGTATCGGAAGGAATCCAATACCTTTTCAACAATACATCCTCAGATACCTTTACCGATACGGCCAACAACATTGCACATGATCTGATGAAAGCAATTTCCGATAACGATGCCATTGCCATCGACATCGGGACTCTTAAGGTTAGTGATGAATATACCTTTAAACACAGTGTGGATGTTGCCACTATGGCAATGATCATTGCAAGAAAGCATGGCATGTCCGAAAAGGAAGTACAGGAGATTGGGATTTCAGGTCTTCTCCATGACGTGGGGAAATCACAGATTCCCAATGAAATTCTAAATAAAGCCGGAAGGCTGACAGAAGAAGAATTCGCCCTAATGAAGCAACATTCTTTGTTTGGCTTTAAGATCCTGAAAGAAAAAGGATCCATTTCCCAGTCTATTTCTCTTGGTGTCTTACAGCACCATGAAAAAATAAACGGGCAGGGTTATCCTCTTGGTCTTAGCGGTGATCAAATCACTCCCTACGCCAAAGTTCTTTCGGTAGCAGATGTTTATGATGCACTTGTAACAGAACGCCCCTATAAGAAGGCTTTCTCCCAAAATGATGCCATTGAAATCATTATGTCCATGACAACAGATCTCGATATCTCTATCATGGAAAGCTTTTTAGGCAGTATTATCCTGTATCCGGTAGGCTACACTGTTCAGCTCAGCAACGGAGAAAGAGCACGGGTCGTTGAAAACAGCACTGAATATATTCTTCGCCCCAAGGTGGTTGGATTGAAATCTGGCAAAGTCTATGATCTTGCCAAAGATTTAAGCTGTGCAAATATTGTCATTCAATAAAGAAATAATTTCATCTTAATAAAAGACCTTACCCTCTTCCTCAACTTCTATTTTACCATCCTGCACCTTCAGGATAGTAACTGCGCAATTCCTATGAACCCCTTCACCCCAGAACTGTTCGACCGGTGTGTGATTTATGTTTGCAAGAATAGCCTTTAATGCACATCCATGAGTGGATATTAAAATTGTCTTATCTGCATATTCCCCTCTATTGATTAATTCCTCCATAAAGCATCCGGTTCTATCTATAATCTGCTGAAAACTTTCGCCCTTTGGCGGCGTCTGATAATGAGACGGATCATCAAAAAAAGCCAAAAAATTCTTATCGGGAATGTTATATCCGTCCTTACTGCAGCAAAGACCTTCATATTCCCCAAATGCAATTTCCTGTATTCTCGGTTCCTCTATAAACGGAATGCTCTTTTCTCCGACAATAAGCTGTGCTGTTTCCTTTGCTCTGATCAGAGGAGAGGTAACCACCAGATCAAATCTCACATCCTCAAGACCTTTTCCTGTCCTCCTGGCTAGCTCCCTTCCCCATGCATTTAAGGGTATATCACTTTGTCCCTGTATTCTTCTCTGCCTATTAAAATCCGTTTCTCCATGTCGTATCATGTATAAAATCATTTTCCGCTCCTACAATACCATAATTAATGTACCTGCAGTAATAAGAACAGCTCCCACAAGAGACTTTGCTGTAAAGTTTTCATGAAGAAATACAAATGCCAATACTAATGTAATCACCACACTCAGCTTGTCTACCGGCACCACTTTGGAAGCTTCCCCAATCTGCAATGCCCTGTAATAGCAGAGCCAGGATGCTCCTGTAGCCAGTCCTGACAAAATTAAAAACAACCAGCTCTTTTTACTGATTGCCGATATTCCTCCCTGTGTATTTGTTAGGAAAACCATTCCCCATGCCATGACAAGTACTACCACTGTACGAATTGCTGTTGCCAGATTGGAATTGACCCCTTCAATGCCTACCTTGGCAAGTATAGATGTCAGCGCTGCAAACACTGCAGATAAAAGTGCAAATACAAACCACATGACCTCATTCTCCTTTGTATACTAATCAATTTTTTTTAAACAGGATACTTCTCATCAATCCACCATATTTTTCTTTTACTGCTACTTCCCGATAACCTGCCCTTAGAAATGTACTTTGACTGGGAATATTGTGCGGTGCTATCGTTGTTAGCAAAAATTTGTATCTTTCCCCGTCTATCTGTTCCTCAGCAAATTTCAGCATCTTTCCCTGTAGATGATTTCCGCGAAATTCGGGAAGAACAACAGCAGAATCCATATGTGCCACCATGACCCGTTCTTCCCCGGAAAGTCCGATATCATAACCCAGATTATCTTCTCTCTCCCCCGGGAACCGCACCGTAAGACTTCCTGCAATGCGACCTGTTTTTGTACAGGCAACTACCGTAAATCCCTCCTCGTCTATATGCTTTTTCACATAGGCAAGATCATCGCAGACAAACAGAGATTTATCCTCTAAAGCCGTCAAAGTTTCCTGCATGACCTCGTAAATTTCTTCTGCATCGCTTATGGTCGCTTTTCTTATAACAATCTTTTCTTCCATAGGACAACCTTATTCTTTTTCGCATACAATGTCAATGGCAATTGGCAACAGCTCTCTATATTTATGAAAATTTTCTGATCTTTAAATAAATTCCTCTCTCATCCGCAATCCTTTGGCATTCCTTAATTTCCTCCTCAGGCAGAACATCCACGATAGAAAACTGAACATGCTCAAAAGCTCCCTTTGCCAATTCGGCAAATTCAAGAAGCGCCGGAAATGCATTCTCAAACTGAGGTCTTGTCACCTCCTGATATTTCTCTGCAGTAGGTGCATTTAAGCTGACAGATACACTGTCTATGACTTTGGCAAGCTCAGGAATAATATTGCGCTTATGATACAGGTTTGCCAGTCCGTTTGTATTCAGCCGGATTTTTATATTCTGCTTTTCCTTTGCATAAGCAGCACTGGCAAGCAGATTGTCAAGTGCACAGGTCGGCTCTCCGTAACCACAATATACTAATTCATCATAGCCCTTGAAATCGAATGCATCCATAGCCTGTCTGATTTCTTCTAACGTAGGTTCACTTTTATGCCACAGATTATCTGCCTCCCCTACGCTGTCCTTGTGTGAGCGAATGCAGAACTGACAATTGCAGTCACAGCGATTCGTAATATTTGCATAAACCTGGTTTTTATACGTGTATAAAATATCTGCCAAAATGAAGCCTCCTACTCAAAAAATCTTCCCTTAATATGCGCCTTGTCCAACGCAACTCCAAAAATAAGAAAAAAGATTGCACTACCACCGGACTGTATCAGGCTTCCTGCCATGGATGTCAGGAAAACAGACCATGTTCCAAAGATAAGATATTCTGCCAGGAAATAGCTGATTCCCGAGATAAAATATGCGACAATTGCTGCAATAACATTTCTGGTTGATACAATCTTATTTGATTTGTTGGTAAAAGGAAGGGTAATCAGCATCTTGATAATGATGGTCGCCGGTGCCCACATAGGTGCTGTCAGGAGATCTGCAAGTCCTCCTCCGATTGCAGCTGCCGCAAGGGCATAGGGTCTCGGAAGCAGCACTGCTGCCAGATAAATCAGAGAATCACCAAAATGAATATACCCTCCGTTTGTTCCAACAGGAATATGACAGATATACGCTGTCATAAGCGTAATCAGTGCTGCCATGATGCCTGCCGTTGCAAGGTATCTGATTTTCTCACTTTCCTTTCCCTGTATTTTACTTTCATATTTTATTTCTGTCCGTGTACTCATTGTTAGCTCCTCCTATAGTAAGCGGGATAAATACTTTTCAAAGTAAACCCCATGATTGCGGGGAATGTTTTTTCTTGAAGCCTCCTCAATTGCCTCCTGCAAAAAAGAAACTGCCTTTTCCATTGCCTGGTCTGCAGACAAGCCGTTTATAAGGGCACCGCAGACAACTGATGCAAACAGATCTCCGGTTCCTGAAAAACCCTTTCCTGTATACGGTGTCTCCAGATAAGTACTTTTTCCCCCGGAAACGGCAAGATTGCCAATCATTTCCTTTTCTGCCTCTTTTCGTAAAATTCCTGTCACAATCACCGTTTGTTGCACATGCGCCCTGCCAAGAAGCTTTTCACAAATATCCTGTATTCTCTTGACATAGTCCTGCTCCTTTGCATAATTCGTTATCTTCTCATAGCTTACCTCTGCAAGAAAACACAACTCCGTCAGATTTGGTGTGATCACATCCGCCTCCAAAGTGAGTTTTTTCATTTCCTGTAGAAGTTCATTACTGAAGATATGAAAGCCTTTACCATGATCTCCCATAACAGGATCGGCCAGATATAAGGTATTCCGCTTCCGAAATTCCTTTAGGAAAAAGAGAACCTTTTCAATCTGCAAAGGGCTGGCAAGGTATCCGGAATAAATGCCATCAAAAGATACCTCCATCTTTTTCCATTGCTCCGTAAAAAAATCCATACGATCTGTAAAATCATCACAATAATAATTTTGAAATCCTGTCTGTGCAGACAAAACGGCTGTCGGAAGCGGACAAGCCTGAATACCCATTACGGAAATAACAGGAATTGCCGCTGTTAGGGAACATTTCCCGAAGCCTGACAGGTCATTGATCAAAGCAACTTTTTTCATGCTAAAATTCTCCCGGGGAATTTTGTATTATGTATAATCTATCTTATATTTGGTCTTATAAAAATATCCAGTTCTTAAATATTAGACCATACCAGTTCGAGAATCTACATTTCTTGACAATTTTTGTTTACCAAGCTAATATCTAATTTAATTTGACCCTTAGGAGAGTGATTTAAATGGAATATATTTTTTATCTGTTAGCCGGTTTAGGTGCCGGTGCAGTCACCGGACTTGCCGGCTTATCTGCTGCAGTTGTTATTACTCCCATACTTGTCAGCTTATGTGGCTGGGCTTCCTATGATGCAGTCACAGTAGCGCTTGCATCCGATGTGCTGGCAAGCATGTTATCTGCATACACCTACTATAAGAACAAAAATATTGATATTAAGCGCGGTAGTCTGGTATCTCTGACCGCCTTTATCGGAACAGTGATCGGAAGCTATTGCGGATATCTGTTCAGTCAGTCACAATCGGACGGACTTGGCTACCTTTCCATGCTGACAACTATCTTCCTGGGTATTAAGTTTCTTTTTAAGCCGATTACCGGGGGAACAGATGAAACACAGAGCATTTCCTCCTCAAAGGAATTAAAGGAGACAGCCCTTGCCATGCTTTGTGGCTGCGGAATCGGATGGGTATGCGGTTTTACGGGAAGTGGCGGCGGCATTCTGATGCTGACCGTATTTACAATTCTCTTACAGTATAATCTAAAAATCGCAGTTGGAACCAGCACCATGATCATGACACTTGTTGCCCTGACCGGCACTGTCAGCCACATTTCCATGGGCGCAAAAATATATCCCTTTCCAATGATTATAGTTGTTGCATCCTGCCTGTTTGCAGCTGCTGTTTCCGCACGTTTTGCAAACAGATGTGAAATCAGAAGGCTGAACAAGGTTGTAGGACTTACACTTCTCATTTTGGGGATACTTACAATTGCAATTAAGTTATTTTCTTAAGTTTGTTACTCTGTAGCTTTATTCACCTGCCAGATACCAAACAGAATCAAAAATGCTCCAATGATTGTCATAGGCGTAATAGGTTCATGTAAAAACAAAATGCCCCCTGCCATAGAACAGATGGTACACACTGCACCAAACACCGAAATTTGCACCACGGGCATTTTCGCTGCTGCATAATTCATCATCATATTTGCCCCTACTGAGCTAAATAACCCCAATGCAAGTACAGGCAGCCAGAACTGTGGCATGGATAACGGTTTTACCAAAGTAAAAAGATTTCCACGTATATCAACAATTCCTGCTATTGTAAATGCTGCTGCCGATACCAAAAGCACCACATAAGTCCGCTCAAATGCTGTATAAATCTTGACAATACTTCTGTTAATCACACGGAATACAGCCGAGCAGATACATCCACCGATCAACAGTACAATTCCGACTGGCTGAATTTCTCCGGCGATTCCTTCCGCAACTGTAATCATAATGACTCCGGTTACTGCGACAACTGAAAAGACTGCCTGTCTCTTCGTTGGCAACTCCTTAAGGAAAAGTGCGGCAAATGCCGTTGAAACAATAGGTGAGACCGCTAAGATCACCCCTGAACAGGTCACATTAGTGTATACAATGCCATAGCTCTCACAATAGAAATAGATTAACTCAATAAACCCCAATGCTAACACTCTGAGCAAATGGGGTTTATGAAAATTCAATTTTTCCTTGCCCATGAAAATAAGGGCACTCATAACAAGGATTGTCGAAGAAAATCTGACTGCCAACACGATGGAAGGTAAGGCTACATTGATTGCAACCTGTGTCAGGGTATTACTGAAACCCCAGATCAGATTCCCTGTTATGGCAGCAGCATATGGCATCCACGAATAATCTCTTAACTCTTTCATTTTATCCGACCCTGCTAAATACTGTAATCATAATCAGATAATGTTCTTCTTAAGAACCTGCGGGTACGTTCATCCTTTGGATTTGTAAATATTTCCTTAGATGTTCCCTCTTCAACCACAATCCCGCCTTCCATATAGACAACATGATTGGCAACCTCCTGAGCGAAGCCCATTTCATGAGTTACAACCACCATAGTGGTACCTTCCTTTGCCAGCTTCTTCATGACATCAAGCACCTCTCCCGTCAGCTCCGGATCAAGTGCTGAGGTAGGCTCATCAAACAGAATTACTTCCGGGTTGGTAGCCATTGCTCTTGCGATTGCCACCCGCTGTTGCTGACCGCCCGAAAGCTGATCCGGGTAGTAATTTGCCCGATTGAGCATTCCAACCTTTTCCAGCATTTGCAGTGCAGTCGCTTTCGCCTCTGTAGAAGGTATTTTTCTAGCCACTGTCTGTCCAATCATGACATTTTCCAATGCGGTCTTATTTCTGAAAAGATGATAACCTTGAAAAACAAATCCCATTTTCATGCGCAGTCCGCGAATTTCTTTATTAGTAACCTTTGTAATTTCTTTACGAAAATCGTCAAAAATGATTTCTCCCTGATCTGACTTTTCCAGAAAGCTGATACAGCGAAGCAGGGTTGTCTTTCCGGAACCACTGCTGCCAAGTACTGCAATTACCTCGCCTTTTTCAACCTTAAAATCCACCCCTCTTAGGACTTCATTTTTGTCAAAGCTTTTATGCAGATTTTTTACCTCAAGCATCTTTTCTCTCCTGTTCTACAAAAGTTCTGACTGCACCTGCAAAATGTCATTAAAATAATTATTGGCAATCATAAAAACACCCATGGTGGTAATCACCACTATTTCTTCCTCCGTGTACCGTGCCTTTAGCTGTTCAAACAGTTCATCAGATACATTTTTAGGATCATCCGCAATTGCTCTTGCGTAAGCAATCAAGAGTCTTTCCTCATCTGTAAAGTTAAAAGTATTAAAATCATCGATCCCGTTCTTTTTCAAAAGCTTTGTAAAGTAAGTACTGCAGACAAGACAGTCATTTTGCAATGAAATCGCATATTCGTAAAAGTCCGCCGCACGCTTTCCGACAATTTTCTGCAGTTCCCGGTCAAGCTTATAGGATTCCAGCTCCAAGGCATTAAAAGACGGAACATGATGGAGCAGTGTCAGCTTTTCATTGGTAATGCGATAGCCGTCAGCCACATGATCGGCAACTACCTTTTTAACCTCTTCACTTGCAGTTTCTAAATCAATCAGTGATATTCTGGGCATTTTCTTCCTCCGTTTCGACCGGTTTTACCCAGGTCAATTTCTTTTCTACCGTAGCCTGTAGCCAGGTTAATAAAGTACAAATAAGTAAATAGATTACAGCAGCCTCACAATAAAGCGCAAACGGCTCATAATATCTGGCTGCAACCTGTTGGGCAACAGAAAACATCTCTATCAATGTAATACTGGAAGCCAGCGAAGTATCCTTGGTAAGGCCAATCAGGGAATTAAACAGCGGCGGGAACGCAATCCTTCCGGCCTGGGGTAAAACAATTTTTGCCATAAGCTGTGGATAACTGAGGCCAACCATTAACGCTGCCTCCGTCTGCCCGGCCGGTACTGCCAGGATAGCCGAACGGATTACTTCGGCATTATAAGCAGCCAGATTCAAGGAAAATGCAATCACCGCTGACGGAAAAGCGTCCAACATGATCCCCAGGGACGGCAAACCAAAAAAAACGATGAAAAGCTGTACCAACAACGGAGTCCCTCTGAAGATCCATATGTAAAATCTGGCAAACTGCTTTAAGCCTCTTATATTGGCTATCTGTACAATTGCCAAGAATAAAGCAAGTATCAAACCTAAAATAAACGAACAGATTGTAAGCGGAATGGTAACCTTAATACAGGGAATCAATATTTTAGGAAATGCCTGAATCAATATTTGCAGTACTCTCTCACTCATGACTTTCTTCCTTACTATAAATGAATACCATCAATTAGTTTTCCTGAGACTTTGAATAATCAGCATGGAAATACTTGTTGGAAAGCTCGGATAAGGTCCCGTTTTCACTAAGCTCTGCCAGTGCACCATTAATTTCATTCAATAAACGGGTTTCTCCTTTGCGTACAGGAATTGCAATCTGCTCCTCAGAATCGGGAATCACGAAGCCAACCTCTATCTCGGCATCCGGATGCTGCTCAAGATAATCAGCTAATGTAACAGAGCTGATCGTTCCGAAATCTGTACGTCCCGATAAAATCATGCTGACCTGTTCCTCTGCAGAATCAATCGGAATAATCTCAGCTCCTAATTTTTCAAGTTCACCAATAAATGCATGTGTAGAATTAATTGCTACTTTTTTGCCATTTAAGTCATCTAAAGAAGTGATACTCTGGGGATTTCCCTTTTTCACAATGATCTGTCGGGAATTAAAATAATATGGATCTGAAAAATCATACTTATCCTTTCTTTCCTCTGTAACAGTTACATCATTGATTACCGTATCAAGTCTTCCGCTGTCAACACCGGCCAATAAGGAATCCCAATCTGATTCAACAAACTCAACCTCTACTCCAAGATACTCTGCAATTTTCTGAGCCACTTCAACATCATAACCAACCAGTGTACCGTCATCATCATGATAGGTAAACGGAGGAAAAGTTCCTTCAACACCTACAATTATTTTCCCGGCGTTTTGTATCGCTGATAATTCATCATCAATTTTCTCTTCCTTGGGCTCTACAGCATCTTCTTCCACTTTCTCTTCCTTAGCTGTTTCTGTCGAAGCGGTTTCCACTTGTGTTTCTGCTTTCTCGCTGCTTCCGCATCCTGTTAGCAATGATGCAACTACTGCAATGCTTACAATTACACTGATCAAATTTTTCTTTCTCATAATAATATCTCCTTTTCTTTTCATATATTTCCTATATGATTGATATGAAATGGAGTATATAACTTCCCGCTCCTTTTGTCAAGAGAGCGGGTTATAGTTGTTTTTTTCTGTTTGTTATAGGTTTTTCCTATTTTAGAAACACGAACTCCGTATCTGTAGATAATTCCTCTGCAAACCGATACCCAAGTCCACATTCATTTTTTACAGGTGAAATAATAATTTCGTTTTCATCAATCAGATAGGTTATTCGTACCACGCCCATGAATACCTTTCCATAGTTCTTCTTCTCCTGCCATGCATCATAAGCCTGAATTGCTGTTAATTCCCGAACAGGGTTCCTTTTTTCCGTAAACTGCGGATATAGCTCACTAAATCAGCATGCCTGCTTTGTACATCCTTTGGATAGAAGTACAGGGTCACCTTTTTTACATGTAACAATAAAATATGGAATCTCAAAAGCCAGCATCACGGACCAACCAATTATACAGGCAAATGCAATACCCACTATTCCGATTCTGGGAGCAAGAAAATAAGTACACAGTGTGCGAATGGATATCTGCACAACAGTTCCAAAGATATTGGTATACATCTTCCCCATGCCTCGGAAGAATCCCTGGAATCCATTTGTTAAAGCCGGCCAGAGGTAAAAAGCCGACATATACATCAGATAATCACTTCCAAGGCGGATAACAACATCTGCACCGTCTCCTGACACAAATAAAGAGACGAAAGCTACACGCAAAAATGCTACAATAATTCCGATAAATATCCCATAGCAAAGCTCTAAGCGAATACCTGCAAAGAAACCCAGTCTGATACGATCTTTCTTGCCCGCACCTCTGTTTTGCGCAATAAATGTCGAAATTGCAGAAGATATACTCTGCTCTGGAATACAGGCAAAATCATCCACTCTTGTCACAGCATTAAATGCTGCAATGGCACTAACGCCCAAGGCATTTACCTGACCCTGAATTAACACCTTTCCAATAGGTTGTATCGCTTGCTGAAAAGCCGTAGGACCACCAAAACGTAAAATCCGCGCTAATATGGACCTCTCAATTTTCCACTGTTCTTTGTCAGGCCATATCTCCTTTTTCTGCATCATCATGTATCTACATGCCAATACTGCACAAAAGGCTTCCGCTATAACAGTAGTAACAGCACTACACACAATTCCGAATTTGAATATTCCAAGAAAAATCAGATCCAAAATAGCATTTAGAATTGCAGAAAAAGCAAGAAACTTTAATGGGGTCTTAGAATCCCCCACGCTTTTCAGCCCCGCAGCCAATGCATTATAGAAAAAGGTAAATGGCATTCCTAAAAAGGTAATACGTAAATAAATGACGGTAATGGCAAAAATATCCTTTGGTACGGTCATAGACTGTAGAATTATTGGTGTACACAAAAAACCAAGTACTGATATCAAGCTGCAAACAGCTGCACCTGCAAGCAACATGGTTGCCATTGACTGGCGGAGCAGAAAAAATTTTCTTCCGCCAAAATATTCACTCATTAATATACCACTACCAATGCAAAGACCAGTAATAGCAAGGATAACTAGATTCATAATGGGACCTGCAATTCCCTCTGCCGCAAGAGCATCCTTTCCGATAAACCTGCCCGCTATCATGGAATCAACAACATTATAAGCCAACTGAAGCCAGTTTCCTAATAACAATGGCAATCCGTAACGCCATAAATGACTATGTGCCGAACCCTCTGTCATATCTTGCATCATCTGTATACATCCTATTCCTTATGCTTTCGTAGCTTAATAGCATATTTGATTTACCATTATTATGGCGCAATTCTTTTTGGAATTCCTTAACAAATATATCCTTTTTATCCTCATTTACAAAAAGATTCAATACACGCGGTTCCAAAGATGGCAGCCTCTCGAGGCAATCCATAATAACAGGATAATCCTGAAGAATAACACTTTCCGTATTAATATGACCATGGTCCGCCGTGATAAAAAGTAAATTATCATCAAGTTTTTTAGCCATATCAGCCACGTAAGCTTCCATACGCTTCAGTTCATTCACCACCTCGGGAGATTTTCTTCCATGCCTGTGGAGAAGACCATCCGGCTGATTCCAGTATGCATAAATATATTTCTTTCCCGGTTCCTTACACAATTCCTTCACATGATTACATACCGCTTCGAAACTATTCGGATATGGATGGATGTATGGAAGGCTGTAATATGCTTTTCCTCCGGTCGCATTAATTCTCTCAATTATATCCACATAAGGGGTATATTTTCTGGCAACATGATAATCTGCTGCAGGTTCTTCCGTACCTTGTACCGTATTTAGAAAAACCGTGACATTCTTGTCTATCTGCGGATAGTAACAATCCCAGCCAAGCCAGCTGTGCTCACAAGGCTGCTGTCCAGAAAGTATAGAAGTGGTCGCAGCTACTGTCGTTGAGAGGAATACGGAATTGTAGCTTCCTGCAAGATGGCTACGAAATGATCCCTTCTCATCAAGAGATTCTTCCAAAATCAACTTCCCCATTCCGTCAAGGAGAAGAACTATGACATTTTTACTTTCCTTTTCATTTTCTCCCTCTCCTGGTATCAACTCAATTACAGTATTTTCATAATATCCGATAAATCAGTAACAATATAGTCCGCCCACCTGTAATCGGATTCGGATATCTTTCCTTTTGTATAATAACATGTTTTCATACCGTAATTTCTTCCTCCTGCAATATCCGAAGTAAGTGAGTCACCAATGATAATCGTTTCTTCCGGCATAAGTCCTTCATTACCGTTCTCCTTAAGTTCCGCAAAGCAATAATCAAAAAATGCTTTATCAGGCTTTCCTGCTCCTATCGCAGAAGATACGAAAATATGTGAAAAATAGGCATCTATACCACCGACTTTCAATCGGTTATATTGTTGTTCATACGGACCGTTACTCGCTACACACAAAATATATCCGGTTTTAAGATACTGGATAAGATCCAACGCATGCGGCTCAAAAATAGCACTTTTTCGAAGTTCTGTGCAAAAATAATTTTCAAATAAGTCACCGTCAAAAGTTATACCTATTTTTTCGAAGACAAGATTCCAGCGTATTTTTCGTAATTGTGGAAGTGTCAGTCTGTTCTGTTCGATACGCCTCCACAATTCATTATTAATTTCCTCAAAAATTGAAAACATCTCATCCGTGTAAGATTTCAATCCATATTTCTTAAAACCATCGTGCATTGTTTTCTTAGCAAATTCCGAAAAGCTAAATATAGTATTATCTATATCAAGAAAAACGATTTTGATCGTGCTTTACCTCACCCCGAATCTAACAATACAATTTACGTTTATGAATATCGTTTTCAAGATATTGCATATTTCATAATATCCTATTATCTGATAGGTTCCTCAATTCATGACATTTGGATAAAAGACAAGCCGTCTCCACATGCATTGAAACTTTACCTCGCATTAACATTCGCGAATTATCAAACCTTTTTCTTGCATTTCAACGGTTCTCGTTTTTACTGTTCTCTCCGATTTACCAATAGCACTTGCTAATTCTCTTTGAGTATTTGTCGGATTCTTTATTAACTCCTGAATAATAGCCAATTCCTCCAAAGTGCAACTTTTGCACTTTAAATCATTACTAGTTACACTTTGATTTGCATTGATTTATGACATTGGTAACCGCCGGTTGACACAATTCGACCTTCTATATAAAGCTAACAAACATCAGCTTATTATGGTTAATGTTCTTTAGTTTACAACGGATATTCATGAGCAGTAAATGAGAGTCCATACTTCCGGTTAAAACTTACGGTATCATTGCTTACATCTTAGAATATGGAAGAACCTCCTGTAACAATCCAGGTTGCAAGCATCGCAGATACAAATGCACCTACATATACATTGCCACTCTTACGTTCAAACCAGGTACTTAAGAGTGTAAATACTACAAATTGAGGTACCAACAAAATCAAAGCTGACATAAATGGTCCACCAAATGTTGTTCCAAACAATAAATCAACTCCGGGACCATATCCCATGAAAAATGGTATATATTCCAGCAACAAAATTACAAATAAGCCGCCTAACAAAACAAATACATTTCCCATCCAACATTTCACAAAATTACCTGCTGAATTACCGTATGTTACCTTTTGACGCATCTGCCCAAACAGCTTACACCCAACATTTATCACAAAGAATAAAGCAAAGAACGGAAGATATACCAGGAACTGAACAAATCTTTCACCGGTAAATTTTTTAAAGAACGGCCAAATGAATCGCAAATCCAAGCTAAATATACTCTGGAATACTGTGACAACAGCATACATTACCAGAATTAATACTGCCGCAGCAAGAAAACTCTTTCCAAGAAGTTCCCAGTCCAGCTTTTTGCAATGACTTTCTCTTGATAATCCAAGATCATAATAATCAGCGATTTCTTTCCCCTTTTTCTTACTTATTGCTCTTGATATAGCCATTGTAAGGATAGAAATAATTGCCAAGGTCATATACCAGGTCATAAATCCATTTCCTATTGTCATTCGGAACACATTCTCCGGAAGCGGTAATAAACCATGTCCTAATTGGGTCATAAATGGATAGCTTCCTGCGCTTATCAATACTGCAATTAATGCATTTTTCCACCACTGTTTCCTTGTCATGAGCATTGGCTCACGTTTCGCACATGCTCTATCCACAATTATTGTCTTAAAAAACGGAACATTGCTTAGCAGTATAACACCAGGACATAGCGCTACCATAACAGCCAGCATTGCTACCAAAACTAATACTTCCTTGTATAAATAGACTTGATTATCCGGTGTAATCGTCGTATTCGCATTTAATGCTTTCGTAAACCAGTCAACCGCTACTGCAATTCCATGTCCATCATGGGTAGTTAATCTATGATTGGTTTCTAATAATTCTACACGTCTTGCTGTGTTATCTTCAAAACTGCCATAGGTTGTATTCCAGGTATAATCTGCTTTTGCCTCTGTTCTTCCGTTTGCAGTGAAAAACTGCTGCCGGATTGCACTGTCTAACATTTCATCTGATACAGTTTCCTGCCTGTAATCTCGGAAATAATTAAATTCATCATATCTCGCCTGAAGCATTAATACATTGTGGAATTCTATATTCTCTTCATCAAATATATTCTCTCCAAACACTTCGCCACACTGCAGAACTACCGCTGCATGCTCCTGACAAGCTGCTGCGACCGACCAGCTCGCCCATGTCCCCATAGAATGACCGGTAATACCGATATTATCCGGTTGTATAAATGGCTGACTTTGTAACCATTTGAATGCATCGATTCCACCCATGGAACTGTCATGTAATCCGTCAGCATCTGCATCAATTTTGATTTCTTCACCATTTACTGCATCTGCTTCTCCCTCAAAGAAAGAAAGTGTGGAAAAATTCATCATGGTTAAAAATCTTTCAGGTCCACTAAGTCCAACCTTTACTACTGTCTCACTTCCGTCTTCAGACTGTCCCTGAATCTTATAAGTAGTACTTCCGCGGAAACGTAATGAACGTTCATTGTATCCATGTCCAAATTCATCAATGCAGACTGCTATAATTCCTCTTCTAGCAAGCTCAATTGCATATGCTGCAGAGGTTTCTTTATCATTCTGGTATCCATGCAGGCATAACACAGCCGGTAACGGATTGTCTTCGCTTGCCTCTTTTGGAATATACATCTTATATGTAATACTGTAATCTTCGGCATCTTCCGCTTCCACAACAAAGGAGGATGTTACAATATCCACATTTCCAAAGTTCGTCTGTATCATATTTGCAAATGTCATACACAATGTAGCAATCACCAGACATATCACCAATGCAACTGCCGCTCTCTTTGTTTTATTTCTCATTTGTTTTCTCCTCTCAAGATTATGGTAGTGTCAAATAAAACACTACTTTTTTATTATCTAAAGGCGTAAAAAGCCTTTATTTTCAACATTTCCTGGAGGTCTACAAATAAAAAGAGCATTGACCTCCTATTTTTGTTATAATTATCCG
>JAHAYJ010000083.1 GCA_018384375.1 Lachnospiraceae bacterium
TTTTGTCTTGTTCAGACGCAACTCTGATATAATACCATGACCTCGCGTCTTCGTCAAGCACTTTCCTAAATTTTTTATTCAAAAAATTTGTTCTTTTCCACCTGCCTGTTTCGGCGGTGGAGTTACAATATATCACTAATATTTCCTCTTTGTCAACTTCTTTTTAAAAGGCAGTTGCTTTTTAGGGTATATGTGATAGTTACTAACCTCTATACCCTGCTTCACTTAAATCCCAGTTCTTACACGATCATGGACAATCCCCAATTTTTCAGCAAATATACCAACAGTCCAACTATCAGTACCGCCTCCGCACAACCGACAACCGCTCCCAGAAGCTTATCCAGGCCTTTTATGATCGGAAGCTTTGACACCAGCTCTAATGAGGTAAATAATACATGCACCAAACGATAGACAAGGCACACTGCAAAGAGAACCAAAACCATCTGGATTACCTTCCCGATTTCCTGATTCAGATAGCTTCCTATCGCTCCGAGTATCAAAACCACACAAACTCCCGCCACTGCCATCGCAATCAGGGAAATGACCTCCTGAACCATTCCTTTACGAAAGCCTATCGCAACTCTCCAAATAAAAATCAATACAATAATAATCAATGCAAAATAGTACATTTATTTATCCTTTGAACCTTATTTTAATTCCATTGTATCAATGGAATCCGATGTTACGGTAATATATTTATATACGGAACCTGTTGGGATCACCAGAGAAACTCCCTTTTCAAAGGTTCCCACAAATTTATCAACACCCTTAATATTACAGATCTGACATTCCATATCATTATATATAATAATCTGGTCTTTGTGAAAAACAATATCCGTATACTCAATATCAAAAAGCTGGGAATTCACCTTACTGCCTTCACTGTTATAGACATCCAGCCTGTAGGCAGATTCTCCATTTTGATTAACAAAAACAAGTCCTACATAATTTTCATTATAATAGATGCTTTGTATTTCCTCCTCCAGAAGATTGGATGCAATATTGACAGGACGCTCCCCACCGGAGAAAAAAACAATTCGGTCGTCCGAAACTGCGAAAGCGGAATCATTATCCATAAATCTCACATAAGGCACTACTGTATTTGTATAATCATAGCCACTGACATAATTGTCTGTCTCATTTTTACCAACCTCTCCGAAATTGTAAAACGCTACGGATGATTTCATCGCTCCACTGTCTACATACAAATAAGAAACTGCCATAATCTTCCCATTCGGTGTTAAGGAAATACTGACCGGATATCCGCTTTTATCCATAGTGGCTTTCCCGTAGGCGATGGGTTCCTCGGTATTCTCATTTCCATTGTATACATTGATTCTCGTTACATTGGAATCATCCAGCACCGCTGCCACCACACCGTTTGCAGAAACACAGAGATCTCTGATGGGCAGATTTGTATTGATCGTTCCTTTTTCTCCATTTTTTTCCATTACAAAGATGGAACGCCCATTATAATCTCCAATTGCCACCATTTGATCAGAAATGGAAATAATAGGAGATTGCATTTCATAAGTACGGTTCCAAATCGCATTGCCTGTTGCATCTATACAACTGGCTCCATCCTTACTGTACAAGAGCAAATTTCCACCCAGATTTTCCACAGTTGCTCCCTGTACGATCGTAACAGGTGTAGAAGCAGTGACAACGCTTTCCGTAAACACCTTATCTCTCCACTGAATGACCAGAAATACTACGGTAGCTGCTATGAGAAGCACGCCTAAAATAATTCTGTAAAATATAGTCAGCTTGTGGCTTCGGATTTTTTCTTTGTAATCAATGCCGGTGGCTGCTCCCTGCCGCTTTTCTTTTTCCTTCAGATAATCCCGTATATTAGCCATATACTTGTCTCCAAATCTTTTGCGTTATTTCCTAATTTAAGCGATATGTAGTCTCTGCAAAGGAAACTGCACAGTCTGCCGTTTCCATAAATCCATACATTTTTTCATAGTCATTGATTGCCGTCACTGCAGTTGCAAGAACTAAAATACCGATTCCATAAAAGAATTTTTTAAGAATTTCTCCGGCAAACCTCCGATTAAGATGGCCTGGAAAATCCTGTTGCCCTCTTCTGCACACCCTCTGTTCCTCATGCTTCTCCCGCTGCTTTCTGCTTTCTCTCTCATAACAGGAAACCAGGTAATTCTGCATAGCCTCATTTGTCTCATAAAAGATATAATAGCCCTTGCTTTGCTCCGGAGTAAGCTGCTTGTCCTTGCAGATATTCACATAGCCAATCAGCTCATACTCTTCAAAAAAATCTTTTCTGACCTGTTCCTCATCCCTGCCATTTTCCAGTTCCTCAACTACACAGGCGGCACCATATACAAAGCAGAAGCATTTTCCTTCTTTTTTCAGAATATGCCCGAAGAGTGCCGCCCTCATCGGAAAGATATCCTTTCTTTCACGGAGTTCATTTAAATATGTATAGACATAGTCTTCCACATAAACCCTGCATTCGTCCTCAACGGTTCCGATCTTCTTTACAAATTCAGGAAACTTCATTCTCTTTGCCCTCCTGCTGTTTTCTCTTTTAAGTCTAACACAGCAGGTGAAGCAGCAGTGCTGTAATGCATCGTCAAAAAACACCGTCTCTTATAGTGCAAAAAGATATGAGATACTCCCATATCTTTTTGTTTCGACATTTATTGACTGTTACCAGCAAAATTGATAAATGGTAGTGGTATCATATTCTCTGTCCGGCCCGAATACCGCTGACGGAAATTGCGGTTTGTTTGCCGTATCCGGGTAATACTGCGTTTCCAGACATAAGCCACTTCTTTTTCCGTACGCAGCATTGCTCTTTCCGGTATGAGGTGATATACTGTTGCCTGCATAAAACTGAACCCCCGGTAAATCTGTGAAGGCCTTTATGCTACGCCCGCTCACAGGGTCTTTTACTTCGGCAAATTTCTTTAACGAGCCGTCTGCTCCGTCAATCACCCAGTTGTGATCATAGCCGCCCGTCATCTTCAGCTGCTCATTGTCTGAATCGATCTCGTCCCCCACTCTCTTTTCCTTTGTAAAATCAAATGGTGTCCCTGAAACTGCTGCAATCTCTCCTGTCGGAATGGCCCCCGGAACAATCGGTGTATAGAAAGAGGCATTTAAAGTGAGCATATGATCACAAATCTTTCCTGCCTGATGTCCAGACAGGTTAAAATAGGTATGATTTGTCATATTGATAATTGTATTTTTATCACTGCTGCCATGATAGTGAATCTTCAATTCATTGTCCTCTGTCAGTGTATAGCTGACCTGAATTTTCTTATTGCCGGGAAAGCCCATACAACCGTCAGCATCCTCAATGGAAAAAGTAACGCTGTCACTACTCTCCTGTACATCCCAGACTCTCTTGTGATAGCCAAGCTCCATATGACTATGTAAATTATTGACGCCATCATTGACATCCAGGTGATAGGTTACACCGTCAATTTCAAAAGCTGCTCCACCGATTCGATTTGCATTAGGCCCTACCGTTGCGCCAAAAAAACTACCATTTTCAAAATACGGTTCTAAACTGTCATAGCCAAGGACAACATCATCTATCTTTCCGTCCTTGTCAGGCACAAGCAAATTCACCAGAATTGCACCGAAATTCATCACACCTGCCTTCATCCCCTTGGAATTTTTAAGCCAATATCTGTAAATTTCCTTTCCTTCCTTTGTCTTTCCAAAGAATTCTTTCTGCATTGTATTAACCCCCATCGTTAATTTATCTATCCTTTGTTTTTATAATTCCGTTCTGCCTTCCAGGGCACGTAAAAGAGTCACCTCGTCGATATATTCCAGATCTCCGCCAACCGGCACGCCACTGGCAATTCTCGTCACTCTGATTCCGGTAGGCTTAATGAGCTTGCTGATGTACATTGCAGTGGTCTCACCCTCCAGGCTGGAATTTGTGGCAATGATCACCTCCGATACATCTTTCTCAAGACGGGCAACCAGCTCTTTCAGCTTGATATCTCCGGGACCAATCCCAAGCATCGGCGATATGGCACCGTGGAGTACATGATAAACGCCCTCGTACTTTCCTGTTTTCTCATAGGCAGCCAAGTCTCTCGTATTCTCCACTACCATAATCGTACTGTGATCTCTTTTTGCATTCGCACATACCGGGCATACCTCGCTGTCAGTCAGTGTAAAGCATTCCCTGCAATAACGGACATTCTCTTTCGCTTCAAGGATCGTCTTCACAAGTCTGTCCACCTTATCCTTCGGCATATTGATCAGGTGAAATGCGAGCCTCTGAGCTGACTTAGAACCGATTCCCGGCAGTCCGGACAATTCATCTATTAATTTATTGATATGTCCGCTGTATAAATCCATTAGAAAGGAAGGCCTCCTCCCAGCCCAAGACCGCCTGCCATCTTATTCATAACCTCTGCGTTCGCTTCCTCTGCCATACGGAGTGCCTCGTTCGTCGCTGCCATTACCAGATCCTCCAGCATTTCAATATCATCCGGATCAACAACCTCCTCCGACAGCTTCACCTTGGTAATTTCCTTCTTTCCGGTAACAGTTACTTCCACTGCACCGCCTCCTGCCTTTGCAGTAAACTCCTTTGTTTCCAGTTCCTTCTGGTTTTCCTCCATCTGACGCTGCATCCTCTGAGCCTGCTTCATCAGGTTATTCATATTTCCGGGCATACCCATTCCGCCGGGAAATCCTCCACGCTTAGCCATACTTAACCTCCCTGTTCTTTTTCCGGCTCTGCCTTCTGTGCTATTCATGGCTGAACCGCTACTCTGTATTGTACTATCATCCGATGCACCTGTCAAAATTCTTCTGCATCATCCTCAATCTCTTCGATCTCCATGTTGATCTTCTGATCTACCAGCTGTGTCAGATCAGGGAACACCTCTCTTGGATTTCTTCCGGTTTCCGGTTTTTGCATCGTGACCTTAATCTCTTTTCCTGCAAAATCAGAAATCAGATGTTCCAACTCTTCCTTCCGTCCTGCCTCCTTAAAATAGTCCGACGGTAATCCGTCTTCCACCACAACCAGCATACTTCCGTCACCTGCAAGGCTCGGATAAGCAGTTTTCAAATATGCCTTCATAGGCATCGGTGCCTGAGTGACAATCGCTGACCATTTGTTTACCGCGTCCTGTATATCCTGTGGAATTGCTGCCGGAAGCGGTGCCCTTACGACTGGCTCCTGAAGTTTCTGTGTTCCTGATGCCGAAGCTGCTGTTGCTGCCATCATGGGGACACCATTTGCAATCTTTTCCTCCAGCTGTCTGATTCTGTCTGTAAGCGACTGGATATCCGTTTCCATACTGGGCCTGCAAAGCTTGATCAGGTTCATCTCAATCAGAATCCTTTTCTGAGCTGCAAAGCGAAGCTGCCCGGAAAGCTCTGACAGAATACGGATATACCGCATAATCACATCGTTTTCAGCCATCTTGGCTTCTTCCTTCAGTCTTGCAAGGTTCTCTGTAGATACATCAATAATATCTTCTATGCCGTCTGCTGTCTTGACGAGAAGAAGGTTTCTCAGATACCAGGTAAAATCCGCCACAAACTGAGTCAATTCTCTTCCCTGCATAACGATTTCTTCCAAAAGCCCGATTGCACCGGTTACGTTTCCGTCAAGCACAGTTCGAAAAAGTCTGCTGAATACCTCCGTGTCAACCGCTCCCAACACATCAAGTACCTTATCGTAAGTAAGCTCCTGTCCGAAATGGAACGCAATACATTGATCCAACAGACTCAGGGCATCACGCATGGAGCCGTCCGCCGCCTTGGCAATATATCTGACAGCTTTATCCTCGATCTGCACCTGCTCCTTCTCGGTTAATTCTCTCAGCCTGTCTGCGATGGTGTCTATCGTAATTCTTTTAAAATCATATCGCTGACACCTGGATAAAATCGTAATCGGTATCTTATGAACCTCTGTAGTCGCCAGAATAAAAATCACATAGGAAGGAGGTTCTTCCAGCGTCTTAAGAAGCGCATTAAAGGCTCCTATAGAAAGCATATGAACCTCATCAATGATATAAACCTTATATTTTCCCTCTGCCGGTGAATAAGCCACCTCATCCACAATCTCACGAATGTTGTCCACTCCATTATTGGATGCAGCATCAATCTCAATTACGTTCATGGAGGCGCCGACAGCAATCGCCTTGCAGATCGCACACTCTCCGCAAGGGCTTCCATCCACCGGGTGCTCACAATTAACTGCTTTTGCAAAAATCTTGGCAATGGTAGTCTTACCGGTTCCCCTTGTTCCGCAGAAAAGATATGCATGTCCAATCCGTTCTGCCTTAATCTGATTTCTGAGTGTTGTTACAATATGATCCTGCCCCTTTACATCCTCAAATGCTGTAGGGCGAAATTTTCTGTATAGGGCTGTATATGACATGCCTCATCTTTCCTTCCGTGGTATCTGTGTACCGATTAATCACCGAAGCTGATTCCCAGAGCCTTTGCTTCTTTGACAATAGAAGCTTCAGGAGAAATCATTTTAAGCTTTCCGGCAACCTCCTCCAAAGGAACCTTCACAATTTCACGGTTCTTAATACCAACCATAAACCCGTATTCCCCTTTCAGGATCAGTTCACCGGCTTCTGCGCCCAAACGGCTTGCAAACACTCTGTCATAAGGGCAGGGACTGCCGCCTCTCTGAGTGTGTCCGGGAACAGTAACTCTGACCTCATGTCCGGTCATATCCTGGATCTGCTGTGCCAGTTCATAGGAAACAGACGGGAATTTATAGCCCTTCATCTTTTCCTTGTATTCCTTCTTGGAGAGCTTAGCATCCTCCTTGGAAATTGCTCCTTCCGCAACTGCCAGAATCGTAAATCTGCTGCCGTTTTTATTTCGTTCCTCTATCTTTTCAACTACCTTCTTAATATCATAAGGAATTTCGGGGATGAGAATGATATCTGCCCCGCCTGCCATACCGGCATTTAGGGTAAGCCATCCCACCTTATGTCCCATAACCTCTACAATGAATACTCTGCCGTGAGAAGCGGCTGTCGTATGAATACAATCAATGGCATCTGTTGCAATATTAACCGCACTCTGAAAACCGAAGGTCATGTCTGTTCCCCATAGGTCATTGTCTATCGTCTTCGGAAGGGTAATAACGTTCAAGCCTTCCTCTCTTAACAGATTTGCCGTCTTATGGGTTCCGTTTCCACCCAGAATAACCAGACAGTCGAGGCGGAGCTTGTAGTAATTCTGCTTCATTGCATCTACCTTATCAAGCCCATTTTCATCAGGATCTTTGATTGTCTTAAAAGGAGTACGGGAGCTGCCGAGAATCGTGCCGCCTTTAGTAAGAATACCGGAAAAATCGCTTCCCTGAAGCATCCTGAAATTTCCGTAAATCAATCCCTTGTAACCGTCCAAAAAGCCATAAATTTCAACAGGCTCCTTGCTGTTCACCAGACACTTTACCACACCTCTCATAGCTGCATTTAAAGCCTGACAGTCACCACCGCTTGTCAACATACCAATTCTCTTCACCTTGTGCTTCCTCCTTTTCAAGTTGTCCTCATGTAAACGAGCTTATTTTTCCCGGCTCATGCACTATTTATTATACATAATTTGCGCTCACTCTACAACCTTTTTGCAATTGTCATAATGATCTAAAAAGGAATGTCGGACTCCATCCGACTTATATGCTACCACGGTATCGAGATTCACATTTTCCACGCTTTTGAAAATATTGCTTTCCACAAAAGGGTTTGTTTTTTTCATTTCCCGGATCAGCTCCTTAATTTCTACACGCTTTGAACGATTTTCCTCATTGTTGCATGTGGTACAAGTATCCGTAAACTTGCAGGCACACTGGATAAAGTGCAATTCATTGTAATCTCTCCATGCTTGAATATCCTCTTCCCGGATCAGATAGAGAGGCCGGATCAGCTCCATCCCTTCGAAATTTGTACTATGGAGCTTAGGCATCATCGTCTGTACCTGTGCACCGTACAGCATCCCCATCAGGATCGTTTCAATCACATCGTCATAATGATGCCCCAACGCAATTTTATTACACCCCATTTCCTTTGCATAATGATAAAGATGCCCTCTTCTCATTCTTGCACATAAATAGCAGGGTGATTTTTCTACGTGATAGACGGATTCAAAAATGTCAGATTCAAAAATTGTGATGGGAATATTCAATTTTTCCGCATTTTCTTCAATGATAGCGCTATTTACCGCGCTGTAACCGGGATCCATTACGAGAAATTTCACTTCAAAAGCAAACTTATTGTGCAGCTTTAATTCCTGAAACAGCTTTGCCATCAGCATGGAATCTTTTTCCCCCCCCGAAATGCATACCGCAATACTGTCCCCTTCCTTGATCAATTCATATTGATTAATTGCCTTGGTAAATTTACTCCAAATACTTTTACGGAATTTCTTTCTGATACTTTGCTCCGCTTTCTTGCTCACTTCGCTTTTTTGCTCTTCCCGAACATGAAAAAGCAGCCATGCCGTATATCCTCCTGCAAGGCTGACTGCATCATATCCCATATCTGTAAGTTTCTGTGCCACTTTCAGACTGTTTTCCCCTCTACTGCAGCAAATTATCAGCTTTTTCGAAAAGTCAATTTCCGGATTCCCTTCTATCTGATCAGCAGGAATACAAACTGCCTCCGGAATTAAACCATAAGCAAGCTCCGTTTCTTTTCTGATATCAATAATCCGGTACTGAGCCCGGTCCAATAAGCTTAATTCCTGTACTGTAATCTCCATTTTCCCTCCATTGATTTCCTATTATTTATATAGGTTTTATATTTCGATATGGATTATATCTTGGTGCCTGAATTGTGTCAATAGATGTGAAAATGATTGACTTGTTTTTTTTTTACCAGTATAATAGGAAGAGTTCTACGGAGACGTATCGAAGCGGTCATAACGGGGCGCACTCGAAATGCGTTTGCCCTCCGGGGCACGAGGGTTCGAATCCCTCCGTCTCCGCTAATCATCTAATCAGCTCTTTGTCACTTTCCTGATTTTCCACATGCTCACTGCAAACAAAATACCGAAAATAATATAGTATCCAAGCTGCGAGGACAGTGTGTTTTCCGGTGTTGCCTCATCAATATTGGTGGCATAATACATAGTAATCCTATCACCATTATGCACAGGACTGTGTCCGTTCAGATTGAAGGTATGTAATTCATTATTCTCATCATAATATTCTGCATAAACATTTATTCCATCCTCAATATAGTCCGCTTCAAAGCTGTGTCCCCATTGCTTTAAACTGATTTCATTCATATGTCCGAATGCAGTCCCTACCAGAACAAAAAAAGAGACCACCGCAACAATGAGCCATATCGTATTGATATACTTCTGTTTTTTCATTTCATGACTTCCTTTCTTACGTGCTTATTTTTCATTATACACAACAACTGCAAAGGACTCAAATATATTTCGCCTGCACCTAAATACATTTCACCATATCCATCTTGACTTTCCCCTCTGCATTGATTACAATATTCTGACCAATACAGACGTATTAGCGCATTTTGTTATACTTACAGGAGATCAGTCATGTGGAAGAGCTTTAAGACAAAATTTATCGGAGACAAAGAATTTTATCATCGTGTACTCTATCTTGCCATACCTATGATTGTTCAGAATGCCATCACCAGCTTTGTTAGCTTTCTGGATAACATCATGGTGGGACAGATCGGAACCGAACAGATGTCAGGTGTTGCCATCATTAACCAGCTGATGTTTGTTTTTAATATCTGCATTTTCGGCGGTGTATCCGGTGCCGGGATTTTCGGCACTCAATTTTTTGGAAAAGGGGACTATGAAGGGCAGAAGCACGCCTTCCGCTTTAAGCTCTATGCCAGTACGGCAATCACGGTGCTTGCCCTCTGTCTATTCGGATTCCGTAACGTTGAATTGATTTCCCTGTACCTAAGCGACAGTGGCAGCGTAGGAGATATTACTCTTGCCCTGAAATACGGCAGGGAATATTTGGGAATTATGATGTTCGGACTTGCTCCCTTTGCACTCGCACAAACCTACATAAGTTCTATTCGTGAGACAGGACACACCTTTGTCCCCATGCTTGCAGGCATTATCGCAGTGGCTACAAATCTGATACTGGATGTTGTTTTGATTTTTGGCATTCCCGGTATCATTCCCGCAATGGGCGTATCCGGTGCTGCCATCGCAACAGTGATTGCCCGTTTCATAGAATGCATCATAGTCGTTGCATGGACGCATTTGCATGCAGGCAAAAACCCCTATATCATAGGAGCTTATCGCAGTCTGCGAATTCCGGGTCATACACTGAAATCTATTATTATTAAGGGAGTTCCTCTGATGATTAACGAAATGCTCTGGGCTTCCGGTATGACGGTTATTGTACAATGTTACGCAGTCCGCGGACTTGAAGTAGTGGCGGCACAGAACATCTCCTCCACCATTACCAACCTGTTTAACATTGTCTATATTCAGCTTGGCTCCTGCATTTCCATTGTAGTGGGACAGTTCCTTGGAGCCGGCAAGGTTGAAGAAGCCAGGGATGCGGATAATAAAATGATTTTCTTCAGCGTGGGCTGCTGCACCTTGGTATCCGCAGTCATGATTCTGTTTGGCAGATTTTTCCCTGCCATTTACAATACGGAAGAAAGTATTAAGGAGCTGGCAAGAATCTTTATCGTAATTTCCGCTCTGGTCATGCCCCTTTGCGCATTTTCGCATTGTGCTTATTTCACACTCCGTTCCGGCGGTAAGACAGGAATCACCTTCCTTTTTGACAGCGTATATACCTGGATATTGGTTATTCCTTTTGCCTACCTCCTTGCAAACCATACTTCACTGCCCATTACCACGATATTCTTTCTGGTTCAGTTTACCGAACTGATCAAGGTCATTATCGGGTATTTCATGGTTAAAAGCGGTGTGTGGGTACAAAATATTGTAAATGATAAAGGCTGACAAATGTCAGCCTTTAATTCAATCCCTTTTTCTGTTCCTTTTCCAACTTATTCCTTACCCGGAGCTCCTTAAAAAAGTCTGTCAGCATTCGGGAACATTCTTTCTCCAGTACGCCTCTTGTGACCTTCACCTGATGATTAAATTCCGGCATTTCCAGAATATTCAAAATAGAGCCTCCGCAGCCTGCCTTGGGATTCATGCTGCCCATAACGACCTCATCAATCCGCGCCTGCACAATAGCACCGGAGCACATCTGGCAAGGTTCTAAAGTTACATAGAGAGTACATCCCTCCAGCCTCCAGTCTCCCATCTTTTTACTTGCTTTATTGATTGCAGTAATCTCGGCATGGGCAAGGGTATTTTTATCCGTATTTCTGCGATTGTAACCTCTGCCAATAATTTTTCCTTCATAAACAATAACACATCCGATAGGCACCTCTCCAAGTGCATACGCTTTCCTGGCCTGTCGGATGGCCTCTTTCATATACTTTTCCTGTTCTGTCATAACACTCCTATGCATTGCCTGTCACACCTTACTTTTCACCCTGAGGGAAGACTAAGTTACCTACTATACGCCCCTAAGGAACACTTTGTCCTGCATTCCGGAAACCCTCTGTGCAACGGTCAGCAATTCTTCCATTCCTTGCTTGTCATATCCGTGACAGCCCTCACAGATCATATTTTCGTTCTCCTTAAACTGTTGCAAAAAATATCTGGGACAATCCCTGATCCACTCTGCTATCTTAAAAATATCCTGTTTGTCATGAAGCTCCTTCACCACTGTTGTGCGAAATTCATAATCAATCCCTGAATGCTTAAGAAGCTCTACAGACTGCTCTATTCGATTTATTTGAAAGCTATCCTCTTTGCCGGACATCCCCACGGTCATGACATATTTCTCCCGGCAATTCTTAATATCCATAGCCACATAATCAAGAAGCTTCTCATCAAGAAGCCTCTCAAGCACCTGCGGCGCATAGCCGTTTGTATCCAGCTTTACCTGATAACCGATTTCTTTAAGCTTTCTGATAAATTCCGGCAGATCTGCCTGCATGGTCGGTTCACCCCCTGTAATGCAGACTCCCTTCAGTATCTTTTTCCTCTTCATTAAAAATGCCAGAATCTCTTCCTCCGAAAAAACATCTCCGGCAGAAGGCTCCAGCACCAATCCTCCGTTATGACAAAAGGGGCATCTGAAATTGCAGCCGCCTGTAAAAACAGTAGCTGCCACACGTCCCGGATAATCCAGAAGCGTAGTCTTATTTAGTCCGAGTATCAGCAAAACGATTTCTCTCCCTTCCGGTTGACAAACATAACAAAAACCCATATACTAAAACATGCAAATCAACCGTGCAGCTTTATTTTCAGGGAAGCTGTCATGGCTGCCCTGTATAAGTGGCGCTTGACGCTTGGGTCTTGCGCAATGGAAATCTGCGAACCGTGTCAGGTTGGGAACAAAGCAGCACTAAGCGGAATTTTCCATGTGCCGCAAGGGTGCCTGAGCTTAGTTAACTGTACAGGTAACGCATGGCAGTTTCCCTGAGGGTAAAGTGCATGGTTTATTTTTTATGAATGTCTGTTTCCATCTGTTTTTGACTTTTCTTTTCCTTTTTAGCCTTATACATTTCCTGATCAGCCGTCTCGATGAGCGCCTCCAAATCCATGTTCTCCTCCGGCTTCATGATCGAATAGCCCATACTGGCATCTAATTTGTATGGATGATTGGATTTCGCATTATAGCTTTCAATTCCTGCCTCGATCTGCGCAACATAATCATCTGCCATCTTACGTGAAAATCCCTGCGACAGCACCACAAATTCATCGCCACCATAACGCATCAATAATTGTCCATGTTGATGTACCTGGCTTAAGACATTCGCCATCGCCTTGATAAATGCATCACCTTCATCATGGCCATACTTGTCATTTATAGACTTAAGCCCGTCAAGGTCAAGGAAGAGTACAAACAAATCTTCCTTCTTCTTACATGCCTCATCGATAATTTTAGGTGCAAACCGAAAGAAGCCGGCTCTGTTAAAAACACCGGTAAGGGTGTCATATACCCACATCCTGTTCAGGCGTTCCACCATAGCATTCAACATATTCTGTTTTCTTAAATTTTCAAGTGCATTGTCAATGTTCATAATGAACATATGGAACAACTCACTGTCGAACATCAATCTGCTGTTCCCCAGCACACAATAGCCATAGCACCGTTCCTGATAGTGTACCGGTATCACCGTATAAAAGTTTCCTTCTGCCTTTCCGATATATTCCTGCGGCAGAAGCTCTGTAACCGGAAATCTGCCATGCTGAGAAAACTTGCCATCCTTATAAACTATGGGAATACAAATTTCCGGTGCATAGGTTGTCAGATCCGGCATGTCCATTTCCGTATTGATCTTTTGAAGCACTTCTCCGCGGAACGCTTCCTCTATCACACACATGCACAGGTAAAATTCCTTCACTTCCATCATCTCAGCATATTTACGTACTTTTTCCAAAATCTGTTCAAAGGTTACCGCTCCGGTTAGGTCAGCAGATGAGGATTTAATAATTTCCGAATAAGTTGTAATATCAAGCTTTTCCTTTACGTATCTTTTTCTGATATCTATAACATCTTCTGCAATTTTGTCCTTACAGCCACAGCTTTCTGTGAACACTGGATGGCAGATCAGCTCCTCCTCTTTGACCTCTTTTCCGGCAATATAGTCCTTAAGCATACCATAAGCACGCCTTCCGATTTGGGTTTCAGGACGTTTTACGCTGGTGAGCTTCGGATAATGATTTCTTCCCACAAAAGTATTATCATATCCTGTGAGCATGACATCTTCAGGCACTCTGTAGCCCTTGTCCTGCAGCTCATAAAATGCGCCCAAAGCCATCTCATCATTTGCAGCAATAATTGCATCCGGGAATTCGGTATCCTGCTCATAAAAGCATTCAACTGCATTTTTACCGCTTTCAGGATGATAATCACCGTAAAAAATAGAATCCTCCCGGACCTGTAGCCCGTTATCCTCCATTGTCCTTCTGAATGCATTTAATCTTCCCGTTGCGTCTACATTCCCAATCGGTCCGGATATAAAATTGATCCTTTCCGCATGGTGATCTCTTATCAGATGATTTACAATTTCCGTAATTCCGTTTTCATTTTCCATTCCGGCATAAAGCATACCGTCATAGCGAATGTTCAGGCTAACACAGGGAACCCCTGATTCATGGATGTCTTCAACAATTTGAGCAATAACTTCTTTATCACAAATGGTATCCCCATGTAAGATGATACCATCATAATCCTTAAAATTCGGCAATCTGAAAATTTCTGTCTCCCCTTTATTATAGTAGGAGGTAGAATATGTCCATGCGTCACACGTAAAGATGTAAACATCCGTTCCATCCTGAATCGCATCCTCTAAAATTCCGTTAATGATTCTCCGCTGGCTGTCAAATCGTACTCCAGCCACAAGCACAGCAATTTTCATCCTTTGTAATCCTCTCAAATACTCCCACTTACATTATAGCTTTCTAAATATCATCTCGCAAGCCCGTCTTTGCCTCTGACATTATTTTACAGTTCAACCCTCCTCAGATAGTACCCAAATTTTCCGACTGTCACCGCACCTTCACACTCAAAACCTTCAAATCCGAACATGACCGCTACCATTTTTTCACGTTCAAAGTACGTTCCGGGAACTCCCACATAAAAACAATTTCCTTCGCCTCCCCCCAGCTCCATGTCCGGTCCGAGGATCAGATAACGATAATTATAAAATCCGTGTAGCAAAAAGCTATTGTTTACTAATTTTTGATATTTTGCTCTTAAGATAACAAAATCTTTTAATTCTATGGAAATGAAGGCTCTCTCATCACCAAACGGATGAATTTGCGGATAGTTCTTTCGCAATTGTTCCCACTTATCATCAGATAGTCCATCCATAACAGGATCTTCACAATTTGCCGCTTGAATATCCGGATATATCTCTTCTGCTGCCGGTTCTTCAAATGACTTCTCTCTCTTTTCGGGTGCCACGGCTCCCTTCCATTGCTCCATCGGTTTCTTCCAAAAACCTGCTACATAACCATTCTCCTGTAGCTGTATCAGAATTCCACAGAATTTTTCGTGCGCAATTTTCTTCTCCGAAAGTTCCATGCAATCCTCACTCATTTTAAAATATCGACTGATATTTGCAGCACCGGCTTGTACATATATTTCCCCTACGGTTATCCTTTCCGCCTCGATAAGAAAATATAGCGGATAGCTTCCATCCTTACAATCCTTTACATTCTTGATCTGCAAATCCATTCGACATTCATTGTTTTTAGCCGTAAATCTGACAAATCCGACATTTGTTTCCTTGATGTCATCCCGGAACAGAGACAGATATGTAATCTTCTTTTCATATAAAAACAACCTCATCCCTCCTAACAATCCTGTAATATTGTATTCAGAGATAAGGTTGCTCATTCCATCTTTAATTTGTTGAGTCCAGATACCTCATATAATTATATACCATCATCGCAATTTTAAAGGTCAATGCATCATCAAACGTACGTACATCCAGCCCCGTACTTTTCTCCAGTTTTTCTATTCGATATACAAGTGTATTTCTGTGTACAAACAATTGCCTGGAGGTTTCTGACACGTTTAGATTGTTCTCAAAGAATTTGTTTACAGTAGATACAATCTCCTCATCAAATTCTCCCGGATCATTCTCACCAAATATTTCATCTATAAAGATCTTGCAAAGGTTTGCCGGTAATTGATAAATCAGTCTTCCGATTCCAAGGCTGCTATAGGAAATAACTTTCTTTTCCACATAGAAAATCTTTCCCACATCTAATGCCATCATTGCTTCCTTATAAGATTTGGATACATCCTTCAGTTCCTGTACAACCGTTCCGTAAGCAACCCGCACATTCATCATTGCTTCCGTACTCATCATATCCACAATCGTCTGTGCCGTTTGCTTAATCTGCTTCTCACCGTCAGTTGGTTCCAATGATTTAATCAAAATAACATTACTCTCATCGATTGCCGTTATAAAATCACCTGATTGTGAAGAAAACATTCCCTTCAGGAATTCCGCTGCTGTGTTATCCTTCTCTGCCTTTGTCTCAACAATATATACAACTCTCGGTCCCATCACTTCAATGTGAAGTTTTTTTGCTCGATTGTACATATCCACAAGAAGCAAATTATCCATCAGAAGTGTCTGAAAGAAATTATTCCGATCAAAGCGTTCCTTATATGCCGTAATCAGCTGCTGAATCTGACTGACTGCAATCTTCCCGATCAGATATACTTCATCGTTGCTTCCTCTTGCGACAAGAATATAAATAAGTTCTCCCTCATCCATAATTTTCAGCAGATGGTCAAACCCTATTACCTGGCTGTCTGCCGGCGAATCAGCAAAGCCTCTTATCATTTCACTGGAAATATCACTGCTGTCAAAGGTGGAAGCCACCTCTGAACCATCCAGTCCAAACACAGCCAGATTCACCTTTGAAATTGACCGTAATTCTTCAATACAATTTGTCAGAACCTGTGTAGATATCATCTGTTCACATCCTTTCACGATACAGGTTTATTATAACAAAATTTATTTGGATTTGTACATTTTTTTATTTCTCCACAGACAATTCCCATAACTTAATTTCCTGTGATGAAAAAAAGGGATGCTTGCGCATCCCTTTCATAAAGATCAACTAGTTTGTAATAACCTGCTCTGTTTCCTTATCAAATACATGAATCTTCTCAACATCAAATGCAAACTTAACAGTATCGCCAGGTCTTGCTGTTGTACGAGAGTCAACTCTTGCAGTGAGCGGGAACTCAGCCAAATCGAAATACAGATAAACTTCTGCACCAAGTAATTCATAAACCTTAATGGTTGATTCAAATACGCACTTGGATGTTTCGATGAACATTTCTGAATCATATACATCTTCAGGACGGATACCAAATGTAACTGTCTTTCCATCGTATCCACCTTCGATCAACTTCTTGGATTTAGCAGGAGGAAGAGGAATGTTGCTTCCGGCAACCTTAAGGTTTGCTGTCTCACCGCTTACTTCCACTACTGCATCAAGGAAGTTCATCTGAGGAGATCCCATAAATCCTGCAACAAACAGATTAGCGGGCTTCTCATACAGATTCTGAGGAGTATCTACCTGCTGGATAACACCATCCTTCATAACTACGATTCTATCACCAAGGGTCATAGCCTCTGTCTGGTCATGTGTTACATAGATGATGGTGGTACCTAATCTCTGATGCAGCTTAGCGATCTCAATACGCATCTGCACACGAAGCTTTGCATCCAGGTTGGAAAGAGGTTCGTCCATAAGGAATACCTTAGGATTACGAACAATTGCACGACCCATAGCAACACGCTGTCTCTGACCACCGGACAAAGCCTTGGGTTTACGATCAAGAAGCGGTGTCAAGTCAAGGATCTTAGCTGCTTCCTTAACCATCTTATCAATTTCATCCTTCGGAACTTTTCTTAACTTAAGACCGAAAGCCATGTTGTCATACACAGACATATGAGGATACAGAGCGTAGTTCTGGAATACCATCGCGATATCTCTGTCCTTAGGTTCAACATCATTAACCACTCTGTCACCAATCTTTAATTCACCGGAAGAAATATCTTCCAGACCAGCGATCATACGAAGAGTAGTAGATTTACCACATCCTGAAGGTCCTACGAAGATGATGAATTCCTGATCCTGAATTTCAAGATTGAAATCCTTTACTGCTTCAAATCCGTTAGGATATACTTTGCAGATATTCTTTAAAGATAAACTTGCCATTTCATTTGCCTCCTTAAATTAATTGGTTCGTAATCAAGTCTGAATCTAGTATACATGAGTTTTCTATTTTTTACTATGCCACTATTCCACAAAGATTTTACTGTACATTGTAAAAAATGCTTATAAAGAATTACCTTTTTCATTTCGACTGACAACTTGACTAATAAAAGCACTGCATCAATAGGCACTTTGTACAATCATACTTTCTGGTCCCTGTCATCATAAAATGCAAGCTGATTCTTCCCACGTTTTTTCGCTTTATACAGCGCCTGATCCGCCGCCTTATAGAGTGTATCAAAATCTGCTCCGTCTGCCGGAAATACCGCCGCTCCGATACTTGCTGTCGCAGAATATTTCACATATTCTCCCACCTGAAAATTTTTAAAGAAATTGACAAGCTTCTGAGCCTCTCTCAAGGTATTGGAATCATCCTTAAGTGCCTTGAGAAAAATGATGAATTCATCTCCGCCGGTACGCCCGATAATATCTGATACCCGGAAGTTTGCGCTGATACGTTTTCCGAGATCGCTCAGCACCTCATCTCCGAAAGCATGTCCCATTGTGTCATTTATCTTCTTAAAATTATCAATATCCAGGACAAACATCATGGCCAGCGATTTCGGATTTTCTCTCATATATTCTTTAATCTTTCGTTCTGTTGCCAGCTTATTGTATAAGCCGGTGAGCAGATCAGTGTCAGCCTTTTCCTGGAGGGCTTTACGCTTTTCTTCGTTCTTTAACCTGGTGAAAATATGTGTGCCCCCAAAAGCCGCAGCAAACAATAAAGCAACTCCCAAAAGCTGATAAAGCATGATACTGGTTTTCCGAATCGAGCGACTGGTCCTTTGCTTCACATAATTCTGATCCACGCCGACGACAAAAGTCCAATCATTTATTCCGATGGGTATATAGATCAGAGTCTTCTCCTCTCCGTCAGCCTCCATAACGCAAAAACCGGAGTTGTTCTTCTGCATATTGAACTTCATTTCTCCAATCTGCCTGCCATACTCCTCTCCCACATAGGTCCACAGATTTCCGCTGCTTAAATAATTGCTGGAAGAATCGTTATGCTCCAGAATATTGCCCCCGGCATCCGAAATTGCAATCGCTGCCGTTCTCCCATATTCCGAATCCTCCTCTAAAAGCTCTTTGAAATTATCAAAAGCATAAAACAAAAGTAGCGCTGCTTCCCTATCCGGCACCGGCACAAGGAAAAGCATAGCCGCTTGCCCTGTCAGTTCATCGTCTTTCAGATAAGTATACTGTGTTTCCTCTGTCAAACCGTTTACAAATGAAAAATATTGTTTACCGGATAGCTCGATGTGAGTTTCATTTTGATCGATACCATCTTTATCTTTCTCATAAAAGACTGCCTCATACGCGCCTGTCTTTTCCGCGACTGCCAGCATATATCTGCCTATATCTTCTTCATCATTTGCAGACAGATCCTTCAGAACCTGTGCTATGACTTCCCCGGCAACACTTACTCGCTGTATCTTTGCACTGATCTGGACAGCACTTTTTTCAGCGGCATCCACAAGTTCACTTCGAACTGTTTCCTCCGCTTCATTCTTAATTCTGACTGAAAAATTGAAAAACATATACAAAACCACTATCAGCAAAATAACAATCAGAATCATCCACCGCAGCGCATTTGTTTTACCCTTTTTCTTCATCCTTTGTTCTCCGCACTATTTCCCCTCAAGCCGATTATTACAACTGCTCACCATTTTCCTTTTCTTCCGGAAAGTCTTGTGCATCCTTGCCATCGCCGGGAACTTCTTCTGTTTCCTCCACAGGAACCGTCCAGTCCTCATCGCTTGCCACCTCTTCCTGCGGTTCAAAGCGCTTAAAGGTTTTGTTGTAAAGCAGTGCATTCAGGAATGCCGGTCCCGAAATACCAAGCATGATAACGATCGGAAGTGCCTGATATACATAGATTGCAATAACCGCCGGAATCACCCAGCACACCATCATAAGAATCGTCTTGGGAAGACTCAGAATTCCCATATACAGTGAATTCTTAAAGGTTCCTCGTATTGTATTGTCAAATTTAGCCAGCATCGGAAATGCATGCATTATCGCAAAAACAAATAAAATCCCAATTGCAATCAATGCGACCCTGATCCATGAAGGAAATGCAATTCCCGATTTGCTGATTATCACAAAATCTCCTATTAACACAGCCAACGCAAGCAACATGATGATCCACATGATCGTTGCCTGCTTGAAGTTCTGCCGAAAAGATTTAAAGAATCCTTTTATTATGTAGGTTTCCTCATCTCTGACGATCTTTAATGCCACATAATGAAGGGCTGTCGCAGATGCACCGATCGTAAAAATCGGAATACAACAGATCATTGTTAAAAAATTTAGGATAATCAAATCTGCCAGTTTATTTAATGCATTCATCACAGGATTATCCAGATTAAATAATCTTCCCATTTTGTCTCTTCCTTCTTAATTCTTTCTTTATGATATTGATTACTGTCTGCAATTTAACTGATATTTGTCATATTGCTGGTTCAGCTTCCTGTAGATGCCCATAATTTCATCCGAGCGGTTCTTAACCTTCTTCATGATCTCGTCATAGTTCTCCAAAAGAGCCTTGACAATCACTTTGTTATATTTTCCTTCTGCTGCTCCCACCTTTATGATGGAAATGATATCTTCCTTACGAAGTTCCTTTCTGTAGCTGCGCTCTCCCAGAAGCGCTGTTACCGTATCAGCCAACTGCAGAATCTCCTGATTATGGCTCATCTGGGTTTCCCGCAGTCCTCTGGGATATCCGCTTCCGTCACAACGTTCGTGATGGGCTGCAACAATTTCTACTATTTCCGCTGCCATCCTGTTACTCAGGACTTTTTCCGCAAGATGCACGTGTGTCTTAACTTTACTGTATTCCTCCGCCGTCAGCTTTCTGGGTGCATTGATAATTTCTTCCGGGATCGACATCATACCAATGTCATGCAGAAGTGCACCATAGTAAAGCATCTCCCTCTCCGTGTCTGTCAGTCTTACCATTTGTCCCAGCATTTCGGCAATACACATACAGGTCACTGTATCTACCACGGATTTCTCACTTCTGAAGCCCTGACAATACATAAGCATTTCCAGATATTTTTTCTTATCCTCGTTGGTGAATATCATATATTCAATAATATCATCCAGTTCTTCTTTGTATTCACCGCTCTTCACCTTGCGAAGAATATCGTATTTACTTACAGCTTGTTCATACAATTCTAAGGCTTCCGGACTGATCACTGCCCCTTCCTGTTTTTTGAACATCTGGATGTCAAAGGCATCTTTCAGCGCTCCGGAAAAGATATCCACCTTCTCAGCAAACCCGAGAAACGCCGCAATATCCTTATATTCATAATCCATTTCCTGAAGCCGTAAATAATCCGTATGATGATAAAGAATAATTGACGCCAGTTCACTTAAAGGGGACAGGTACTTAAAGACCAGATAGCCATAAGCAGCATGAGGACGCGACTCTTTACAATCATACTGTACAATATCCTTAAGCTTGTCCGTCCGGTAAGCACCGATATCATGCAGAGATGCAAGAAAAACAAAATCAGCCAGTTCAAATTTTTCATAACCGCCGCGGCACTCCAGCATTTTGTACAGAAGATATGCCACTCTTGAGCCATGATCCATCGCCTGCCTGTCCACAAGCTTTAAGGTGTCCCTAATCAGCAAAAAAATATCCTTACTGTGAATATATTCCATAGATTTCTCCTCTGTCTATAACAGATACTCCATGGGAGTATATATAATTCCATCCTGTTGTTTCTCCGGTCCAAGATCCCTGAACCCTACCCGATGATAAAAGGGGACTCCATAAGGTGATGCATTTACTGTCATGCGCTGTTTTCCAAGTTCATCCCTTACATAGGACGCCATTCTTCTGACCAGCATCCTGCCTATTCCGCATCTGTGATAATCCTTATCTACAAAGAGCAGAGAAATATGCATCTGATTCCGCAGGGTTATCATACCTACCAGTTTCTGACTCTCATAAGCAGTCAGCATCTGGTAATTCCCCTGGAGAAACAACCGCTTTAGCGATTCATCGGTAATAAAATCTTCAAAATTTCTGATTCCCTCCGGTGGATAATCCTGCGCCTCAAACTCCAGAAAGGTTTTCCATGCAAGTTCCATGGCATCCTCCCACTCGTCCTGATCAGCGAATCGGATCTCAAATGACATATCCGTGTCCATTGCATTATCCCCCTCATGCATTATTAATACTTTATTATAGCAGAGTCCGTTTCTTTTTACAATCAAAGCTCTCCTTTTTACGAGAATTCCTTTACTGCAGATCCGCTTCCCGGCCCACCTGATTTACAAGGGGAAGACCGTTTTCCAACGCATATGCATTTTCCAGAGTGGTGAGTGCAATCGCCTGCATGGCTTCTCTTGTAAAGAACCCCATATGGGAGGTTACCAGGACATTGGGAAAGGTAAGAAGGCGGGCAAGATTGTCATCCTTGACAATATCACCGGAACGGTCCTCATAAAAAACTCCTTCTTCCTCCTCATATACATCAAGACCCACACCGCCAAATTTATTTTGTAGCATTGCCTCAATCAATGCTTCCGTATCAATCAATGCCCCTCTTGAAGTATTGATCAGGAAAACCCCATTCTTCATCTTGGCAATTGTCTCTTTATTGATGATATGCTTTGTATCCGATGTAAGGGGACAGTGGAGAGTGATCACATCCGAATACTTGAAAATTTCTTCTAAAGATACATATTCTGCTTCCAGCCCTTCAACCGGGAAGGGATCATAGCAAAGCACATGCATTTGAAAGCCATTGAGAATCCGTATCATGGCCTGCCCGATCTTTCCTGTTCCAATCACGCCAGCTGTTTTTTCATACAGATCCATACCCATCAATCCATTCAGACTCATATTAAAGTCTCTGGTTCTGTTGTATGCCTTATGTGTCAGGCGATTCACTGTAAGCAAAAGTGCCATGGAAAACTCAGCTACTGCCTCAGGAGAATAGCTTGGCACCCGCATAATGATTATTTTATCCTCAGCAGCTTTTACATCCACATTATTATAGCCTGCACTGCGCAATAAAATAGCCTTGACACTCATTTCATAAAGCGCATTAATCATTTCCGCATCCACATAATCGTTGACAAAAATGCAGATTGCATCATAGCCCTTTGCCATGAATATCGTCTCCCGATTACATGCCGCCTCAATAAAATGAATATCAAAGCCATATTCTTTTCCCATCGGTTCAAACCAGATCCTGTCATACGGTTTGGTCCCGTAAAATGCAATTTTCATATAACAGCCTCCTGTTGCCATTTCTTTTAAGTTATGCATGCTATACTTATTATTTGCTGGGATATTCTTTTTTTATTCTATGCTAACAGGCAATTATCGAAACAAATTCTGGAAAAAGTTCTTTACTGAGCTCTTAATTCCTTCAATAAAACTGTTCGCCACATTACCGGCAGCATTTTTTACTGCACCGGTTACAATCTCATCAATATGATCCACAAAATCCGCCCCGTGTTCCTCATACAGATTTTCTGCTTTTTCGATTATGTATTCCATGGAAAATCCCATTTTTTCCAGTTTTTCCATAGTCGCAACAAGCTTTCTTGCAGAATCTTTATCAATCGCGACCTGAAACTTTTCCTCCCCCTCCTCAATCACACTTTGCAGATTTTCCTCTGAATCAAGCATCCCTTGCTCTTCTTTTTCTTTTACGAAGGAAATAATTTCGCCTATCGTCTCCTCATCAAAATTCTTAAGGGCTGCCTTAAGGAGCTGTTTCATCTGGTCAATGATCCCCGAAGTATTTTCCGTTTCCATCTTCTGATTCGCTGCCAAAGCCGGCATAGGAAACAGCATCAATGCTGCGAAAACGGCAACCGCCGATATCATCCATTTCTTCATAAACAAGATCCTCTTTTCCACATTTCTAGAGTCTGTATTCCCGGGCTCTTTCCATAATCCAAGGATAAATGTCCTCATAAACCTGCTGTTTATTCTTTTCATTCAGAATTTCATGCCTTCCGCCGGGATAGAGCTTAAGGGAAATTCTCTCCATACCGATGCTCATAAAGTCCTCATAGGCCTTTCTGACACCTTTTCCGTAATCTCCTACCGGATCCATGTCACCTGCAATAAAAAGCACCGGAAGTTCTTTCGGCATCCTGCATAAATTCTCTGTCTTGTTTAAGCGGTTCAAAAGTTCAAACAGCGTTTTAAAGCCATTCACGGTAAAGATAAAACCACACAGCTCATCCTTTACATAGTTATCTACTATCTGTTCTTCTGTGCACAGCCAGTCACTTCCCGTTTTTGCATCCGGTATCCTGCTGTTGTAGTTTCCAAAAGCAAGCTTGTCAAGCAGCTTTGCCACATGCTTATCGCCAAGGAAGGCTCCCTGCAGCGCCGCAAATATTTTACAGAATTTTACGAGTGCCTGTGGCTTTGAACCCGTTCCGCAAATGATTGCGCCTTCAATTCCGGTTCCATATCTGAAAAGATAATTTCTGAGGATAAAGGAACCCATGCTGTGTCCAAGGATCACATAGGGAATGCCGGGATAGTCCTCCTGTGTCATTTTTTTCAGACGATGCACATCCCTGACCACAACTGTTGCCGGATCCTGCTCACAGAAATATCCATAAGTCCCCTCCGGTTCCACACTCTTCCCATGTCCCAAATGATCATCACCGGTAACCAGTATCCCCTTCTCTCCAAGGAACTGTGCCAGCGGCTCATATCTTTCAATGTATTCCGCCATGCCATGAATAATCTGAAGAATGCAGATCACTTTCCCTTCCGGCACCCATCTGACTGCATGGAGCTTTGTCTTCCCGTCTCTGGAATCAAATGTAAATTCTTCTTTTTTAACCATTGTAACCTCCCGCCACTACACCTATTAACAGATCTGCGCCCCCGCAGGCATATCCTTTTCCGGTGTAACAAGTGCCAGATTTCCCTCTGCATCCTCTGCACAGAGCAGCATTCCCTCAGAAAGCACTCCTGCCAGTTTGGCAGGTTTTAAATTCACCAGTACCATTACTTTTTTGCCAACCATCTCTTCTGCACTGTAATACTGCTTAATGCCGGAAACAATCTGTTTGACCTGGCTGCCAATACGAACCTGGGAGCATAGCAGTTTTTTGGATTTCGGCACCTCCTCGCAGGCAATGATCTCGCCTACCTGAAACTGCATTTTATCAAACAGCTCATAAGTAATTTCTTCCTTCGGTTCTATATCAATCACATCCTGCGCTTCTTCAGCCGCTCCACCGGCAGTATCCGCCGCTGCTTTTCTTTCGGCAAACATTGCCTCTGCTTTTTCCACGACCTCTTTTGCATCCAGCCTTGCGAACAGGATTTCGGGCTTCTGCGTTACCTTATTTCCAGAAGGATATTTTCCAAAGCACCCAAGCTCATCAAAGCTGCGAAGCTGTGTACTTAACTGCCCGGCAATTTTCTTTGCCGTAGAAGGCATATAAGGTTCCAGAAGTGATGCGCCGATCACAATGCTCTCAACCAGATTGTAAAGCACGGTAGCTAGGCGATCCTTCTTTGCTTCCTCCTTTGCAAGTACCCACGGTTCTGTCTCATCAATGTATTTATTGCAGCGCTTGAACAATGTAAAGATCTCCGTCAAGGCATCTGCAACACGCAGTTCATCCATCTTGGCTGCAACCTTTGCATAAGCTCCTGTTGCCACGGCTTTTAACTCATCATCAACCGCTTCTGCACATCCTTTATCTGCCACAATGCCGTCAAAGTACTTATTACTCATAGAGATCGTTCTGTTCACCAGATTTCCCAGTGTATTTGCAAGATCGGAGTTTATTCTCTCTACCAGCAATTCCCAGGAAATCGTTCCGTCATTCTCAAAAGGCATCTCATGAAGCACAAAGTAGCGGACTGCATCCACACCAAAGAAATTTACCAGATCATCTGCGTAAATAACATTCCCTTTGGACTTACTCATCTTTCCATCCCCCTGCAAAAGCCATGGATGGCCAAATACCTGCCTCGGTAGAGGCTCACCCAGAGCCATCAGAAAAATGGGCCAGTAAATTGTGTGGAATCGGATAATATCCTTTCCGATCAGGTGAAGATCCGCAGGCCATAGTTTATGGTACTGTTGCGAACTGTTTCCATCGCAATCGTATCCGATACCGGTGATATAATTTGTCAATGCATCCAGCCATACATAAACCACATGCTTTTGATCAAAATCCACCGGAATTCCCCATTTAAAGGAAGATCTGGATACACAAAGATCCTGCAATCCCGGCAGGAGGAAATTATTCATCATTTCATTCTTACGCGATACCGGCTGAATAAATTCCGGATGTGTATTAATATGCTCAATTAATTTATCGGCATATTTACTCATTTTAAAGAAATATGCCTCCTCCTGTGCCGGCTTTACTTCTCTTCCGCAGTCAGGGCACTTTCCGTCCACCAGCTGGGATTCTGTCCAGAAGGACTCGCAAGGGGTACAATACATTCCTTCATAGGAGCCTTTGTAAATATCTCCCTGGTCATAAAGCTTTTTAAAGATTTTCTGTACCTGTTTTTCATGGTAATCGTCTGTTGTACGGATAAAATGATCGTAAGAGGTATCCATCAGATTCCACAAATCTTTAATGGTACCTGCTACTTTATCGACAAATTCCTTAGGAGTAACCCCTGCCTCCTGAGCCTTCAGCTCTATTTTCTGCCCGTGTTCATCTGTCCCTGTCTGAAAGAAAACGTCGTAGCCGTCTTTCCTCTTAAATCTGGCAATACTGTCTGCCAGCACGATTTCATAGCTGTTGCCGATATGGGGCTTACCCGAAGTATAGGCAATCGCCGTCGTAATATAATACTTACCCTTGCTCATTTTACTTCCTCCTTGGAAAAGCTGAAATCATTTATATTGACAAATTATGCTTTTTTCCTTTTACAAAAGATTATAATTGATAAGACCAAAACTGTAAAGAAAGATAACCCACCAATATTTCCGATATTGATTCTTTCAGACAAATCCAGCCAGTCTGCCAGAGGTTTTCCTTCCACCTTTACGATTGCAGATATTGCAAGCAGAATTCCCACCAGTCCCTCTCCCGCAATCAGCCCGGAGGTATATAGCGTCCCGTTTTCAATTTCTGTCTTTCTATCCTTTTCACTGATATTTTTTTGCTTTTCTACATAAAGTCTGATCAGTCCCCCTGCCATAATAGGCGTGCTTAGGTGAATCGGCAGATACAGTCCGACTGCAAACGGCAGCACCGGTATCCTTAAGATTTCAATTACAATGGCAATTCCTATCCCACCAAGCACAAGTGTCCATGGCAGGTTCCCTCCCATAACCCCTTCAACCACCATCTTCATCAATGTTGCCTGCGGCGCCGGAAGCTCAGAGGATCCATACCCCCACGCTCGGTTGAGAAGGTAAAGCACACCGCCGATGGCAATTGCAGATACCAGCGCACCGAAAAGCTCTCCAATCTGCTGTTTCATAGGGGTTGCTCCGACCAGGAATCCTGTCTTTAAATCCTGCGACACATCACCTGCCATTGCTGCAATGACACAGATAATGGAGCCAATAGTAATTGCAGCGACCATACCGCTTTTATCTCCGTTTCCTGTTTTTCGCAGAATTATTGTTGCAATCAATAGTGTTGCTATTGCCATACCGGACACCGGATTATTGCTGCTTCCCACAAGCCCTACCATTCTGGAGGAAACAGTTGCAAAGAAAAAACCGAAAACTACAATAATGAGTGCACCCAGCAGGTTCACGGGAATCATCGGCAGCAGCCACATAAAGACAGCGATAGCTCCTGTCCCGAGAAGCACAAAGGCAATGGGCAGATCCATCTCTTCTCTGGAAGTTCCGCTGGCTTTAAAGCTGAAACCTTTCACTGCATTATGGAAGGTTCTGACAATTAACGGTAAGGATTTTATCAGACTGATCACCCCACCTGCAAGCACTGCTCCCGCTCCGATGTATCTGATATAGTTGCCCCAGATCTCCCATGTGCCCATCTGACTAATTCTTATCTCTCCCGGATAAATCATATTATCCCCGCCAAACAATGCAATCAGTGGCATAAGCACCAGCCATCCCACCACGCCGCCCGAAAGCATGTAGGAAGCAATCCTGGGCCCACAGATAAAGCCCACTCCTGCAAGTGCAGGAAGAACATCTATTCCAAAACCGGCTCCTTGATAGCGTTTCCATTGAAAATCTACCTCACTGGGAAACAGCTTCAGTCCATCTGTCAGAAACTTGTACCCTGCTGCAATACCGAGCCCGGAAAATACAATTCCGGCAGATGCTCCGCCCTTCTCTCCTGCCTGAAGCACTTCCGCACAGGCCGTTCCTTCCGGATAGGGCAGCGTTTCGTGTTCCTTGACGATCAATGCTCTTCGGAGGGGTACCATAAACAATACCCCCAGAACACCGCCACAAAGTGCAATTAACGTCATTTCCCATAATGACGGCATTTGTGTTCCGCCTTCCGCCGCCCACATAAAAAGGACCGGCATGGTAAAAATAGAACCGGCAGCGAGAGACTCACCAGCCGATCCAATGGTTTGAACCATATTGTTTTCCAGTATAGAATCCTTGCGCAGGATTTTGCGAATAATACCCATGGATATTACTGCAGCCGGAATCGAAGCTGACACCGTCATACCTACTCTCAATCCAAGATAGGCGTTTGCACCGCCAAATAAAACAGCCAGAATCACACCGACAATCATTGATGTTCCTGTAAACTCCTTTTTTTGATCCATAATCCTTTGCCTTTCCAATCTTTTATGTTTTTACTATTTAATATTGGCATTTTTAGGATGTTCTATACAGGTAAGGAGTTCTCTCTGCTGACCGATAACGCGCAAACCCCCGGGCGGTGGAAGCACCCGGGGGTTCACTTAATATATATACACTAAGGGATTAGATAAAGGCTATTTATTCTACATCCTGTAATGCTGCAAAATCCTCTTCTCCTGTACGGACCTTCACAACCTTGTCTACGTTGTATACAAAGATCTTACCATCTCCGATATGTCCCGTATAAAGAGCCTTCTTCGCAGCCTCGATAACGGATTCAACAGGGATCTTGCTGACAACAACCTCGACCTTAACCTTGGGAAGCAGAGTCGCATCAACCTCAACACCACGATACATTTCGCCGGCACCCTTCTGAATACCACAACCCATAACCTGCGTCACTGTCATACCGGTTACACCCAGATCGTTCATGGCCTTCTTCAAATGATCGTATCTGGACAGCTTTGCAACCACAACCACCTTGTAGATTCCGGTTGCTGCAGAAGGCGCTGCAACCACCTTGACAGCTGCATCCCTCTGTACTTCAGAAGCTTCTGTATAATCATCTGTTCCAAGGTCAGTGTTTTCATTAACATCCATGGTCATTGTGTTGGAAATATCCATAATGCTGAAGCCAGCATATGCAGAGGTCAAGCCATGCTCACAGGAATCAAGTCCTACAATTTCTTCTTCCTCGGAAACACGAAGACCTGCTGTTGCCTTAATAATCAGGAAAGTAATGGTAATGGTAACTGCTGTCCATGCAGCTACAGTTACAAAGCCAAGGAACTGAATTCCCAGTAACTGGAATCCACCGCCGTAGAAAAGACCTATAACTGAGTCATTTCCGGGAGCTGAAGGTGTTGCAAAGAGTCCAACTGCAATTGTACCCCAGATACCATTTAAGCAGTGAACCGCTACCGCACCTACAGGATCATCAATATGAAGCTTATAATCAAGAAGCCATACACCAAATACTACCAACACACCGGCAACCGCACCGATAATGATTGCACCGGTTACATCTGTCACATCACAGGGTGCTGTGATAGCAACAAGCCCTGCCAGGGAAGCGTTCAGGCACATGGAAACATCAGGCTTACCATATTTTACCCATGTAAATACCATACATACTACTGTAGCAATTGCAGGTGCAACAGTCGTTGTCAGAAATACCGATCCTAACTGTTCCACACTTGTACAGGCAGCACCGTTAAATCCATACCAGCCAAGCCACAGAATAAACACACCAAGACATCCGATAGGAAGATTATGTCCGGGAAAAGCATTTACCTTGGTAACTTTTCCATTTTTGTCAGTTACAAACTTACCGATACGAGGTCCTAAAAGTTTTGCACCAATCAATGCAGAAATACCACCAACCATGTGGATCGCACAAGAACCGGCAAAATCATGGAAGCCTAACTGTGCCAGCCAGCCGCCACCCCAGATCCAGTGAGCTTCAATAGGATAGATCAAAGCGGAAATAATTGCGGAATAAACACAGTAGGATAAAAACTTTGTTCTCTCTGCCATTGCACCGGAAACAATTGTTGCGGTAGTTGCACAGAACACCAGATTAAATACAAAGCTCGACCAGTCAAAGCTCTCGTAGCTTGTAAAAATGTCAAATCCGGGTTTTCCGATAAAACCTACTAAGTCTTCTCCAAGTAATAAGCTGAAGCCAATCAGAATGAAAACAACTGTACCGATACAGAAGTCCATCAGATTTTTCATCAGGATGTTACCTGCATTCTTTGCTCTGGTAAAACCGGTCTCTACCATAGCAAATCCGGCCTGCATCCAGAACACCAGCGCTGCACCGATTAGGAACCAGACAGCAAATACTTGACCACTTACAGCACTCATAATTTCTTCTGTCATAATACTTTTCCTCCTCATCATGAAATTAAAAAAAGCGAATGCAAACGGCTCTTGTCCCTTATCAAGCCCCTTTGCTTCGCTTCTTCTAACTTATTAAAATAAAAAGGCACTACGGTTTTCCCATAGCGCCTTTGCTTTATGTATTGCATGATATCATCCTGATTCTCATCTGTCAATCTTTTTTTTACAATTTTTTTATAAACAGTTTGTAATGACGGTCAGATTCGATTACATCGCGGTCAAATACAAACCCCAGTTTTTTCAACAGTCGCAAAGAGTTTTCATTTTTTTCATCCACAAGAGCCTGTACCTCTTCAAATGCAAGCTCTTCCCTCGCATATTGCAGAATCGCTTCACACACCTCATGAGCATAACCTTTTTTCTGATGAGGCACATCGATCACAAAACCCAACTCCGGAATCTCATATCCCTCTCTCACACTAAGGCCCGCTCTGCCGATAACCTCCCCACTCTCCTTGAGAATAACGGTCCAAAGTCCAAATCCATAGAAGCCATAAATCTGTTCAATATACGATTTCATATAGGCTATTTCAGATTCCTTTTCAGGAAACAGATCCTCCATGTAATAAGTGATCGAAGGATCCTGATAAATCCTGTAAAAATCCTCCACGTCAGATACCATGCTTTCCCTGACCCACAGTCTTTCTGTCTTAAGAATACTCCAAGGAAGACCTGCAAGCCGGCAGAAGGCTTCTTCATAGGATCGGTATTCCAATGAAAAAATATCCTCCACCGCATATCTGGCTCCGGAAAAAACCTGATCTGCATTCATTTCGTGGTAAATTGCAATGGCAAAACATCCTTTATCCAAAAGCTGTTGCAGGCAGAGAGGATCATCCGTCAAAGCCAGTATTTCTCCCAGAGAAATATTTTCTTTTGCAGAAAGTCTTTTGCATGCTTCTTCTACACTACACAGATTCAGCTTCTGCAGTGTAACTACAGCCCCGCCCGCCCCTGCTCTTTCCAAAATCTCCTTCCGGCGCAGACAGGCAATCTCATAATAATATTCAGTTAGCAGAAACAGAATGTATTTCATCATTGTCAATTCCGATTACTTCCTATAAAATGATTATAGCCTTATTATTATAATACGGTATATTATAAATGAAAAGAAAGGAAGTAATCACCATGGCTCAGAATCCTGTTGTTACATTTACAATGGAAGACGGAGGTGTCATGAAAGCCGAGCTTTATCCTGAAATTGCTCCAATCTCCGTAAACAATTTTATCAGTTTGATCAACAAAAACTTTTATGACGGTCTGATCTTTCACCGTGTTATCCGCGGTTTTATGATTCAGGGAGGAGATCCGGAAGGTACCGGCTGCGGCGGCCCCGGCTACAGTATTAAAGGGGAGTTTTCTCAGAACGGCGTGGAAAATAACCTCAAGCACACAGAGGGCGTACTTTCCATGGCAAGAAGCATGGCTCCCAACTCTGCCGGTTCCCAGTTCTTTATCATGCACAAGACCTCTCCTCATTTGGATGGCTCTTACGCTGCTTTTGGAAAAGTTATCGAAGGAATGGATGTTGTGAACAAAATCGCAGAAACAGCAACTGACTACATGGACAGGCCCTTAGAGGATCAGAGAATAAAGAGTGTTACCGTTGAAACCTTCGGTGTAGACTATCCTGAACCGGACAAATTTTAGGATTTTCTAGTACCAGAGTACTAGTCCGTTCATATTTTGTTCATATTTAATTTAAAAAATCTTAATTGGTATAACATTCTTTAGACATTTCTGTCCTTTATACTAACAACATAAGATACAGAAATGTAATTGCCAATTTCAAAGTAATTGATTTATTAATAACTTTTTCATAATAAATGCCAAGTAAACACAGTTTACTTGGCATCCTCCCTTTTATGGTGAAAAAAGGTGGCTTCTCTTCAGAAACCACCTTTTATTATTGATTCATCATTCTGTTATTCTTAAGCCTTACCGTCAGAACCAAGTACGTTCACGATCTTGTGAGCAACCATGTCCTTAACAGCCTGACGAGCGGGCTTTAAGTACTGACGAGGATCAAAGTGATCCGGATGCTCTGCAAAGTACTTGCGGATATTACCTGTCATTGCAAGACGAATATCAGAGTCGATGTTGATCTTACATACTGCAAGCTGTGCTGCCTTACGGAGCTGCTCTTCCGGAATACCTACTGCATCAGGCATATTACCGCCATACTGATTTACCATCTTCACAAATTCCTGAGGAACGGAAGATGAACCATGAAGAACGATAGGGAAACCGGGAAGACGCTTAATGCACTCCTCCAATACGTCGAAACGAAGCGGAGGGGGAACTAAGATACCTTCAGCGTTTCTGGTACACTGAGCTGCCGTGAACTTGTAAGCTCCATGGGAAGTACCGATAGCAATTGCGAGAGAGTCACAGCCTGTTCTGTCAACAAACTCTTCAACTTCTTCGGGACGGGTGTACATTTCCTTACCGGATTCTACTACTACTTCATCCTCTACACCGGCTAATGTTCCAAGCTCTGCCTCAACTACTACACCATGTGCATGTGCATATTCTACAACCTGCTTGGTGAGTGCAATATTGTCCTCGAAGGACTTGGACGATGCATCGATCATAACGGAAGTAAATCCTCCGTCAATACAGGATTTGCACAGTTCAAAGCTGTCGCCATGGTCTAAGTGAAGAGCGATCGGAATCTGAGGATTCTCTTCTACAGCTGCCTCCACTAACTTAACCAGATAGGTATGGTTAGCATAAGCACGCGCTCCCTTGGAAACCTGAAGAATAACAGGGCTGTTAAGCTCGCCTGCTGCCTCAGTAATACCCTGAACGATCTCCATGTTGTTTACGTTGAATGCACCGATTGCATAGCCGCCATCGTATGCCTTCTTAAACATTTCTGTGGTTGTAACTAATGGCATTATTTTTACCACCTTTCTTAATGATATTATTTTGACCGGTCAAGACCGGAAATTCACTACCGCCCCTATTATACCCCAAAGCTCGTCCTTACGCAAACATATTCTCGGAAAAGATGTTTTCAGAAGAATTTTTCTAATTAGGTACACGGATCTGCAGTGCCTGTTTAAATACTTGAATACTAATCTCCTGATGCTTTCCTCCATACTCGCCGTCCAACGTCCAAGCTATTTCTTCCTCAGCTGTTGCCTTCAGCGCAGACGTTTTAAAGCAATACATAAGATCAGTATTAATATTTCTGTTAAGAAGTGCTGCCATGATGGTGTTCAGTTCCACCGGATTTGCTGGTCTCTTGATTAGGGTCACCTCAAATTCCCCGTCATCCAGCTGGACATATTTCCCGGTAATTCTCTTAAATCCCCCTACAGAAAGGGAGTTTGTGATCATACCAAAAATGAAATCTCCTTCCAGAATCTGTCCGTCATGCTCTACCCGCATCGGATAGGATTTAATTCCGGATAGCCGCTTCATCCCCTCCAGCACATATGCCATATGTCCGAGTATATTCTTGACATCCTGTCTTGTCTCATAGGAAACCTCCGTAAAGAGACCGAATGCCGCAATATATACAAAGACATCATCATTAAAGCCGCCAATATCACAACTAAAAGTCCGGCCATTCACGATTGCATGTGCAGCGTCAATCATATTTTTGGGAATTTGAAGGCTATTGGCAAAATCATTTGTACTTCCTGCAGGAACATACCCGATAGGAAGTCTTTTGTCGCACTGCATCATTCCGGTGACCACCTCATCTAATGTTCCGTCTCCTCCACTGCACACAATAATATCATAAAAGCCCAGTCTTCTCTGTGTAACTGCTGTAAGACCATCTCCTTTTGCCTGAGTTGGATAAGCAGTAACTTCAAATCCTGCTTTTGTAAAAATATCAATAATATCGAGCAGATTACTTCTGATCTGCGCCTTCCCCGCCCTCGGATTGTAGACGAAGAGCATTTTCTTCTTTTCCATTTTGTATCTTTCTCCCTTTTGCGCAAAAAGGGCAAAGCTTTCGCTTTGCCCCACTCTAATTCACTTATCAGCCCTGCTGTTTCTTTCCACTTAAATATTCCTCAATGCTGTCAATTGCTGCCTGTTCATCATTTCCATTCGCAATCACTTTTACGGATTCCCCTGTTCCAAGTGCAAGACTCATCATCCCCATAATGCTCTTTGCATTCACTTTTTTCCCCTCTGCCTCAATATAAACAGAACTCTCATACTGGCTTGCCACTTGTACAAGCATGGCTACCGGCCTTGCCTCAAGTCCTCCGGTCAGTTGGATCTTAATCGACTTTTCCATCATAATATTCTCCTCCTTTACGCTCTGATCTTTTCAGCCATCTCGCTGAGTTTACGCAATCTATGATTTACACCGGATTTACCTACCGGTGGATTGAGGAACCCCCCTAGTTCCTGAAGTGAGCTCTCCGGATGCTCCAGCCTGATCTCTGCCATCTGACGAAGATTTTCCGGAAGGTTTGATAATCCGTAATGCTTCTGTAAAAGCTTAATGTCTTCAATCTGCTTATTTGCTGCATTTACTGTCTTGGTAATATTGGCCGCTTCACAATTAACCTGACGGTTAATGGAATTTCGAACCTCCTTTTCAACCCGAAGGGTTTCAAGCTGCATCAGACAGCGATGCGCCCCCATCACATTCAGAAGATCAACAATTCCTGCGCCTTCTTTTAAATAAACCACATAATATTTCTTGCGTCTGATAATCCTTGCCTCAATGTCAAAGCTTCCGATCATCTGCCTGATTTGCTCGGCCCATGCCTCATATTCACATACAAATTCCAGATGATATCCCTTGTTTGGGTCACTCATAGAACCCAGGCATAAAAATGCTCCCCGCAGAAAGGATCGCCTGCAGCAACTATTCTTCAACAAAACAGGGTTAACTTCCTCCGCAAGTGAATGTAAATGACCACTTTCATCCAATACCTTAACAGCTTGAAGTATCTTTTCAGCAATCCCATTAATAATAAATGTTTTTTTCAATAATGTAAAGTATTTTCTGGAAACAGATGAATTTTCGGAAATTATCGTAACTTTCTCAGGGCTTCCGTTGTTCATTCCTATTTTACATCCAAAATGAATGATTGCTGCCAGCTCTGCCACCTGACAGTGCCTGGAGTTTGGAATCACTTTCTCCAATTCTTCTTTCACATTTAATGAAAATGACATGTCAGCATCACATCCTTATTTATCTGTCTGTCTATACGCCTTGTCCCACATCACGGTGATCAATTTTAAGGCCATAGTCTCCCTGATTCTTCATGCGCTTATACAGTTCATTTGCAAGCGTCACACTTCTGTGCTTTCCCCCGGTACACCCTATTCCGATTATAAGCTGGTACTTACCTTCTTTTACATAATTCGGAATCAGAAATTCTATCATATCTACCAGCTTGTCAATAAAACTGTGTGCCTCAGGAAAGCTCATCACATAATCCTGTACTTCCTTATCATTTCCTGTTTTATATTTCAATTCGTCAATATAAAACGGATTCGGCAGAAACCTGACATCAAATACCAGATCAGCATCTGCAGGAATTCCATGCTTGAATCCAAAGGAAAGAATTGTAACCATCAGGCTATTATACTCTTCGTTCTGCACAAAGATTCTCTCCAGTTCCTCCTTCAATTCCCTCGTAAGAAGATTGGACGTATCGATGACATAATCCGATTTTTCCCTGATATCACTGAGAATTTTTCTTTCCTTTTTGATGCCATCCTCAATTCGGCCATCCGGAGAAAGGGGATGTACTCTTCTCGTTTCCTTATATCGTTTCAGAAGTGTCTTGTCATTCGCCTCCATAAACAGAATCTCAAAAGAATATCCGTTTGCTTTGAGCTTCTCCAGGATTTTCTGAACATCCTCAAAAGCCTGATCAGCACGCACATCAAGGCCAAGCGCAACCTTGGTCACTTCTCCTCCCGGTGTGGCAATCAGCTCTACAAATTTTTCAATCAGAGGAACCGGAAGATTGTCCACACAATAGAATCCCACATCCTCCAGCATTCTGAGAGCAGTACTCTTCCCACCGCCGCTCATACCCGTAACAACTACAAAACGCATGCTGCCCCTCCTCAAAAGTCTCCCAGAAAAATCACTTCTGTCTCCAGTGAAACCCCAAATTTATCCTTCACTCTTTCCTGTACTTCCCGAATCACTTCTGCTACATCTGCTGCAGATGCCTTACCTGTATTAACTACAAAGCCGCAGTGCTTCTCAGACACCCGGGCGCCTCCTATGGAATAGCCTCTAAGTCCTGCATCCATAATAAGTTTTCCTGCAAAATATCCTTCCGGTCTCTTAAAGGTACTCCCCGCACTGGCATACTCAAGAGGTTGTTTTTCCCTTCTTTTTATTGCCAGTTCTTCCATGGTGGCAGCAATACTTTCCATTTCACCCTGTGCAAGCTTCAGGCGCACCTCCAGTACAAGAAAAGGTCTGTTCTTAATGATACTGGTCCGATAACCAAATTCCATACTATCGCCGGAAAGTTCCAGAATTTCTCCTTGTGTATCCATAACAAGAACACTCTCAACTACCTGCTTCATCTCACCGCCGTAAGCACCTGCATTCATCACAACTCCGCCGCCAATGCTCCCCGGGATCCCAGAGGCAAATTCAAAACCTGTAAGTCCGTTTTCCAAAGCATTCCTGGCAACCTGGGACAAAAGTGCTCCTGCCTGAGCTACGATACGAGTACCCTCTGCCGTAATGGTATTCATCTTATTCCCGATTTGAAGGATCACTCCCTCATATCCCTTATCACTCACCAGAAGATTACTTCCGTTTCCGAGGACAAAATACGGAACCTCTACCTGTCTGAAATAGGGAATCAGCTTTTGAAGCTGCTTTACATTACTGATTCTGATCAGACACTGTGCTTCACCGCCTACCCGAAAGGTAGTATGTCTGCTCATGGGCTCATCCGGCAGGATATCCTCCTCCGGTACATATGCTCTGATGAACTCATAAATAGCTGAACTGATCTTTTCCACTTTCACACCTGCCGTCTATTATTACTCAGTATCCAGCACCAGTTTAGCGGCACCGTAAATACCCGCATCATTTCCAAGCGTGGCCAGTGCAAACTTCACGTTCCTGCTGCCATGAAAAACATTTTTCTCATAATAAGGCTTAATATAGTCTATCAGAACCTCTCCCGCTTTGGAAACCCCACCGCCGATAACAATCGCTTCAGGATTGACAACGCAGGCGATACTTGCAAGTCCATTTCCCAAATATCTTCCAAACTCTTCAGCTACTTCCATCGCAAGCTCATCCTTTGCCTTCACTGCGTCAAAAACAGTTTTTGCAGTAATCTCGCCCCCCCTAAGAACGCTGTCCTTGTCACTTGTTTTCAATTTTCTGTTTGCCAATCTGGTAATTCCGGTTGCGGAGGTAAACTGTTCCAGACAACCCTTATTTCCACAGCCACAGGCCTCCGTCTCATTGTCCTCCACATGGATATGTCCGATTTCTCCTCCTGCACCGGTAGCGCCTGTAAGAACCTTTCCTCCTACAATGATTCCACCGCCCACACCGGTTCCCAGGGTTACCACGATCAGATCATTGCTTCCCTGGCCGCCGCCCCTCCACATTTCTCCGAGAGCCGCTACGTTTGCATCATTTCCAGCCATAACAGGCATATGAACAATTTCTTCCAGGGTTTTCTTAATGCTGAAGGTTCCCCAACCCAAATTTACTGCCTTATGAATCACGCCTTCACTATCCACCGGTCCCGGTGCACCTACGCCAACACCTGCAATAATTTCCGGAGTAATCTGTTTTTCTTCTATCTTTTTCTGAATACTTGCTGCAATGTCAGGCAGAATATGACTGCCCTCCTCTTCTGTTCTGGTTGGAATTTCCCACTTATCAAGAAGTTCCCCCTCAACATTAAAAAATCCAAGTTTGACGGTAGTTCCACCAATATCTACTCCAAAAACATACTGACTCATGCGTATCCCTCTCTTTATCTTTATTATTGTTTCTGTAATTTATTCGTACTATCGTAAAAAATTTTTAGTCCTCGTCCCCTTCATCATCGCGCTTTCTGGTAAGAGACTCCTGCACCCTTCTATAGAGTTCCTGTGCCGCATTATAGCCCATCTTTTTCTGACGATGGTTAACAGCTGCAGATTCGCAGATCACCGCAAGATTTCGTCCCGGTCGAATAGGAATGTTGTGGCAGACCACCTTATTGCCAAGATATTCTGTATACTCCTCCTCAAGACCAAGCCGGTCATATTCTTTCTCTTTATCCCAGTCCTCCAAGCGGATGACAAGATCTATGCTTTGTGTGTCTTTGACACTGGATACACCGAACAAAGTCTTAACATCTATAATGCCAATACCGCGAAGCTCAATAAAGTGTTTGGTGATATCCGGTGCTGAGCCGATCAGTGTATCATCACTTACTTTGCGGATTTCAACCGCATCATCCGTCACAAGACGATGTCCTCTCTTGATCAGTTCAAGTGCTGCCTCCGATTTACCGATACCGCTTTCACCGGTGATCAACACACCCTCACCAAAAACATCCACCAATACACCGTGCACAGAAATACAGGGAGCAAGCTTTACATTCAGCCATCTGATGATTTCTGCCATAAAGGAGGAGGTGGACTTCTTTGTCATCAGAAGAGGAACCTTATGTTCAATTGCCAACTCTAAAAAAAGCTCATCCGGCTGCAGTTCCCGGCAAAATACAATTGCGGGTATCTCACAGGAAAGAAGTCTTTCATAAATCTCCTTTTTTCTTGCCTGTGGCAGCCCTTCCATATAGGTATACTCCACAAATCCGATCACCTGTAATCTGGTTGCTTCAAAGTGCTCAAAATAACCTGCCATCTGAAGCGCCGGTCTGTTGATATCCGGCTGTGTAATCTTACTTTTGGAAATATCCAGCTGAGGTGTCAGATTTTCCAGTTTCATCTTTTCAATAACTTGTTCCAACTTTACGCTTGCCATACCCCTGCTCCTTTTTATCCATGATTGCAACACATCGTTTGCTCAAATTTCTGTTTACAGTTTAACACAGAAAGTCCACAATCTCAATGATGAAAGAAATCATATATACCTCTAGCAACAGATTCCGGTATCTCATCCAATCCGGCAAGTGTCTCCACATCTGCGTTTTTCACTTCCTCGATCGACCTGAAGCGCCGCATCAGAGCCTTTCTCCTGGAGGGTCCTACGCCCGGTATCTCATCCAGAACTGACTTTACCTGTGCCTTTGATCGAAGCGATCTGTGATACTCAATTGCAAATCTATGAGCTTCATCCTGAATTCTGGTAATCAGCTTAAACCCTTCACTATTTCTGCTGATATTTATTTCTTCATTATTATAATAAAGCCCTCTGGTATTATGATTGTCGTCCTTTACCATACCACAAACCGGAATGGAAAGCTTTAATTCTTCCAGAACCTGAAGTGCAATATTGACCTGACCCTTTCCTCCGTCCATCAAAAGCAGATCCGGAAATTTTGTAAAGCTTCCCAGCTCATTTTCAAATTCCTTTTCCTGTAATTCCTCCTTCTCTTCCATTCCATGAACAAATCTTCTGGTAAGGACCTCCCTCATACAGGCATAATCATCCGGTCCGGACACTGTTTTGATCTTGAATTTTCGATAATCGCTCCTCTTAGGTTTTCCCTTCTCAAAAACCACCATGGAACCCACATTGGCAAATCCACTGATATTAGAGATATCAAAAGCCTCCATTCTATCCACGTGTTCAATTCCTAGAAGACTGCTGATTTCCTTTACTGCTCCGATCGTTCTTCCTTCCTCCCGACGGATTCTCTCCTTGTCCTGAGAAAGTACCAGCATCGCATTTTTAGCTGCCAGTTCTACCAATTTTTCCTTTGAACCTATTTTCGGAACCCTAATGTATACCCTGCTGCCCTTACGCTTCGTGAGCCACTGCTCAATCACCTCTACGTCCTCAATTTCCTCCTGCAGCATCAGTTCCCTTGGAATAAAGGGCGTTCCCGCATAAAATTGCTTTACAAAATCCAGTAAAATCTGTGTTCGCGGCGTGCCTGACACATGTGTCATATAGAAATGTTCTCTTCCGATCAGTTTACCGCCTCTCACAAAGAAAACCTGTACTACAGCATCCTGCTCCTGTGCGGCTAATGCAATAATATCTTTGTCTTCTCCGTCACTATCTGTTATTTTTTGTTTGGAAGCAATTTGTTTCACGCTGTTGTACAGATCTCTGTATCTGATTGCTTCTTCGAATTCAAGCTCCTCTGATGCTTTCTGCATCTTCTGCTCCAGTTCCCGCAAAGTGTCCTGATAGCTTCCGTTCAGAAAATCCAGAGCCTTTTTTACCCGTTCCTGATATTCCTCTTTTGTAATATAGCCCTGACAGGGAGCCATGCATTGTCCAATGTGATAATTGAGACATGCCCTGTCGTTTCCGCAATCACGGGGCAGATTCCGATTACAGGTACGGAGCTGATAGAGCTTATTAATGAGTTCAATGGTATCCTTCACTGCGGTCGCACTGGTATATGGACCAAAATATCTGGAACGATCCTTCTTCATCTGTCTGGAAAACAGAACTCGCGGATACTCCTCTCCCATCGTCACTTTAATATAGGGATAGGTCTTATCATCCTTCAGCATCGTATTATACTTTGGACTGTGTTCCTTGATCAGATTATTTTCCAGCACAAGTGCTTCCAGCTCCGAATCTGTCACAATATATTCAAATCTGCTGATCAGAGACACCATCTTGTCAATCTGAGGTCCTCTCCCTATGTTTTTGCGGAAATAAGACCTGACACGATTATGCAGATTGATCGCTTTTCCCACATAAATAATATTATCCTTTTCATCATGCATGATGTAGACTCCCGGACAATGGGGAAGCTTTTTTAATTCCTCTTGAATATCAAACATATTTCAGCCCCGCTTATCATTCTGACAGACAAATGGACATCATACACCAGTATTACCCGTTTATGATGTCCATGTTCTCAAACTTCCTTTTCCTTATTTCATTTCAAATACTATTTGAAGAAATCTGATGGCGTATTGGAAAACCTTCCCGTAACTGTATTCTCCCTGGATTCCTCGGCCTTTTCTGCATCATTTTCAGCTTCCTTTGCATCACTTTCTGCGCTCTTTGCCTCATCAACCGGATTTTTTTCGGTTTCCTGCACATTTCCTTCTGCTTTCCCGGGTTCCTCATCCGGGGTTTTCTGCTCTGCGCTTTCTGCCTTCTCGCTCTTTTCCTCCGGTTCAGGTATCCCCTTCGCTTCACGGTAAATTTTCATAAACTCTTTACCGCTGATGGTTTCCTTCTCAATCAGGTGAGCCGCCAGCTTATCCATAACCTCCCTGTTTCCCGAAAGCATTTCTTTTGCTTCCTCGTAGCATTGCTTCAGGGTTTCCATAATCTCAGTATCCACATCAGCTGCCGTCCTGTCACTACAGGTAAGTCTGGCACCGCCTCCCAGATATTCACTTTCCACGGTTGCAAGCCCCATCAGACCAAAGCGCTTGCTCATACCGAATCGGGTAATCATATTGGTCACAATATTTGTTGCCTGCTCAATATCATTTGCTGCGCCGGTAGTCACATTCCCAAATACCACTTCCTCAGCAGCACGCCCTCCAAGCAGGCTTACCAGTCTGTCATGAAGCTCTGCCTGTGTCTGAAGGTACTTTTCCTCCTCAGGCACGTGCATCACATATCCGAGCGCTCCCATGGTTCTGGGAACAATGGTTATTTTCTGTACCGGCTCGGAATTCTTTTGCAGAGCGCTGATCAGTGCATGCCCCACCTCATGATAGGAGACAATCTTTCTTTCCTCCTTACTCATGATACGGTCCTTCTTTTCTTTTCCTACCAAAACCTGCTCTACTGCATCAAACAGATCCTTCTGTGTCACGTATTCCCTGCCATGCTGTACCGCATTGATTGCTGCCTCGTTGATCATATTGGCAAGATCTGCCCCTACTGCCCCGCTTGTAGCAAGCGCAATGGCATCCAGATCCACGCTTTCATCCAGATGTACGTCCTTGGCATGCACCTTAAGGATTTCCACTCGGCCCTTTAAATCCGGCTTATCCACAATGATTCTTCTGTCAAAGCGTCCCGGGCGGAGAAGCGCTTTGTCCAGAATCTCAGGTCGGTTGGTTGCGCCAAGTACCAAAATACCTTTCGAGGTATCAAATCCATCCATTTCCGAAAGCAGCTGATTCAAGGTTTGTTCCCTCTCCTCATTCCCGCCCCCATATTTATTATCACGGCTGCGACCGATCGCATCAATTTCATCAATAAAAATAATGCATGGTGCATTCTTGGTTGCTTCCTTAAACAAATCTCTGACACGGGAAGCACCTACACCCACATACAGCTCGATAAAATCCGATCCTGACAGAGAGAAAAAGGGAACCTTGGCTTCCCCGGCCACTGCCTTTGCAAGCAATGTCTTACCGGTTCCCGGAGGTCCTACCAGCAATGCTCCTTTTGGAAGCTTTGCACCAATCTTCGCATATTTCCCCGGATTATGAAGAAAATCTACCACCTCCTGCAGGGATTCCTTCGCCTCATCCTCCCCGGCTACATCCTTAAAGGTGATTCCTGTCTCACGCTGAACATAAACCTTGGCATTGCTCTTTCCAACCCCCATGGGCCCGCCACCTTTTGACATCTTTCGAAACAAAAAGCTCAGAAGTACCCACATTAAAAGGAACGGGAATACATAGGAGAGCAAAAAGCTGATAACCGTACTGGTACCGTTTGCCACCTGCCCCTTAACTTCCACATTATATTTAAGCAGTCTTGCTGTCAACGTGTCGCCGCTCTCGATCCTACCGGTATAATAGGTGACGGAAGGATTCATTCCGTATAAATACAAAAGAGGAGACTGCATTTCCTGTTCTGCCTTAGGTTCAATATAAATCCTGTCCGAACCGATTACGACAGACTCAACCTTTCCCTCTTCTACCATACCAATGAACTCATTGTAGGTAAGTTCCTTCTCGCTCCCGCCTGTAATCAGACTGACAAAGGAGCTCACCAGAAGCAACGAAATCAGTGCTGCGATCACAAACATGATCACATTCTGTTTTCTGGGATCCTTCCCCGGCCCACCGTTATTGCCAGGCCCGTTGTTATTGCCATGGCCGTTGTTTCCGTTTCCGGAGCCGCCATCAAATTGATTTAAATTGTTCTCACTCATTTAGTTACTCTTTCCTTTTATTGTTGGTTCGCTGGTCAGATCTATGCCCAGTTTCTTAAAAGTTTTTATATCTACATCGGATAGCATTACTGATGTATGCACCTGACAGCCCTTCAGCTTAGGCAGCTGCTCTAACGCTTTCTTTGCGTTACTATCCGTCAAAGCAGAGATGGAGAGTGCAATCAGTACTTCATCGGTATGAAGGCGCGGATTCTTTCCCCCCAGATATTTTGTTTTCAACTCCTGAATCGGTCCGATCGCTTCCGGTGAAATTAGGTGGGTATCATGCTCTACATTTCCAAGATACTTCAAAGCATTCAAAAGCAGTGCCGCCGATGCTCCCAAAAGATCTGTGGTCTTGGAGGTAATGATCGTGCCGTCCGACAGTTCAATGGCCGCCGTGGGAACACCCAGCTTTTCAGCACGGTTCTTCGCTGCTACAGTTACCTTTCTGTCATCAGTAGTAATTTTTGCCTGTTTCATCAGAAGTTCAATTTTGTAAACTTCGTTTTCCTTGCTTTTCCCCTTCACAACATTATTTAATGCTGTGTAGTAGCGACGAATTATTTCCATATGGGAGGCTTCCCTGCATGCTTCATCATCCACAATACAGTTTCCTGCCATATTAACTCCCATATCAGTAGGTGATTTATAAGGATTTTCACCGTAAATCCCCTCAAAAATGGCATTCAACACAGGGAAAATCTCAATGTCACGGTTATAATTGACCGTGGTTTCCCCATATGCTTCCAGATGGAAAGGATCAATCATGTTAATATCATTTAAGTCTGCTGTCGCTGCCTCATACGCAAGGTTGATAGGATGCTTCAGCGGAATGTTCCAGATCGGGAAGGTCTCATACTTTGCATAGCCTGCCTTGATCCCTCTCTTATTGTCATGATAAAGCTGGGAAAGGCAGGTTGCCATCTTTCCGCTTCCCGGTCCGGGTGCTGTAATCACTACCAACGGTCTGGTAGTCTCAATATACTCGTTCTTTCCGTAGCCTTCGTCACTGACAATAAGCGGAATATTAGAAGGATAGCCTTCTATCGCATAATGCAGATAAACCTTCACATTCTTCTTTTCAAGCTTTTCCTTGAATGCAACTGCTCCCACCTGTCCAGCATAATGAGTCAGTACCACACTTCCCACATAAAGACCGCGGCTTTCAAATTCCTTCATCAGTCTCTGTACATCTTCATCATATGTGATTCCGAGATCTCCGCGTATCTTATTCTTTTCAATATCGGCAGCATTTATGACGATTACAATCTCCGCTCTGTCAGAAAGCTTCATCAGCATGCGGAGCTTACTGTCCGGTTCAAAACCCGGCAGCACTCTTGATGCATGAAAATCATCAAACAGCTTACCCCCGAATTCAAGATATAATTTGTCCCCGAATTTACTAATTCTTTCCTCGATATGCTCGGACTGCATCTTTAAATATTTCTCATTATCAAATCCCACTCTCATAATATAACCTGTCCACTTTCCCTAGTATATATATCTTCAATTTTTAAATAACATACTGCTTTTAATTGTAGCACAGCTCCCTTAATTATTCCATAAAAAAGAAATGAATGAATATCAATTTTTTATAAAATTTTATTGACAGTCCCTATTGCCAATGCTAAAATCCAATTTATAAAGCAACGGCGCTATGAGCAGGGCTCATAGCGTCTTTTTTTGGTTTTATAAATTTATTTCAGAATATACACAAGAAGGTAGGGATTGTTATGGCAGTAAAATATGTATTTGTAACGGGCGGTGTTGTTTCCGGTCTGGGAAAAGGAATCACAGCCGCTTCATTAGGTCGCCTGCTAAAGGCGCGTGGCTACAAGGTAACCATGCAGAAATTTGATCCATATATCAACATTGATCCGGGCACCATGAACCCGATTCAGCATGGAGAAGTTTTTGTTACGGAGGATGGAACGGAAACCGACCTTGACTTAGGCCACTATGAAAGATTTATTGATGAAAATCTGGACAAAAATTCCAATGTGACCACCGGAAAAATTTACTGGTCTGTGCTTCAAAAGGAACGCAGAGGTGACTATGGCGGTGGAACCGTACAGGTCATTCCCCATATCACCAATGAAATCAAAAGCCGGTTTTATCGGAATTTTACAGATGAGGATACGCGGATTGCCATTATTGAAGTGGGCGGAACAGTTGGTGATATTGAAAGCCAGCCTTTCCTGGAATCTATCCGTCAATTCCAACATGAGGTAGGTCATGAAAATGCTATTCTTATCCATGTAACATTGATCCCGTATCTGAAAGCCTCTCAGGAAATGAAAACCAAGCCTACACAGGCAAGTGTCAAGGAGCTGCAGGGGATGGGCATTCAGCCCGATATCATCGTGTGCAGAAGCGAACACCCCTTAGATCAGGGAATCAAGGATAAAATTGCTCTGTTTTGTAATGTTCCGGGCAGTCATGTGCTTCAGAATCTAGATGTGGAATATCTTTATGAAGCACCGCTTGCTATGGAAAATGAACATCTGGCTCAGGTTGCCTGTGAATGCCTGAAGCTTGACTGCCCGGAACCGGATCTTACAGACTGGAAAGCCATGGTAGAATCCCTGCGCACTCCTGCGGGCGAGGTTTCGGTTGCTATCGTAGGTAAATATGTACAGCTTCATGATGCCTATATCAGCGTGGTTGAGGCGCTAAAACATGGTGGCATATTTAACCATGTTTCTGTCAATATCAAATGGATCGATTCTGAGGCTGTTACTGCCGAAAACGTAAATGAATTATTGGGAGATGTAAGTGGGATTCTTGTTCCCGGAGGCTTTGGTCCCCGCGGTATTGAAGGTAAAATCTGCGCTATTCAATATGCCAGAGAAAATAACATCCCTTATCTTGGTCTGTGCCTTGGTATGCAGCTCGCCATCGTGGAATTTGCCCGTCATGTAATCGGTTACCACGATGCACACAGTATTGAGCTTGACCCTGCCACCACACATCCTGTGATCGCTTTATTGCCGGATCAAAATGGCGTGGAGGATATTGGCGGAACCTTACGTTTAGGCTCCTATCCCTGTGTGCTTGACAAGAATTCCAAAGCCTATGCCCTATACAATGAGGAGACTATCCACGAGCGTCATCGTCATCGCTATGAAGTAAACAACGATTATCGGTCTGTTCTTACGGAGTATGGCATGATGCTTTCCGGTATTTCCCCTGATGGACGTATCGTAGAAATGTGCGAGCTTCCGGAACATCCCTTCTTTGTTGCAACGCAGGCACATCCCGAACTGAAATCAAGACCGAACAGACCTCATCCTCTGTTTAAAGGCTTCATAAAAGCAGCAGTTGAATATCAAAAATAGCATAAAATATACGGCACCGTACTCTTCGGTACAGTGCCGTTTTTTACAAGCCTTACTGTATTACATTCTGGCATCCTCTACATTATCCTGAAACCACTGATAAGCCAGCTTTATACCCTCTTCAAGTTCTACCTTATGCATCCAGCCAAGCGCATGAAGCTTGTCCACATTTGTCAGCTTACGGGGAGTGCCGTCCGGCATATCCTTGTTCCACACAATCTCACCTTCAAACCCAACCACACGCTGAACCGTCTCTGCCAGTTCCTTAATCGTTACCTCTTTTCCGGTACCGATGTTGACATGCTGTTCTCCATCATAATTCTCAAGTAAGAATACGCAGGCATCTGCCATATCATCCACATAAAGGAACTCACGCAGGGGAGTTCCGGTTCCCCAAAGCTCTACGGAAGGAGCATGGTTTACCTTTGCCTCATGAAATTTACGGATCATTGCCGGCATTACGTGGGAGCCCTGAAGATCATAATTGTCATGAGGTCCGTACAGATTGGTCGGCATACAGCTGATAAAGTTATCACCATACTGTCTTTTATAAAACTTACACATTTCAAGTCCTGCTATCTTTGCAATCGCATATGCCTCATTTGTCGTCTCCAGCGGACCGGTGAGCAGGGCATCTTCCGGAATGGGCTGGGGCGCCATTTTCGGATAAATACAGGTGCTTCCCAGGAAGAGAAGCTTTTTTACGTGATATTGATGGCAACACTCAATCACATTGCACTGAATCTGCATATTTTCATAGGCAAAATCCGCAGGGGCCGTATTGTTGGCATTGATACCACCAACCTTTGCTGCTGCAAGCACCACAATATCCGGTTTTTCCGTCTCAAAAAATTCTCTTACCATCGCCTGATCCTTCAGGTCAAGCTCCTTGTGGGTTCTTCCGATAATGTTGTTATAGCCCTTTGCCTGAAGATTTCTGACGATCGCACTTCCTACCAGACCTCTGTGGCCTGCCACATAAATTTTGTCTGTCTTTTCCATTTCCATTTCCTTCCTTCAATTTAATAATAATCTTATTTAGAATGAATTACATCCTTAAAGCCTTCCTCAATGATATCTCCCCGAAAGATATCCTCTGCCTTTACGGGAGAAGCCGGAAAAGCCTCATAGCCTGTCCTGTCTCCACTTTCCGAATAGTAAAAGATATATCCGTTAAGCTCATAGGCTTTGGTTTCAAAGTTTTCATAGTCCTTCTGGCAGATAAGGAAATCAGCAGAAGCGGTTTTGTATAATTCCATACCAAACATCGCAAATTTATATATTCCCAATAAGGAGAGTAACACAACAAAAAGTCTAAAGTGATCTGTATGTGGGCTCAGTTTCAGATACAGATATCCCCAGGTTATGGCTGCAGCAAGCCATAAAAACACACATCCATACCGGATCAGCGGGGCACTGAGCAGCCAGAACAAAAAGCATGCCACAAGTGTCATTGCTATATGCAGATAGTCCACCATATCCTTCCTCTTCTTTATCACTGCATAAATAAAGAAAGCAAGCAAAAGCAATACGCCGCTTACTGCCAGCGCCAGAAACACCTTATCTGTACCGTGAAGGCCTGTGATCCACTCCGGAAGCCACACGGTAAGAGGATCATCATATCTTGCCACATCGGTAAAGCCTCTTCCCCACACCTGTATTTCTTTCGCGTCATAATCTGCCATTCCCTTCGGAATCTTAAAATCCACATCAAAAAGATCGATTGCTGTAAAAGGATAAACCAGCCAGCCTGAAAGAATTACATTCCGTATCAGAAAAGGAGCGATCGTAAAAAGTCCCAGTAAAAGAAATTTGACAATTTCTCTCCCACGCTTTTCTTTTATCATCTGCACTGCCGGCTTCAACACCAGAAGCAAAATCAATGCACCAGAAAGCTTCACACTGACCACCAGCACACACATGAGACACAGAAGCGCATAAGACAAGTAAGATCTCTCTTCTCTTTCCAGAAGCTCTAACCATCGGATCACAATGAAAAATACCAAAAGCACCATAAAATAATCTGATGCAGGAGATATCATTTCGTCAAATATATTGAGCAAATAGTAAGCAGCCATTATCCTTGCAAAATCAGAGAGCATTGGTTTCTTAACCCTGTCTCTCCTAACCGCCTCCCCACAGACAAGAAAAAGCAGAAAAGCAAGAAAACCTGCGCAGCAGTGAAAGGACTGCCCTCCCAGAAATGCCATACTGTATAGCGCTGACAGGCAGAATGATGCACTGTTATAGGCGAGCCTGCTATGTAGATTCCCGAGCCCCGGTATCACTCCATATTCTTCAATCCAGCGGATACTCTGCGCATGATACAAACTGGTATCGTAATGAATAATCCCTCTGGAGGCCCCATAGGCAAACAAAAGGAAGATTCCGATTGTAAACACTGTTCTTGCCGGGTTCATAGTAAGACGAAATGTATGTAATTTTTCAAGGAATTCCGTTCGATATCGAATGATACACAGGAAACAAACAAGGAGCAGTATCAGATTGGCTGCCAGTCCCACCTTCCAAACGATGCTGAAAAACTGGGCATAAACCGTTACTGCTCCAATACCGGCATACAAATAATTGATTTCTTTTTTAATCACAAACTTGGCCTTACCTGAAATGGCTTTGATGCATGCAAAGCCGGTGACATAACAGGTAAACAGCATATATAACCAGATTATCATTACAGAAATCATTCATTTTGCCTCTTATTTTTCCTATTTATTTCTTGCTGCCTTGTATTCCTCGCAGCTCATTCCGGCAATTTCCTTCATATCTGCATCCATCATCATGGCAACCAGTCCCTTAAAGTCTACATTTCTCTTCCAGCCAAGCTCTTTCTCAGCTTTGGCGGAATTACCCCAGAGAAATTCTACCTCTGCCGGACGGTAAAACTCAGGATTTACATCCACTAACAGCTTTCCGGTCTGTGCATCATAGCCCTTTTCATTCACACCGGAGCCTTCCCATCTGACGGTAATTCCCAGCTCCTCAAACGCTGCCTCTACAAATTCTCTTACGGTATGGGTTTCATTGGTTGCCAGCACATAATCACCCGGTTTGTCCTGCTGAAGCATCATCCACATACCCTTTACATAATCACCGGCAAAGCCCCAGTCCCTCTTGGCATTCATATTTCCGAGAGATAGCTTTTCCTGTTTTCCTGCCAGAATATTTGCAATGGCAAGGGTGATCTTTCTGGTAACAAAATTCTCGCCTCGTCTGGGAGATTCATGGTTAAACAAAATACCGTTACATGCAAACATATTATAGGATTCTCTGTAGTTTACCGTGATCCAGTAGGAATAAAGCTTCGCCACGCCATAAGGGCTCTTCGGATAAAAAGGGGTTGCCTCACTCTGGGGAGCCGTCTCAGGAAGCCCACCAAATAATTCTGATGTGGATGCCTGATAATACCTGCAGTTACCACCGTTTACTCTGATTGCCTCCAAAAGCTTTAAGGTGCTGACTCCGGTTGCTTCCGCAGTATACTCTGGGACCTCAAAGGATACACCCACGTGGGACTGTGCTGCCAAATTATAAACCTCTGTAGGTCTGATTTCCGAAATCAGTCTCATCAGATTACTGGAATCCGTCATATCTGCAAAATGTAAGAAAAATTTAACTTTATTGTAATCTGAATTCAGGATGTGGTCAATACGTGCCGTATTGGTGATGCTGTGTCTTCGAATCAGTCCGTGCACCTCATATCCCTGCTCCAGCAGAAACTCTGCCAGATAAGAGCCATCCTGTCCTGTAATACCTGTAATTAAAGCTATCTTCTGCATAAATATCTCCTTTAAAATTTGTCTTATTTTGCTATATCATTAGGGAGTATACTATTGTATAATACTTGTGGCAACTAAATATATTGCGTAAAAATAGTAAAATATTGCTAATTCAATAAAGGAGTCTTCCTATGGCAAAATCATCCTCCAATCGAATCCTTTCCACTCCCTCTTCCTATGCCAGAGAGCATTACCTTTATGTGCAGGAAATTGGGACTTTACAGAGTCTGGAACCACATATCAGCAAACGTCAGAATCTAAATTCTTTTCTTTTCCTGGTTGTCCTCGACGGGGAAGGCACCTTGAACTATTCCGGTACCAGACATCGGATATCCGCTGGTGACTGCGCCTTAATCAACTGTGCCAGACCCTACTCCCATGAAAGCAGTGCTACACATCCCTGGAGCCTTAAGTGGGTGCATTTCAATGGTTTAGAAGCCTCCTATTATTATGATTATTTTATTTCAAGAGAAAATTCCTATCTGTTTCGCCCCAGAAGCATCCTTCCCTTTACAGATGTCCTTGATCAGCTTTATTTATGTCAGCAAAACAAGAATCCTCTGGTGGAACTGACCTCCAATAAATATCTCACTGATATTATTACCCTATGCTTTACGGAAAATGAATCTCTTAAATTAGGAGAATATACCATTCCTGATAAACTGAAACAAATTCATGAGTATATCAGTGAAAATTATTTCCGCAAAATTTCTCTGGAAGACCTTGCTGACCGTTTCTTCATCAGCAAATTTCATCTATCCAGAGAATACAAAAAGATATACGGAATAACGTTGGGCAATGCCCTGACAAACCTGCGGCTATCCCACGCAAAATCCATGCTACGTTTCAGCGATGACTCGGTTGATACCATTGCATTAAGCTGCGGTTTTCAGGATACCGGCTATTTTATCAAGGTATTTAAAAAGGCGGAAAACATGACGCCTCTCCAGTACCGAAAAAAATGGTAGGGCAAACACCATCTGCCCTGCCATTTTCTATCATCCATCCCTGTTGTCACAAAACCATTCCCACAACTACTGCAATAACGATTCCAAGAATTGCACCCATAAGCACCTGAAGCGGTGTGTGACCTACAAATTCCTTTAATCTGTCTTCCACGCTGATCTGTTTCCCCATATTGGTAAATATCTCCAGCATTTCATTCAGAACCTGCCCCTGCTTACCGGTTTCTCTTCTCACTCCCATTGCATCATACATTACAATGATTGCAAACATGGCAGAAATTGCAAATTCAAAGCTTCCGCCTCCATATCTCATTCCCGCTGCCGTTGCCAGTGCACAGACCGTTGCCGAGTGAGAGCTTGGCATACCACCGCTCCCCACCATTCTTTCCGCCACAAACTGTTTCGTCAAAATAAGATGAATCAATGTTTTGAGTACCTGTGCAACCATCCACCCGAGGGCTGCTGCTACAAAAATATGATTGTGAAGTAACGCAACTATAAAATCCATTTTCTTATCCCATTTCTTTGATATAAGCTTCAATTGCATCATGCCAATCCGCAAACATGTAATTTGAAGTCAGTTTTAACATGTAATTTTCCAGAATGGAATAAGCCGGTCTGGGAGCCTTGGCGCCGAATTCTGCCGTCGTGATTCCTTCCACTTCTGTACTCTTTCCTGCAAGACGGAAAATCTCTCTGGTAAAATCTGCCCAGGAACAGCTTCCTTCGCAGGTTGCATGGAACAAACCATAATTATCCGTAAAAAGAAGATAGGCAATTGCACCTGCCAGTTCCTTAGTACTTGTAGGACTTCCGACCTGGTCATTTACCACACGGACCTTTTCATTGGTTTCCGAGAGTCTGAGCATCGTCTTTACAAAATTTTTCCCGTCTCCGTAAAGCCAGGCAGTTCTGAAAATAAAATATCTGTCAGCAAAATCCTTAACCATATTCTCGCCTGCCAGTTTCGTTGCACCATAGATTCCCTGCGGATTCGGCTGATCAAATTCAAGATAAGGTCTACTTCCCTTTCCATCAAACACATAGTCTGTAGAAATGTGAACCATCTTTGCCCCTGTCTCAGTGGCGGCGATGCTTAAATTTCTGGGACCGATCGCATTGATCCGATAGGCATTATCCACATCACTTTCACAGGCATCTACCGCAGTATGTGCAGCACAGTTGATAATGGCATAGGGTTTTACCTCCCGTGCAAGTTCCATCACTTTATCAATATTGGTAATATCAAGCTCTGCGACATCCGTATTAATAAATTCAAGTTCACTATTTCCCTTTAATTCCAGATTAATTGCACGTCCCAGCTGTCCGTTACAGCCTGTCACGATTATTTTTTTCATGATCTGTCATTCTTCCTTTCACCAATCTGCTATTTATTGTACCCTTTAAATTCGTTTTAGACAAGTAGTTTAACAGCAATACTTCTGAGCCTTCGTAATATTTTCTTAATATTTTTGTATAACTTTTTACACATTTTTCTAGTGACTCTGCCTACCTTATATGTTATAATAATTTGCGTGTGCTTTAAGATACATACATTGATTCAAAAATCAAAGCTTTAAGATTTTGAAAGTGAGGAAATATAATGAAAAGATTACAAGTTCTTTTTCTTGTAGCCTTATCTTCATCTCTTTTATTGTTCGGCTGCGGCAAAGAGAAAGAGCCTGAAGCTCAACCTGTGGTCGAGCCTATCGTTGAAGCTCTGCCCGAAGCAGCAGAAGAGAACACAGAAGAGACTGAAGAAGCTGCAGATCTTGACGTTCCCCCCGCAGAAGGTATGGTGCGAAGCCGCCTTACCAATGAATGGGTTGATGAAGAGGTTGCAAAGACACGTCCTATTGCAGTTATGGTTCCCAACTCCAAAACTGCAAGTCAATACGGTCTTTCCGACGCATCCGTTCTTTATGAATGTAATGTTGAAGGCAGCATGACACGTCTGATGGGTGTCTGGGAAGACTGGAGCAATTTTGAAAAGCTCGGTAACATCAGAAGCTGCCGTGACTACTATTTATACTGGGCATTTGAATGGGATGCCATTTACATTCACTACGGTGGTCCTTTCTATATTGATGATCTGATCGGAAGGGAAGACACGCAAAATATTAACTGTATTGAATTTGGTGATGCTACCTATAGAGATACTGCAAAGAATTCCACCGATAATGCATTCACTTCCGCGGATAGAATTAAAAAGGCAGCCGAACATTATGATTATCCTCTCGAGTATAGAGAGGGATATGCGGATGAGCAGCACTATATGTTTGCTTCCGACAGTGATCCTAATACTCTGGAACAGTATCCGGATGCAATTACCGCAACCAAGATCGATATGTCTCCCGCTTATCCTGTTACCAACTGCTACTTCGAATACAATGAAGAGACAGGATTGTATGACAGGTTCCAGCACTTATCCGGAGACAGCGACGGTCCGCACGTCGATCTGGCAAGTAATCAGCAGCTTGCCTTCAAGAATATTCTGATCCAAAATACCTACTTTGAGGTAAGAGACCAAAAAGGTTACCTTGCTTTCCAGTGCCATGATACAACACGCGATGGCTGGTTCTTTACCAACGGAAAAGGCATCCATGTAACCTGGGAGAAGACATCCGATTACGGAGCAACCAGATACTACGATGATAACGGAAATGAAATCAAATTAAACACCGGTAAAACCATGGTATGTATCGTTGAGGATGGCGACACCTTCATGGTAGATGGCAAAACAATAGATGCCGATTAAATTAAAAGCATAATTTAAAGGAAAGAAACCTTAAATGGTCTCTTTCCTTTTTTACATTTGAAATACAAAATTTTTTATACTTCGATATACTGTCCCGCCTGAGCACGCCACATTGCCGCATACCTTCCGTTTCGTGCAAGAAGTTCCTCGTGAGTTCCCTGCTCCGCAATCCTTCCCTTTTCAAGTAAAAAAATTCTATCCGCAAGGCGCGTCGTAGACAAACGATGGGAAATGAAAATTACCGTTTTGTTTTCGGTTGCCTCCAGCATAGAATGATTCAGCTGGTATTCGGCAATCGGGTCAAGGGCACTGGACGGTTCATCCAGGATAATCAAACCGGCATCCTTATAGAATACCCTTCCGATGGCCAGTTTCTGACTTTCTCCTCCTGAAAGATTTACACCATCCTTTGCAAATTCTGTGGTAAACTGTGTATCCAATCCATTTGGCAGGGACTGAATCCGCTCCCAGAGCCCACTGTGTGTCAGTGCTTTCCTCACTTTTTCCGTCACAGCACTGTCATCCTCTCCATCATTTAGATCGAGCAGCACATTTTCCACAACACTTCCACCAAAAATCTTAAAGTCCTGAAAAACTGTTCCAATAGAATGGCGGTATTTTTCTACATCATAATCCTTGATATTTACCCCATCCAGTAGGATTTCACCCCGTGATGGATCATATAATCTCATGATCAGTTTAATCAGCGTTGTCTTTCCGGCACCATTATAACCTACGAGAGCAATCTTTTCTCCCGGCGCAATGGAGAGGGACACGTCATTAATCACACTTCCGTACTTCTCACCATAAGAGAAGGATACGTTTCTAAGTTCCACTGCCTTTGCCTGTGTAGATACCGGCAGTTTCCTCTGGCTCTGTATTTTTGGCTCGTAATCCAGAAAATCAAGAATTTTCTGGACATAGAGACTGGTCTCACAGGCATAAGGGTAAATGTCCGTAAAAATCCTCATGTTCCACTTCAAGTTCCCGAAGGAATTATACAAAATGGCAACACTGCTGAAGGAAATTGCTTTCATGATTGTTGCACGATATACCAGGTAAGAAATATAAACAACATCACTGATAAAGTCATTTCCGATGTAACGTTTCAAAAAGCTAAGTAAAAACCGTTTCTTTGCATAGCACTTTTCAACCTGATATACATCTTCATTTGCCTTTTTAAAATCCTCAAATAAAAGTGTAGAGGCTTCCTGGTTTAATCTAAGCTCCTTCGCGTAATCATTTAAATAAAAAATTCTCTTCACATATTCTCTCTTCCGTTCAAACGGATTTCTCGATACGCGTATTTTGTATGACAATTGATTGTACAGCTGATTAAATATGAATGCGATGGCAAACGCCAAAGCTGCAATCAAAACAGAAAATTTATCCTTAACCAGGAAGTAGATGCCTACCGATAAAAATTCTGTCACACCGGATGCCACATTTCGCAAAAAAGTGATGCATCTATCAATTTGCTTATCCGCTTCCGAGATTGCCAGTACCAGTTCATTATAATAATCCGGATTATCATAGCACTGAAGATCCAAATCCTTTGCCTTTTCGTAAAGCATCATCTTTACCTTGCGCTGTACCTTAGGCAGTTCCCTTACCGCCCAATAATTGTTCACGATAACGGAAAATACCATTCCCAGTGTAATGCAGATGGCAATTCCGATCAGGAAAACCGCCACCTCCCGGATCGGATAATGAAACTCAGCTGCCTCCAGCACATACCCAATTCCATAGGTGTGCTCAAGAAAAATGAAAAACTGACTTCTAATTACATCTAATGTCATTGTAATAATATAGAGTGGCGAAGCGCTAAAGCACAGCTTAATGAGAAACCAGTTATTCCTCCATACCTGTTTTGTGGTCTGCCGGGTGTTCATATCTGCTGATTGATTCTGCTTTCTCATAATGTCACCCCTTCCACTGTATCAACTGCAAGATAGTTCATCGCCTGCTTCTTATACATCTGGGCATAGCTTCCCTCCTGCGTCATCAGCTCCTTATGTGTGCCTTCCTCAATAATCCGCCCTGTCTCCAGCATAAATACCTTGTCTGCGTTTTTTACAGATGACAGGCGGTGAGAGATAAAGATCATAGTGTGGTTTACTCCATCTTCCATGATACTATTGAACAGCTCGTATTCGGCGATAGGGTCCAGAGCACTGGAAGGTTCATCAAATATCCGGATTGGAGAGGGTTTGATAAACGCTCTGGCCACAGCGACCTTCTGTCCCTCCCCACCGGAAAGCACCGCACCATTCTCGTCAAATTCCTTTGTCATCATAGTATAGATTCCCTCAGGAAGGGAGGAAATCTTATCGTACACACCTGCCTTTTTCAGTGCATCAATTACTCTCTCATCCTCGTTTTCCAGATGTCTTCCCATGAGTACATTATCCTTTACCGTCATGCCGAAAATACGGTAATCCTGAAAGGCTGCTGCAAATAGATTTCTATATGCACGTAGATTATATTCCCGAATATCAATTCCATTTAGCCGGATGACTCCCTCTGTAGGATCATATAGTCTGAGCAAAAGCTTAATGATGGTTGTTTTTCCTGCCCCATTATGACCTACCAGTGCAATATTCTCCCCTTGTCTGATGACAAAGGACAGATCCTTAATGGTTTCTTCGTTCTGATAAGAAAAAGAAACATGCTCAAATTCCAGGCTTCCAAAATTTTCATCCGGCATAATGCCGTCCTGATTCTCCGGAATCTTCTCTTCATACTCCAAAAAGCTTCTCAGGTTACTGATAAACATACCGTTCTTGATCGTTTCCATAATGTTTTCAAACAAACCGATCAGAATCCATGTGGCAGCTACCATCAAGCTGGTCATAACAGTAAGCTCTGCCAGTGACATACTTCCCACTACCAGATTTTTATAAATTGAAAAAAGCAGAACGCCTTCAAACATGACAGTAAAAGTTAACAGCTGCCAGAAAACATTCATGCTTCCGATGCGAAACGCATACTTTCCTGCAAGCTTTGATTTCTCTTCTGTTGCCTCATCATACTGATTCTTTAGAAGACAAAACACCCTGGACAATCGGATTTCCTTCGCATAATCAGGCAAATAGATTGCACGGTTCACGTAATTCAGTACCTTATCGTGAGGTACCTCCTCCTGATATCTCATAAATTCAAACCGGTTCTTCAGGTTGCCAAACAGAAAATTCCCCACAAGCGGAGAAATAACAAACAGAACAGATACAGGGTCTATTGTAAACATAGTATAAAGAACTGCTCCAGATGCAAAAACACCCGTTACAATCCCCCATGTACTGTCAATAATTTTCGTTACCTTTTCCTCCGCCTGATCTGCCGCCATCGTATATTTGTTATAGAAATCTGAATCCTCATAGCAGCGAAGTTCAACATTCTTTGCCTTTCGATAAAGCTTCTCATAGATTCCCTGATATACTCTGGTTCCTTCCAGTGGAACAACTACGTTCTCCACATAGCTGTTATAAAGATTCATCACAAAGAACATTCCGCCGCAGCCTAAAATAAACATAAATATCGTTGAAAAATCTTTTCCAGCTTCCAGTTCTCCTACAATATGACGCAAAAAATAGCCACTAAAAAATACCCATTCAAAGTTGCCAAACAAATTTACAACGAAAGAATGAATAACACGACTCTTACTGATCTCAAAGCCCATACGAATCGCATACCAATTATTTCGCAGAGCTTCTCCCATCCTTATCTTTTGTTTTCTTCCTTTTCCATTTTCCCCTCATTTCTTTAATCACGAAATCCTCATAGAATAAATTGGTGAAAAAAAGAAGCAGGAATTTCTTCCTGTTTCTTTTCCAAATCAGTCTGAAATCAAATTTTTTATCTTTCTCCCAGCCTCAATCTGTTTACTGCCGAGAAAATTGCACGCACGGATGCTCGCGTAATGTTGGAGCTCACACCGACTCCATAGGTAACGCTTCCACTATTGGAGTCCAAAAGATGAATGTAAGCTGCTGCCTGCGAATTAGAACCGCTCTGCAACGCATGCTCTTCGTAATCCAATATTTTGATTGCAATATCCAATTCCTGCTGAAGTCCCCGTTGTACTGCATCGATCGGACCGTTACCCACTGCCTCATAGGTTTTCTCCACACCAGCATTGGTATATGTAACATACACTCTGGTATCAAACTCGGATTGTGTCTCTCCGCTCAAATCATCCACCTTCAGCTTTCGGAAATGGATCGGTTCCTTCTGATCCAGATATTCTGTCCTGAAGGCTGCCATGATCTCATCCGGAGAAACCTCACCCTGCTTCTCAGAAATACTCTGAATGACATTTGCAAATTCCTTATGCATTCCTTTCGGCAGTTTAAAGCCAAAATAAGTATCCATGATAAAGGCAACACCACCCTTACCGGACTGAGAATTAATACGCACAATCGGCTCGTACTCTCTTCCGATATCAGAAGGGTCGATCGGCAGATACGGCACCTGCCAGAACTCACTGCCACGTTCCTTCATGGCCTTAACGCCCTTGTTAATAGCATCCTGATGAGAACCTGAAAATGCAGTAAATACCAGTTTTCCTGCATAAGGATGTCTGGGATGGATCGGTATCTTGCAGCATCTCTCATATATCTCAATAATTTCATTGATCTTTTCAATGTTCAATTCCGGGTTAATGCCCTGAGAAAACATATTGTATGCAATATTCAGCACATCCACATTTCCGGTTCTCTCACCGTTTCCAAACAAAGTACCTTCCACCCTCTCGGCTCCCGCCAGCATAGAAAGCTCTGCCGCTGCCACTCCGGTTCCCCGGTCATTATGAGGATGTACACTTAAAATAATACTCTCCCGATTTTTGAAATGACGATTCATCCATTCAATCTGATCTGCATATACATTCGGTGTATTCATCTCAACCGTGGAAGGCAGATTAATAATGATGGGATTTTCCCTGGTTGCTCCCCACGTCTCCTGTACGGCTGTACAGATTTCCAACGCAAAGTCAAGCTCCGTTCCTGTAAAGCTCTCCGGAGAATATTCCAGAATGATCTTGCCGGGAAACTTTGCAGCGCGTTCCTTCACCATCAATGTACCCTTTACTGCAATGTCAATAATCTCCTCACGGCTCATACCGAACACCACATCTCTCTGAAGTGTTGAGGTGGAATTATAGATATGGACAATCGCTTCCTTACAGCCTTCAATCGACTCAAAGGTACGATCAATCAGTTCTTCACGACATTGTGTCAGCACCTGTACTCTCACATCATCGGGAATCATTTTACGTTCAATAAGCTGACGCAGAAAATCAAACTCAATCTGACTGGCAGCAGGAAATCCAATTTCAATCTCTTTAAATCCCAGCTTAATCAGATATTGAAACATTTCAATCTTCTCACTGACCACCATGGGATCAATCAATGCCTGGTTTCCATCACGAAGATCCACACTACACCAGATAGGGGCTTTTTCAATCTCCTTACCCGGCCATTCTCTCTCCGGATAGTCTACTACCGGATTTTTTCTGTAACGCTTATAGTTCAACATTTCTTTTCCTCTTTCAGATTATTCTCCTAATCCGTTTTCAATTGCTTTTACCAGCGCCTGAAGAGCTTCCTCCTCATCGACACCTTCACAGCAAAATTCAATCTCGTCACCGCATTTCACGCAGGCTCCCAAAACACTCAGCACACTCTTTGCATTTGCAGTGTTCTCCTTGAATGTAAAAGTAATCAATGACTTAAACTGCATTGCTTCCTTGCACAAAATGCCGGCAGGTCTTAAATGAAGTCCCGTAGGGTTCTTAATAACTACCTTCTGCCTTACCATAATGTTTCCCTCCAATCACACGTTCTACAGCATAATATTTTGAATTAAGTCTGCAAGCTCTCTTGCATCATTCTCTATCATCTTTTGATCCTTGCCTTCAATCATAACACGTACAAGAGGCTCCGTTCCTGAAGGACGGATCAGCACTCTTCCTTCACCGGCAAATTTATCCGTAAGCTTCTGGATCGCATCTGCAATCTCCGGATATTCCATATATTTTTCCTTCTTATGGTTAGGTACTTTTGCATTGACAAGTGCCTGAGGCAAGACTTCCATAACCGTTGCAAGCTCTGAAAGGGTCTTCCCGGTTTCAACCATGACCTTTAAAAGATGCAGCGCACTTAAGAGACCGTCACCGGTTGTATTTTCCTTCAGGAAAATAATGTGTCCCGACTGCTCTCCGCCAAGACTTGCCCCAATCTCCTTCATTCTTTCAAGAACATATCTGTCTCCAACCTTCGTTTGTTCCATCTGAATACCATTCTTTTCTGCCATCAGGAAGAAACCCAGGTTGCTCATTACAGTAGCAACAATAGTGTCGTTTGCAAGCTCTCCGTTTTCCTTCATATGGTTTCCGACGATCGCCATGATTTGATCTCCGTCCACCACATTTCCGAGCTCATCAACCGCAAGAAGCCTGTCGGCATCACCGTCAAAGGCAAGCCCTACATTTGCTTTTTCATAGACAACTCTTGCCCTCAATTCCTGCATATGGGTAGAACCGCAGTTTGCATTAATATTGGTGCCATCAGGCATATTATGAATGGCTACAATATTCGCGCCAAGCTCTTTGAGAGCTTCTACAGAAGTGTAATAGGAAGCTCCTTCTGCACAGTCCACCACTATCTTAAGGCCTGTCAAGTCTACATTTACTGACTGAATAGAATGGTTAATATATTCCTCTCTGGCATCTGTGCGATATTTAATCTTTCCCACATTAGCACCAATCGGAAACTTAATTCCTGCCATTCCGTTCTTGATAATGGATTCTATCTCATCCTCCAATGCATCAGGCAACTTATAGCCGTTCCCGTCAAAAAACTTGATTCCGTTAAACTCAACAGGATTATGAGATGCAGAAATAACAACACCGGCATCCACCTTATACTTGCGTGTAAGATAAGCAACTGCTGGAGTTGGGATTACACCTACATAAACCGCATTGGCTCCTACAGAGCAAATACCTGCCATTAATGCATTGGCAAGCATATCTCCCGATATTCTGGTATCACAGCCAACCATGATCGTTGGCTTATGCATATTTTCTTTGGTAAGTACATAGGCACCTGCCTGCCCAAGCTGCATTGCCAACAGGGGAGTCAGTTCATCATTTGCCACACCTCTCACGCCATCCGTACCAAACAATCTGCTCATTTATCTATCACTCCTCCTCTGATTTTGATATATGCAAAGTTACTGTCACCGGCTCCAGCAAAGTCACATTGTCCGGCAGACCAAAGTCGACCTCAACCGTATAGAATCCCGGCTCCGGATCTGTCATACCTCTTTCCTGTGTGAAATCCAGAATATCCACAGTACCACTGATATTGGATGCCTGCAGGGTTGCAACATCTCTGGAAAGTCCGATCACCTCTATCATAAAGGTTTCTTCCAGCCCGGAAATACTAGCATCATAGCCGTCCGGGAGATTAATGATCTGAACTTTACCTGATCTGATTTCCAGTTTTTTCGAAATCTCTCCTTCAATACGAACTGTCACTGTTTTAATCGCATCCTGCGAATTTGCCAGGTAAACATTATCCGGCAGATACTGTCTGATATCCACCTCGGTTGTATAGTCCTGTGTCTGATCTGTGATATCCAGGGCTTCTTCCGGAATACTTATCTCTGTAATGTTTCTGATAGCACTTACTCTGCCGGCAATCACCACAGTCTCTCCGCTCCCCTCAATTTCGCCTGTTGCCTGGTATCCTGCTGCCGGAGTTCCACTCACACTGAAATTCACGGGCACTGTAGCCGTCTGCCAAATATTGACCTGTACCCCTACTGTCTTAATATTCTGGGTAATATTCTTTGAGTCTACAATATTGTCCTCTGCATCATACAGTTTAATCTCTGCATTAGTCACAATGTCACTGGTCATGCCTGTCACATCAACATCCACAACTGCCTTAGTAATCTGATCAACAACTGACTCCGGACCCGAAATTCTGACAAGATTCTGATCCGGCGTAATATCTCCTACCATATAACCGGATGTTACCTGACCCGATACTGTTGATTTCAAAGGTAACGCTTTGCTCTTTTTATTTTCAATTTTCAGCTTTACCATATCAATGCTTCCGGTAATGCTGCTGATATTATTGGAATAAATATCCGTTGACAATTTAATGGCTATGGTATCCAGACTGCTGAGCTCACTGACATCTGCTACTGCGATAATATTTTCCGTTTTCAGCTCGCTGATTACCGAATGAGGTGCACGAACTGTAACCTTACTAATTACATCCGTCCCGTCAAGAACCTCATATACCTGGCCGGAATCTGTGATCAATTCCGTATTAACCAGCTTAACCGGTATATTATAGTAGGGTTCTGATACCGTCGGATTATTCACACTGGTAACAACCAGCCAAAGTATCACTGCAAAAAAGACAGATGCAAGCTTCAGTCCAATATTATGGGTCAACTTATTTTTCACCTTTGAACCGTCCTTTCCACAGAATTCTTTTCCGATTCTCCTCCTCCGGCTTATTCTGTATTGTCTTCAATTTCTCTTTTAATTCTTCTCCGCTTAAACCTCTTTCCAATTTCCCTTCAAATGCTACACTGATTTTTCCGGTTTCCTCCGAGACGATAACTGTCAGGGAATCCGTCACCTCGGAAATTCCTACTCCCGCTCTGTGTCTGGTTCCCAGATCCTTGCTAAGTGTCATGTTATCCGATAGAGGTAAATAACAGGTTGCAGCAGTAATACGATTACCTCTTACAATCACTGCACCATCATGAAGCGGTGTATTATGCTCAAAAATGTTAATGAGAAGCTGGCTCGTAACGATTCCGTCCACATCGATTCCCGTTCTCTCGTATTCGTCCAGAGGCTGATCCTGCTGCACAACAATAAGGGCACCGGTCTTCACCTTGCCCATTTCCACACATGCTTTAGCTATTTCATTGATCGTCTTATCTGAAAATCTTCCTTCTCCGGGATTTTTTCCCAATTCAAACGGTACAATGGAGCTGATTAGATTTTTTCGTCCGAGTTCCTCTACAGCTTTGCGGAGTTCCGGCTGCAAAATAACAATAATTGCCGTTACGGCAACACTAAACATATTATTGACAATCCACAAAATGGTATTCATCTCAAAATAGGCAGCCAGCAAAACAAAGGCTGCAATGACAAGAATTCCCTTTAGCAGAGACCAGGCTCTTGTATTTTTGATCCACACCAGAATGTGGTACAACAGAAAAGAGAGAATAATAATCTCTACAATATCTGCCCATCTGATACCTGACACTCTTGACAGGTATGTTTCCACGATTTCCAAACCACGTAACATTTAGTAATCCTTTTTTCTATCTTCTTGACTGTCCGCCTGAATATCTCTTTTTAGGCGTATTAATTCTCTTTACCGTCTTTGACGGCGTTGCCACAGTAATCTTTGGAACTGCTTTGACATAATAGTAATATTCATCATCTTCAAACTGAACCTTTTCTACTCTGCTATAGTCCACGTGGAAAGCAAAGAATTCAACCACCTTGGCAATCAGCATGGAAAAAACTGTTCCAATGATTATTCCAATAATGGAAACATTCGTGTCAAACATCAGGTCTCCGACAAGCAGAATCATGACGTCCACAATTGCCCCCGCAATCATTGCAATCGTCCATGCATAATTAATTGACATCCGTTTGATCAGATAAACAATCACGATAGTCACTGCAAATGCAAAAATTGTCAGAAGCATTTCCTTATTGTTCAACAGACCATCCACGATATATCTCACTTTTGTAATGATGTCTTCCGTGTCCATACCGGAAAGTGCTGTTGCGCTGTCAGCAATATAACTGATCAGATAGCTTACAATTACCCCGCACCCAACAGAGATCGCTGAAGCCGGTGTTCCGATCAATCCCATTGTAAGCGGAACAGCATATGGGATTTTCAGCACAAAGCACATCGGCGTAAGCAGCACAACCAAAGTATCCTTCGGAGAAAATCTGAAGTACAGAAGGAACAGCACCAGAAACAGCACCAGCGCAATTGCCGCACACTCCAATGATAATGCATATAAATGTAACACCGTAAATACTGCCGCCACAAAAATAATGAAATTCATTGGCATGAACGAGCACATCAATGCAACGATAAGCACAATAGAAATATTGTCTAATCTGTGCATATAACCAATCTTACTGTTAATCATCATAAGAGAGGCAAGCGCAAGAATCAATTTCATCAACGGTTTGAGATAAACCTCATATTTGCTAATAAAATTCTTAATATACTGTTTTACAACTAGTAATGTTGTCATAGGAACTTCCTCATCATTTATCATACATATTTGCTAATTTTTTTAAATTGTCGTAGTAATGTCTCAGGCTCTTTCTGGCTTTATTATATCTACTTGCAAAAACCACATAAGAAATAACGCCGTACGCTCCTACGACGCATAAATATAGAATAATCACACTTTTGCCGAATTTCAGCAAATCCATTTTATAAATGTCTTGCATAAAATCCTCAAAGTGATATAGAACATACACCGCAAATACTGCCAAAAAAGATATCGTAGCCGCAATCACTGATTTCAAAACCTGAAACCCGATATAGTCTCCCCTGAAATAGTGCGTGATAGAAATATCCTTTTTCCCCTCATGCCCTTCATAGGAAGCCATCTTTGTCATAAGAATGACTTTTTCTTCATTTATCATATATTTACCTTTCAGCCGCAGCTCTTACTATTTACTGCCGCCCATTCACCTAAAGATAACGCATTCTGTCCTTATCTCTGGCTGTCGTAACCTTCTTTTCAGGCTCCGGAGCCTTGTTCTGCCCCATTACGCTTTTAAATCCATTTGCCATATCCATTTTACATTTTTCACAAAAACGCCCGGCACGAATCATTGCACCGCAGCTCTCACAAGGGATTCTGATCGGTGAGTCATCCGCAAACTGCAGACGTTCCTCCCGAATCCACTGATGAATCTGACTTGTATCAACATCACATTCGGTTGAAACCTCATGAATATCTGCTCCATGATGTTCCTGTACATATTTCTTAACCTCTTGAAATTTAGACTCCTGTTCTTCTCTGCATTTAGGGCACATAATGGGTCCTGCCACATAGTTGAAAATCCTGCCACATTTTCTACAATTACGTACATTCATAATTTATACCTCCTGGATCTACATTCCCCGCCCGATGGTTAATGACAAAAAAAATACTTTTTTAATGCCGGCTTCTTTTAAAACACCGGTCATTGCGTCAATCGTACTGCCTGTAGTATAGATATCGTCAATAATAACAATCGTATTTAATTTTACATCATTTTGCCGGATTTTAAAAGCCCTTTTCAAATTATTTTGCCTTTCTGTATGGGTCAGGTTTTTAAGGGGCTGTGTTCTTTTTACTCTCTGTATCAATTTTGTGTTTAGTGGTATTCCGGAATGTCTTGAAAGTTCTCTCGCAATCAGTTCCGACTGATTATATCCCCTTTTTCTCATACGTGAGGAATGAATTGGTACAGGTACCAATGCATCAGGATCTACCATTCTAAGCCAGCTCTTCTTTTTTTCATATAAATCTTTCCCATAAAAAGCTGCATATTCCATTCTTCCCGCATATTTAAACCGAAAGACCGAATCCGACATACTTCCGTAATCATAAAGTGCTGCCCCTTGCACATACAGGTGTGTTCTTTTCCCGCAGTCGTCGCAGTATTCCTTCTCATCTCTTTTCAGCTGCTTACCGCATTTCATGCAAAATGGTTCCTTGATGTATATGATTCTTTTTTTACAACTGTCACAAACATGCTCCCCTGGGCGATTCACGATCTCATCGCAGACCACGCATCTACCCGGGAACAAAAGAATGAATGGATCCATTTTTACTGCCATCCCGCCTCCGTTTCCCCAACTTCTCTGATTCTGTCATTCAAACTGGTATAGCGCCTGTGATGTCTTTCGTTCTTGATCATCTCCTGCAAGGTCTTGCTGCTTCCCAGTATGGTGACACATTTTCTTGCTCTTGTTACTGCTGTATATAAAAGATTTCTGTTAAACAGCATTTGGGGGCCTGCCAGAAGTGGCAAAATGACTGCCGGATACTCACTTCCCTGGGATTTGTGTATGGTGATTGCATAGGCAAGTTCAAGTTCATCCAACTGTGAAAAAGGATATTCCACCCGCCGATGCTCATCAAATTCCACAGTAAGGAGCTGTGCTGTCTCATTAATATCTGCCACAATTCCCATATCGCCGTTAAAAATCCCCGTACCTTTATCAATCGGTATTCTGTATTTGCTTAATATTTCCCAGGTGATCTGATAATTGTTCTTGATCTGCATGACTTTGTCTCCCTCGCGGAAAAGGCGTTCTCCTGCAAAATACTCCTTTTTATCCGGTGAAGGAGGATTTAAATATTTCTGAAGAATCTCATTTAAAACAATTGCACCTAGATTCCCTTTTCGCATTGGAGTCAGCACCTGGATATCGTAAGGCTTCGCCTCCACATAAGGCGGCATTTTTTCCCGGATAAGCTGAATCATGTGTTTATAGATCACATTTACGTCGCTTCTCTCTAAAAAGAAAAAATCTCTGCTTTTATTATTCAGTTCGATCTGTTCTCCTCGATTGATCTTATGCGCATTGACCACAATATCACTTTCACCGGCCTGGCGAAAAATCTTTTTCAAAATCACTACTGGAAAAGCCTGACTATCGATCAGATCCTGTAGAACCTGCCCCGGTCCCACACTCGGAAGCTGATCCACATCCCCAACCATGATCAGTCTGGTTCCCACACTGATTGCGCTTAACAGTGCTCGAAACAAATGAATATCTACCATAGACATTTCATCAATAATAATAACGTCTGCTTCCAGTGGATTTTCTTCATTTCTTTCAAATTGTGCATTTCTTCCCTCTTCTACCGCTCCGTTGATTTCAAGCAATCGATGAATGGTACGTGCTTCATAACCCGTGGCCTCCGTCATTCTTTTTGCCGCCCTCCCCGTCGGTGCTGCCAGCAGAATATCCATTCCTTCCATTTCAAAATAACGAATGATGGTATTGATCGTGGTGGTCTTCCCCGTACCCGGACCGCCCGACAAAATCATCAGCCCGGATTTCACGCTTTCCAATACCGCCTGTTTCTGCAATTCATCCAGCTCTATGTCCTGTTCCTCTTCCAAACTCCGAAGAAGGGTTCTGACTTTTTCTTCCTGTATCGGCAAAAGATCCTCTGTCGCTTTTACATTCAGATCATGGAGCATCCGGGCACAGCTTAACTCGGCATAATAATAAGGCAGGGAATATACTCTTTTCTCCTCTCCTTTTAATTTAATTACAAGCTTTTTTTCCACAGCAAGATTGGATATCTGAGGCTCTATAGCCTCTTTTGCCACCCCGAGAAGCAAGGATGTATGTTCCTTTAACACGTCTGCCGGCAGATAGGTATGTCCTTCTGCCGTTGCCTGTAAAAGTGTATATAAAATACCGCTCCGAATTCGGTAATCAGAATCTGTGTGTATACCGATTCTGGTTGCAATTTCATCCGCGATCCGAAAACCAACTCCATCGATATCCTCTGCAAGGCGGTAAGGGTTTTCCTGCATGACGCTGTATAGATTCATACCATAACGGTTATATATTTTTATGGCAAGTGTATTGGAAATACCATATTTTTGTAAAAACAGGAAAGCCTCTCTCATATCCTTTTTATCAATGATCTGTTCTGCAATTTCCTGTGCCTTGCGTTCGCTGATCCCCTTAACCTCTGCAAGCCTCTCCGGTTCTTCCTCAATGATTCTAAAGGTTTCATTTCCAAACTTTTTAACAATTCTGGAAGCAAGTGTTTCCCCAATTCCTTTGATTGCACCGGAGCCCAGATATCGCTCCATACTTACTGCATCATCCGGTATGGATATACAATATTTCTCTACTTTTAATTGGTGTCCATAGACCGGATGCTCTACATAATTTCCGGTAAGCTCCAGGGTTTCTCCTGCTTCAACAGACTGGAAATTTCCTACGCAGACTAATTCATCTCCCTCCGTGACGAATGAAAGAACCGTATAACCGTTTTCTCTATTCTGATAAATGATATGATCCACATATCCCCTGACTGTTTCCAAAACAAACCTCCTGCTTATCTCATAAAAAGGCTGCCAAACAAGACGGTCTCCCGTCTCATAATGGCAGCCCTATGATTCTCTATAATTGTATAAGCTCTAAAGCCCGTAATTCCGTTTCATCTGCTCATATAGCATTTGTGCAAGCCCAAGTCCCTGCGTTTCTGTGGAGGTTGATGCCAGCTTCTGAATTGCAGAATCCTTAAAATAATCTACCAGATTATCATTCGGATCGCTATCCTCTTCGCCCTTCACACAGTCTACGGTTTTCTCCATTTCCTTGAATACCTGTTCCAGAAAATAGGCTTCAAACTGCTTACAGGCATCAAGCAATTCATCATCTGTTGCCTGTGAATAGTCAGTGCTGTCAAGTTTTTCCTTCAGCTTTGTTTCCTCTGTATTCTGATTCTGCACATAATCCGTATATAAAGAAGAAATTCCACCAATATCCATAGCCTGTTCCTCTCTCTTAAACTAACATTCAACCGCGAAGTACCTTTCATTATCTCTTCAGGTTATTGGCTGTCTGCATCATTTCATCTGTAGTTGTGATTGCTTTTGAATTCATTTCATATGCACGCTGTGCTACGATCAGGTTCACCATTTCATCTGCAACCTGGACATTAGATCCCTCCAGATACCCCTGAACGACCCTGCTTTTGGTCAGATTCCTGTTCGTTGCTTCATTCATGACAGTTCCACTTGCAGCAGATGCTTCCCAAAGAGTATCTCCCTTGCGCACCAGACCGCCAGGATTATTAAACTGATATAATCCTATGGTAACTCCAAGAGATCTCGGATTATTCTGTGCATCTGGGTAACAGATTGTACCGTCACCGGTAATCGTTACTTTACTGGTAACGTAGTTGGAATTCAGAGTAATCGTTCTTCCCGTAGAACTGAGAACAGGAAGACCATCCTGATTTGTCAGGATCACCCCGCCTCCACTATTGGTTGCCCAGGTAAAATCACCGTTTCTTGTATAATATGTATTTCCATCGCTTCCACGAACTGCGAAGTATCCGTCCCCCTCAATTGCAAAAGCGGTATCACTCTCTGATGAAAGAAGGCTTCCTTGTGTAAAAATCGAATTAATGGAAGAGTTTCTCACACCAAGTCCAACCTGGGAGCTTGTGGGCTTAGGGTCTCCATTTGCCGTAGTTGTTGCTGTCTGAAGCGTCTGATAAAGCAGGGACTTAAACTGTGCCGCCTGTGCCTTATATCCGACAGTATTTACATTTGCCAGATTGTTTGCGATGGTATCTACATTTGTCTGCTGGGCATTCATGCCCGTAGCTGCGCTCCATAAACTTCTAACCATATGCTACCTCCTAAATCCTTCCAAGCTGGTTTGCCGCAATATCAAGTGTACCGTCATAGGTCGTAATTACCTTTTGATTACTTTCATATGCTCTGGAAACTGTAATCATGTTGACCATCTCTGTCACCACTGAAATATTGGAAGTCTCCAGATAACCGGAGTAAATCTGCGCTGCAGACTCTTTTTCTTTAGCGCCTTCTACAGGCTGATAATAATTTTCACCATATCGCTCCAGATAATTATAATCCTCAAAATCAGTGACCTGAATCGTCGCAACGACTTTGTCATCCTGCAGGATCTGCCCACTTCTGTTGATTGTTGTAGACTTAACCGGATCAATTTTAATATGTTGTCCGCTTTTATCCAGCACAAAGTCTCCATCCTGTGTCACGAGATAGCCTTCCTGTGTCAGGGTAAAATTGCCGTCTCTGGTATACTTTGTTGATTTTTCGCCATTCTTATTTGTAAATTCAACTGCAAAAAAGCCCTGATCACTTAATGCCAGATCAAAGGTATTGTTTGTTGTCTTAAGGGGGCCTTGCGAAAAGTCTGTATAGCCCTCACCAATCTTAACACCCGGATTATTTACACCAAGCCTCTTTGCCAACGGATAACCTTCCGTTACGTCTTTGATCTTATATGCCAGAACAGAATCAAAGGACTGACTTGTGGCTCCCTCCTTCTTATATCCGTTCGTATCTGCATTTGCAAGATTGTTGGTAAGCACATCCATCCTATGCTGTTCATTTACCATGCCTGTATAGGCAGTATACAGTCCCTTTACCATAAGACACCCTTCTTCCCTACAGCTTCCCTATCGTTTACTCATCCTTATAGCCGGCCAAAAACTCTACATATTTCCCCGTTCCGATTGCAACCGCAGTCATCGGATCCTCTGCCGTCATCGTGTTGATTCCCGTTTTCTCAGCAATCAGATCCTCCAGTCCTCGCAGAAGACTACCACCACCGGTAAGGACAATACCTCTGTCTGCAATATCAGCCGCAAGCTCAGGGGGCGTTTTTTCCAGAACACTGTGAATCGTCTCAATAATCTGCGCTGTGGTTTCTTTTAATGCTTCTTCCGTCTCCTCCGAAGAAACCTTAATCGTCTTCGGTAGACCTGTTACAAGGTTACGGCCTCTCACATCCATATAATCCACCTCAGAACGCTTAAAAGCCGAACCAATCTTAATCTTAATATCCTCTGCCGTTCTTTCTCCAATCAGAAGATTATGCTTTTTACGCATATACCTTACCAGTGCTTCGTCAAAATCATCCCCGGCAATCTTTATGGAAGCGCTGACAACTGTTCCACCAAGAGAAATAACCGCAATATCAGAGGTACCGCCTCCGATATCGACAATCATATTTCCGCAGGGCTTTGAAATATCAATTCCTGCACCAATGGCTGCTGCAATGGGTTCCTCTATAATGGAAACCTCTCTGGCTCCTGCCTGAAGGGTCGCATCCTCTACCGCTTTCTTCTCTACCTCCGTAACACCACTGGGTACACATACCGCAATCCTGGGCTTCCGGAAGGTTTTCTTTCCCAACGCTTTCTGAATGAAATATTTCATCATCTGCTCGGTGACTCGATAGTCAGAAATAACACCCTGACGTAAAGGGCGAACAGCTACAATATTGCCGGGTGTTCTTCCCAACATCAGTCTTGCATCCTCTCCGATTGCTTTAATCTTGTTGGTATCTCTATCAAAAGCTACAACCGAGGGTTCCTTTAAAACAACGCCTCTCCCTCTGATGTAAACCAATATACTAGCGGTTCCTAAATCGATTCCGATATCTGTGTACTGCATGCCATGTACCCCTTTCTATAAGTTCTCTATTTCTAATATAATAATTTCGTATAATCAGACGCATACAAAAATATTATAACCGATAGAAATACTTTTTCAAAGGGATTTCATAAAAAATTAACAAAAAAAGGACGCAACATTAAAAACGGTTCCATCCGCCTTAAAATCTGCGTCCATGCTTGTATTTTTTATCGGTATTTATTTTGATTTTCTTTATACCTGCGCAACATTTTTTTTACATATTTTCCGGTATAAGAACCTTCTGCCTCTGCAACCTCCTCCGGTGTTCCGCAGGCAACCACCTGTCCTCCTCTGTCTCCGCCGTCAGGTCCCATGTCGATAATGTAGTCTGCCGTCTTGATCACGTCCAGGTTATGTTCAATTACAACTACCGTGTTTCCGCTGTCAGCCAGTCTGTGCAAAATATCTACCAGCTTATGCACATCTGCAAAATGAAGTCCGGTGGTGGGCTCATCCAGAATATAAATTGTGTTTCCCGTGCTTCGTTTGCTCAACTCAGTAGCCAGCTTAATTCTCTGCGCTTCTCCACCGGACAAGGTAGTAGAAGGCTGTCCCAGCTTCACATAAGAAAGCCCAACATCATTTAAGGTTTCTATTTTTCGTCGGATTGACGGCAGATTCTCAAAGAAAGGAACTGCCTCCTCCACTGTCATATCAAGTACATCATAGATGCTCTTTCCTTTATATTTTACTTCCAGCGTCTCTCTGTTATATCGCTTGCCGCCGCAAACCTCACAGGGTACATAAACATCCGGGAGAAAATGCATTTCAATCTTAATGATTCCATCTCCGCCACAAGCCTCGCACCTACCACCTTTTACATTGAAACTGAAACGTCCCTTCTTATAGCCTTTTGCTTTCGCATCGGGTGTTCCCGCAAATAGATCCCTTATCATATCAAACACACCTGTGTAGGTTGCCGGATTGGATCTGGGTGTCCTTCCAATCGGTGATTGATCAATATCAATGACTTTATCCAGTTTTTTGATCCCCGTGATATCTTTATGCTTCCCGGGAATTGTCCTTGCCCGATTCAAATCTCTAGCAAGTCTCTTATAAAGAATTTCATTCACCAGAGAGCTCTTACCGGAGCCGGATACACCGGTGACGCAGGTAAGAACTCCGGTGGGAATTTTTACGGTAATATCCTTCAAATTATTCTCTTTTGCGCCTGTGATCGTGAGCCATCCCTTTGGCTTTCGACGTGTCTTTGGAACAGGCACCTGTAACTTTCCGCTTAAGTATTGACCGGTAATGGATTCCTCCACCTCCATAATCTCTTTTGCGGTCCCCTGTGCAATGACCTGTCCACCGTGAGAACCCGCACCCGGACCAATATCCACGATATGGTCCGCCTCCAGCATAGTATCTTCATCATGTTCTACCACTATCAGCGTATTACCCATATCCCTGAGATTTTTCAAAGTGTTCAGAAGCTTATCATTATCTTTCTGGTGCAATCCGATGCTAGGCTCATCTAAAATATAGCATACGCCTACCAATCCGGAGCCAATCTGCGTTGCAAGGCGAATTCTCTGTGCCTCCCCTCCCGACAAGGTTGCCGTTGCACGAGCCAATGACAGATAATCCAAGCCCACATCAATCAAAAATCCTACTCTCGCATTAATCTCCTTGAGTACCTGCTGCCCAATTATCTGCTGCTGTTTTGACAGCTTCATGTCCTTCAGGAATGCATGCAAATCTCTGATTGACAGAGAGGTTATTTCATAAATGTTCTTATCACAGACTGTAACTGCCAGCGAATCCTTCTTCAGTCTCATACCGTTACATTCTTTGCAGGGCGTAATACGCATAAAGGTTTCATATTCCTGCTTAATTACATCCGAACCGGTTTCTCTGTATTTTCTTTCCATATTCCGGATCAGTCCTTCAAAAGCAACCGGATAAACGCCCTCTCCACGCTGTCCTTTATAATGCACCTTTACTTCTCTGCCGTTCGTTCCATGAATCAGCATCTGATAGATTTCCTCCGGATAATCCTGTATCGGCGTATCCAGACTAAACTGATATTCCCTAGAAAGTGCCTGAAGTAATGCATTGGTGAAACTTCCCTGCTCATTGCAGGACTGCCACCCCATAACCTGAATTGCACCTTCGTTAATGCTTAAGGATTTATCCGGAATCATCAGTTCCGGATCAAATTCCATTTTATAACCTAAACCAAAGCAAACCGGGCAGGCACCGAAGGGATTGTTGAAAGAAAAACTCCGCGGTTCTATTTCGCTGATACTGACTCCACAGTCCGGGCAGGAAAAACTTTGGCTGAAATTAATCGTTTCCCCATCAATCACATCTACCATCAAAAGGCCTTCTGCAAGTGCCAGAACACTCTCGATAGAATCTGTCAGTCTTCTCTCGATGCCCGGCTTTATTACCAGTCTGTCCACAACAATTTCAATATTATGCTTAATATTTTTATCCAGCTTTATTTCCTCTGTCAGCTCATATAAATTTCCATCTATACGTACCCTGACATAACCGCTTCTCTTGGCCCGATCGAAAACCTTGGCATGCTCACCCTTTCTTCCTCTGACTACCGGTGCAAGTAACTGTATCCTAGACCCTTCCGGAAGCTCCATAATCTGATCAACCATCTGATCCACACTCTGTTTTTTAATTTCCTTTCCGCATTCCGGGCAGTGAGGTACTCCAACTCTTGCATAGAGCAACCGAAAATAATCATATATTTCTGTGACAGTTCCCACCGTAGAACGAGGATTTCTGTTAGTTGATTTCTGGTCTATGGAAATCGCAGGAGACAGACCTTCTATCTTTTCAACATTGGGCTTTTCCATCTGCCCGAGAAACTGTCTTGCATAGGAGGACAATGATTCCATGTACCTTCTCTGGCCCTCTGCGTAAATGGTGTCAAACGCCAAGGAAGATTTACCGGATCCCGAAAGACCGGTAAGCACTACCAGTTCATTTCTGGGAATATCCACATCCAAATTTTTCAAATTATGCTCATTGGCCCCTCTGATCTTAATATACTCTCTAGGACGAATTTTGGGGCTTTCTATATGCTTGTCTGATAATTTCATATGCTTCCTCACATTCTTCTTACGATATGATTTTTCTCCGGCCGCTTTATTGTTTTTGTGCTCTCTGCTCCTTGCGCTCATCGTCTTCCAATTCCTTCAATTTAATCTTAAGCGCAGTCATCTTGTCCCGCAGCTCTGCTGCTGCCTCAAAGTTGAGATCTGCCGCTGCCTTCTTCATCTGCTTTTCAATCTGTGCTATCAACTTTTCAAGCTCTTTCCGGCTCATGGATTCCGGATCCTTTTCAAAGCGAAGCTCCTCCTTGGCGATCACCTTGGAAATACTGATCAGATCCCGGACCGCCTTCTTAATTGTCTGTGGCGTGATATGGTTTTCTTCATTATACTTTTCCTGAATGGCACGGCGTCTGTTCGTCTCATCAATTGCTGCCTTCATGGAATCCGTCATCTGATCTGCATACATGATCACATGTCCATCTACATTACGGGCAGCACGGCCAATCGTCTGGATCAGGGATGTTTCTGAGCGCAAAAAACCTTCCTTATCTGCATCCAGTATCGCTACCAGAGAAATTTCCGGAATATCCAGTCCTTCTCTCAAAAGATTGATTCCCACCAACACATCAAAGACATCCAAACGCATATCGCGGATAATCTCTGCTCTCTCAAGGGTGTCAATATCGGAGTGAAGATATTTTACCCTGATTCCCACATCACTCATATAGTCAGTGAGATCCTCTGCCATGCGCTTGGTGAGCGTTGTTACCAAAACCTTATTATGCTTAGCCGTTTCCCTGTTTACCTCCGCAATCAGATCATCGATCTGACCTTCTACAGGACGCACGGATATTTCCGGATCAAGCAGTCCGGTAGGACGAATAATCTGTTCCGTGCGCAGCAGCTCATGCTCCCTCTCATAGACAGAGGGTGTGGCAGAAACAAACAGCATCTGATCGATATGTCTCTCAAACTCTTCGAAGCAAAGGGGTCTGTTGTCCAATGCGGACGGCAGTCGGAAACCGTAATCCACCAATGTTGTCTTGCGATTGCGATCTCCTGTGTACATCGCTCCGATCTGCGGGATTGTCATATGGGATTCATCAATAATAATCAGATAGTCATCTCCAAAATAATCCATCAAGGTATGGGGCATTGCTCCGGCCTGCATTCCGGAAAGATGCCTGGAATAGTTTTCAATCCCAGAGCAGAATCCCGTCTCACGAAGCATCTCAATATCAAAATTCGTCCTCTCCGAGATTCTCTGTGCCTCCAGCAATTTATCTTCACTTTTGAAATAGCGAATACGTTCTTCCAGCTCATCCTCAATATCCTTACACGCACGATTAATCTTTTCCTGCGGTACTACATAATGGGATGCGGGGAAAATTGCCACATGTTCCAATGTTGCATGAACCTGCCCTGTAAGAGGATCTGTCAATGCAATTCTGTCTATTTCATCTCCAAAAAATTCCACCCGGATCAGGTAATCTCCTCCCTGTGCCGGATATATTTCAACCACATCTCCTCTTACTCGAAAGCATCCCCTGTCAAGATCCAGATCATTCCTGTCATACTTAATCTCAATCAATTCTCTGAGTACCTGATCTCTGTCCTTCACCATTCCGGGTCTGAGTGATACAATCATCTCCTGATAATCATCCGGACTTCCCAATCCATAGATGCAGGAAACACTGGCTACAACAACCACATCCCTTCTCTCGGAAAGAGAAGCCGTTGCAGACAGACGAAGCCGGTCTATCTCATCATTAACGGAAGAATCCTTCGCTATATAAGTATCCGAGGAAGGCACATATGCCTCCGGCTGATAATAATCATAATAAGAAACAAAATATTCTACCGCATTTTCCGGGAAAAATTCTTTAAATTCCCCGTATAGCTGCCCTGCAAGTGTCTTATTGTGGGCTATCACCAACGTCGGCTTATTTAACGCGGCAATTACATTAGCCATGGTAAAAGTCTTTCCGGAACCGGTAACGCCCAGCAGAGTCTGAAACTGATTTCCCTGCCTGAATCCATCAACCAGCTCTTTAATTGCCTGCGGCTGGTCTCCGGTAGGTTGATAATCAGAATGCAAAATGAACCGTGCCGGTTTATCTTTTTTATCCATAAAGAGGCCTCCTGCTTAACACGAATAAAAGCGTGTATAGATTAGCTTTACCCATTATAGCACATCTATACACGCATAGCAAACATTTGTTCTGTATTATGAGATTTTATTCTCCAATATTTCTATTGCTCTTTCAACCTGATTGTCTGTTCCTTCCGCTTCGTAAGCATCATAGTCATATTCCAGCTCAATATCCGGTTCAATCCCTATGCCATGAATATTTCTTCCCGAAGGAGTAAAATAAGCACTTACGGTAAGCCTCAATGCTGTGCCATCTTCCAGCCTGTAAATTCTCTGGACAATTCCCTTTCCAAAGGTTTGGGTTCCGAGCAATGTTCCTTTGTTATAATCCTGAATGGCACCTGCCAATATTTCCGATGCACTTGCCGAATAGCCGTTCACCAACACAACCAGGGGCATCTGAAGCTCTCTCGTTCCGTCACAGGTATATTCTTTTCTATTTCCATCTTTATCTTCTGTATATACAATAAGTCCTTCCGGCAAAATTTTTCTTGCAATCTCTACAACTGCATCCAAATCCCCTCCGGGGTTACTTCTAAGGTCAAGGATCAGCCCTTTCATTCCGTTTTCATTCAATTCTGCCATGGCCTCTGTATACTGATCTACCGTTACAGTATCAAACTCCCGGATACGCAGATATCCGATTTCTGAATCCTCCACCATTCCCCAGTAAACGGTAGCCGTTTCAATCTGTCTGGCTCTTACAATATCCATTTCCAGATAGTCTGTTTCACCTTCCCGGTAAATCTTTAAATGTACTGTCGTCCCCTCTCTTCCCTTTACCCTGCTGACTACGGCAGTTAAGCTTAATCCCTTTGTAGATTCACCATCAACCTCATAAATGATATCGCCTTCCCGAAGTCCTGCCTCCTGAGCCGGTGTATCATCCATGACACCACTGATCATTGCCATTTCCATCTCTTCATTCAAGGAGATATAGGCTCCTATTCCATAGGAGATGCCCTGATTGCTGTTTGACACATCCTCCAATTCTTCCTCGGAATAATACTCCGAATAAGGGTCTCCCAGAGCTTCCATCAGTCCTCGGTAAACACCATCCTGCAGCGTCTCAGCAGTCACTTCTTCTTCCGTATAATTATAATAGTAGGTGTCGACTATACCTTCTATTGTCTTCATTTTTTGTAGGGTATCTGTGCTGAGTACACCGTCATCAGCTATGCCTTCTGTACTTTCTGCACTTACAGTTCCTGTTCGCTTTATCGCAAACAGTTGGTAGGCCGTTTTCCCCACATAAACTCCTGTAAATAGCAGAAGCATAACAAGCATTCCGAAAATAACGCCGCCCAGGAAATTTTTTCTTACTTTTCTATCTTCTCTATCGAGTACCGCATTCTCCTGTTCCAGAGATACGCCTTCCAATTCTTCTGATTCCTTATCCAATCTTAACTCTCCATTCCGCCTAAGATTTCAAATAGCTCCAGGGATTCACATAGCTTCCGTTTAGGCGCACGCTAAAGTGCAGATGATTACCAGTAGATCGTCCTGTAGTCCCGACAGCAGCAATTTTATCTCCCTTTGAAACCTCCGTTCCCTTGGAAACATAAAGTGCTGAAGCATGCATATAAATCGTATACAGATTATCACCGTGGTCGATCATGATATAGTTTCCCATAGTACTATTGTAATCAGCCGCAACCACCTTTCCATCATAGGCAGCCAGAATCGGGCTTCCCCCCGGTGCCGCCATATCTACTCCGTTATGGAATTGCTGGACTCCCAGTGTGGGATGTATCCGATATCCATAATCATCGGATATTCTTGTATAGGAAGGTGCCGGCCAGGTAAACATACCGCCATCATATTTACGCCCCTGTTCTGCTGCCAGCTTCTTTCTCTCCTCAGCAACAGCAGCTTCCAGTGCTTTAATTGTTTCATTTTCAGCTGCAATCTCTGCCTCATAGTCCTTGATTGCCTGCTCCTTGCTTGCAATATCGGTAGATACCTGACTGATTTCCTGCTCTTTTGCCGTAATCAGCTCATTCAAGGCATCTTCTTCCGCCTGTGCTGCAGCCTTTGCCTCATCCAGAACGCCCTTTTCTTCTTCAAGTCCCTCTTTGCAGAGCGCTACATATTCCGCATATTCCACATACTCATCCAGCATTTTACGGTCATATGCCGAAAGAGACTCAATATATTCTGCTTTATTCAGCATTTCTCCAAAGCTTTTTGAACTGAAGATAAGCTCAAGGCTTAGGTTGTCTCCCTTCTCATACATAAACTTAATTCTGGATTTCATCGCATTATACTGATTCTGCTGAACCTCAATTGCTTCCTCCAGTTCCTGCGTCTTTTCTGCAATTTCCCCTTCCTTCTCCGTGATCAGGGTTTTCAGTTCATCGATCTTTGTCTGAACTGCTACCAGATTTGCATCCATCTGCGCAACATAATTCGAAAGACTGGTTCTGGACTCCTCCAGTTCTTTTTTCAGTTCTTTTACATCTGTAAGTCCACTCTGCAGAGCCTTTTTCTGTTCCTTCGCCTTGTCTATTTCAGCTTCCATCTGCTTAATACTGTCATTTGTCAGTTCACTGGCAAATGCAGTGGTCTGATATCGGGAAGCAACACCACTGACAAATACAAGAGCAAGTACTACGCAGAATACTCTCTTCCATCGTTTCATTTTTACCCCAACTATACTCTAAGGTGCTTTCTGACCGTAATCATACTTCCAAGAAAACCAATTCCCACACCCATTAAAACCGACACAGACAACAGGATTCCAAAAATCTCGTCCACTGACAGGAAAGATAACAGCTGTGTTAATGTGGAAAATTCTACCATAATATATTCAATCACCTTGTTATAGAGAACATAAATAATTCCTACCGGAATCAGCGCACCGATTGCACCGATAAGCATACCTTCGATCACAAAGGGAGACCTGACAAAAAAGTCTGTGGCTCCGATATATTTCATAATAGAAATTTCCTCTTTTCTGACAGAAATACCGATCATGACCGTGTTGCTGATCAGGAAAATGGATACTGCAAACAGAATTGCAATAATTCCCACTGATACATAAGCAATCAGAGCATTCACACCTGTCAGTGTCGAAGCAGTAACCTCAGATCTGTTAACCAGTCTGATTCCATCCACTCCCTCCAAATACGTTACCAATGCAGGCTGCATCGATACATCATTGAGGTATATTTCATAACTGGCAGAATCTGCCAACGGATTTTCCGTAAACCCATCTGCATACTCCCCAAGGTATTCCTCCTTAAATCCTTCCCACGCTTCATCGGCAGAAATAAATTCCTTTTTCGATACTTCAGGTCGTTTATCTATGAGAGTACCAATCTCTTCAATTCTCTCCTGGCTGATTCCCTCGTCAAAAAAGACTGTAACAGAAACTCCCTCCTGCGCAGTCTTTACAATATTTTGAAAGTTAGCAATAATGGCATAAAAAAGACCAAACAGGAAAAGGCAGGCTCCTATGGTAGCTATGGAAGCCAGTGTAAACCATTTATTCCTGAATATATTGATGCAGCCCTGTTTGATGGTATAAAAAAATGTACTAATCCTCATCGATATAAACACCCTTTTCTTCGTCGCTGACAATGACGCCTTTCTTCATGGTAACAACCCGCTTCTGCATTGCATTGACTATCTCACGATTATGAGTTACCACCAGCACCGTAGTTCCGTTCTCATTGATCTGCTCCAAAAGCTTCATAATTTCCCATGAATTTTTAGGATCAAGATTTCCAGTGGGCTCGTCCGCAAGCAGAATGCTGGGGCGATTTACCAGCGCTCTTGCAATTGCCACCCTCTGCTGCTCACCACCTGAGAGCTGCCTTGGCTTTGCCTTATACTTCCCGGCAAGCCCAACTGTTGCAAGGATACTGGGCACATTTCTTTTAATATCCTTACTTGGAACCTGCACAATGCGTTGTGCAAAAGCAACATTTTCATAAACATTTCGATCCTTCAAAAGACGGAAGTCCTGAAAAACAATTCCCAGATTTCTTCTGAATTTAGGAATCTTTCTATGTCGGATACGTACCAGATCATATCCCATTACATTGATCTCACCGGAGGTAGGAACCAGTTCCCTGAGAAGAAGCTTTATCATAGTCGACTTACCTGATCCGCTGTCACCAACAATAAATACAAATTCTCCCTTTTGAATATGCAGATTTACCCCATTAAGTGCCGGTGCCCCTGTCGCATATGCCTTGCTTACATTTGTCAGGGAAATAATCTCGTCACTCCCCGTAAACTGTTTTCTCTTTCTCTTTCCTCTAATTTCACTTTTCGCCAATGTTATCCACCTCTATGCTTTAATCCTTAATTATCCGGTTAATATTCAAGATTTTCCATATAATTCATATACTTAACAACCATTAATGCAATCCGGAAGGTAATAGCATCCTCAAAAACTCTAAGATCAAGTCCAGTATTTTTCTGAAGCTTGTCCAGACGATAAACCAACGTATTTCTGTGTATAAACAACTGTCTGGACGTTTCAGACACATTCAGGCTGTTTTCAAAGAACTTATTAATCGTAGTAAGTGTCTCTTCATCAAAATCATCCGGGCTTTTTCCATCAAAAATTTCCTTGATAAACATCTTGCACAAAGGAATCGGCAACTGATAAATCAGACGTCCGATTCCAAGTTCACTATAGGCAATAATATTTCTGTCATCAAAAAAGATTTTTCCCACATCCATAGCCATTTTTGCTTCCTTGTAGGAATGACTGACTTCCTTAATCTCCTTGACCACCGTTCCATAAGCAACACGAATTCCCGTCATTCCCTCTCGAATCAAGAAATTTTCCATGGCTCCTGCGGCCTTCTCTATCTCCTTACGACCATCTCCGTCAGAAAGATCCTTAACGACAATGACATTATTTTCATCCACTGCTGTCACAAAATCCTTGCTGTTGCTTCCAAAATAAGTTCTCATGGTTTCAAGAACATTGTTATCCCTGTTGTTTGCAGTTTCAACAATCATAACAACTCTCTTCACATCTGTCTGAATATGAAGCTTTTTTGCCCGACTGTAAATATCAATAAGCAAAAGATTATCCAAGAGAAGGTTTTTGATAAAATTATCCTTATCAAAGCGTTCCTTGTATGCCACAAGCAGATTTTGTATCTGAAATGCAGCCATCTTTCCAACCATATACACATCTTCCCCGGTACCCGCTGCCACCAATATGTATTCCAGCTGCTGCTCATCAAATATCTTAAAGTATTGAAAACCCTTTATTTCCTGAGAATCTGCCGGTGATTTTGCAAACTCTGCCGTTTCCGGTCCACACCCCGACATATTTGCAGCTGTCGAAGCTGCCTCCTTGCCGTCTGTATCCATTACACAAAAGTCAACTCTGGCAATTGCCTTTAGCCCTTCAATCGTATTTTGTAATATCTGATTTGAAATCATACAACCCTCTCCTTTAGGGAAAAATGAAAACTATGCAAATTAGACAATTTTTCCCACTACTAAATGTAAACCCCTACAAACTACAATTCCTATTTTAATATAAATGTACAAAAAAATCTACCTGTTTTTGTGAGGTTTTTGTATATTTTTCATGCTTTTTGGCATATTTTACTACTTTTCTCCTCTATGCAACCTTCACAAAAGAAAAACCGTAAGCAAAGTTAGCATTATTCCCTTTCCCGCCAATTCATGATATAATAATGCAAAGAAAACCAAATAGTTACAGAGGGATATTGGGTTTTCATGTGTATATCACCAATACGGAAAGGAGTGATCAAATGAATATTCCGGAACTATCAACTTCTCTTGCACAGGTTAACCTTACCAATCAAGTTGGAATTGCTGTTCTAGATCAGGCAATGGAAAACTCTGAAACTGCTGGTGCAAGCCTGATTAAAATGATGGATCGCTCTATGGAACTATCCGTGAATCCACACATCGGAAGTAATTTTGATATGCTTGTTTAGAAAGTATTTTCTAGATTGCCATCAACCAGACAATCAGTTTGTTGATCCATTCAAATAGGATTCCACTCATTGCAAGTATGCTAAGGATAAGTGCAATCACCAATGATAGGGTGAGCGTCTTATCCTTTTTTTTATGCGTCCAAAGCATGGATAGCGCCCCGTTGTTTCCTTCATTGTTCGAAATCCAGACCAACACTGCCCACGCAGCAGGAAGTGTTATCGCTGTCAGCATCAAATATACTCCTATGGCACACAGCAAGTAATCTGTACTGACTGCCTGAGCCTGATTGCTAAATACTGTCGGATCCGTTTTAACCATTATATACATCATTACAGACTGGCTTCCATTGAGCAGAGCATGATAAAGGATCGATGTCCATAGACTTCCCGATGCTTCCACCAGCATGACAAGCAATAGTCCTATCGCAAAAGCATACATGGCCTGATTCAGATTCATATGCATAAGTGCAAAAATGAATGCAGAAAGCAGCATTGCCCCAAAACTGCTTCCGGCCTTCCGATAGGAGTGATAATATGCGCCTCTGCATGCGATCTCTTCAAATAACGGCGCAATTATTACCATAGAAAAAGACAACTGCCAGAAAGACATTTGTCCAATCTGATAACTGTCCATCATAGATACCACAGCATTTTCAACCCATAACTGAGAGATCAGATTAAATAGCGTAACTGTCGGCATACTTAAAAAAGTAAAAAGTGCTGTCATTCCTATGGTACTCATTTTTATTTTGCGAAAGCCTAAAAAATCTGAAAGCTTTTCTTTAGATGTCAACGCAAATAGCAGGATTGGCATTGTGACCACCAATTCACAGGTCAGATTCCCCAATAACAGGTTTTCCCCCAATTCCGGGAAAAACAAAGCAATCACATAAGCACAACCCACATAGCATATCACTGTTATCAGGAACGCATGGTTTGCTTTTTTGGCACTCATATCTTTCTATCCTTTTCTATATCTTTCTGATTCCGTCTGTCTCAATCATGATCAAACGCTGCTTGTACAGATTCCCTACCGCTCTCTTAAACTCGTTTTTACTCATACCTGTTTCGCATCTGATAAGCTCCGGATCCGCCTTGTCATTAAAGGAAAGTTTCCCACCCTTTCTTTCAATTAGTTTCATGATTTCATCGGCATCCTTATTCATCTGAATATAGGCTTTATCACGAATACTCAGTGTAAGCTTTCCGTCCTCCAGAACATCAGCCACCCGCATTTTAAGCCTGTCTGATACCCTGATTCCCTGCGCCGGTTCCCTTGCCGGGATCAATCCACTGTAGCAGTCATCTACCGCCACAAAAACACCAAACTTCTCATTGATTTCATAGACGACACCTTCTACCATATCATTCTTTTGATATGGACTGTCTGTTCTGAGATAACGGTATACCTTCATTGTCGTACAAAGACGATTGCTTTTATCAATGTATAATGCCACAAGGCATTTATCGCCCGGCTTTAACTGCGTTGTCTGCTCCTTAAACGGCAGAAGCAGATCTTTTTCTAAATTCCAGTCAAGAAAAGCTCCATATTTTCCCACATCCGTCACCCTAAGCAGGGCTGTCTGTCCTACAGAAATCAAAGGCTCTCTGGTAGTCGAAATGAGACGATCCTTAGAGTCCCTGTAAATAAATACGGAAATCACATCTCCGATCTGTGTACCTTCCGGCACTTCTTTTCCGGGTAAAAGTACTCTTTCCTCTGCGTTGTCCGTATCCGCAAGATAAACGCCAAACTCTACTCTTTTGACTATTTTAAGCTCCTGTCTTTTTCCTAACTGAATCACTTTATGACCTTTCCCTTTCTTCTTCCAATTCTACTACGCAGCAAATGGCAGCTGTGGTATCTTTAAGCACGATCACATGCTTTCCCTCTTCTGTCAACGCAGTATAAGGTGTCAATACATCCCCCAGGTGCACCTGTTTTTTATATTCAGCCCGGAGCTGTCTAACCTGGAAACTGCTTCCCACACACTCCATTGCAATTTTTATAAATTGACCGTTATTCACATGATGATTGGTATCCAGGTGATGTTTCTTGATTAGAACAGTATCTCCCATAATAGTTTCTTCCGGAACAGAAATTCTTCTTGAAGCATACTCCATCTCAATCCTCGGCTCTATCGGATATTTTTTCATCATATCTTCCTGAGGCCTTACCGGTCTGTTTGACTGTGTATCCAAGAGACTCCAGATAGAATTGGCACGGGCGAGATAATTTCCGGACTCATCCTTCATCCAGAAATTTCTGAATCCCATAAATCCCTTGAAATCATATGGAGAAGTGCCTATGATAACATTCTCGCCAAGCAAAGGATATCTCTCCACCACAATCTGCCACGAAGACAATACCCAGACCAGATGTCTTTCCTTCAAATAGGAAATCCCAACTCCAAGGTCCTCTGACTGAAAAGTAGAACAATCCTGAAAATAATCTAAAAGTGTCTCCAGACGCAAATTTCCGCCTTCATCAATCTCGCTATATCTGATTCTTGCTTGATAACTGTACATTTAGCTGTTCCACCCTTTCCTATTAAGTCATTATTGTAACATAACTGTGTCACAAATGAAAAGACCTTAGTGATTACCACTAAGGTCTCAGACTGTAGACAAAGCGGCTCTTGGATTTACATCCCAGAGCCATTTTTCTTTTATCAAACGAATTGTGTTCAAAATAGAAATTTTCCGGGTTTTTCTTCCCTCCGGCAATCCCCATTTTGCCTTT
>JAHAYJ010000084.1 GCA_018384375.1 Lachnospiraceae bacterium
GCATAATCAATAACGCTATTTAGACCAGCACTGGTTGTGGTGGTCTTGTTTTGATACCTTCTTTTCAACCTGTATAAAATTTCAATGTTCTCTAATTTAGCCTTGACTTTTTATTTGCAGGCTTTTATTTAAAAGTCCGGGTGTTTTATGCAGAAACTTATCGAGAGAATGATTGTCAAACAGCCATTCTTCCAATTCATTAGGCTCCAAGGTTAAGGGCATCCTGTCATGGATGCCTTTCATAGATTCATTGGCAGCAGTTGTGAGGATGACAAACCTGTCTTCTTCCTCAAAATGATTGTAAAATCCGGCCATAAATAAAATCGGAGTCTGTGCATTGGTGGATGGAAGGGGAGAGAAGGTAATCTTCTCTTTAGCCGGATTCCATTCATAAAATCCACCTGCAGGAATAATGAGGCGTCGTTTGAGAATGCTGTCATGAAACAGCTTCTTTTCCAGCACAGATTCAGCCCTTGCATTGATAATTACGTTCTTTGAACGGTAATTGGGAAAGCCCCATCGCTTGACGGTCACTGTCATCTTATTGTTTTGAGCAGAAAGCACGGCGGCGGGATCCGTAGGGTGAATATCTCCCGCGGGTATCCCGTTAATCCGGTCATTGACCTGCCGGATCACTTTTTCAATTTCCTTTGCAGTCTCGTCATCAATATAAAACCTTCCGCACATTATTGATGAATCCTCCTTCAGATAATTCTTGTGTTTTCCCCGTCTATATCTATTCCTATGGTAACGCCTGATCTGCGTTCCTTGTCAAGCCCACCGCTCATGTGGGATACATCAGCGTTCAAAAAGCTGGCTCGCATAACAGAATCCTCCCCAAAACGGTTTCGGATATCATCCACGGTCCGGTTAAGAACAGCAAGGCGGTCAAAACGATCCCTATCAAACAGATTGTACTGACGCCCTGCATCTGTCTGAATTTTCCCGGTGTGTACACCAATCTGACGAATCGGAGTTTTTTTATCCCACAGTTGATCAAATACACGGCAGGCATTGCGATAAAGCTCTTCTGTGACATCGGTAGGAGTAAGGAGCTGCTCCTGCTTGCTGGTATGAACAAATTCAAAAGTCGTTATATGGACAGAAAGCACACGGATCTTTACCCGGTCTGCCCGGAGTCTGGCACCTACTGTCTCGCATAAGGACAAGAGCAGATGCTTTGCGTATTCTGTCGTGACAATATCCTGCGGGGCAGTGAGACTGTTGCCATATCCCTTATTGGCTTCATGGGTAAACATGTAAGGCTGTAGATCTTCCCCTCGTGCATATCCCTGAATAATCTGGCCGGGGAGCTTTAAGTGTGCTTTTATCACCTGTTCGTCTGCGTTTGCCAGTTCCCCGATGGTCTTTATGCCGAGAGAAAAAAGCTTTTTTGCAGTGGCCCTGCCTACGAAAAATAAATCAGTGACAGGAAGAGGCCACAGCTTTTCTTTTATTTCATTGGGAAATAGTGTATGCACTTTATCCGGTTTTGAAAAATCTCCGGCCATTTTGGAGAGCAGAAAATTGTTGGAAATACCAATGTTGACGGTAAAGCCCAATTCTTCTTTGATTTCGTTCTTTAGATCATGGGCAAAATTAACCATCTGCCCTTTGCCGTAAAGACCTTCAAATCCATCAAAAACTACCCAGGCCTCATCAATGCTGTACTGTATGACCTGATCTGAATAGTGCTTAAGCTTATCGATAAGCGCCCGGGATGATTTTACATACAATCCGTAATCGGGTGGAACCACAGTCAGAGAAGGGCATTTCTGCAGGGCAGTCACAATTGCTTCCCCGGTCTTAATACGATAGTTCTTCGCCGGGATGCTTTTGGCAAGAACAATACCATGTCTTTTCTCCTGATCCCCTCCTACAATACTTGGTATGGTTCGAAGATCGGGCTGCTCGCCCAAAATGTTTGTCCGGTAGGCAGCACTCCAGCTTAAGAAGGCACTGTTGGCATCTATATGAAAAACATATCTATCGGGTTGCATCATGACAGGAACCGGAAGATTCGCCACTTCTGGCTCTCGATATGATACCGTATTTCCATGAGCCGCCGCTCATCGCCAAAGATGGCTGAGCAGATGAACTTTTTCTCCCTGATTCCCGCACAGTGGCTTTCGTCCCGGGATATGGTTTTTTCGATTGCAATCTTTTCAATCCGATGCTCCTTAGTTTCAAACCGGAACCAGAGAGGAGTAAGCTTTCCATTGCGGTCTGTGATGGCAAGCATCTGAATAGGGATATTGGCAACGGACAGCTCGCCTATCTGTGTGTGATGTTCTTCCATTCCATTCACCTCCAAACAGAACATATGTTTGCTATTATAATAGCAGGCAATTGAGACAGTGTAAAGAGGAAAATGAAGGAATAGCAGATATTTCATATTTTATTATTTCCTGCTTATACTAATCATGAGGTGACAAATTATGGACAAAGATAAACAGGAAAAATTAAATCAAAAGAAAAGCAACGAAAAATTCAACAGCATCACCCAAAAGGTGAAGCCTGAGAACCAGAATCAGACGCATAACGTCCGATCTGAGGCAGTGGAACCCAAAATCAGACAAGTGTAATGATTAGTGCCTTTACAAAATCCGGTAAAAACTATATACTTGAAAATATATAGAGTTTTGTGATTTCAGAAGCAATTGCTGCTGATTATGGAGAAAACAAATGAATGGAATTGTAAAAGTACTGACCTGCATTCTTGGTGTTCTTGCAGTGGTGGCATGTCTTGCCACTGTAGGTATTATCGGTTACTCTTTTACAGGTGCGGCAGATCAAAAGCAGATAGAGGCTTCGCAGAATCAGGACAAGCCCCAGGAAATGGTGGTAAACACTGTTACTGCTGAAAATCCGTCAGACGATGAACAGGCTGTGCCGACGAAAGCGCCGGAAGCAGTGGCAGAGACAGAAAATGAAGTTGGCAAAGAGGGACAGACTCCGGAGCCTATAAAGGCGGAAATCGATCCGGCAACACATGTACATGACTATGAGGAATCGGTTGAAAAGAAGGCAACCTGTTACAGCGCCGGAAGAATCAAGTACACCTGCGAGTGCGGAGATGAATATTATGTAGATGTTATGTCAACCGGACATGTGGCGGGTGACTGGGAAGTGACAAGAAAGCCTACTGCGGAAAAGGATGGGCTGCGTGTCAAGAAATGTATTTATTGTGATGAAATCGTGGCACAGGAAACCTTCCCTCTTGAAGAGGGAAAAGAGGCTGACGATACGGAAAACCAGCCCCATGTTCATCAGTATGCTGCTGAAACGGTAAGAGAGCCTACCTGCGTTCTGGCAGGGCTTAGACGATACAATTGTAACTGCGGAAGCTTTTATACGGAGATGATTCCCGCGCCGGGACATGTGGCATCCGACTGGACGATTGCGTCTGAACCTACTACTACCTATATGGGAACGGAACAGAGAACCTGCACAGTCTGTGGTGTGGTTCTGGATTCCAGACCGGTAAATAAGCTTACGGCAAGTTCGTCTCCCGGTGCATCCACAAGCCCGTCTTCCGATGCATCAGCGAGTCCGTCTTCCGGGGCATCGGCTACTGCCAGTGCCGATGCAACTGCGACAGCTACGGCTGCAGGTAATGCAACCTCATCACCTTCGCAGTCTGCTGCGCCGTCAGCATCCCCCCATTCCCATAGCTATGTCTCCTATGTGCTCAAGGAAGCCAATTGTACGGAAAAGGGCATTCGTTCCTTTGTCTGCACCTGTGGAAGCAGTTATGCAGAGAGTATAGAGCTCGATATGAACAACCATACGTTCCGCGCTGTTGTAATTCCGGCAACCAAGACGACACAGGGGTATACGGTTTACACCTGCGTAAGATGCAACTACAGTTACTTTGATAATTTTGTGCCGGCATTGGGTACAGGCACGACGAACACCACAAATTAGACAAGGAATAATCCCTCCTGCTTATGCATATAAAATCATAAGAGCAGGAGGGATTAATTATGTATGAAAAGCAGAGCACAGCAGAGACGTTAAAGGCGCTTGAGGGGAATTGGGACAAGGGACTTTCCTCTATGCAGGCTGATGCAAGAAGACAGGAATATGGGCTGAATAAACTGAAAGAACAGAAGAAAAAGGGGATTGCCGTGCTGTTTTTTGAGCAGCTTCAGGATCCTCTTATTTATATTCTGATGGCAGCAATTGCCATTTCGCTTTTTCTTGGGGAAGCGGGGGATGCTGCGATTATTGCTGCAGTCATTCTTCTCAACTCCATTGTGGGAGTGATTCAGGAGGATAAGGCCAGAAAGGCAATTGAAGCACTGCAACAGCTGACAAGCCCGAAAGCGTTGGTGCGGCGTGACGGAAAGGAATATGAAATACCCAGTGAACAGCTTGTACCGGGTGATATTGTATTTTTGGAAGCGGGAAGACAGGTGCCGGCGGATATGAGGCTTCTGAACGCTGTTAATCTGAAGATCGAGGAGTCGGCTCTCACGGGAGAATCTGTTCCGGTGGAAAAGGCAGAGGGAGAGCTTCGCGAAGCGGGTAATAGCATCGGTGACCGAACCAATATGGCTTTCATGTCAACCGTTGTCACTTACGGAAGAGGGGAAGGAATTGTCACGGCTACCGGGATGAGAACAGAGATCGGAAAGATTGCCGGGCTGATCGATCAGGGTGGCAATGAAATGACACCGCTTCAGAAGAGACTGGCAGATTTGGGCAAGGTACTCAGTGTTCTTGCGGTTTCCATCTGCGTATTTTTGTTTGTTGTTGCGATCCTGCAAAGACGCGACGTGGGAGACATGCTGCTTACTGCCATATCACTGGCGGTGGCTGCAGTGCCGGAGGGACTTGCAGCAGTTGTAACGATTGTGCTGGCGCTTAGTGTTTCACGAATGGTAAGGGTGGGAACCATCGTGCGCAGACTCCCTTCTGTGGAAACGCTGGGCGCGGTGAATGTGGTATGTTCGGACAAGACAGGTACGCTTACCAAAAACCAGATGTCGGTCAAGGCATGTTATTTTGATGGAAAGACCAGCTCTGAGGAAGAAGCGGATTGGGAGAGCGGCAGACTGCTTCTGGAGGCATGTGCACTTTGTAATGATGCCGTAATCGGGGAGAGCCGTCTGGGTGACCCTACAGAGCTTGCACTGCTGGAGCTGTCCGATAAATATGGATTGCAAAAGGAACAGCTGGAAAGAAGCTATCCACGGATTGATGAAAGAGCCTTTGACTCTGAGCGAAAAAGAATGACTACCGTGCATCGGAAAGGCACGGAAAAGGTTGCGTACATCAAGGGTGCTTCCGAGGAGATGATCGATCTGTGCCAGAGCTGCTTTATACATGGAAAGGAAATGCCTTTCTCAGCCCGGGCAAAGCGGGAGGCAAAGGATGCGGCAGCAGGGATGGCAGGACAGGCTCTGCGTGTACTTACCATTGCAATGAAACAGAAGGGAAATCTGACAGACGAGAAAAATCTGATATTCCTGGGACTTGTAGGAATGATCGATCCGCCAAGACCGGAGGCAGCGGAAGCTGTAAAAAGCTTTTGCAGAGCACACGTTGATACGGTGATGATTACAGGGGACCATGTGGATACGGCCCTGGCTATTGCAGGGGAGCTCGGTATTGCAGGAGACAGAAGCGAATGCATGACCGGCGGCGAGATGGAAGCAATGCCGGATGAGGAATTCCGCAAAAAAGTGGAGGGCATCCGGGTATTTGCAAGAGTTTCCCCTGAACACAAGGTCAGAATTGTGGAAGCCCTGAAGAAAAACGGAAAAACCGTTGCGATGACGGGGGACGGTATTAACGATGCACCATCCCTGAAGGCAGCAGATGTGGGTATTGCAATGGGAAAAGAGGGAACCGATGTGGCAAGGAATGCTGCGGATCTGGTACTCACTGACGACAATTTTGCCACCATTGAAAAAGCAATGCGGGAGGGAAGGGGCATCTATGAGAATATCCGGAAAACGATATTGTTCCTTTTGTCCTCCAATTTTGGGGAAATCATTACGATGCTTGTTGCAATTCTGGCAGGCTTTCCGACTCCGCTCAAGGCCAGTCACATTTTATGGATCAATCTGATCACAGATTCCCTGCCGGCTCTTGCGCTTGGAATGGATAAAAATGATGGGGAGGCACTGATGAAGGAGCCGCCGCGAAAAAGCAGTGACAGTCTGTTCGCACATGGAGGATTGACCTGTACGCTCTGCTTTGGTATGGTAATAGGAATCATCAGTCTTCTGGCTTTTCTGACAGTGCCCTATCAGGTGCTGCTTGGGGAACAGATTCCGGTGACAGTTCAAAATCTGGAAAAGATGTTGCGAATAGAAGCTGTCCTGAATAAGGCGCAGACCCATGCCTTCACCGTGCTGGGAATGAGCCAGCTGGTGCATGCAGTGGGAATGCGGGATGTAAACAGATCCGTATTCAGGATGAAGCATCTGGAAAATCCTTATATGATCTTTGCATGGATGGCAGGGATCCTGCTGCAGCTGCTTGTGACAGAAATTCCCTATTTTGTAGATCTTTTTGGAACCAGTAAACTGAGCCTTTATGAGTGGGCAATTCTGGGTGGACTTTCCTGTGTGCCCATCTTCGTTCATGAGATTCTTGTACTTTCGGAAACGCTTTCAGCGCATGGACGGGCTGACTCAGAAAAGCCGCAGGAAGGAAAGCAGCATCAAAACGGCACCGCCCAGCCAGGCGAAGTGGTGTGAGCTTTTCCTTACCAACAGTCTGCCGGTACAAAGACCTGCCTGAATGGCCAGCAGGTGAACAGCAGTGGTAAGAAAAAAGAGCAGAATCGGGGAAAGAGAGCCGCTGCCGGTGCAGAGCCCGGCTGATATGTTGTCAACAGAAAGTGCGAGCCCCAGCAGACAGGCTTCTTTTCCGGAAAGCACTGCGGTGTTCCTGTTGTTAATACGCCGGGAAATATGATCGGTTGTGAGTGCACGGCCGGACCGATGAAATTGTGGCAGGGAATCATACAATTTGTAGACGGAGAGCAGAAACAGAACCAGAAAGGAAATGGTTTTTGTCAACACTGCGGGAACCAGGGTGAGCAGAAAATCACCTGCGGTCATGGAAAGGGTAAGCATGAGACCCGACATCATGGCTATCAGAAAAACAGACAAAACAGGTACATGCACCTTTTCCACTCCGTAGGATAGTCCGGCAGTAAATGCATCCAGTGCCAGAATCATGATCAGTAGGATAAAAAGAGAAAAAGAAAATAACATAGCCAGCTGCCTTATTCATTTGCTATATCATATTCTGCTATGGTATAATTTGACTATGACAATTGAAAATTTTGTCGTTGGGTGTAGGAAAAAGAATGGGACGACGGGAGGTTTAATATGAAGCTGATATTTATCGGAGCGGATCATGAGGTGACAGGAAGCTGCCATTATCTGAATGCATGCGGAAAGCACATTTTGATTGATTATGGAATGGAGCAGGGAGTGAACCAGTTTGAAAACTGTGAACTGCCGGTGCAGGAATCCTTGATCGACTATGTACTTCTCACACATGCTCATGTGGACCATTCGGGGATGATTCCCATGTTGACAGCCAGGGGCTTCCGGGGACAGATTTTAACGACCGAGGCAACAGCTGATCTTTGCAGTATCATGCTTCGTGATTGCGCACATATTCAGATGCAGGAGGCAGAGTGGAAGAATCGCAAGGCAAAGAGAAGCGCAGGAGTTGAGCCTCATGAGCCGATTTACACCATGGAGGATGCAGATGCGGCAATCAAAAGAATCGTCCCCTGCGAATATGGAAAAGAAATTGAACTTTGTGAAGGAATCAAAATACGGTTTACGGATATCGGACATCTGTTAGGATCTGCCAGCATCGAGGTGTGGGCAACCGAAGAAGGAACGACCAAAAAGATTGTTTTTTCCGGCGATATCGGCAACAAGAGCCAGCCGCTGATCAAGGATCCTTCTCTGACGGAGTCCGCGGATTATGTGGTGATGGAATCCACCTATGGGGACAGACTGCATTCTCAGGTAAGACCTGATTATGTCAAAGAATTGACGGCAATCATTCAGGAAACTCTGGACAAGGGCGGAAATGTTGTGATTCCTTCTTTTGCTGTGGGAAGAACCCAGGAGGTACTGTATTTCCTGCGAAGAATTAAGGAAGAGCATCTGGTAAAGGGACATGAGGGTTTCCCGGTTTATGTAGACAGTCCCCTTGCAGTGGAGGCTACCGGAATCTTCCATAAGAATGAACTCAATTGTTTTGATGAGGAGGCAATGAAGTTAGTAAATGCCGGCATCAATCCCATCTCATTTCCGGGGCTGCGTCTTTCCATCACAAGCGATGAATCCAAAGCGATCAACTTTGATTCCACTCCCAAGGTGATCATTTCGGCTTCCGGAATGTGTGAGGCAGGGCGGATCCGCCACCACTTAAAGCATAATCTTTGGAGACCGGAGTGTACCATTCTTTTTGTGGGATATCAGGCAGTGGGAACGCTGGGACGCATGCTGGTTGAGGGCGCTGAGGAAGTGAAGCTTTTTGGTGAAAGCATTGATGTGCGTGCTTCTGTTAAGACGCTTGTAGGACTTTCAGGACATGCAGATAAAGAAGGCTTGATTGAATGGATCGAAGGTTTTCAGGAAAAACCAAGACGTGTCTTCGTCGTACACGGAGAAGATAGTGTCTGCACCTCCTTTACAGAGTGCCTTCAGGTAGAACACGGAATTAAAGCATATGCGCCCTACAGTGGAACGGTATTTAATCTTCTTACCGGCAAACTGGAATATGAGGCAATGCCGATTCCTGTCAAGAAAAAAGCGAAGACAGTATCTGATGTATTCAGTCGTCTGTTGGCAGCAGGACAGCGGCTTCTTGCGGTTATTCATAAGAACGAGGGCGGTGCCAATAAGGATCTTGCAAAGTTTGCGGATCAGATCAATTCCCTTTGTGATAAGTGGGATGTTTAATGCGGAGGAAATAAACTGTTATGAGCATGGCAGATGAAATATTTATCAATATGTGCAGGGATATCCTTGACAATGGAACCAGTACGGAGGGAGAAAAGGTACGTCCTCACTGGGAGGATGGTACACCGGCATACACGATCAAAAAATTCGGAGTGGTGAACCGGTATGATCTTTCCCGGGAATTCCCCATCATGACTCTGCGCAGAACGGCACTGAAAAGTGCTACCGATGAGATGCTCTGGATCTGGCAGCAAAAATCCAACAATATCAATGATCTGCACAGCCACATCTGGGATGAATGGGCTGATCCGGACGGTTCCATCGGGAAGGCGTACGGCTATCAGCTTGGGGTCAAGCATCAGTATAAAGAAGGGATGATGGATCAGGTGGACAGGGTCATCTATGATTTGAAAAACAATCCCTTCAGCCGCCGGATCATGACCAATATTTATGTACATCAGGATCTGCATGAAATGAATCTGTATCCCTGTGCCTACAGCATGACCTTTAACGTGACGCAGAAAAAGGGGGAGGAGCGGCTTACCCTGAATGCCATTTTAAATCAGCGCTCTCAGGATGTGCTGGCCGCCAATAACTGGAATGTGGTTCAGTATGCGGTGCTTGTCCATATGCTGGCGCAGGTCTGCGATATGAATGTGGGCGAGCTGGTGCATGTGATCGCAGATGCTCATATTTATGACCGGCATGTTCCCATCATCAGGGAGCTGATTGAGAGAAAACCCTATCCGGCTCCGAAGTTCTGGCTGAATCCGGATGTAAAGGATTTCTATCAATTCACAAGAAATGATGTAAAGGTGGAGGATTATCAGACCGGCGAACAGATCCTGGATATCCCGATTGCAATCTAAATGATCGGAAGGAAAACAAGCGCGAGCGAAGAGAGCATTTGTTTTCCTCCGATCATTTAACGAGAAAATCAGGGAGCAGCGAAGCTGCACATGTGCGAAGCACATGGATTTTCGAGGGAAAAGGAAGGAAACCAAGCGTAAGAGAAGAGAGCAAATATAAGCGAGGAGAAAATTATGAATTTAATTGTGGCAGTAGATGAAAACTGGGCAATCGGGAACAAGAATGAGCTTCTGATCAGTATCCCGGCGGATCACAAGTTTTTTCGGCAGGAAACGACCGGAAAGGTAGTTGTGCTCGGCAGAAAGACATTAGAGACTTTCCCACAGGGGCTTCCACTCAAAAACCGGACGAATGTTATTATGTCAACCAATAAAGCCTATCAGGTAAAGGATGCGGTTGTTGTCCATGACGTTGAGGAACTTTTGGAAGAACTGAAAAAATATGATACAGAGGATATCTATATTGTGGGTGGAGAGAGCGTATACAGACAGATGCTTCCCTACTGCGATGTAGCACATGTGACAAAGATCGATCATGCCTATGCAGCAGATGCCTATTTCCCCAATCTGGATGAAATGCCGGAGTGGCAGATCACGGCAGACAGCGAGGAGCAGACCTACTTTGATATTACCTATCATTTCTTGAAATATGAAAGGAAGAAACAGCAATGAGATCAGGCAGATGGAAATTACTTTCAATGGTATTGACGGGAGTCCTTCTTCTGAGTGCCTGTGGAAGCGGAGAGAGTGTGCAGAATGCAGCTTTTGAAGAAGCGCCGGCAGCAGATACAGAAGAGTCGGTAGCAGATACGGAAGAGCAGGCAGCAGCTACCGGGAAGGATGAAACAGAGGAACAAACTGCAGATACAGGGAAAGAGGAGAGTGCTTCAAAGGAAAAGGAATCGGGGATGGTGATTCCTGATGTGTCGATTGAACCGAAGGAAATCCCTGCATCGGATGCAATGGAATTTGTGAAGAATATGAAGGTTGGCTGGAATCTGGGGAATACACTGGAGGCACATAATGGCGCCAATCCAGGGGATGAGCTTTCCACGGAAACCTGCTGGGGGAATCCTGAAACGACCAAGGAGATGATTGATGCGGTAAAGGAAGCAGGCTTCAACACGGTAAGGGTTCCGGTGACCTGGTACAATCATACACAGAAAAATGCAGACGGAAGCTATACCGTCAGCGAGGTGTGGCTTGATCGTGTGCAGGAGGTCGTAGATTATGCCTATGACAATGGAATGTATGTGATCCTCAATACGCATCATGATGTATCAATGGATGATGGATATTATCCGGATAGTGCACACTATGAACAGTCAGAGAAGTTTCTTAAGAGCGTCTGGACAGTGATGGCAGAGCGTTTCCGAGATTATGATGAACATCTGATCCTGGAATCCCTAAATGAACCTCGTCTTGCAGGAACGGAATATGAGTGGAATTTTGCAGAATCATCGGCAGAATGTAAGGACAGCGCCGATTGTATCAATCGTCTGAACCAGTTGTTTGTTGACACTGTGAGAGCTGACGGTGGAAAGAATGCGGAAAGGTATCTGATGGTGCCGGGATATGATGCATCACCGGCAGGGGCACTGTCTGACCTGTTTGTACTTCCACAGGACAGTGTGGAGGATAAACTGATCATATCCACCCATGCCTATATTCCTTACAATTTTGCACTTCAGTCTCCCAGTGAGGGCGGTTCAACAGAGCAGTTCAGTGCAGATAGTGTAACAAGCAGAATGGAGATTGACACAACACTGGATAAGCTCTACAAAAAATATGTTTCTCAGGGAATTCCTGTGGTAATGGGAGAATTCGGAGCAAGAAACAAGAACAATAATCTGCAACAGAGAGTCGATTACTATGCTTATTACATTGCGGCAGCACGCGCAAGAGGAATCAGCTGCTGTATCTGGGATAACGGAAGCTTCGGAGGAAACGGGGAGCAGTTTGGTGTGCTTAGAAGAACCAAAGTACAGTGGATTTTCCCGGATATCGTGGAAGCAATCATGAAATACGCATAAGGCATGAATGTAAATACGCATAGAGCGTACGCATAGAGCGCGGAACTATTGACTTTTGTAAGGAAAAGTATAATAATAAAAAAGATTTCTTAGAGTAGTATTGAATAACATAAGAGGGAGCGCGAGATTATGGAAAAGAAAAATATTGATTGGGCAAATCTTGGGTTTGGTTATATACAGACGGATTACAGATTTGTATCTAACTTTAAGGATGGAAAATGGGATGAAGGTGTTCTGACTGAAGATCCCAATGTTGTTATTAATGAATGTGCATGTGTTCTTCAGTATGCACAGACAGTTTTTGAAGGTATGAAGGCTTACACTACCTCCGAAGGAAAGATCGTTACCTTCCGTCCTGACTTAAATGCCCAGAGAATGGCACAGAGTGCAGCAAGATTGGAAATGCCTGTTTATCCTGAGGATAAATTTGTAGAAGCTGTTCTAAGGACAATCAAGGCAAATGAAGCTTATGTACCGCCCTATGGAAGCGGCGCAACCCTTTATGTTCGTCCTTATATGTTCGGAAGCAATTCCGTAATCGGTGTAAAACCGGCTGAGGAATATCAGTTCAGAATCCTGACAACACCGGTTGGACCGTACTTTAAAGGTGGCGTAAAACCTCTGACCATCCGTGTGAGTGACTTTGACCGTGCGGCACCGAACGGAACCGGACACATCAAAGCCGGTCTTAACTATGCTATGAGCCTTCATGCGATAGTAGATGCGCACAAGCAGGGTTATGATGAGAATATGTATCTGGATGCCGCTACCAGAACCAAGGTAGAGGAAACAGGCGGAGCAAACTTCCTGTTCGTTACAAAGGATGGCAAGGTTGTTACTCCGAAGTCAAGCAGTATCCTTCCTTCCATTACAAGACGTTCTCTTGTACAGGTTGCCAAGGAATATCTTGGACTTGAGGCTGAGGAAAGAGAAGTTTATCTGGAAGAACTTCCGGATTTTGCGGAATGTGGTCTGTGCGGTACTGCAGCAGTTATTTCACCGGTTGGAAAGATTGTAGACCATGGCAAGGAGATCTGCCTGCCCAGTGGTATGAGCGAGATGGGACCTGTTACCAAGAAGCTGTATGAAACACTGACAGGTATCCAGATGGGAACCATCAAGGCACCTGAAGGATGGGTTGTGGAAGTATAGTAAATAAGTATTTGTGATTTGGTTTTTCTATATAAAGTTTTTCTTTATAGATAAGAATGTGAAGGGCGGCGCTCCGGTAGGAGCGCCGTTTTTTGTGCCACAGTGCCGTAGTACTGTAGTGCGCCTGTGCCCCGCTTACTTCTTCCCTTACTTCCTTACTTACTCTCTTATTCTTACCCTTACTTTTACTCTTACTTTTACTTTTACGCTTACGCTCTGCCCCTCTTACTCATAGTTACATGATTTCCCTGCGGAACTGCCGCCTTTTCCGCAATCAAAACCCTTCTGACTGCCTCCTTTTGCGAAGTTCAATACGTTTTAAGGCACCTTCATAGTCACCCTTCTGGGCTTCGGTTTCAATTTTAATTCCATAAGGAATTTTGCAGGGATGCGCATTTGCATCCAGGGCAACCATGGTAAGATAAGCCCGGTTGATGGGGCGTCTTGTACCGTCAAGATTTTCCAGATAGGTATCTACGCGCACCTCCATGGAAGTATTTCCCACATAAGTGACACGACCGATGATGACCACCAGATCATCCAGATAGGCCGGTTCCTTAAATTGCAGATTGTCAATGGAGGCGGTGGTTACTTTTATGCCTGTATGTCGTTTGGCCACGGTGCCTGCAACCTCATCGATCCAGGAGACAAGCTTGCCGCCGAAGAGACGGTTCTCTCCATTGATATCTTCATAACGCAGAAGATGGATCTGCTCGATCATAGATTCATTGATAGATTTTTCGGGTCTGGTTTTGCTGTTCATGGTTGCTTATCCTTCTGTTAGCTAAGATTCGTTGTGCAGTTTGCATAAAAAATAAATTCAAATTCTGTAACTATGACTATCTTAGCACAATTCCTTTCCTTTGAAAAGAAAACTATGGTATGATTATTACCAGTCATATAAAAGAATATGACAAAGATAGGAAATAAGAAAGGTGGAAAAGTCTTGAGTAAAGAATGTGCAGGATCAACGGTAGTGATGCTGGGAAATGCTGCCCTTGCCAGGGGAGCCTATGAAGCAGGTGTAAAGGTATCTGCGGCTTATCCGGGAACACCCAGCACAGAGATCAGTGAGAATCTGGTTAAATATAAGGATGAGGTCTATGCAGAATGGTCACCGAATGAGAAGGTGGCTATGGAGGTGGCGATCGGCGCATCGATCAGCGGTGTGCGTGCGCTGGTATCCATGAAGCATGTCGGTGTGAATGTGGCGTCGGATCCTCTCTATACGATTTCCTACAGTGGAGTGAACGGCGGTCTTGTCCTGGTAGCAGCGGATGATCCGGGAATTTACAGCTCACAGAATGAGCAGGACTCCCGTATGGTAGCAAGGGCTGCCATGGTTCCCGTAATTGAGCCCTCTGACAGTGAAGAGGCAAGAGTGTTTATGAAGAGAGCCTTTGAGCTTTCTGAGGAATATGATACGCCGATCATGGTGCGGGAGACCACCAGACTGGCACATTCCCAGGGACTTGTTCATTTGGAAGAGAGGGTAGTGCCTGAGGATAAGCCTTATGAAAGAAATATTGCTAAAAATGTCATGATGCCCGGCAACGCCATCAAGCGTCATCTGGTGGTGGAGGAGCGATTGAAGAGAATGGCTGAAGATGCCAGCACCATGGACATCAATAAAGTGGAGTATCGTGA
>JAHAYJ010000085.1 GCA_018384375.1 Lachnospiraceae bacterium
AGGAGCAGCAATCACCTTTCTTACGGTTCCCTATACGCAATTTGCATATGTGGAGGATGGAACGGCAACCCTCACATTTCAATTCCCTAACGTTCGCTACATGTTGGTAGGAATCATTGTATCGTTCTGCGGCATAATCGTGGGAAGTATTTGGAGAAAGAAAATAACGAAAACAAGCTGATGCTGTAAAGACAGAAAAGAGATCGGATCGGGTGTGATTTTTCACAAAATCACACCCGATTCAGTTTACAATTATTTTAGAATTTTTATTAGCACTCACTATTGACGAGTGCTAATTTGCGTGTTATAACACAGATAGAACAGAAGAAAAGGAACTGAGCAATATAAAGTTCCAAAACATTCCAGGTTCCAAGTTACCGTAAATAATATTTTTGTCACAGAAAGGAAGGATGACATATGTTGATGCCTAGTTTATTTCATGAGAACTTTGATTTGTTTGATCGTTTTTATCAGGATCCGTGGTTTGGATTCAACGACCATGATCGGAAGGATCTGGAGAAGAAAGTGTATGGTCAGAGAGCCCAAAATGTTATGAGTACTGACATTAAGAAAACCGAGAATGGTTACGAGATGAAGATCGATCTTCCCGGTTTTACTAAGGATGAGATTTCTGTCGAGCTGAATGAAGGTTATTTGACCATCAGTGCGGCAAAAGGATTTGATAAAAACAAGGCAGAATCTGAGGAGGCAAAAAAGGGAAACTACATTCGCCGGGAGAGATACAGTGGTGCATGTCAGAGAAGCTTTTATGTCGGCGAAGAGCTTACCCAGGAGGATATCAAGGCAAGCTTCAGCCAGGGTATCTTAACGCTGACCATTCCGAAGAAGGAAGCAAAACAGGTTGAAAAAAAGAAATATATCGAGATTGAAGGGTAATACAAGTGATCTGCCGGGGATGCGCCCCGGCAGATCTGCGACAAACTTTGATCAGTGGCTTATTGCTTCACAAGGAGTAGTAGGCTGCCTTTCATTGGCGGGAGGTGAAAACTTATGGCAAAGAGAGATTACTACGACATTCTCGGGGTTTCTAAAAAAGCGACCGGTCAGGAGTTGAAAAGCGCATACAGAAAGCTTGCAAAGAAGTACCATCCCGACACAAATTCCGGGGATCCGAAGGCAGAACAACTGTTTAAGGAGGTCACGGAAGCATATAATGTTCTATCCGACGAAGAAAAGAGAAAACTCTATGATCAGTTCGGGCATGCAGCATTTGACGGAAGTATGGGAAGTGATCCCCGGGACTATGCTGCAAATGGTGCCAACAGATATGAGTGGAGAGGCAGCGGATCACGGGGAGACCGTACAGGATTTGATCCTCAGGATATGGATGATTTGTTTGGAGATATGTTCGGTGGCTTTTTCCATAGGAGCAGGCAGCACTCCCATTTTGACTTTGGAGATGGATACGGATTCGAAGAGGAAGGCGGGAATGACCTTACCGGTGAGATCACTATTTCTTTCCGGGAGGCAGCGCTGGGGTGTGAAAAGATCATCCGCATGGATGGTGACCGGATGGATACGTTAGCCATCAAAATACCTGCCGGAATCAATGAAGGGCAGTCTGTGCGTTTGAGAGGAAAAGGAAGAAGGGACTCATCCGGAAAAACAGGAGATCTGTTGGTCAAGGTTCATATCCTTGGGGACAATCGGTTTACCAGAAATGGTCAGGATGTTTATATTACGGAGGCCATTCCTTACACAACGGCTATTCTTGGGGGAGAGGCAGACTTCGACACGCTGTATGGACCTGTGAAATGCCGTATTCCTGCGGGCAGTCAGGCAGGCAGCAAGCTTCGGCTGAGGAATAAGGGTATTGTATCCATGAAAAACAAAAAATCCTACGGAGATGAATACGTCACATTGCAGATTCAGATACCGAAGAATGTTTCTCAAAGGGAAAAAGACCTGCTAAATCAAATAAAAGAAATTGAATCAAAAAGAACCGCATAGGCAAAAGTATGCCAATTTCTTTGAAATGGATCTATCCTGAACCGGAGACAAGATTTTTTGAAATGAAATAGATACTTAATTCGGACCGTGGGGATGGGCCCCTTGATCTCATTGTATGGGATCAGGGAACCTGTCCTCGCGGTCCTTTTTGTTGACGAAGATGTGTGATAGATGTAAAATGGGTTGGAAAAATCATTTCTAAACTGATTTCTGAAATTATAAATGAATAGAGAGGAGAAAAGGTATGTCTACAAAGAAAAAAGGTCTGGGTGCTTTGGCTGTGAAGGGATTGGCTGCAGCAGCAGGATATACTGCGCTGAACGGAGGTGCAATGTGGCTGCGTTACCACAAGGTGATGGAGAAGATGAAGTGTCATCCTGAGGAGAAAAAACAGATGCATTCCACCCTGTTTGGAAAGCTGACGGTCTATTATGGTCAGGATACGCAGTATGGATACTTTACCTGCCTGAATGGAGCAATGACGATTATTCTGAAGGAACAGCCGGTGAACAGTGTGATCGATCTGGATCTGCTCTCTGCATTCGGCAAAGTGACATTGATCCTTCCGCCGGGGGCAAAGATCGAGTACAGCGGATGCGGGTGTCTTGAGATCATCAGCGATTGCAGAGCAGAAGAGATTGGAGAGAAGTCCTATACGGTACGTCTCCACCGGAGAAATTTTGCTTCTAAGCTTGTGATCAAGGGACAGGCATAGGAAAAAGGACAAATCAGTATCAAAGGAAGTTGTGAAATGAAATATATCAAGCAGTTATTGATTATAGTAGGGATATCTCTTGTGGGAGAACTTTTGAAGCATTTACTTCCGCTTCCCATACCGGCCAGTATCTATGGTATGGTACTGCTGTTTGTGGGTCTGATGACCGGAGTCATCAAACTGGAATCGGTGAAGGAGACGGGAAAGTTTCTGATCGAGATCATGCCGGTCATGTTTATTCCGGCAGGGGTAGGCTTGTTGACCAGCTGGGATACATTATGCGGGATCCTCGTCCCCATCGGCCTGATCACTGTTGTGACAATTCTTACCGTGATGGCAGCCACCGGTTGGGTATCTCAGATCATGATACGAAAGGCAGGTGAGAAGCAGGATGAATGAGTTTTTTCAAAATTCGCTGTTTGCCGGTGTCACACTGAGCCTGTTGGCCTACATGGTGGGAGCCGCGCTAAAGAAGAAATTCAGATTGGGTCTTCTGAATCCCTTATTAGTGTCCATTGCGATCACCATCCTGGTTCTTCTGGTAGGGGAGATCGATTATGAGGTTTACAACGAGAGCGCAAAGTACTTAAGCTACCTGTTGACACCGGCAACGGTCTGTCTGGCGATTCCACTCTATGAGCAGTGGAGTCTGTTGAAAAAGAATTACAAGGCGGTATTG
>JAHAYJ010000006.1 GCA_018384375.1 Lachnospiraceae bacterium
CTGCTTGTGACGGAAAAGGACAGAAGAATTCGGCTTTTGCTGGTCTATGCGCCTCTGATCATTGTGGTGCTGTTTCTGTTCCCCTTGAGTCGAAAATTGTTTGTTGCAGCGGGACTGGATGGGGAGACCTACTACCGGATACTGTGGACGATTCCTATGGGAATCATTGCAGTTTTTGGAGCTTGCCGCATTTTTTCCAAATACAGGAAGCTTGGTCTTGTCATTACTTCTGCATTGATCATCCTCGGCGGCAAGCTTGTATATGAAAGCGACTATATTTCCAAAGCGGAGAATTTGTACCATATTCCGGATACAGTGATCAAAATCTGCGACCTGATCGCGCCGGAGGATGAGGACATGAGGGTATCTGCGGTGATGCCCACAGACCTGATCCACTTCGTAAGGCAGTATAATGCAAGGATCAATATGCCCTATGGACGCGAAATGCTGGTGGCACGGTGGCAGTATTACAATGCCGTTTATGAGGTGATGGAGGCGGTAGAGGTAGTCAATATGGAAGCACTTCTTGAAGCGACAAGAAGCGAATATTGTCAATATATTGTCATGGAGGAGGAAAAGGAGACTGATGTTCCTCCGGAAGAAAGCGGACTGGTACTGCTTGCGGTCATTGACGGCTACAGAATCTATGAGGATCCGGTGACTGTCGAGATCGTAAAAGAATGGCAGAAATATTATGAGGAATAGAGCGTATGTTGTTTAATTCTTACAGCTTCCTGTTTTTGTTTTTTCCTGCAGCACTTGCGGGATATTATCTGTGCAGGAAGGCAGGAGAAGGAGTCAAAAATATTTATCTGATTGCGGTGTCTTTTGTTTTTTACAGCTGGTCTGCGCCGCAATATCTGCCGGTATTGATTGCAGGCATGGCAGTGAATTACGGATTTGGATGGCAGATCGAAAGAGTAAGCCACTCAAAACAGGTGCTTGCGGCAGGCCTGGTTTTCAATATTGGGTTGCTGGGCTGCTTTAAATATCTTGATACGGCCGGATTCGTTCCACTTGGTATCAGCTTCTTTACCTTTACCCAGATTGCTTATCTGATGGAATGTTATCGCGGGAATTTGAAAGGAACAGGTGCGCTCTCCTATGGAGTGTATGTGAGCTGGTTTCCCAAGATGATGCAGGGACCCATTGCCCTTCCGGGAGAATTTCTGCCACAGCTTGAGAAGAAAAGCGCTGTGATGGACTGGGAGGCAGCCTACAGGAATCTTTATCTGTTTGTACTGGGGCTATTTAAGAAGGTTCTCATTGCGGACACTCTTGGGAAGGCGGTAGATCTGGGATATGCTAACCTGGCGACGTTGAATTCATGGGATGGAATGATTGTTATGCTTTCTTACACCCTGCAGCTTTACTTTGATTTCAGCGGTTACTGTGATATGGCGATGGGAATCTCAGGGATGTTTGGTATTACGCTGCCACTTAATTTTGATTCTCCCTATAAGGCGGCAAATATTCTGGAATTCTGGAAGGGCTGGCACAGGACGTTGACGGCATTTTTTACGAAATATCTGTATATTCCCCTTGGAGGAAATCGAAAGGGCAGAGGCAGAACTTACCTGAACTGCCTGATTGTTTTTTTCTTAAGCGGGATCTGGCACGGCAGCGGTCTTACGTTTATCGTCTGGGGAATGCTGCACGGTGTCTTGTATGTGCTGACCAGAGCGTGGAAGGAAAGCCGGATTTGTGATGGACTGTCCGTACGGCTTGAAAAATCCGGTGGCTTCATCAGAAAGCTACGGCACGGAATCAGTGTGCTTTTGACCTTCCTGTATGTCAATGTTGCATGGGTATTTTTCCGGGCACCGTCAATAGAGGATGCGGGAACGCTGCTGAAGACAATTTTCAGCTTTCAGGGTGGTCGTGTGAACTGGGAGCTGGCAGGGTGCTTTAATCTGGATGAATTCTGGTATGTGATCAAGGTTCTGCATCTGGATCGCTGGCAATATGCCCATTACATTCTGATGGTGGTGATTCTTATCGCGGTGCTTTTCTTGGTATTTTTCGGGAAAAATGCAGTGAATTTTGTAAAGACGATAAAACCGGGATTTTTTCATGCCGTGTTAATCACTGTCTTGTTTGTCTGGAGTGTGCTTTCCCTATCGGGAGTCAGTTCATTCCTGTATGTAAATTTTTAGACGGAAGGATTTTGAAAAAGGTTGAAAGAGAAACAGGATTTTCAACAATTACATAAAAAAAATGGTAACCCATTCAGAAGAGTTCTGATAGCAGCGCTCACGATGGTGCTTGTATTGTTTGGGCTTACCACAGCACTGGTAGTGTACGTGGATCCCTTTTTTCACTATCATGCACCGCTTGAGGGCTTCCCCTATCTGGTGGATAACCAGCTGTCCCAGAATCCGGGGATGGCGGAGCATATGGAATATGACAGTGTCATCCTGGGGTCCTCCATGACAGTTAATTTTCAGACCACATGGTTTCAGGAATTGATGGGACTTAATACGATCAAGCTCAGTTACAGCGGGGCATTTCCAAAGGACCAGTCCAATATTATGAAGATTATTTTTGAAAGCAGGAACAATGCAGAAGAAAACAGACTGAAGAAGGTTTTCCTGGGGGTGGATGTGATCACCTATACCGGTGGTGTGGATGAGACCAAGTATCCTATACCGGAATATCTGTATGACGATAATTTGCTGAATGATATCAACTATGTGCTGAACAAGGATGTGGTATTAAACTATATTCTGCGTCCGATCGCAGACCCGGAGCCCACGGATCTATCCAATGTATATGCCAGCTGGTGGACGGAGGAGTATTATAGTGAGGAGTGGGTGCTTCATAACTATGAGTCACCGGAGCAGGTCGCTGAGGAAGCGGATCCCGGCGCATATATTGACGCAGTTGAGAAAAATTTGTCACAGAACATCTGTCCCTACATTGAGCAGAATCCGGATACGGAATTTGTGATATTCTTTCCACCTTACAGTATTCTTTTCTGGAATGACGTGCAAAGGGAAAATCATCTGGAAGCAACCCTTTCGGAATACCGGTATATCTCCGAGAGGCTGAATGCTTACGAAAATGTGTCGGTTTACTTTTTCCCGGATCAGGAGGAGATTATCTGTGATCTAAACAATTATGCAGATTACAGTCATTACCATCCGCGCTTTAACCGCTATATGACGGAATGCTTTGCAGACGGAACAAATCTTGTTGCCAAAGAGGGGCAGGAGGGCAAACCCATTGAGGAATATCTGGCTCATATGAGAGAGATTGCCGTGACCTTTGATTATGAGAAGCTACTGGGTAGCGGTGGTTGAGTTTACGGTAGTCAGCCGGTTATTGATGATGTCTGCAAGCCTGTCGGCCAGTAATTCGCGGCCGGCATCGTTGTAGCGCATGTGATCCTTCATATATTTCTTATAATTGTCCTCGTTGATGGTGCCGTAATAATTATCAATGATGGAAACCCCACTATCGATGGCAGCGTCCACCTCTTTTACCAGATAATGATTTAAAGTTCCGTTGCCCAGGTCAGTAGTGGTTCCGTTGGAAAGATTACCATCTTCATCAATTGCCTGCGCATAGGTAGGAGACATGACGAAGATACGGATATAGGGCCAGGTATTTTTGATATTTTCCACCGTAACGCGAAGACCTCCGGTGAAGGCAGTGACATCATAGGGGTTGTCCGGGTTATCGGAGGGGGTCCCCATATTATAGTCTGTGCTGTCATACATGATGACAATAATGTCCACCTTATCCATATCCACGGTCTTCATGACCTCTACAGTCTCTGCATACCGGGGATCCGGTTCGTCATTTGCAATAGAGGAAATGGCTGTAAAATCATTATTGCGGAAGCATTCAACCACATAATAAAAATTAAAATGATCCCTGGTGTATTCCGGGTTATATACAGGGTATTTACATGCCATTGAGGAGTCCGGAAAGGCACAGTCGTAAACAACAGCGTCTGTTTTTTGGGCAATCTGTGCAGCCAGACCGGTATCACCTCTGTCATCTGAAAAAGGATTATTTCCAAAGCAAAGAATCGTGGTCTGTCCGTCATCCTCTCTGCCTTCCAAAAGGGAAGTATCCATAGGGATGATCATGTCCAGTGCTTCCACATCAAACTGTGAGGTGTCGACATCTGTGTTGTCTTCCAGAACAGTACCCTGATTCCATTTCACCAGTCGATAAACGGAAATGACCGCGATCAGTACAATGGCGACGATCAGAATCACGTGAAGATTGATTCTGAAGGGCGGCTTTGGGGTGTTGTTTCCTTCAGAAAGGCTGCCATTTCCTTCGGAAAGCGTTTCTGCTTCGTTTTCGGAATTGATAGGTTTATGATTGATAGGTTCATTGTTTGCCATGTAGATTCTCCTCGTCTAAAGTTACTTCTGTTATTCTACTATTATTTGACCGAAAAATCCACATATTCATAAAAATTTAATATACGCTAAAATTATCCTGTGATAAAATAGGGATAGTTTTTTTAAACAAGATGGAGAAAAGGTGAAAACATGAAGAAGGGTATTTGCATAAAGGATATGCTGTTGCTCCAGGCGGTTTTCTTGATCTACAGCATTTCCAGTGTGGTATCAAAATTTGCATCGGAAAAAGAGATGCTAAGTATGGAATTTATTCTGCTCTACGGACTGGATGTGCTGGTGCTCGGTATTTATGCACTGCTCTGGCAGCAGGTAATCAAGAAATTTGAATTGTCGATTGCCTATGCCAACAAGGCAGTGACGCTGGTCTGGGCACTTATCTGGGGCATTTTTTTGTTTCATGAGCGGATTACGACAGGCAAGGTGGTCGGGATCATTCTGGTAATGCTTGGAATTCTGATCCTGAATACCGGAAAGGAGCAGCAGGAATGAATTTGTATCTGATAATTTTGATTCTCTCCGTGGTCGTTGCATCCTTTGCCCAGATCCTTTTGAAAAAGGGGGCACGGAAAAATTACAGTTCGCCTATCAGAGAATATCTGAATGCCTATGTGATCTGCGGATATGGTCTGATGTTTCTTTCCATGTTTATGACGATCCTTGCGTATGGTGGACTGGATTTTACCAACGTGCCGGTGATAGAATCGCTTGGATATGTGATGGTGATGGTGCTTGGTTATTTGTTCTTCCGTGAAAAGATCACGGGAAGAAAGCTGCTTGGCATGGCAGTGATCATGTGTGGGATTTTTGTATATTATATGTAGTATGCTTCACGGAGTCGGCAAGCAGAGTGGTGACCGGAAGGTTATCCGTATTATGGGACTGGAGTTCCTTATACCATTTGCTGTATTTGTACATTCGATAGGAGGCTTTCAGCTGATGCAGTTTTTCCTCGTCGGCGCAAGCTTCCTTGAAGGATTCCCTCTGTGCGGGACTAAGATCGACATAATCCAGATAGGAAATCTGAAGTTCTGCCAAGGGGCCGGTACATTTCGGACAAATCAGTTTATGACCGTTCAACATAAAAATGTGTTGGCAATGCTTACAGTAATGCATGTACATCATAAAGAATTCCTCCTTCATTTTCGCAGAATATAGGCTAGATATCCCGGGATGTATGTTTAGTTTAACGATTTGGCGAAAAATGTCAATGCCAAAAATAGTGACGAAACATTCCCTTTTATGACGGAATTGGTCAAAAAATTATGTTAACCATCGAAAAACAGGAAAGAAATGGCATATCCTGCGATGGAATGATAAAACAATTGTGCTAACCCATGAACAATGATATAATTAGCGCAAAGGAAAACCAAGCGACGCCGAAGGCGGCATTTGGTTTTCATGCGCTAATAACGAGCAAACAGTCTGCGAAGCAGACAGGGAAGCACCGAAGGTGCGGGTTTGCGAGTAACAAATCCTGCAAAGGAAAACCAAGCGACGCCGAAGGCGGCAACGGGTATTGTAATAAATTATGAATTTGGAGGTTTACATAAATGGGAAAGCTTTTACAGAAATTCCGCAAGGGGAAACAGAGCGGAGAAGAGCTGGATGAGCTTGATTGGATGGATTTTGATGATGAAGATGAGATAGAAGACGACGAAGAGTACGAGGACGACGAAGAGTACGAAGACGACGAAGAGTACGAAGACGACGAAGAGTACGAGGAAGATGACGAAGAGTACGAGGACGACGAAGAGTACGAGGATGATGACGAAGAGTACGATGATGAATATGAGGAGGATGATGTCCCCGAAAGTGGTTTTGGCAGGATCATTTATCGATTAACACATTTGCCCGCGGTAGATTATATTGTGGCACTTACCGGAGTAGCAGTTCTTGTCCTTGCAGTAATTACCGGCTACCTGTACATAGATGCCAAAAACACCCAGAACCAGATAGAAACCTTTGCGGAAATTGGTGTAGGCATGGAAGATATCAGCGTGATTGGAGGAGAAGGCCTGCTGGCAATTGCAGATGCACAGGCGGCGAAGCTGCTGGCAGCAAACATGGAAACGGAAGAGGAAGCAGAGGAGGAGACGCGGCAGGAGAGTGAAACCGGCGGAAAGCCTAGGGTGGAAATGAATTTGTCCTCCATACAAAAGGATCTGAAGATTAAGTTTGTTAACAGTCAGACAGGAAAACTGATTGCCAATGTTGGTTTTGAGGTTGAGATTACAAAGCCTTCCGGAGAGGTTTACAGTAAGGATGATCATGACCGGGATGGAATTATTTATCAAAAGGATATAGAACCCGGTAAGTATTCGGTCAAGCTGATTGCTCCCTCCTCCAGTGATGAATACGATCTTTCTCATGATGCCATAAAAATTACGGTCAGAGATACCATTGAATATAAGAAAGTAGATGTGGCAGATGAAGTAAAGAAGGAATCTGAAGTAAACGCAGCAGTAGAGGATACCAAGGTGAATGAGACTGTTGTGGAATCTGCCAATACGGATACGGTAGAATGGGTAGAATCTACGAAAACGTTGATAGAGGGAACCGAGCAGACAGAAGAAAGCTATGAAAAGGTAGACAGCAGTAAGATTGCTGATCCGGGAAAGAAAGCTGCTGCTGGATTCCGACTACTGACACAGGTGGATGGTACGGATACGACACCAGAGCCAACGGCGGAACCTACAGAAGAACCGACAGCGACAGCAGAACCCACAGCAGAACCCACAGCAGAACCGACGGAAAAGCCAACGGAGGAACCGACGGCTGCACCGACAGAAAAGCCCACACCGGAACCGGTTAAAACGCCTGATGCGACGGCAACACCTACGGCAAAGCCCAGTGCGGCACCTACAGCAACATCATCAATAAAGCCTTCGGCTTCACCGACTGCAACAGCATCGCCTAAGGCAACGACAACTCCTACGGCGAAGCCCAGTGCAAGCCCCACGGCAACCCCGAATAAGGCTGCAAGCGATACCAAGAGTGACCTAAAGACAACGGACGGTGAAAAGCTTTATGTCAAGAATTCTGACGGAACCTTCCGGGAAGCCAAGTATGCAGATTACTATAATAAGGACATTACCGCCTTTTATCGCAAAATCACCAAGACAACCGGCGAGTACCGCTACACCGGTTGGCAGGAAATTGATGGGAAAACCTATTTCTTTGATAAGAACGGAAATAAGGTTACCGGCGAGCAGGTCATCCAGGGCGCCAAATATACCTTCAACAGTGACGGCTCTTTAAATACCGGTTCAGGACATCTGGGCATCGATGTCTCCAAATGGAACGGAAGCATAGACTGGAATGCAGTGAAAAACAGTGGGGTATCCTATGTGATCATCCGCTGTGGCTATCGGGGTTCCACGACAGGAGCGTTGATCGAGGATCCTACCTTCAGAACCAATATAAAGGGAGCATTAAATGCAGGACTCAAGGTGGGCGTTTATTTCTTCACCCAGGCAACGAATGAGGTGGAGGCGGTAGAAGAGGCCTCTATGGTTCTGGGACTGATCAAGGGCTATAATATTTCTTATCCGGTATTTCTGGATGTAGAATCGAGCAACGGACGCGCGGACGGCATTGATACCGCAACCAGAACCGCCGTATGTAAGGCGTTCTGCCAGACGATTCAGAACTCCGGTTATAAGGCAGGAATCTATGCCAATAAGACCTGGCTTAATGAAAAGATCGACACACCCAGTCTGACGGGCTATAAAATCTGGCTGGCGCAGTATGCGGCAACGCCTACCTACAGCAGGACGAAATATGATATGTGGCAGTATTCCTCTAAGGGTTCGGTAGCGGGAATCAGTGGAAACGTGGATATGAATATCAGCTATATGGGATATTAGTGAAATAAAAGAATGATACACAGAATGGAGAAAGAAAATGAGAACTTATCTGGTAACGGGTGGTGCGGGCTTTATCGGTTCCAACTATATTCACTATATGTTTAAGAAATACGATAATGAAATCCGCATTATTAATGTGGACGCATTGACCTATGCGGGAAATCTTGAAAATCTCAAGGACGTGGAAGATCGCAGCAATTATACCTTTATCAAAGCAGATATCTGTGATAAAGAGGCAATCACCAAGATATTTGCGGAAAATGATATTGACAGAGTGGTTCATTTTGCGGCGGAGAGCCATGTGGACAGAAGCATCAAGAATCCTGAGGTTTTCGTACAGACCAATGTGCTGGGCACAGCTGTTATGCTGAATTGTGCAAAAGCAGCATGGGAAAAAACGGACGGAACCTTTCAGGAAGGAAAGAAATTCTTACATGTATCCACAGATGAGGTGTATGGTTCTCTTGAGGAGGATGGAGGCTATTTCTATGAGACAACCCCCTATGCACCCCACAGTCCTTATTCTGCCAGCAAGGCAAGCTCAGATATGCTGGTAAAGGCGTACATGGACACCTATAAGTTTCCTGCCAACATTACAAATTGCTCTAACAACTACGGGCCTTATCAGTTTCCGGAAAAACTGATTCCACTAATCATCAACAATGCTCTTCAGGGAAAGAAGCTTCCTGTCTATGGAGACGGAAAGAATGTCCGTGACTGGCTTTATGTTGAGGATCATGCAAAGGCAATCGATATGGTTCAGGAAAAGGGACGGCTTTTTGAAACGTATAATGTAGGTGGACATAATGAAAAGCAGAACATTGAGATCATTCATATTATTCTGGATACTCTTCAGGAGATGCTTCCGGATGATGATCCCAGAAAGAAGCTGGTAAGTGAGAACCTGATTACCTATGTGGAAGATCGCAAGGGGCATGACAGAAGATATGCCATTGCACCGGATAAGATCAAGGCTGAAATCGGATGGGAGCCGGAAACGATGTTCAAGGAAGGAATCAGACGTACGATTGCATGGTTCTTTGAACATGAAGAGTGGATGAAAAATGTGACCAGCGGTGATTACCAGAAATATTATGAGGATATGTACAGAAACCGCTAGAGAATAAAGGAAGCAATTTGACGAGCTTGGTGGGAGTGATTTACAATCACTCCCATTTTGTGGTATACTTATTAAGGCTATGCGTATGAATACTTGGGAATGGAGGAAGTTTTAGAATGAAAGGGATTATTTTAGCGGGAGGCTCGGGAACCAGATTGTATCCCCTGACAAAAGCGATCAGTAAACAGATTATGCCTGTTTACGACAAACCGATGATATATTATCCTCTATCCACCCTGATGCTGGCAGGAATCCGGGAGATCCTTATTATTTCCACTCCGAGAGATCTGCCTGTTTTTGAAGAACTTTTAGGAGATGGAAGACAGCTTGGAATGTCTTTTTCCTATGCGATCCAGGAACAGCCAAGAGGGCTTGCGGATGCTTTCATTATCGGAGCAGACTTTATCGGAAAGGACAGCGTGGCGCTGGTCCTGGGGGACAATATCTTTTATGGACAGAGCTTCTCACGGGTGCTTCGTGAGGTGGCAGCAAGACAAAAGGGGGCAACGATTTTCGGCTATTATGTCCGCGATCCCAGAGAATACGGTGTGGTAGAGTTTGACGAAAACGGCAGGGCACTTTCAATTGAAGAAAAGCCCGAAAATCCCAAAAGTAACTATGCTGTGCCGGGCTTATATTTTTATGACAATGACGTGGTAGAGATTGCAAAGAATGTGAAGCCCTCTGCCCGTGGCGAAATTGAAATTACCAGCATTAACAATGAATATTTGAAAAGAGGAACGCTGATGGTGGAAACGCTGGGAAGAGGATTTGCCTGGCTGGATACGGGAAATCATGATTCTCTCCTGGATGCAGCTGATTTTGTTGCTGCCTTCCAAAAGCGTCAGGGACTTTATATTTCCTGTATTGAAGAGATTGCCTATAAAAGAGGCTTTATTGACAAAGAGCAGCTCTTGAAGCTTGCTGAGCCGCTGATGAAGACTGATTACGGAAAATATATGAAGGAGGTTGCGGAGGGACTGTAATCCGGGAAAAGGAAGACCTTTTTACAGGCTGCTCCGGTGACGGAAAAGAGGAAAAATGGGTAAGATAACAGTTGAAACATGTGAGATCGAGGGATTAAAGGTTATTACTCCCCAGGTGTTCGGAGATGCCAGAGGATACTTTATGGAAACTTATAATTATAATGATTATAAGGAAGCGGGTATTGATCAGATCTTTGTGCAGGATAATCAGTCAGCTTCTGCAAGAAATGTGCTGCGGGGATTACATTTCCAGATCCAATATCCCCAGGATAAGCTTGTCAGAGTGGTGTCTGGAGAAGTGTTTGATGTGGCAGTGGACTTAAGACCGGGTTCTTCAACCTATGGAAAGTGGTATGGAGTTATCCTTTCGGCAGAAAATAAAAAGCAGTTTTTTATTCCCAAAAACTTCGCCCACGGCTTTCTGGTTTTGTCAGATTACGCCGAATTCGCTTATAAGTGCACTGATTTCTACCATCCGAATGATGAGGGCGGTTTAAAATTTGATGATCCTGAAATCGGTGTGGAATGGCCGATTGCCCCCGGAACAGAACTGATCATGTCTGAAAAGGATCAGAAGTGGGGCGGCATCAGAGAGTATACGGAAAGCAGAAAGAATGGATAGTTTGTATGAAGAATAACAAAAAGAGAGAAAAATCGCAGAAGATAAGGCTGCCGAAGCCTGTCGGGATTGGGATTTTTTATGCAGTATGTCTGATCGTGGCTATCATAGTGCTGACCCACAATAATCCTCTGGCTCCGGATCAGGATACGGAAAATCTAAAGAAATTTTGTGCCTGTGCATTACTTCTGCTGGCATGCATTATCTTCGGAGTCTATTATGACCGGCTTCTGATTTTGCCGAAGGAATTGATTCAGAGCAGAGAGCTGATCTGGAAGCTTTCTAAAAATGATTTCAAGAAAAGGTATGCAGGCTCCTACCTGGGATTTGTGTGGGCACTGGTGCAGCCGGTGGTTACAGTGGTCATGTACTATATTGTATTTGACAAGGTATTTCAGACAAGAAGCCAGCTTGTGGCAAGCGGCGTGGAGGTCCCTTACGTCCTACATCTGACAGCGGGGCTTGTGCCGTGGTTCTTTTTTTCGGAAGCGATCACAAACGGAACCAATGCTCTTTTGGAATACAGCTATCTTGTTAAAAAGGTAGTATTTAATATCAGTATTTTACCGATCATCAAGCTGATCGCAGCCACGTTTATCCATGTGTTTTTCGTAGCGGTGCTGTTGGTTGTGGCGGCCTTTTATGGCTATTATCCTACGATCTATACGATTCAGGTGGTGTACTACAGCTTTTGCCTTTTCATGCTGGTGCTTGCTATGAGCTACTGTACCTGTGCTATTGTAGTTTTCTTTAAGGACCTAGCGCAGATTATTAATATCGCATTACAGGTGGGAATGTGGGCAACACCCATTTTATGGAACATTAATATGCTGAGTGATCCCAAGATCATTACCTTATTTAAGCTGAATCCGCTGGTATATATCGTAAACGGATATCGCAATGCAATTTATGGAAATGAGTGGTTCTTTGAACACTTTTATTCCTCCACATATTTTTGGATTTTTACAGTAACCCTTTTCTGCATCGGCTCTCTGATTTTTAAGAGGCTGAAGGTGCATTTTGCAGATGTGCTTTAAGGATAGAAGAGTTTTGGCGGGAGACGCATTGAATGGAAGAAAGAAAGATTGCCATACAGGCAGAGAGTGTGGAAAAAGCTTACAAGCTTTATGACAAGCCTTCAGACAGACTGAAGGAAGCACTTGGCTTAAGCCGCAAAAAAAGATATAAAGAGCATTATGCTTTAAAAGGTGTGGATCTGACCGTATACCAGGGGGAGACCGTAGGAATCATCGGGACCAATGGCTCCGGGAAGTCCACTATTTTGAAAATTGTTACCGGTGTGCTGAATCCGACCGGAGGCTCTGTCTCGGTTAACGGAAGGATTTCCGCATTGTTGGAGCTTGGAGCAGGCTTCAATATGGAGTATAACGGAATTGAAAATATTTATTTAAACGGCACGATGATGGGCTTTTCCAAAAAGGAAATCGATGCAAAGATGGATGATATCTTAAGCTTTGCGGATATCGGAGAATATGTCAATCAGCCGGTTAAGACCTATTCAAGCGGCATGTTTGTGCGGCTTGCTTTTGCTGTTGCAATCAATATCGAGCCGGAAATTCTGATCGTGGATGAAGCGTTGTCTGTTGGGGACGTTTTCTTCCAGGCCAAATGCTACCACAAATTTGAAGAATTCAAGGAATTGGGGAAAACCATTCTTTTTGTGAGTCATGACTTGAGTAGCATCAGCAAATACTGTGACAGAGTGGTTCTGTTAAATCAGGGCATCAAGCTGGGAGAGGGATCTCCCAAAGAGATGATCGATGCCTACAAGCAGGTTCTGGTAGGGCAGTATCCGCTACCGGAAGAACAGGAAATCGGCGCTTTTTCTGAAACAGATCCCGAAGCAGAAATATTAAATCCTGATTTACTGGAATATGGAACCAAAGAAGCTTGTATTGAATCGTACTATATTGAGGATGATGCGGGCCGGCACAGCAGCTCGATTATCAAGGGAAGTGAATGCAGTATACACATGACAGTGCGTTTTGAGAAGACGATACAGGCACCTATCTTTGCATTTACCATTAAAAATATTAAGGGTGTAGAGATATCCGGGACCAATACCATGATAGAGAAGGCGTTTCTCGAACCGGTGGAAGCGGGGAGCGTTAAGCATATTACCTTCCGACAGAAGCTGGATCTGCAGGGGGGAGAATATCTGCTTTCCCTTGGCGTGACAGGATACGAGAATGAAGATTTTAAGGTTTATCACAGACTGTATGATGTGATGAATATTACGGTCATATCAGATAAAAACACAGTAGGCTATTATGATATGAACTCTGCTGTCAGTGTGACAGACGAACCGATAGGATAGAGAGGACAAAAAATGAGTGAAGCGGTGAAGAGACCACAGACCATTCATCTGACGCAGGAAGAGCTGATTTCCAAGCTGCCGGAGAAAATAGGAAAGGTTACTCTGGACTACCGGTGTTATCCGGGTGAGGATTTATACAGCGATGGTGCGGTGGAAGAAGAAATACTGGATATCGTCAAGGAACGTTCCAGGGTAGAGTATCCATCTATCATTGAGGAGCGCAAAAGCTGGCCGATTCTCTATCATCTGTCTCCGCTTCGTGGGAATATCGTTGACTGGCTTCCCATTAAGCCTACCGATAAGATACTGGAGATCGGTTCGGGCTGTGGCGCTATTACGGAAAAATTATCCGATAAGGCAGGAAAAGTTACCTGTATAGAGCTTTCGGCAAGAAGAAGCCAGATCAATGCCTACAGAAATCAGGATAAGGATAATATTGAAATTCATGTGGGAAATTTCAGCGATATCGAGCCGACCCTGGAGGAGGATTATGACTTCGCATGTATGATCGGTGTGTTTGAATATGGTCAATCCTATATTCATACCGAGGCGCCTTATGAGGATTTCTTAAGGATCATGCAGAAGCATGTTAAAAATAACGGTAGTATTGTAATTGCGATAGAGAACAAATTCGGGTTGAAATATTGGGCCGGCTGTAAGGAAGACCACACAGGAGCTTATTTTGACGGATTGGAGGGATACCCTGAGGGAGGAAGTGCGAGAACCTTTACCCGAACAGGACTGGAAAGGATTTTCCGGAATTGTGGAATTACTGATTATTCTTTTTATTATCCCTATCCGGACTATAAATTTCCGACAACGATCTATTCAGACAGAAGGCTTCCAAATTCCGGAGAATTAACAGATAACATGCGTAATTTTGACAGAGACCGGATGGTTCTCTTCAATGAAAAATATGTGTTTGACGGAATCATTCAGGACCAGTTATTTGATCTTTTTTCCAATTCTTATCTTGCGGTGATCGGAAATCAGCCGCAGATCAGCTATGTAAAGTATTCCAATGACAGAGCTGTGGAATATGAGTTGCGGACGGAAATCTTAGATACGCCGGATGGAAAGGTCGTCAGAAAGGTGGCTTTAAACGAGAGTGCCAGAGAGCATATCCGCAGGCTGGCACATTTTTACGAGCTACTAAAGGAACGTTATCAGGGAAGCGGTCTTTCGGTGAATTCCTGCAGGCTTTCGGAGGACGGTGGTTATGCGGAGTTCCCTTATGAGGAAGGAACCACGCTGGAGGAGCTTCTGGATCAGTGCCTCAACGATGGAAAAATGGAAGAATTCTACAGGCTTTTTGACAGATATTGTGAACTGATCTCTTATGGGCAGGAAATGGATGTTTCGGATTATGATCTCATTTTTGCAAATATTCTGGTGGATGGAGATAAATGGACGATCATTGATTATGAATGGACCGTAGAAAAAAGAATCCCGTTTGAAGAGATTGCATTCAGAGCGGTTTACTGTTATGTTCTGGAAGAAGAAAAAAGAAATAAAATAAATCTTGATTTGATTTTGAACAAGCTTGGCATCAGCCAGCAAGGAGCAGAGGAATACCAGAAGAAAGAAAAGGAATTTCAAAAGCAGGTGACCGGTAAAAGGATGTCTATGGGGGAGATCAGGGCTGCCATGGGAACCTATGCGGTAGATTCCAAAGTGCTGATGGAACATCATTTGCAGAAGATACTGGATCAACGGATCCAGGTGTATTTTGACAGAGGAAACGGATTCTGTGAAGAGGATTCAACCTATCTGCCGGATATCTATGTAGATGAGAATCATATTGAAACGGAGATCTCTCTGGACGGAAATGTCAGAAATCTGCGAATTGACCCTGCAGACAGAAGCTGTGTGGTAAAAATTGGGGAATTGGTGCTGAATGGCAATGGAATCCCCCTTCAGAAGCGATATCTGGAAACCAATGGAAAAACAATAAAGAGCGGCTGCTACGTTTTTGAGACAAGTGATCCCAATATTGTAATTAAGGTGTCGGAGCTTCCTATGGCGGGAGAGAATACACTCACTGTGAAAATGGAAGTTTCACCGATTTCGACAGAGCTTGCGCAGGATGTGGCCGGTGCGGTTAAGAAGTGGTTTTAAATAGGACAATGTAGAGTGAGGGAAATCCTGTGGCAGGTCTGAAGCAGTGTGTGAAACAGATTTTAGTGAACAAACAGCATAGGGCATATGATAGAGAAGTAAAGGCCAGAAATCTAAGCTATGACAGGTGGATCAGGGAAAAAGAAGATAAGCTTGGAATTGAGGAGTCGATTTCAGAACAGAATGCAAGAAGTCTGACAAATGATTTTTTGACAACTGTTTTTGAAGGAAAGTACAAGAAAAATGAAGGAAATAATTCGGATTTTGACGATTTTTGCCGAAAATTTGAAATTGAGCAAAGAAATTTCACTGTTGTGAGCCCCGAATTGTTCTCTTTACCGGTGAATATCCGATTTTGGAAGAATTTAAATACGGACGTTATTCTAATGCCGTTTTATTATGGAAATATCAGCAGAATTGCACTCAAATTTATCTGCCGTGAGTTTAAAAACAACAAAAATTTAATCCTGATTTACGGGGATGAAGACGTTGTAAAAAAGGATGAGAATCAGAGGATGGTACGAACAGAGCCTTGGCTAAAACCGGACTGGTCTCCTGATCGGTTTTTATCCTCTTTTTATTTCGGGGGTCTGATTGCTGTCAGGACAGAGGCCTTTCAGGAAGCATTGGGTTACTGTGAAAGAGAGGAAGTCCCGGAAGCGGAAACTGATGCCAGGTCTTTCTGCTATCGAATTCTGTTTGAGATGATCAGGCTTCATAATGGTTTCTCCAAAGGGCACAAGGAGGACGGTGTGCCTGTCTGTCATGTCAGACAGATCCTGTTTCACAGCATGGAAATCGGTTATGAGCAGATCAAGGATTTAAGACTTTTGCTGGCAGAGGAAAAACGGAAAGAAGAGATTTATAAGGATGTGGCGGAGGCACAAAAGGAGGACGAAGGGGTGCTCCTTTCTGTCATCATCCCATCCAAAGATAACCCGGAAGTACTCCTTTCCTGTATTCATTCGATTCTCGCAAGAACCCGAACAGCGTATCGTTACGAAATCCTTGTTGTGGATAATGGAAGCAGCGAGGAAAACAAAAGAGCGATTATGGAGAAGCTTTCTGCGCTTCCGGAGACTGCAGGAATGAAAGGATGCAGATATCTCTATCAGCCAATGCCTTTCAATTTTTCGAAAATGTGTAATCTCGGAGCAAAAGAGGCCGGAGGAAATCTTTTGCTTTTCCTGAATGATGATATGGAGGTCATTCAGCCGGATTGGATGAGCCTTATGCTTGAAAAGGCACGTCTGCCCTATGTGGGCGGTGTGGGGGCAAAGCTTCTCTATCCGGATTCTGAGGTGATTCAGCACGCGGGAATTACGAATCTCCGCGTGGGACCGGCTCATAAGCTGCAATTTCTGGATGACGGGAAGGTTCATTATTATGGAATGAACAGAGGAGTCCATAATATGCTGGGAGCCACAGGCGCCTGCCTGATGATGCGCCGGGAGGTGTTTGAGGAGGCGGGAGGTTTTCGGGAAGAACTTGCGGTTGCATTTAACGATGTAGATCTTTGCTACACCATATACGAGAATGGTTATTATAATGTGGTAAGAAATGATGTTGTACTGTATCATCATGAATCCCTGAGCAGGGGAAAGGACGGCGAATCTGAGGAGAAGCAGCTCCGTCTTCTCCGGGAAAAGGATATTCTCTATGAAAGACACCAGGAGCTTTACGGGAAGGATCCCTTCTACCATCCTTACCTGACTATGGATATGCTGGAGTCGGAGTATTCTCCGGCGTATCGCTATGAAGTGACGATCGACATGCCCTGGGCAGAGGCGTCACTCTGCACGAAAGAGGTACTGAGTGCCCGAGAGGACCGATGTCTTGTGGTCGGTATGGAATGCGCCATGGATTTGTACAAGTGGCAGTATGGAGTATCTCCGGATAAGGGGGAAGTGAAGATCAGCTCCGATGAAATGGGTTACTATTTCCAAGGATATTCTTTTGTGATCGGGGCAGATAACGCATGTTATAAAAAGACACTTTTGCTGAAAAATAAGGAGTTTGGAGAGGTTTGGGGCATTGCTCTGGATCGCCGATATAGGCAGGATATCAAGGAAAACCTAAAGGATCAATTAAATGTAGATTTAACTGGTTACGCAGCGAAATTGAGAAAGAAAATCTTATCACCCGGAGTCTATCAGTTTGGTATGCTGGCGGTAGACCAATGCTCCAGGCAGAAGCTGGTGAACTGGAGCAACTGGGTACTGGAGGTTGACACAGATGAGTGAATCACAGAACAAAATGCAGAATCAGATACAGGCAGAGCCTCAGAATGAGCTTGCCTTTTATAAGGATGCTTACGAAAAGGAGCATTTGCGGAATGCAGATCTTGCCGGACGAGTTGCGGATCTGGAGGCGAAATGTGATGACCTTGACTTTAAGCTGAACAGAATTAAAAATAATCCGCTATGGAAGGCATCAGCACCGCTCCGCCGGGGAATGCATTTTATCCTGCGTCAGAAGACGAGACTGAAAAATTGCGGAAATCTACGGGGGATTATAGCAAAAATAAAATATAAAAAAATTGAGCGGGAGGCAATGACAAATTACGGAACCCGAAGCTTTCCCACACCGGAGGAGGCACAGGCGCAGCGCGCGGAGCATTTTGACAGAATGGTAAAGATCAGTATTCTGGTTCCTCTTTGGAATACACCGGAAGATTTCCTTCGGGAAATGATAGAATCCGTAACCGCACAAACCTATGAGAATTGGGAACTTTGTCTTGCGGACGGGTCGGATGACGCACACGAAAATGTGGCGGTTATTGTCCGGGAATATCAGGAGAAGGATGGAAGAGGCAGGATCCTTTATAAAAAACTGGAAAAGAATGAGGGCATTGCAGGAAATACCAATCAGTGCCTTGCAATGGCGACGGGAGAATATATCGGCCTGTTTGATCATGATGACATCCTGCATCCCAGTGTACTCTATGAATATGTGAAGGTGATCAATGATAAGCAGGCAGATTACATATACTGTGACGAGACAACCTTTAAGAGCGGGGATATCAACAAGATGTTGACCATGCATTTTAAGCCCGATTTTGCTATTGACAATCTGCGGGCCAATAACTATATCTGCCATTTCAGCGTGTTTGCAAGGGAACTTCTGGACGGGACGGAGCTGTTTCGCTCCCAATTTGATGGCAGTCAGGATCATGATATGATCCTCCGCCTTACCGATCGGGCGAAAAATGTGGTTCATGTGCCCAAGCTTCTTTATTACTGGAGAAGCCATCCCGGCAGTGTGGCGTCTGATATCAATGCAAAGCCTTATGCCATCCAGTCAGCAAAGAATGCGGTGGCTGACCATTTGCGCAGGCATGGATTTGACCATTTTCAGATTACTTCCACCAGAGCCTTTGAGACTATTTTTAAAATCCGGTATCAGATTCTGGGAAGCCCGCTGATTTCGATCGTGATTGCAAATAAAGACCATGTGGCTGATCTTCAGCGTTGCATTACCTCCATATTGGAAAAGTCCACCTACGAGAACTATGAGATCATTATCGTGGAGAACAACAGTGAGGAAAAGCAGACCTTCGATTATTATGAAGAATTGAAGGAGAATAATAGGATAACAGTAGTTACCTATGAAGGCGCTTTTAACTACTCTGCCGTGAATAATCTCGGTGTAAAGCATGCAAGAGGCGAATATATACTGCTTCTCAATAATGATACGCAGGTCATTACCGTTAATTGGATGGAAGAGCTTTTGATGTATGCCCAGCGCGAGGATGTGGGTGCCGTGGGGGGGAAGCTTTATTATGCAGACAAGACGATTCAGCATGCGGGGGTCGTTCTGGGGCTTGGTGCCCATAGGACTGCAGGGCACAGCCATTACAAGCAGCACAGAGAAAATCTGGGATATATGGGCAGACTGTGTTATGCTCAGGACGTTTCGGCAGTGACGGGAGCCTGCCTCCTGGTGAAGAAGTCACTTTTTGAGGAAGTGGGAGGACTGGAGGAAGACTTTGCCATCTCTTTAAATGATGTGGATTTTTGCCTGAAACTTCGGGAAAAAGGTTACCTGAATGTATTCACTCCCTTTGCGGAGCTGTATCATTTTGAATCCATCTCCAGAGGTCTTGATGACCAGGGACAGAAGGCACAACGGTATGACAGAGAGTCGCAACAATTCCGGGAAAAGTGGAAGAAAGTGCTGGAAGTCGGAGATCCTTACTACAATCCGAACTTTTCGCTCGATCGCAGTGACTTTGCTTTGAAAACATGAGCAACTTGTGGTAGAATAAAAAAGCATGATGAATTTAAAATAAGTGAGACAAAACAGAACCAGGAGGGAAAAGAATGAGCTACAAAGAGCAGTATCAATTTTGGCTTGAAGATGCTTACTTTGACGAGAAGACCAAGGAGGAGCTCAGGGGCATCGCTGACAATGAAAAGGAAATTGAAGATCGTTTCTATAAAGAACTTGAATTCGGTACCGGCGGACTTCGGGGTGTGATCGGTGCCGGCACCAATCGTATGAACATCTACACGGTCAGAAAGGCAACCCAGGGACTTGCAAATTATATCATCAGTCAGGGAGGAAAGGACAGAGGGGTGGCAATCGCCTATGACTCCAGAAGAATGTCTCCCGAATTTGCAGATGAAGCGGCGCTGTGCCTTTCGGCAAATGGCATTAAAGCGTATGTGTTTGATGCACTGCGCCCTACACCGGAGCTTTCCTTTGCACTTCGTAAGCTGAACTGTATTTCCGGCATTGTGATCACAGCAAGCCATAACCCTCCGGAGTATAACGGTTATAAAGCATATTGGGAGGACGGCGCCCAGGTGACCGCACCCAGGGATAAGGAAATTATCACAGAGGTAAAGAAGGTTACCGATTATCATGCCGTGAAGACGATGGATAAGGCGGAAGCGATGAAGGCAGGTCTCTATCAGGTGATCGGCAAGGAAATCGACGATGCTTATATGGAAGAACTGAAAAAGCAGATCATTCATCCGGAAATCATCAAGGAGGTTGCGGATGATATCAGAATCGTATATTCACCCTTCCACGGAACCGGTAATGTGCCGGTGAGAAGAATCCTTTCCGAGCTTGGTTTTAAGCACGTGTATGTAGTTCCCGAACAGGAACTTCCCGATCCTGATTTTACAACGCTGGAATATCCCAATCCGGAGGATCCGAAAGCATTTACGCTTGCCCTTAAACTGGCGAAAGAGAAAAATGCAGATATTGTCCTGGCTACAGACCCGGATGCGGACAGACTGGGTATCTATGCATTGGATACCAAGACCGGTGAATATGTTCCTTTTACGGGAAATATGTCCGGTATGCTGATCGCAGAATATATTTTGAGGGAAAGAACGGCAACAGGAACCATGCCTGCAGATCCGGCACTGGTTACAACAATCGTAACCACCAATATGGCAAAGGCAATCGCAGAGGATTATCATGTAAAATTCATTGAGGTTTTAACAGGATTTAAATATATCGGTGAGCAGATCAAGTTCTTTGAGCAGAGCGGCTCCAATCATTATGTGTTTGGTTTGGAGGAGAGCTATGGCTGTCTTGCAGGAACCCATGCGAGAGATAAGGACGCGGTCGTTGCGGTCATGTGTCTGTGTGAGGTTGCTGCATGGTGTAAGAAGAATGGCATTACCGTATGGGATCAGATGCTGAAGCTCTATGAGAAATATGGCTATTTTAAGGAGACACAGTATGCGATCACTCTGAAGGGAATTGACGGCTCCAAGCAGATTGCAGAAATGATGGATAAGCTTCGCAGCAATCCACCTAAGAGCTTTGGAGAACTGAAGGTAAAGGAACTGCGTGATTACGACAGGAACGTTACAAAAAATATGGAAACAGGCGAGGAAGGTCCCACAGGACTTCCAAAATCCAATGTTCTTTACTTTGATCTGACCAATGACTCCTGGTGCTGTGCAAGACCATCAGGAACAGAACCCAAGATCAAGTTCTATATGGGTGTTAAGGGAACCAGCCTTGAGGATGCGCAGGCAAAGGTGGAGAGACTCACAGAGGATCTGAAGGCATATCTCTAAGAACAGATGGATATGACCGGAATACCTGAAAAATAAGAAAATCGCCCTGGATGACAGGGCGTTTTTCATCTTCATGGAATAGGACTCTTAAGTGAACGGGGAATGAAGACTATGAGCAGAATTTTGAAGGCCAGCAATATCAAAAAAACACTTCGCTATCTAAAGAAAAACGGAATAAGAGCGGCCTTTTATGCGGCAAAGGAGAGAATGGAGCGAGAAAGGGAAGATACCTATGACTACGTGCCGGTGGAGGAAGCAGTTCTCGAGAGACAGAGACAAGAAGCTGATAGTTTTTCCGTGCGCTTCAGTATTCTTGTGCCCCTATATGAGACGAAGGAAAGTTATCTTCGGGAAATGATCGATTCTGTTCTGCGACAGACCTATGGTAATTTTGAACTGATTCTGGCAGATGCCAGTAAAAGCGATGACGTTTCACAGATTGTAAACACTTATTCCGATCAGCGTATTCTGTATAAAAGATTAAATCAGAATACAGGAATTGCGGCTAATACCAATCAGGCACTGATGTATGCAACAGGCGACTATGCGGCGCTGCTGGATCATGATGATGTGCTGACGCCTGATGCTCTCTATGAGATGGCAACGGAGATTGAAAGACAGAAAAAAGAAGATATTCAATTACAGATGTTATATTCTGATGAGGATAAGCTGGATGAGAGAGAAAAGAAATATTTTGATTGGAATCAAAAACCAGAATTTAATCTTGATTTAATATTATCCAATAATTATATTTGTCACTTCCTGGTTATGAAGCGGCAGCTGATGCAGGAGCTGGGCTTTCGCAGCGTATGTGACGGGGCACAGGACTATGATCTGGTTTTGCGGGCTATCAATTTCCTGCTGGGAAAAGATAAAAGTCAAACCATCAAATCAGAGCTCCCCATAGCGCATATACCGAAGGTGCTTTACCACTGGAGATGTCATCAGGAATCCACGGCAGAAAATCCTGCCAGCAAGCAATATGCCTATGATGCAGGGAAACGGGCAATTGAGGATTTCCTGCGCAGCAGGGAGTGGAAGGGAATCGTACGGCATACCATGCATCTTGGCTTTTACCGAGTGGAATACCAGCCGGATCTTCTCAGCAACAGACCGGATACTGCTGTTGTGGGTGGAAAACTGATCAATAAGAAGAATAAAATAACGGGCGGTATATATAATCAGGATGGGGTATGCCCTTATCTGGGATTACATAGGGCTTACAGTGGATATCTGCACAGGGCATCTCTAATGCAGGAGGCAGAGATTGTGGACGTAAGATGTATGAAGGCTTCCCCTGAGGCGGCCGAGATTTTGGAAGAAATGCTGGGACTTCCTTATCTGGGAAACCGAAAAAACGGCCGATTTGACTGGCAGGGAAGCATAAGGGAATCAACTGATTATGTGGAACTGAGCAGGGAATTCTGTGAGAAGGTAAGACAGCGTGGCTGGAGAATTGTCTGGGATCCGGAAATGGTAGAAAAGATAAATTAAATGAGGATTTAGCTGATGCAGAGAACAACCGTAGTGATACCGAATTACAATGGGAGGCAATATATTGACGCCTGTCTGAAGTCGCTTCAGAAGAGCACCGTTCCGCTAAAGATTATTCTTGTGGATAATGGCTCAACGGATGGGAGTCTGAATTGTGTGAGAGAGAATTATCCTGATGTCAGGATCATTGCATTTCCGGAAAACACAGGATTCAGCAAGGCAGTGAATGCGGGAATCCTGGCGGCAGACACGGAATTTGTGCTGCTTCTTAACAATGACACTGTTGTGGATGAAAGGATGGCAGAGTATCTGGAGAATGCCATGGAAGCAGATGAAGGGTGTTTTTCGGCAGCTGCAAGGATGTGCAGTCTTTCTGCACCGGAAAAGCTGGATGGTGCCGGCGACTTTTACTGTGCACTTGGATGGGCTTTTGCAAGAGGTAAGGACCAGCCGGCAGATCGCTATTTAAAGCCGGGAAGAGTTTTTTCGGCCTGCGCAGGGGCAGCAATCTATCGGAGAAGCCTTTTTTTAAAAATCGGATATTTTGACGAAAATCATTTTGCTTATCTGGAGGATATTGATATCGGGTATCGCGCCAATATTTATGGATATCCTAATCAATATGTTCCTCAGGCAGTGGTTTATCATGCGGGAAGCGCAGTCAGCGGTTCCAGGCATAATGAATTTAAGGTGAGACTCTCAGCAGCCAACAGTATTTATTTGATTTACAAAAATATGCCATTTTTACAGCTTGTGTTGAACCTCCCCTTTTTGCTGGCAGGGTATCTGGTTAAGAGCCTTTTCTTTCTCACAAAGGGGATGGGAAGGGCATATCTGGGTGGGCTTGCAAAGGGCTTTTGCCTTTCCGCTTCAGAGGCAGGCCGCCGGAATAAGGTTCCCTTCAGATGGAAAAACCTTCCTCATTATCTGTGGATTCAGGGACAATTATGGCTGAATCTGTTACGGCGTTTGGGAGGCTGAATTTTGAGTTGTGCTTTTTGTAATAATATTGTAAAATGTTTGCAAGAAGGTAGCAGGATATGATAAAGGACAACCAGAAACTTTTTAATAGATTGCATTTGCTGGTAGATGCCATTGTGGTGGCAATTTCCTACCTGCTTGCATGGTATATAAAGTTCTGCACTGTTTTTGCCGATACGGAACCCGGTGCAGGCGCTCTGGATATGGGAACTTATTTTAGTTTCCTTTATTTTGTTGTACCCGAATATATTATTCTGTATTACTTTTTCAACATGTATGCGCCTAAGCGTGCAACCAGGCGGAAATATGAGATCGGAGGAATCCTGAAAGCCAATACGGTCGGTATTGTGCTCTTTATCGTTGTCCTCTATATGATCAAGCAGCAGCATTTCTCCCGGTTCATGATGGGTGCTTTTTTTGTGATTAACATAGTTCTGACGACGATCTGCAGAACATTGATACGCAATACCCTTCTCTATTTTCGGAAAAAGGGCTACAACCTGAAATATATCCTGCTGATCGGCTATTCCAGGGCAGCGGAGGAATATATTACCAGAATCAATGCCAATCCTCAGTGGGGGTATGTGGTTCGTGGTATCCTGGATGACAGAATTCCCAGCGGTACCATGTACAAGGGTGTTAAGGTAGTAGGGAGAATTGAGAATATCCGCTACATTCTTCCGGAGAATAAATTGGATGAGATTGCCATTACCCTCGCATTGAAGGATTATGATCATCTGGAATCTATTGTAGATCTATGTGAAAAATCCGGCGTGCATACCAAGTTTATACCGGATTATAATTCTCTGGTTCCAAGCCATCCCTATACAGAGGATCTGATGGGACTTCCTGTGATCAATATCCGGTATGTTCCGCTCACGAATACCCTGAACTGGGTGGCAAAGCGTGCGGTGGATATCATAGGCTCCTCTCTGGGAATCGTGATATCTTCCCCAATCATGTTGATTGCGGCAATTGCGATCAAGTGTACCAGCAGTGGACCTGTGATCTTTAAGCAGGAGAGAGTAGGGCTTCATAACAGAACTTTTAAAATGTACAAATTCAGAACCATGGAGATGCAAAGACCCTCTGCCGAGGAGAAAGCATGGACGGTGAAGGACGATCCGAGAGTGACCGGAGTAGGCAGATTTTTACGGCGAACCAGCCTGGATGAACTGCCTCAGCTGTTTAATATTTTGGTGGGTGAGATGTCTCTGGTAGGGCCAAGACCTGAAAGACCTCAGTTTGTTGAAAAGTTTAAAGAAGAAATTCCGCGATATATGATCAAGCATCAGGTCAGACCCGGACTTACCGGATGGGCGCAGATCAACGGTTACCGGGGAGATACTTCTATCCGCAAGAGAGTAGAATATGATCTTTTTTATATTGAAAACTGGACGATGGCCCTGGATATTAAGATCATGTTTTTAACACTGTTTAAAGGTTTTATCAATAAGAATGCATATTAAGGAAGGGATTTACAAATCTTAAGGATACATTAAAAAAGCGCCGCAGGGCTTGCTTAAATATAGGTTTTATGAGACAATGATATCTTGTGAGAGATCACAGATGATAAAGCCCAGATAAAATATACGAATTTGTGAATAAGGGAGAGATTAATTATATGACAACAGAATCAAGAAAACCTGTAAAAAAGAAGAAACCGGTAAGGCCTGATGCAGAAAGACAGGCAAGCAGCACCGGTAAAAAGAAAAAGGTACCTGCATCGGCAAAAAAGAATTCCAAAAAGAAACGCACAAAGATCCTTCTGTTTATTGTGGAAATATTTGTATTGCTCCTCATGGTAGTTGTTCTTTACGGTGTGCTTAAGACAGAAAAAGTCGGCAAGGTAGAGATCCCCGAAGAGGATATCGTGATCAATCCCATTGTCGAACAAAAGGAAGAGACAACGATGAAGGGCTATCGTAACATTGCTCTTTTTGGTGTGGATTCAACAACCGGTGCACTGGATAAAAATACCAGAAGTGACAGTATCATGATTGCATCCATCAATCTGGATACCGGCGAGTGTAAGCTGGTCAGCGTTTACCGTGATACTTACCTGAACCTGAGCAATGACTCCTACAATAAATGTAATGCTGCTTACGCAAAGGGTGGACCCAAGCAGGCAATCAATATGCTGAACATGAATCTGGATATGAATATCACTGATTTTGTGACTGTTGGTTTTGCAGGACTGACGGATACCATTGATGCGCTGGGCGGTATTATGATCGATGTGGATTCGGAGGAACTCAAGCACATAAACAGTTATCAGATCTGTATGGCTGAGGATCTTAAGAGAAGCTACACTCCTGTTACCGATACGGGTTATCAGCTGCTTGACGGTCTGCAGGCAACAGCCTACTGTCGTATCCGTTATACGGCAGGAGATGATTTTAAGAGAGCAGAGCGCCAGAGAGAGGTTTTGATGGCTATTGCAGATAAGGCAAAGAGTGCATCTCCTGCAACCTTGAACACAATTGCAAACGATGTATTTAAAGAGGTCTATACTTCATTGGATATTTCTGAGATCCTGGAGTTACTTGGCGATATCGGCAAGTATGAAATCGTAGATCAGGGAGGCTTCCCGGAGGAGAGCATGAGAGCTACCGGAACCATCGGCTCCAAAGGAAGCTGCGTTGTACCGGTTAATCTGGAGCAGAATGTCGCATGGTTGCATGGCTTCCTGTTTAAGGATGAGGAATATACGCCATCTGATCAGGTTAAGGAATACAGTGAGAAGATTAAAGCTGACACCAGTGGATACATTAACTAAAGTGATAACAGAAATAAGAGTCCGCAAGCGGGCTCTTATTTTTACAATTTTCAGGTGGAGATAAAGCAATGCACAACAAAGTAGATGTCATTATCCCCGTCTATCGACCCACGCAAAGGTTCCTTAAGCTTCTTGAAATGCTGGATAAGCAGACGAGAAAAGCGGATAAAATTATTCTGATCAATACGGAACAGAAATACTTTGATGAGTTGACGGAAGGGAAAAATCTCATAGATCAGTATAGAAATCTGGTAATCAGACATATTACCAAGGAAGAGTTTGATCACGGAAGAACCCGTAATCTGGGGGTCAGTCTTTCGGACAGTCCTTTTTTTATTATGATGACAGATGATGCCCAGCCGGTAGATGAGCATCTGATCGAAAGGTTGCTTGCTCCGTTTGAACAGGAGCAGATCGGCATGAGCTATGCAAGGCAGCTACCGGCCCGAAATTGCGGGATCATAGAAGGTTTTACGCGATCCTTTAATTATCCGGATACCTCTGTGGTGAAATCTGCAAAGGAGCTACCGGAAAAGGGAATCAAAACCTTTTTTGCCTCCAATGTTTGTGCTGCATACCGAAAAAAGATTTTTCAGGATTTGGGCGGTTTCGTGGATCATACCATATTCAATGAAGATATGATCTATGCACGTAGAATGATTGACGCTGGCTACAAAATTGCATATGTGGCAGATGCCTGCATTGAGCATTCCCATAATTACAGTGGGGTGCAACAGTTCAAGAGAAATTTCGATCTGGGGGTATCTCACGCAATGTATCCGGAAATATTTAGCGGCCTTTCGACGGAGTCGGAAGGAATTCGGCTGGTGAAGATGACCTGTGCCTACCTTGTGAGGAAACGAAAACCGCATCTCATCCTAAAGCTTGTCTGGCAGAGTGGCTGTAAATATGTCGGATATTTTCTGGGAAAACGTTACAGGAAGCTCCCGAAGCGGCTTGTGAGACAGTTTTCCATGAACAGAAGCTATTGGCAGTAAGAAGGGCGTACTTCAAAACGTAGGAACGATAACAGAAACATCATAAAGCCGTCACAAAAAGAACACAATTAGCAGATATACTTGGGTCATAACAAAGGAAAAAGGACAGAAAAGAGGTAATTGTCATGTATGAAAATAATTATCCAAATAATAATTATCATTATGAAACAGGAGGCAGCACAAGTGGTTCCTATCAGCCTCAGGGAGGACCGGGGAAGCCCGAAAAGGGAAATCATAAGGGTTTCGGTTTCTTTAAAAAGATTGTTGTGGGAATCTGCTGTGGCTTGTGCTTCGGTATTTTTGCAGGCTTGGGATTTCAGGCGGTCAATACAGCAGGTGAGCTGCTGAAGAATACAGCCCGGAAGCAGATTCAGGCAACCGACGAGGCAGAAGAGGAGCAGGTTACGGAAAAGGCTGAGAATGCAGAGGTGGCTGCAACCGAGGAGCCTGCAATTGCTACAACAGGGCAGACGGACACTACCGGGCAGGTTATTCAGACTAATCTATTGAATGTAAGTGATGTTGTGAAAGAGGTCATGCCGGCGGTTGTTTCCGTGAATAATAAATATGTGGAAAAGATGACCTTTTTCGGGCAGTCCTACAGCAGCGAGGCAAACAGCTGTGGCTCCGGCATTATTGTAGGACAGAATGACTCAGAGCTGCTTCTGGTCTCCAACCATCATGTGGTAGCATCCGCTGAGGAGCTTACGGTTCAATTTATTGATGGCTCTCAGGTACAGGCACAGATAAAGGGCACAGATGAAGAGAAGGATCTGGCTGTCATCGCAGTGCAGCTTTCCGATATCAGCGATGAGACAAAGGAGCAGATTGCTGTAGCAAAATTGGGAGATTCCAACGCCCTTACGGTAGGTGAGCCGGTTATTGCAATCGGTAATGCGCTGGGCTATGGTCAGTCTGTAACAACCGGTGTTGTCAGTGCACTCAACAGACCCATCGGAACGGCACAGGAAGTTAGTGCGCAGGAGAAGGAAGACGCAGAGATCAATACCTTTATTCAGACAGATGCTGCGATCAATCCCGGTAACTCCGGCGGTGCGTTGCTTAACATCAAGGGTGAAGTGATCGGAATCAATTCCAACAAGATCGGAGGATCTACCGTAGAGGGTATGGGCTATGCAATCCCGATCTCAGACGCTGAACCGATCATTGAAAATCTGATGACAAAAGAGACCAGATTGAAGGTAGATACTGAGGATAGAGGTTACCTGGGAATTACAGGAGTCGATGTGGTGGCTGAATATTCTGAAATTTACGGTATGCCTCAGGGCGTGTATGTTTCTTCCGTGATGGATGGAACAGGAGCTTCCAAGGCAGGACTCGTAAAGGGCGATATCATTACAGCGATTAACGGAGAAGAAGTGGATTCCATGTCAAAGCTGAAGGAGGAACTGTGTTATTATTCTGCAGGAACGACAGTGGAACTGACGATCATGCAGGGAAGTCCTATCGGTTATCAGGAAAAGAGTGTGAGTGTAACGCTGGGAGCACAGAGTAATACACAGTAACAGGCATTCTTTTGAGGGCAAAGTCATAGATTATTAGAAAGAACGGTAATCGATGGGTGGCCCGATGAAAAAAAATATGCAGGAACTGATCCGATACGGAATTTTGGCAACAGGATTTTTAGTGCTGTGCCTGCTGGCGGGATGCGGCAGGCACAGAGATCCCATGGAAAAAATAAAGGATTTGGAATTTACGGTACTGGCGGAGGAAAACATTCCGGAGGAATTAAGGACAGTTATAGAGGAAAAAAAGAGCTCTGCTTTTAAAGTGACCTATCAGGATAATGGTTTTTTATATATTTGCGTGGGATATGGACAGCAGGTAAGCGGGGGCTACAGTATTACAGTCAATGCCCTGTACCTTACGGATAATGCAATCTATGCAGATACAACGCTCCTGGGACCGGATCCGGCAGATCCGGCTACAGAAAAGAAGAAAGCTCCTTCCTGCCCTTATATTGTTTTAAAGACAGAGTTCATAGATAAGCCGGTAGTGTTTGAATAGAAAAAGTAACGCAGCCGGTGGTATGATACATAGATACCACTGGCTGCGTTTTTTGTGGAGTTTCAATGCAAAAGCTGTATAGCAAACTAAATTTTAAATTGATCGATAATTTCTTTTAGCTTTTCAACACATTCCTTGCTCTCATTAACCAGATCATAGCCCTCAGCGGTTTTTGTCACGGCATCACAGGACTTCTCAGCGATCAGGTTGACACCCTCTGCAGATTGGCTGATGGTTTCGTTGACATTGTCGATTGCCTCGGCAATTTCATTGATCATCTGGGCAAGTTCCGTTACCTGGGAATTGATTTCTGTCATAGAGGAAGCAAAGGCGTTTGCATCTTCCTCATACTTTTCACCTACCTCCTTGAGAGAGGCGTAATCGGATACAACAGTCTGCTCTAAGAAATCCATGATTGTCTTCAGGCAATCAGTCATGCTGGCAACCGCCTTATTAACTTCGGTGACAATTTCGTTGATGCCGTCCACCGTCTGGAAGGTCTGGTTTGCAAGGGAACCGATTTCTGTTGCAACAACGGCAAAGCCGCGTCCTGCTTCTCCTGCTCGGGCAGCTTCAATATTTGCATTTAAGGCAAGCAGATTGGTCTGGGAAGAGATATTTTTAATGTCTTCTGTAAGTTCATTGATTTTGGCAACTGCTTTGGACTGCTCAATGGCAATTTCACTTTTTTCACGCATAGTTTCATACATGGACAGCGCTTTGTCACTGGAGGTATTTGTTGTATCGCGCAGCTGTCTGGCGCGGATGAGAACATCCCTGGAGGCAGCCTGTCCGTCCGCAGATAAAGAGCGGATGGAATCGGCATCGCTCCGGATGGTATTCACGTTTCCGGAAATCATGGAAGTGCTTGCGGTGGTTTCCTGCATACCGGCTGCAAGCTGTTGTGTGGTGGCTGAATTATCCTCGGAGACAGCGTTATTTTCCTGCATGATCTGATCCAGCTTTCCGACATTATCAAGGATTGTGGATTCCACATTTTCCAAATGGTCTACGATCTCACGGAGGATGCCCCGCATTTCACTGACTGCCTTTGCCATGACGCCTGTTTCATCCTTGTGCTTGAGCAGACCTGCATTGCCGTTGGTCTTTCTAAAATCCAACTGGGAGGTCTGCTGTATGACTTCAGTGATCTTCCGGATCGGATTAGCAATATTGCTGCCGATGATGATACCGAGAATGATGCTGATGATCAGATACAAGATAAGTGCACCTAAGATCTTTGCGGACAGTGCATCTGCATTCGCATGGATCTCAGAATTAAGGGCTGTCAGTGCAAGGAACATTCCGTTGTCAAGCGGGTAGAATACCAGGGTTTTACTCTGCCCATCATAGGAATAGTGGAGCGCTTTACCGGCATTGGAAGAATCTAAAAGGGAAGCTTTTAAGGACTCCAGACTGCCGTTTCCAACAGCGGAAAGGTCAGTTCCGACATCCAGAGCAGGGTGGTTCATGATGCAGCCCTGTGAGTCGAACAGAAATGCATAGTCGGATTCAAAAATTCCGGTATCCGTAGCAATATCGGTGAGCATGGAAAAATCAATATCCATACCAATGATTCCTACTGAGGTGCCGTCCACATAAAGAGGAACCACATAGGAAATCATATAGACGTTGATATTCTCATTCAAATAGGGAGACATCCAGATAGGAGCTCCGTTTTCAACGGGAATGTAATACCAGCCTACATGAGCAAGATCAGTCTTTTCGTACATGCTGAAATCGGTAGGTGTAACGCTGGTAAAGGGCTCTGAGGTATTTGTCCTTGTCAGAAAAATACCGGAGGTTGGATCCGTATAATCCGGGTTGTAGCGTATGTAGGAACAGATGGCACCGGAGGTGTTTTCACTGAATTTTATAAAATCAGTCATGAGCTCGTTGGTGTATTGTGTCACATACGTGCTGTTCTTGAATTTGGAAAAATCAAGCCGGTCCAGGGCAATGCTGCTGAGTGTGTCCACAGATTGCTCAACCATTGCGATGAGAGAATTGATCTCTATACTTTTCGCTTCTACCGTTAAGGCGAGTGTCTGCTCCGCATCCTCGTTAGAGACTTTTCTGGAATTACTGATGCTCATGATTCCTACAAGGGACGAAGAAAGCAGGGAGCATAAAATAATGCTGATTGTAATTTTTAGTTTGATTGACTTCAAGTAAACCCCTCCTTGTATAAAGAATATATTCATAATTATATTATAAATTTGTCGAAAACTCAATTTTCATGTATAATAAGCGCGAAGAAAAACGAAATGATGCCAAAGGTGATATGTTTGGCGCGGAAATGAGGGAGCATGCTATTCATCAAAAACGGTACGCTGATTGATCCGGAGAGTGGGAGACTCTATCTGGCAGATCTGGAGATTTCAGAAGGAAAGATTAACAAAATATGCGAAAAGAAGGCATTCTGCCAGGAAGCAACACCCGGGGATGAGGTGATCGATGCCAAGGGGCTTATGATCGCTCCCGGACTTGCGGATACCCATGTCCACTTCAGAGACCCGGGCTTTACCTACAAGGAGGATATTCTGAGCGGAGGGGAGGCTGCAAAGAAAGGCGGATTTACGCAAATCGTACTGATGGCAAATACGAAGCCGCCTGTGGACAATCCGGAAATCCTTGCCTATGTTCTTGAGAAGGGGAAGAAGACAGGGATTCATATCCATTCCTGCGTGAATGTGACTGAAAAAATGGCGGGGAAAAAGCTTACCGATATGGAGCTTCTGGCGCGGGAAGGTGCAGCAGGATTCACCGATGACGGTATTCCCATTCTTGAGGAAGCCCTGGTAAGGGAAGCAATGGAGCGGGCAAAGAAGCTTGGAAAGCCTGTCAGTTTTCATGAGGAGGATCCAAGCCTTATTACCAATAACGGAATCCATGCAGGGAAGGCAGCGCAGTATTACGGTATCGGTGGTTCTCCCAGAGAAGCGGAAATCAGTCTGATCAGGCGGGATACGGCGCTTGCACTGGAAACCGGAGCGGAGGTCGTTATTCAGCACATCAGTACCAGGGAAGGAGTAGAGCTGGTCAGACAGGCAAAGGCAAGGGGGGCTCATATTCATGCGGAAGCAACGCCCCATCATTTTACTATGACACAGGAGGCAGCCATTCAGAAGGGAACGCTGGCAAAGATGAATCCGCCTCTTCGGGAGGAAGCGGACAGAATGGCGATCATCCGGGGACTTGCAGATGGCACGATTGATATGATCGCAACGGATCACGCCCCTCACAGCGGGGAGGAAAAGGAAAAGCCGATCACGGAAGCTCCCAGCGGGATCATCGGTCTGGAAACCTCACTTTCGCTGGGAATCAGAGAATTGGTCAATAAGGGCTATTTGACACTGCCACAGTTGATCGAGAGAATGAGCACGGCGCCGTGCCGGCTGTATGGACTGGCAGGTGGTACCCTATGTGAGGGGGCACCGGCTGATCTGGTTCTTTTTGCTTTGGATGAGCAGTGGACTGTAAGGGAGTTTGCTTCCAAATCCTCCAATTCTCCTTTTATCGGAGAAAAGCTGCCCGGAGTGATTTACTATACCATCTGTGGCGGTAACGTGGTATACTGCAAGGGATAAGGAGAGAGATTATGAACAGGAAGAGAAAAGAACAGGCAAGGGTGCTTTCCCAGAGGATGATCGCACCGGATATTTATGATATGTGGCTGGAGACAGAACTGGCGAAGGAGGCAAAGGCCGGGCAATTCATCGGAGTTTATACGAAGGATGCCTCCCGCCTGCTCCTGAGACCTATCAGTATCTGTGAGACAGACCGTGATAAAAATGCGCTTCGCATCGTATACCGGATCGCCGGAAAGGGAACGGCAGAATTTGCCACTTTTGGGGAGGGACAAAGCGTGGAAATCCTCGGCGTCTTGGGAAATGGGTTTCCCGTGGAAGAAAAGAAAGATAAGAGGGTGGTTCTCATGGGAGGCGGGATCGGGATTCCGCCGATGCTGGAGCTTCTGAAGCAGCTGCGGGAAGCAGGGACGGAGGCAGCAATGATTGCAGGCTATCGTGACCGACAGCTGTTCTTAAAGGAGGACCTTGAAAAGTACGGTAAGGTCTATATTGCCACGGAAGACGGAAGTGTGGGAACGAAGGGAAATGTACTGGATGTGATGAGACAGGAGGAACTGACAGCACAGGTGATCATGGCATGCGGTCCTATGCCCATGCTGCGGGCAATCAAGCATTTTGCCAAAGAAAGGCAGATGGAAGCTTATATTTCCCTGGAAGAGAGAATGGCATGCGGAGTAGGTGCCTGTCTGGGCTGTGTATGCAAGACAACCCGTAAGGATCATCATTCCCATGTGAACAATACAAGAATCTGTACAGATGGACCGGTTTTTGATGCAAGGGAGGTGGATATCTGATGAACACCAGGGTGACAATTGCAGGTGTGGAATTTAAAAATCCGGTGATGACGGCATCGGGAACCTTTGGCTCCGGCATGGAATACAGTGAGTTTGTTGACTTAAACAGGCTGGGGGCAGTGGTGACAAAGGGAGTGGCAAATGTGCCATGGCCGGGAAACCCGGTTCCCCGTGTGACTGAGACCTACGGCGGTATGCTGAATGCTATCGGTCTTCAGAATCCCGGAATTGACGTATTTATTGAAAGAGATATTCCGTTTTTGAAGCAGTTTGACACAAGGATCGTGGTTAATGTCTGTGGAAAGAGTGTGGAGGATTATCTGGAGGTTGTGGAAAAACTGGGAGATGCCGATGTGGACATGCTTGAGATCAATGTATCCTGTCCAAATGTGAAGGAAGGTGCCATTGCTTTTGGGCAGAAAGCAGATTGTCTGTTTGACATTACTTCCCAAATAAAAAAGAAGGCAAAGCAGCCGGTAGTCATGAAGCTCAGCCCCAATGTTACGGATATCGCGGAGATGGCAAGAGCAGCTGAGGCGGCGGGAGCAGACGGGATTTCCCTGATCAATACGCTGACAGGTATGAAAATTGACATTCACAAACGCACCTTTGCCCTTGCCAATCGGACAGGAGGGCTTTCAGGTCCTGCCATTAAGCCTGTGGCGGTACGCATGGTCTATCAGGCTTCCCATGCGGTTAAGATCCCTGTGATCGGCATGGGGGGAATTGCCAATGCAGAGGATGCTATTGAATTTCTGCTTGCCGGTGCAAGTGCAGTGGCTGTCGGAGCCATGAACTTTGTCAATCCTTATACTACCGTGGAGATCGTAGAGGGAATTGAACAGTATATGGAGAAATATGGAATCAAGGATATCAGTGAACTGATCGGCGGTGTGCGAGAATAACGGGCGGTGGAACGATCCGACCGGTCTTTTGGATTTACGAATATGTTACCTCCCTGTGGCATACATTTACATTAAGTAGACACAGGGAGGTATTTTTGTGGAATTAATCAAACGAAATATACATATGGATTGTCTGAGGTGCAGGGCATCAACCCAGATGACGCTGGAGGATGATGTTATTATTTCTGATTCCAGACCGGATGCCGCTAAGCTGATTATGGATAGAGGAAATGTAAGTATTGATGAGGTAAAGGTGACAGATGACCATGTCAATGTAAAGGGGAAGATGCATTTTCACGTTCTCTATCTGGCAGAAAAGGGAAGCGGAACGCAGGATGGGAGCAATGTGGATCAAATGCAGGGAAGCCTCCCCTTTGAGGAAATGATCTTTATGGAAGGTGTCAGGGGCGGAGATCCGGTTACGACAGAGTGGGAAATTGAAGATCTCAGCATCAGTCTGATCAATTCCAGGAAGCTCAGTGTGCAGTCCCTGATCAGCCTGCAGCTTAGCTGTGAGGATATTTGTGACGAGGAGACGGCAGTGGATCTTTACAGTCAGGAACCGGTCGAATTCAGAAAAAAGCCTCTGGATGTGGCGACTATGGCAGTGCGGAAAAAGGATATTTTCAGAATTAAGGAGGAAATAGAAATTCCGGGGAGCTTTCCCAATATCCTTTCCATGATCTGGTCGGAAATAGTGCCGGGGGCGGTGGAATTCAAGGTGCTGGAGGATAAAATCACATTGCAGGGAGAATTGCGGGCGTTCTTCCTTTACCGAGGAGAGGGGGACGAGGAGGAGATCTGCCATTATGAGACCACATTTCCGTTTGCCGGGAGCCTGGATTGTCCCGGCTGCAGAGAGGGAATGATTCCGGAGATCCGTTATCGGGCAGAGGATCGTGAGGTGGAGATCCGCCCTGATTTTGACGGAGAGGAGAGAGTAATCACCTTCGAACAATGCCTGGATCTTGACATCTGTATTTATGAGGAGGACAGCATTGATATTCTTGCGGATGTATATGGCGTTGTGAAGGAAGTATCTGTCCTTGACAGAAATGCACAGTTTAGAAGACTCCTTTCACGCAGCAGCGGCAAGACAAAGCTTTCCGGACATTTTAAGGCACAGGAGGAGAATCTTACTCTTCATAAGATCCTGCACACGGCAACCAATCTGCAGATCGCAGAGAAAAATATTGTGGAGAACGGAATCGAGATTGTGGGAGCTCTGAACCTTCAGATCTTTTGTGAATGTGGCAGTGAAGCCGGCAGCTATAGTGTGATCAGAGGAAGCATTCCTTTTCAGTATGTTTTGGAGGCAGAAGGGATAAGCGAAAATTGTATTTTCCCGGTGGGCGTATTCATAGATCAGATCACACCGGCGATTATTGACGGGGAAGAAGTGGATGTGAAATGCGTTCTGTACTTCCGTTCCAATATTTATGAGAAGTGGCAGGAAAAAATCGTGGAGGAGATCATTGTGTCCGAACCGGATGCGGAAAAAATGGCATCACTTCCGGGAATTGCAGTCTATATGGTAAAAGCGGGAGACAGCTTATGGGATATCGGTAAGCGCTATTATGTGCCGGTATCAGCGATCCGTCAGACCAATAACCTGTCCTCGGATGAAATCAAGGCCGGCGATAAGCTGCTGATTGTGAAGGGCTGGTAAGCACAGAAGATTTATAGCAGATATAGGATGAAATGGAAAAGGAGCCTCACACAGATTACTTTGTGTGAGGCTCCTATTTCTGATTTGACAAAGGTTAATTTTTAGGCTTCCGTCCTGATTCCGGCAGCCTCTGCCATATCATCAAAGCCCTTCATAACGGCATCGTAGGTCTTCTGGGAAATTTCGGGAAGTTCACCGCCCCAGGTTTTTTCTGCCTGTTTAAAGCCCTTTTCAAATGCGGCACGCATTTCCTCAATCTTATCGGGATCTCCGCCTGTCAATGCTGTGGCAAAGTCCAAGATACGCTGAGAGGTCTGGGAAACACCCCAGTAACCATCCTCTGCGATATCAGCCTGTGCCTGCGCTTTGGTCGCAGGATCCACAGTGAAATCACCGCTGGATAAAATGCTCCAGATGTCGTTTGCGTTGTTGTAGGTTTTTCCCTGCCCTAAAAGCAGCTTTTCTACCAGGCTCTTGAACTGTGCGACTCTGGCATCTGAATCGGCTTTCAGCTTGGCGATCATGTTGGTATCTGGTGTATATTTTTTGGCAGAAGCAGCCTTGGCTTCTTCCGAAGGTTCATAGATTACACCGGTATCAGCAGCCGCGGCCTGGCCTGCTGTTTTTGTTTCATTCTTGACTTCCGTGCTCTTCGATGGTACAGAATAGGTACTGTAAGCATCCGTTGCACCTGTAACTCCGTTTACGCTCATAGTTTACCCTCCTTGGCATAGCTTGTTTCTAATTACATTAATATTATCGGCATGACGGACAGAAAAGATTAGGGTACAGAAGCAATTTGACAATAGATATAGGATTGTATATAATTAAGTACAATCTTGGTGTATAATGTATACAAAAAGCAACAGGGGTACAAAGGGTATGGAAAAAGTAGTTAGGAAAGCATATGCAAAGATCAATCTTGGACTGGATGTTCTGCGGAGACGGCCGGATGGTTACCATGAAGTGAAAATGATCATGCAGACTGTGGATATCTGGGATCAGCTTACTTTTTTGAGGAGCAGTAAGCCTGGTATTACGCTCAGAATCGCGGGGGCAGAGCTGCCGGCCGGGAAGGATAACCTGATTGTCAGGGCAGCAGAGCTTGTTATGGCGGAAAGGAACCTTGGTGAAGGGGTGGAAATAGAACTTGAAAAGAGAATTCCCATTGCAGCCGGGATGGCGGGGGGAAGTACAGATGCTGCCGCCGTATTTCATGGCCTGAATGAATTGTTTGGACTGGGAATGAGTCCTGACAGGATGAAGGAGCTGGGGGTTAAGATCGGTGCTGATGTACCCTATTGTATCATGGGTGGCACAGCCCTTTCAGAGGGAATCGGGGAAAAGTTAACAGAGCTTCCGCCGCCGCCGGAGTGCATCTTGGTAGTGGCAAAACCGGACATCAATGTATCCACGAAATATGTGTATGAAAATCTTCATGCTGATCAGCTGACGGAGCATCCGGACATTGACGGAATGATTCAGGCGATCAGGGACGGGAGTCTTTCAGGAATCACACAACGGATGGCAAATGTGCTGGAAACTGTGACTGTGAAGGCATATCCGGTCATCCATCGGATCAAGACGGTGATGAAAGAAACCGGGGCGGAAAACGCATTGATGAGTGGCAGCGGACCTACGGTTTTTGGTATTTTTACAGATGAGCGAAAGGCCCGGGATACAGCCTGCCGGATCGAGGAGGAGGGGCTGGCCATACAGGTCTTTGTAACGGGATTTTACAATGAGAAGAAGGAAAGGAGGGCATGAGGATGGACGAACAGTTGCAGATTGATATGGACGAGTTTCTGCCGCTTCGGGATGTGGTATTTAATACGCTCAGAAGGGCAATTCTGACAGGACAATTGAAACCGGGGGAACGGCTGATGGAAGTACATCTGGCAAATAAGCTCGGTGTGAGCAGGACGCCGATCCGTGAAGCAATCCGTAAACTGGAACTGGAAGGGCTGGTCATCATGATCCCAAGACGCGGCGCTGAGGTGGCACGGATCACCGAAAAGAGTCTGAAGGACGTACTGGAGGTGCGGCGGGCTCTGGATGCCCTCAGTGTGGAGCTGGCCTGTGACAGAATTACGGAGGAGGATATGAAGCGCCTGTTACAAGCTTGTCAGGACTTTGAAAAGGCAGCAAAAGGAAAGGATGCATCTGTGATTGCCAAGGCAGATGTAGCGCTTCATGATATTATTGTGGAGGCAACAGGAAATCAGAGGCTTGCGCAGCTGGTCAACAATCTGTCGGAGCAGATGTACCGTTACCGGTTTGTGTATATCAAAGAGGAGAGCAAGCATGACATGCTGGTGGCTGAACATCGGGAAATCTATGAGAGCATCGCCAGCAGAGACAAGGAGCGCGCTGCCAGAGCGGCAAAGCTACATATTGACAACCAGGAAAAATCTATTATCCGTCAGATCCGGCTGGAGAACGAAAGCCGTTTGAATAAACAGCCTTAAAGGGGCAACACTCTTATTAAAGCGAAAATGCGTGAGAATAGGAGTGGACATGAAAAGGTTTTATGAGACAGCGGTTATTCTGATCGGCACTCTGGGCTGGTGGAGCTATGTATATCCGGAACTCTCCCAGACACAGCAGGCGTATGTGCAGGAGGCTGAGTCAGGTATACAGGAGGCAGGGACGGGCGCACAGGAGACAGGGACAGGTACGCGGAAGGCAGAGATGTGTAAAAAGAAGCCGAGGAAAAGTGTGCAGGAGACTGTTACCGGTGACGCAGGAATTCTGGAAAGACTGGGCGGAGAAGGAATCAGAGTCGGAGAGATTCGTATAAAAAGCAGGATCGCCGAATATGTATATCAGGTGAAGGAAGAACCATTGGAAAAGGGAGCAGAAGATGATCGATAAAAATGCGCCGATTGGCGTTTTTGACTCCGGGGTTGGAGGTCTGACGGTGGCCAGAGAAATCATGCGTCAGATACCAAACGAGAGAATTGTATATTTTGGGGATACGGCAAGAGTTCCCTATGGAAGCAAATCGAAGGAAACCGTAACCAGGTTTTCCAGGCAGATCGTCCGCTTTTTGCAGACGCAGAAGGTGAAGGCGATTGTGATTGCCTGCAATACGGCAAGTGCGTATGCCCTGGAAGAAATTGAGGCGGAGCTGGACATTCCGATTATCGGTGTTATCAAGCCGGGGGCAAAGGTGGCGGCACAGACCACATTAAACGGAAAAATTGGTGTGATTGCAACCGAGGGCACTATCGGAAGTCATATTTATTCAAGATACATAAAAGAGATCAATCCCAAAGCTGAAGTGATCGGAAAGGCATGTCCCCTTTTTGTACCGCTGGTGGAGGAGGGACTGTGGCAGGATCCTGTCACGGATGAGATTGCCAAGCGTTATTTGACAGAGCTGATTGATATCGGGATTGATACGCTGATCCTGGGGTGCACTCATTATCCGCTGATAAGATCCACAGTAGGAAAAACAATGGGAGAGGGCGTGACTCTTGTAAATCCTGCCTATGAGACGGCCAGAGAGCTGAAGGAGCTATTGACGGAGAAGGAAATGCTGAACGAGGAGGAGGCAAAGCTGGGAGATAACCGCTATTGCTTTTATGTAAGTGACGGTGCGGAGAAGTTTAAGCGTTTTGCCAATTCCATTATTAAGTACGGCATTTTATCAGCCAGAATTATCAACATAGAGGAGTATTAATGACTAAAGATATTTTTTTGTCCCTGAAGGGGCTTCAGATTGAAAACAGTGAACAGGCGCAGGAACTGGAAACCATCACACCTGCAGATTATTATTTAAGAAACGGCAGCCATTACGTGATTTACGATGAAGTCACGGAGGGCTTTGAGGAAAATACCAGGAATATGATCAAATTTAACGATTCCTGTGTAGAGGTTTCCAAAAAAGGACTTGTGAATGTTCACATGGTTTTTGAAGAGAACAAAAAGAATATGACCAGCTATATGACACCTTATGGAAATATTCTGATCGGAATTGATACGGGCTCCATCTTTGTGGAGGAGGAAGAAAAGAGAATTCATGTGGAGGTTGCCTATACGCTGGAGGCGAATTACCAATATCTGGCAGACTGCAGGATTGAAATGAATATAAAGCCTAGACAGGAAGGAATGGATTTGTTATAAAATGCTTATTGCACTGCCTAGATGAAACTCAAAACGCAAAATGGAAGCTAAGTATAAGGAACAATTCGGAAGCGGGGTATCAAAAATCAATCCACGCGTGAAAAATAAAACCCTTAGACTTTACCTGTTCGAAGCGAAGCAAGTTTAAAGTCTAAGGGTTGTTTTTATTTTTCATGCGTGGAACTACTTAACGGGCTTGGCTCCTGCTTTTTCCTGTGCCTTTTCCAATGCGCGTTTAAAGACACCCTTCTTCTTGGCAGGGGCAGCAACCGTTTTTCCGTGAAGCCCCTTCACATCAGTGATGTAAATACCGCTGACAACAGCCTTTACTTCCTTCTTTATGGGGACGGAATCAAAGATCTTCTCATCACAGACAAGTGACATTACCTGAGGACCAACCTTTGCCTTTACGATGGGGAGTTTGGTGCCTCGCATCAGCTTGGGTGCCTGTTCAATGACAGCCTGAGGAAGGCCGGATTCCTTCATCTTCATACGTTTCTTATCAATGATCAGCATGGAAACAGTCTGCTTCATGGCATCGAGCTGAGCCTGCTGTTCCGACTGGCGTTTCTGCGCCTTTTTTCCCAGAAAATATAAAACGACAACAATAATGATTAAAATTGCCAGAATGACTAATGAAACAATTAATCCAGTACTCAAAATAGACCTCCTTACGACAGCGCCCTAGTTTAATCAGAAAGCGCGGTGCAAAAGATATTTTAGCATTCTTCCCGTAAATAGGCAAGAGGTTTCATTGAATTGAAAGGAGGATTGCGCTATAATTTAGCGTAGAGAAAGGACGAAACGGCATGGAGGCTTTTTTACAGGGCATACAGATTTTTTCAGACTTTATTTTCGGACACCTGGTTGTCATGAATCTGGTGTTTGCCATTGCCATTGTCTTTTTTCAACGTAGGGACCCTAAATCTGTCTGGGCATGGCTTCTGATCCTGTATTTTATTCCGGTTCTGGGCTTCATTTTTTATCTGTTGGTGGGAACCGACATGCACAAGAAAAAGATGTTCCGCACCAAGGAGATTGAGGATAAACTGAGCAATGCCATCAGGCGGCAGGAGACACTTCTGCGCTGCCAGGAGTTACCGGATTCCTATGCGGATATGAAGGATTACGGCGATCTGGTACTCTATCACCTGCAGACATCCGGTGCGATCCTTACCGAGGATAATGACGTGAGATTTATCGTGGACGGAAGGGAAAAATTCAGACTCCTTATGGAGGACATGAAGAAGGCCCGGAAATCCATTCATATTCAGTACTATATCATCAAAGACGATGAAGTGTTTACCGCAATGAGGGAGATCCTTCTTGAGAAGGTCAGGGAGGGTGTTGAGGTGAGAATCCTCTTTGATGGAATGGGAGGCAGATTTGTCAGGAAAAAGGTCTGGAGGGAACTGGAGGCACAGGGAATTGAGACCGCAGAATTTTTTCCACCCATTTTCGGAAAACTGAATTTGCGAATCAATTACAGAAATCACAGGAAAATTGTGGTCATTGACGGCAAAATAGGATATGTGGGTGGTTTCAACGTGGCAAGGGAGTATGTTGGACTGGATGAGAAGTTCGGTTACTGGCGGGACACGCATATGAGAATTACCGGCTCATCCGTCAGTGCTTTGCAGGCGAGGTTTATTCTTGATTGGAATTTCGCGGCAAAGAAAAGGACGCTTCCCTTCGAAAAATATATGGAGGAGCCGGATATTCGTTCCGGAGCCCACTGTCCGATGCAGATCGTAACCAGTGGTCCGGACTCTCTGGTGCAGAGTATCCGGAATACCTATCTGCGCCTGATCCACAAAGCAAAGCATAGTATTTATATCCAGACTCCTTACTTTATTCCGGATGAAGCAATCATGTCGGCGCTGATGATTGCAGTGCGCTCCGGTGTAGAGGTCAATATCATGATTCCCTGCAAGCCGGATCATCCGTTTGTTTATTGGGCAACCTATTCCTATGTGGGAGAGCTGGCACTTCAGGGGGCTAATTGCTATACTTACAATAACGGTTTCCTTCATGCCAAGGGAATTGTGGTGGATGAGCTTGTGCTCAGTTATGGCACTGCCAATATGGATATCAGAAGCTTTTCCCTCAATTTTGAGGTAAATGCCATCATATATGACAGGGAGAAAGCAAGGGAGATGACAGAGTACTTTAAGGAGGATCTGAAATATTCCAGACGGATCACCAGAGATGTGTATCAGGGAAGATCCCTGCTGATCAGATTTAAGGAACAGGTGAGCAGACTTCTGTCACCGGTTTTGTAGGAATGATAAAAACTATGAAAAATTTATAAAAAATCGCATAAGTCTTTCGTTTATGTCCATTTTATGATATAAAAGAGAAGTGTGCTTTCGGGGAAAAAGGAAAAGGAGATCAGTAAATAGAATGAAAAAAAGAATTTTAGCAGCAGGAATAGCTGTTATGCTTACAACAACACTTATGGCATGCGGAAACAAGGATACCAGCGAATTGAAGTATCTGAAGGATTTTAAGGCAGACCGTTTTGTCACAGTGGGAGATTACAAAAATGTGGAGGTGGAGCTTGCTCAGCCTGAGGTTACGGACGAATATCTGGATCAGTATATTGAATATATCCTGATGAACAATCCGATTTCAACGCCGGTTACCGGTCGTCCGGCACAGCTGGGTGATGTTGCAAATATTGATTATGAGGGGAAGCTTGACGGTGTGGCTTTTGAGGGCGGCACTGCGAAGGGAACAGATTTAAGCCTCGGATCAGGACGTTTTATTGATGGCTTTGAGGATGGCGTGGTAGGTATGGAGATTGGAGAAACGAAGGATCTGGAGCTTACTTTCCCGGATCCTTATGATAACAATCCGGATCTTGCCGGAAAGGCAGTTATCTTTACCGTGACGCTGAACAGTCTGAGTGAGCAGGAAATTCCGGAGCTTACCGATGCGTATGTGGCAGATCTTGGCATGGAAGAATGTAAGACGGCTGAGGACTACAGAAATTATATATATGAAGGACTCTTAGAGCAGGAAACTGAGAGGTTTGAACAGGAAAAGCTCAATGAGACCATTGTCAAGCTTGAGGAGGAAGCCGAATTTAAAGCAGCGCCTGAGGGGATGGTGAATCGTATGAGCGATACACTGATTGCCAATATTTCCTCCTATGCACAGGTGTATGGCATGGATATCGGAGATTATGTTGCGGCTGTTTACGGCGGCAACGCCGAGGAATATGAAACAACGCTCCGGGAGCAGGCAAGTCTGATGGCACAGCGCTATATCATGCTGGCGGCGATCGCGGAGAAGGAAGGCATTTCCGTAACGGATGAGGAGCTGGAGGAGAAGCTTTCTGAAGAGGCGGAAGGCTACGGATATACCACCGAGGAATACACGGAGGGTATGGATAAAGAGGCCTACAGGGAATATCTGTTGGTGGAAAAGGTCATGGACTACCTTGGAGAAAATGTCACTGTGAACAGTGAAGCGGTTCAGGGGGAAGATGCGGCGCAATAAACAGAGTGCTGACTGTAACCGTAGGTCAAGAGGCTGCATATGAGAAAAAAGCTGGTTAGGTTATTTGCAATTTTGATAGCGTTTTCCATGATGGTTTTAGTGGTAGAACCGGTGCGTGCTACCACTATTTCTGATTTGGAAAAAGAGAAACAAGAGCTGGAGCAAAAGAAAAAAGAAGCCGATGAGAAAAAGAAGCAGGAGCAGGAGAAGTATGACAATGCTTCCGGCAGAGTGGATACGATCCAGTCAGATGTGGATGAGATCGCAGGTGAGATCGATGAGATCGATGCGGCACTGGTAGAGACGCTTGCCAGCGTGGAGCTGATCGAGGAGGATATTGCGGATAAGGAAGAACAGATTGAGGTAACTACTGCCGAGTATGAGGCTGCAAAGGCAACCGAAGAGGAGCAGTACGAAGCGATGAAGCTCCGCGTCAAGTTCATGTATGAGAAGGGAGATACTACCTATCTTCAGCTTCTTCTGGAAAGCAGCGGCTTCAGTGATATGATCAATAAGGTAGAATATATTGAAAAGCTTTATGAGTATGACAGGACTCTGCTTGCCGAATATGTAGCAGCCAGAACCGCAGCCCAGGAGCTTAAGGACAAACTGGAGGAGGAAAAGGCAGAGCTGGAGGCCCAGCAGCATGAGCTGGAAGAGGAGAAGGAAAGTCTTGAGATCATTCTTGCCGAGAAGCAGCAGACCTATGACAATTATGAGGTGCAGCTTGCCCAGGCAAAGCAGGAGGCAGCAGTTTATAAGGCAAATATCAAAAAGCAGAACGATGAAATCAAGAAACTGGAAGCGGCAACTGCAGCAAAACAGTCCGAAATTGATGCTGCCAAGAAGGCGGAGGAGGAAGCCAGAAAGGCACAGGAGCTGGCTCTTCAGAAGCAGGCACAGGAATCCGGCAGTTCTTCAGGAAGCTCATCAAGCAGCTCTTCTTCAGGGAGCAAGAGCAGCTCTTATGCATCAGCCGCCAGCTATTCCGGCTCGGGAAGCAAGGGACAGCAGATTGCCAATTATGCCTGCCAGTTTATCGGAAATCCTTATGTTCCCGGGGGAACCAGCCTTACCGAGGGCGCGGACTGCTCCGGATTTGTGTGGAGAGTCTATAAGGACTTTGGTTATAGCGTACCGAGAACCTCTTATTCTCTGCGAAGCTACGGTACCGAAGTGAGCTATTCCGATGCCCAGCCCGGAGATGTGGTCTGCTATGCGGGGCATGTAGGGCTCTATATCGGTAATGGACAGATCGTTCATGCCAGCACACAGAAAACAGGAATAAAGATTACCAATGCCACTTACAAGGAAATTTTGTCAGTGAGAAGAATTGTTTAATGGAGGAGAACATGTCAGATTTCGATGAAAAGGATATCGATAAAAAGGATATTGATGAGACAGAAAAAAAAGATGGCCAATTGACCGGGCAGGCTGACGGGGAAAAAGAGAAAGAAAAGGAAAGTGACTACGAGGATGTTTGCTTTATCTGCCGCAGACCGGAGAGTAAGGCGGGAAAGATGTTTAAGCTTCCCAATAATATTACCGTGTGCAATGACTGTATGCACAAAACCATGGACACGGTAAGTCAGTTTGATTATCAGGGGATGCTCAACAATCCGGCTTTTATGGATGATCTGAACAAGAACATGAACGGGCAGGGATTTCCCAACATCCGTTTTGTGAATCTGTCCGATCTCCAGGGAGAAGGCGGAATTCCCAACAAGCAGCGGATGAAGAAGAAAAAACCGGGGAAGGATACGGAGCCTGCTCTCGATATCAAAAACATTCCGCCTCCGCATAAGATCAAGGCTCAGCTGGATGATTATGTGATCGGGCAGGAGCATGCCAAGAAGGTGATTTCTGTTGCTGTCTATAATCATTATAAGAGAGTGGCAACCGGCACCATGGATGATATTGAAATTGAAAAATCCAATATGCTTATGATCGGGCCTACCGGCTGCGGAAAAACCTATCTGGTTAAGACACTTGCCAGGCTCCTGGACGTTCCTCTCGCCATTGCAGATGCCACCTCCCTTACTGAGGCAGGATATATCGGCGATGATATTGAAAGTGTGCTTTCCAAGCTTTTAATGGCGGCTGACAATGACGCGGAAAAGGCAGAGCGCGGTATCGTATTCATTGATGAAATTGATAAGATAGCCAAGAAGAAAAACACCAACAGCAGGGATGTGAGTGGTGAGAGCGTACAGCAGGGGCTGCTGCGGCTTCTGGAGGGAGCGGATGTGGAGGTACCGGTGGGTGCCAACAGCAAAAATGCCATGGTTCCGCTTACCACCATCAACACAAGAAATATTCTGTTTATCTGCGGTGGTGCTTTTCCGGATCTTGAGGAGATCATCAAACAGAGACTGACGAAGCAGACATCGATCGGCTTTAATGCGGAACTGAAGGACCGGTTTGACAAGGATAAGAATATTTTAAGCCAGGTGACCGTGGAGGATCTGAAAAAGTTCGGCATGATACCGGAGTTCCTCGGAAGACTGCCTGTTATTTACACGTTGGCAGAGCTGGATAAGGATATGATGATCAAAATCCTCAAGGAGCCTAAGAATGCGATTCTCAAGCAGTATCAAAAGCTTCTTGAGCTGGATGAGGTGAAGCTTGAGTTTGATGAGGGCGCGCTGGAGGCTATTGCAGAAAAGGCTATGAAGAAGGACACCGGAGCAAGAGCTCTGCGTGCCATTATCGAGGAATTCATGCTGGATATCATGTATGAAATCCCCAAGGATGACAATATCGGACGGGTGACCATCACCAGGGAATACATCGAAGGGACAGGGGGACCGGTTATTGATATCCGTAGCATAGGCGGGGAAAATCCTGATGAGTTGAAAGTGATTGAAGACAAGAGCACAGAACAGAAGCAGTAGAAATAGAAGCTGAGCTGATGAGAAGAAAGGACAGTGCAGGGGTTTCCCTTGCACTGTTTTTCTCATATAGTAAAGAAAAAAGAAGTTGGATGAATATGACAGACAAGGAAAAAATTATTTCCAATGACTATTTTGATCTGATTACAGATTTTGTACTGCCCGGGGGTACGGGAGCATATCTTCAGGACGCCGTATACCAGCCGATAAGCGGAGAGATAGGGATAACTTATGTAAACCGAAATAGTATTCCACCTTTGAGTATCAGCGCAATTACATATCCGGTGATACCGAGTTTATACGGATTGATGCAGCTTAGGGAAAGCTTTGATCCCACTCCTCTTGTCCGTAGCGGTATTACGCAGGTACAAGGCGGTTCCCTTGCGCTTACCGGAAGAGGTGTTGTGATCGGGTTCCTGGATACAGGAATCCGGTATGAGGAGGAGGTCTTCCGGAATGAGGATGGCAGCACCCGGATTCTCGGAATCTGGGATCAGACGATACAGACCGGACAGCCACCCACCGGAATCCTTTACGGGACAGAATACCGGAGAGAGCAGATCAACGCGGCGCTTCAGAGTGAAAACCCAAGGCAGATCGTACCCAGTGAGGATGAGATCGGTCATGGGACAGCGCTTGCCAGTGTGGCGGCGGGAAGCGCTCTGCGGGGCGGATTGGGATTCCTGGGGGCAGCGCCCCAGGCAGATATTGTAATGGTGAAGCTCAGACAGGCAAAGCCTCACTTGCGGGAATTTTATCTGGTGGATGAGGAGGTTCCGGCTTATGCGGAGAGTGATATCATGGTAGCCCTCAAATATCTGGAAAGCTTTGCTATATCCGTAAGCAGACCGCTTATTATCTGTATGGGAATCGGAACCAATATGGGAGACCATGAAGGTCATTCCACATTGGCGGCTTACTTGAATCAGATAGCAACCAGACGCAGTCGTGCTGTGATCGTATGCGGAGGAAATGAGGGGAACAGTGCCCACCATTATATGGGAACCTCCATTGAAGGACTGAGAGAAACCGTAGATAATGTGGAGATACGGGTAGATGGAAGCCAAATGGGGTTTACGGCAGAACTGTGGGGAAGTGTTCCGGCAAGGCATTCCATTGCCATCCGTTCACCGGGAGGAGAAATTACACCCACTGTAGATTTCAGGGAACAGGAAAGCAGAAGATTTTCCTTTATTTATGAGAGAACAACGATAGAGGTGGATCACATTCTGGTGGAGCAGGGCTCCGGGGAGGAACTGATCTTCTTTCGCTTTCTTGCGCCTACTCCCGGAATATGGACGATACAGGTTACCATCAGTGAAAGTAACGGGGAGAGCAGTTTTCACATTTGGCTCCCCATCACCCAGTTTTTGCAGAGTGACACCTATTTTTTGCGCCCATCACCCTATATTACACTGACAGAGCCTGCCAATATCAGGGAGGTGATTTCGGTCACCACCTATAATGACACGAATGGAAGCTTCTGGGCAGATTCGGGAAGGGGTTTTACCAGACTCGGCAGGATCAAGCCCGATCTGTGCTCGCCGGGGGTTAACATTAGCACTGTTTTCGGGAAGGAGACAGGGTCGAGTTTGGCAGCAGCATTGACGGCAGGGGCGGCAGCCCTGTTCATGGAGTGGGCTGTTGTAGAGGGAAACCGGCCTCAGGTGGAGAGCAGGGAGTTGAAAAATTATCTGATCCGGGGGGCTGACAGGTCGCCGGAGATCGATTATCCCAGCCGGGAATGGGGATATGGAAAGCTGGATATAGCAGGGACCTTTGATGTGCTGGCCGGAGTGTAATTAACAAACTGGTGGAAAAATGCGTTTTTTTCCACTATAATAGGAGATATCTTGTAGATTGGGAGGAAAAGGTAGATGCTATTCTTATTTGAGGCGGTAAATATAGTAGCAATTCTGCTTATGGTCTTCATGCTGGTAGTCATATTGAGACAACAGCCGTCTAAGGCGCAGACGGCATTTGTTCTGTATGACATTTTTACCATCATATTTATTGTGGGGATCTATCTGGAGCAGATTCATTCCGATACGATCGGAGAGGCCTTGAGTGGTCTCTGTGTGCAATATGTGGGACAAGCCGGTTTCCTTATGGCACTTTTGTGGTTCGCTTCCGTATTTGCCCGCTGCGCTATTCCGAAATGGGTATATGGATTGGAAGCAGTGATCAATACAGCTGTGCTGGTTGGTGTCTTTACAGCGGAATTTCATCCCTATTTTTATACACATATGGAAATCCTCACGGACGGTATGTACAATCGGATCGAAGTGGATGGTGGTGTCCTATGGTGTCTTCATTATCTTCACTTTGGGGCAGTTATTTTAACAATACTGATTCTCTGTGCGGCAAGATACAAAAAAAGTTCGTCTGTTCAGAAAAAGAGGATCCTCTATGTGAGTGTGGGAATCGGTGTGTTAGTGGCAGAACTGATTTTAAAAGGTGCAGGCGTGTTTGGCAGCTATAATCCTGTAGTGATTGCCATGGCTGTATCCATGTTCTGCCTAATGATGGCGATAGTAAGGTATGGATATTTTGGCTCTCTTCATGCAGCGGTTGACAATGCTTTTAATCATGGAAATGAGGGACTGATCATTCTGGATGACGATGACAAGGTTGCGTTTGTAAATCGCAGAATGGAGGAACTGTTTCCGGATATTTGTGAAGGGGATCCCATCAGCGGACAGAAGGAAATTACGGAGATTATGGAGGAAGATCATCTTCTCAACAGGGATGGTGTCACCTATGAGCTTCGCATGGAGGATATTATTGAACACGGGGAAAAGAATGGCTGTATGCTGTGGCTGATCGACCAGACCCAGACGATCCGGACCATGCAGCAGCTTCGGGAGGCTGATGAGGCAAAGACACAGTTTTTGATGAAGGTCAGTCACGAACTTCGTACGCCTATGAATACTATGCTTGGCATGAATGAAATGATTCTGCGGGAAAGCAGCGAGAGAAGCATTCAGGATTACGCAAAGGAGATTAAAGATGCAGGGGAGCAGATGCTGTCCCTGATCGATGAGGTCTTAGAAACATCAAGACTCAAAAGCGGTAAAGCTACTATTTCAGAAGCCCCGTACTGTATTGGAGAGGTTCTGCAAAGAGCCGAGGAAATGATACGGCCACAGGCTGACAAAAAAGGATTGACTTTTTCGGTAGAGACGGACACGGAATTGACAAAAGAAGACCTGTTCCTGTGTGGAGATCGTGTACATCTTCTTCAGATATTAACAAACCTTCTCTCTAACGCCGTTAAATATACGGACAGAGGACACATTCTGCTGAAAGCAAAAACAGGGTTCATAGCAGAGAAGAAAGCGCTGGTACTGCAGATTTCCGACACCGGAATCGGAATCCGGAAGGAGGAGAAGGAACAGATTTTTGAGAACTTTGGCCGTGGAAGTAATACCGGAGGCAAAGACGGAATGGGGCTTGGCCTTGCGATTGTGAAGCAGCTGGTTGAGGAGATGGGCGGAAGTATCTCTGTGGACAGTAATCTGGGAAAAGGAAGTACCTTTTGTTTATTACTGCCGTATCATGAGGCGACACCGGAGGAATTGACAGCATGGAAGGAGAAAGAAAAGACAGACAGGTCCTATGCTTCCGGCACAGGAAAGGATTCCTCTCCGGATTTCCATACAAAGACGATTCTTGCGGTGGACGACAACGAGCGCAATCTAATGGTGCTGACCTATCTGCTGAGACGGACAAAGGCACAGATAGAGACAGTAACAGACGGGCAGGCAGCTGTTGAAGCCTGTGCCCGCAAGCGTTATGACCTGATTCTTTTGGATCATATGATGCCGGAGATGGACGGGATAGAGACACTGCACCGGATTCGGGAGGATGGGGGCGGTCTTAACCGGGACACGGATGTCATTGCCCTTACCGCAAATGCCGCATCAGGAGCAGAACAGATGTATCTTATGGAGGGCTTCGCTGACTATCTCGCAAAACCCATTGACCCGGGAAAATTGGAACAGATGCTGATTCACTATTTTACTACAGGGAACAGAGAAAATGCATCGGAGGTCAATGAAGATGCAGTACCGGATGATATCTCCCGGTTGCGGCAGTTGGAACAATATGGGATTCTTATGGATAAGGGAATGTATTATGCGGATAACGACGTAACGTTTTATATGGAATTGCTGGATTTGTTTGCCGGGCAGCAGGAGGAAAGGCAAAAAAAGCTAGAAGCTGTCCGGGATAGCATTGTCCGGCAGATTGACAGACGGGAGACAGAGCAGAAAACTCTTTGGAATACCTGGGTAGTATCATTCCATGGACTGAAAGGGGAGGCAAGAGGAATCGGAGCTTCGGACCTGGGCGAATATTTCTATCAGATGGAGCTGGCCGGCCGGGAAAAGGATCTGAAAAAAATACAGGAGATATACCCTGTTGTTTTGGAAGAATGGAAAAGAGTGACGGAAGGGATTAAGACTGTTATACAGGGAGGAAAAGGAACCGGTGAGGGATGAATTGTCTGCGGATTTTATTGCGGGAAAACTGAAGGAGCGTGGAATCTTACTGGCAGTGCAGGTAGAGAAAACAGTAGATTCCACCAACAATGTACTGAAGAGCTATGCTGCAGCAGGAGAAAGCCGCGATCTGGTTCTTCTTTCGGAAGAGCAGAGTGCAGGGAGAGGCCGCAGAGGGCGTTCCTTTTTTTCTCCGGAAGGAACCGGGATTTATTTAAGCCTGCTGCTTCATCCTGATGTGACGCCGGAAGAGAGTACCATGCTGACTACGCTTACAGCAGCTGCGGCCGCCGTTGCAATTGAGGCTGTCACAGGAGTGGAGACACAGATCAAGTGGGTCAATGATGTCTTTGTGCGAGGAAAAAAGATTGCGGGAATTCTGACAGAAGCTTCTCTGGAACCGGGGAAAAGCTCACCGGAGTACGTGGTGGTCGGGATCGGATTTAATCTTTATATGCCGGAGGATGGGTTTCCGGAGGAATTGCGGGAGGTGGCAGGATCCATACTGGAGAGCAGTAAGCATCTTAAAAATTTAAGAAACCGTCTTGCCGCAAAATTTCTGATCAGCTTCATGGAATATTACCGGACCTTTCCGGGCAGGAGCTATCTGGAGGAATACAGAAGACGCTGCTTTGCGATCGGAAGACGCGTGCGGATACTGGAACCGGAGGGAGCCCCCGGAAAAAGTGCAGAAAGAGCCGGCCTTGGCAGGGAATACGCAAAGGTGCTGGGAATTGATGAGGAATGTCATCTGCAGGTACAGTATGATGACGGGACTGTAGAACTGCTTTCCGGCGGTGAGATCAGTATCAGATTGTGATCAGCATTTCGGGATGGAGGAAGAAATGGAGATTTATTTTGCGCCCCTTGAGGGAATCACGGGATATCTATACCGGAATGCGTTTCATGAAACCTTTGACTGCGGGATATCCAAGTATTTCACGCCTTTTATTGCAGTGAACCGGAACGGGCTGACCAAATCCAGAGAGCTGGAGGATCTGAGAGCAGAGCACAATCAGGGAATGCGGGTGGTTCCGCAGCTTCTTGGCAATAATGGAAAGGAAACAGCCTCCTACATCCATCGGCTTAAAGAGATGGGGTATCCGGAGGTAAATTTAAATCTGGGGTGTCCCTACCAGACGGTGGTTTCCAAAGGAAAGGGCGCAGGGCTTTTGCAGGATACGGACAAACTGAACAGATTTTTGGAGGAGGTGTTTGCAGAAGCAGACACTTCTGTGTCGGTTAAAACCAGGATCGGTATGAAGAATCCGGAGGAGTTTGAAGAAATCCTGGAGATTTACAATCAGTATCCTCTATCGGAACTGATCATTCATCCAAGAGTGCGGGAGGATCTTTACGGGAATCACCCCAATATGGAGGTGTTTCGCATGGCGGTGGAAAAGAGCAGAGCGCCGCTTTGTTATAATGGAGATCTTTTTACGGTAAGGGATTATCATAGCTTTACGGATGCTTTCCCGGAGATTCAAAGGGTCATGCTGGGGCGAGGGCTGCTTGCCAATCCAGGACTTTTAGGGGAAATTTTGATAGGAAAAACGGCAGATAAGGGGACGCTTCAGTCTTTTCATGACAGAATTTATGAGGACTATCAAAGGATCATGTCGGGGGATACCAACACGCTGTTTAGGATGAAGGAGCTATGGAATTATATGCAGTTTTCATTTGAAGGCAGCGAGAAGTATGTGAAAAGGATTCGCAAAGCCAGGAATGGTTCGGAGTACCGGAGCGCAGTGAAGGCATTGTTTGCCGGATGTGCGTTGCTAATCAGATAAAAAATTTTTATTTATGCAACCTTTTACCGAGGTCACAGGTATTATAGATAGAAGCACAAAAAAATGGAGAGGATGGAGACAAACCAATGAAAAAATTTCAGAACAAACTTTATCTTTGTGTAATGATGCTTTGCATGGCGATGATGTTTTCTGCCTGAGGCAGCGCTACAGACATTGTAAAGGACACCTTAAAGAAACAGGCAGAGGATAAGGCAGAAAAAGGTGAAGAGCCTGTAGAAGGTGATGGGGAAGAGAGCGAAGAGGCCAAGAATGCAGAAGAGGAAGCTGATTCAGAGGAAAAGAACAAGGATGGCGTTCCGGTTCTCGGTCAGGAAAATATCAAGGATTATGAAGGGTTTACTTATCTGTATTGTGAGGAACTCAGAACCCAGTCAGAGGAAAATAAAGAGACTGGCAAGATGGAAAATAAATCGCTTCAGGTGTTTATTCCCCAGGCTGATTATGTGTATGTAAACATGGACTATGCAAATGTAGATAAACTGGGAGTAACCCTCAGAGTCGAATTGGAGCCGTCGATCCGCTATGATGCCGAAGATTACCTTACCTATGAAAATCTTCAGTATTATGTGGAAGAGCAGTTCGATCCTTTTTACACAAACCAGTATAAGGATGTTGTGATAAGTGATGTAGAGGAAATAGACAGGGACACTGCACGCATGACGGTAGAGAGCTGTTACTATAATGAATATGCTGACAGTTACAGTCCTGTTTTCAATACCTACTATCTGACAAAGCTTGAAAATGACTGTACGGTTCTTGTGGAAATGAGTATCAACGGGGAGGATGTTACAGGAAAGACACCTGAACTGCTTGAGGAACTGGAAGCATTCTATGGATTCAAGATCGATTGGGACAAGGAAAGAGCAGACAAGAAGGTAGAGGACTTCCTTGCATCAGGCGGCGACAGCACCGTTTCAACCGGTTATGTCATGTTTGAACTTCCGGAAGGCTGGAGTAAGGATACAGATGCAAGTCAATATGATACCCCTGTATATGCCCCCGGCGGAGATGCTGAATTTGCAGGTTGTTTCGTATCTTTACAGGAAGAGTATGCAGGATATGAAGCATTCAAGGGCGTTCAGAACAGCACAGATGAGCTGGTAGACCTGGTACAGTCTTACCTTGATGAGGAAGGATTGAAGGCGGAGGTCAGCGCTTACGGTGATACCTGTCTGGGAACAGCAATTCTTTCTGTCATGGAAATAGAAGACGCGGATGTAGGAACTGCAGTCTTCCATATTTATTGGGTCTTTGACGACAGCTATATGTACAGGATTTCAGCAGTGGCGATCGGCGACGCAACGGAGAATCCGTTTGCTGTAGCAGAAGGAATTTTGAAGAACGGTCAGGTACCGAACTAGCCAAAAGTTTCCCTATCATGTATAATAAATAGTACGATTACATGCTGGGGGATTCCAAATGGCAAAAGAGGAAGAAATTACAGCGGATGGTGCCATTGAACGGTATGCGGATATGGTGTACCGGCTGGCACTGTCCCAGATGAAGAACAGGACAGATGCAGACGATTTATTTCAGGAGGTTTTTGTACGTCTGGTCAGTCATATACAGGAGCTGCAGTCATGGGACCATGTGAAGGCATGGTTGCTTAAGGTGACAGCGAACTGTGCAAAAAAGCATTTTGAACAGTATTGGAATAAGAATGTTTCATTTATAGAAGAACCGGAACAAATGGTGGATGCTAACGGCAGCTATTGAATGGAGGAGGAACATCCTGTGAGGGCTGCTGTTGGGTTATTGCCGCCAAAATACCGGATGGTGATACATCTCTTTTACTTTGAACAAATATCGATTGCGGAAATAGCGCAGCTGACAGAACAGAAGGAAAGCACTGTTAAGTCACAGCTATTCAGAGCACGGGAGATGCTGAAGGAGACATTAAAAGGAGATCCCGATTTATGATAGAGCAATACCGAAAGGACGTATCGCAGATTCACGCATCATCTGAGCTGATACAGAGAACCAGAACGGCAATGAAGCAGGAAGAGGAGCGACTTAAGGAAGAGGAGGACGCGGCAGATCCTAAGAAGCCCGGGAAAAGGAATCCTTATGGTTTTTCGGCATGGAGGATTGCCATTCCTTTGTCAGCGGTGGCAGCAGCATTGTTTTTGGTGATTGTCCCGGGTGTGATTCATAAAGGTGCCACACAGGAAGATATCCAGATTCAAATGGCTGTTCCGCTGGGACAGAAGGAGGAGCAGCAGCCTGTAAGCATAGAGAATGGGAGCAATCAGCCAATTGAACTGACAGAAGTAGCAAGGATGCCTGCAGAATTTGCAGATGCAGAAAAAATAGAAAAGGATGGGGCAGTTTACTATATACTTCGGGGGGAATCCACAGATGAGTGGAAGGCTTATGCTAAGATAAAGGGAAAAAAGTATCTGCTCTGTGGTAAAGCGGCTGGGAAAGAGGATTTTCTGAACCGGATAGAGGCTTTGCTTTTCGGATAATAAGAACATTTTAGAAAGGCGGACAAAGGAAACTTTTGTACCGCCTTCTGATTTAATAAGGAATGGGAACACAGGATGAAATTTGAAAACGATCATATACGGATTATTATTGAAAAAAAGCAGCTCACGGAAGAACAGAAGGAAGCATGCAGGGTAAGGAGAAAGAAACGGCTGCCGTACGCTGCAGTAGCAATTGCTCTGGTGACTGCGATCCTGGCAGGGGCACTTTATGCACATTCCCGTAAACCGACAGCAGAAGCAGATCTGGCAGCTGCAGATGTCGGGGAGGATGCAACGACCGAAATAAAGACGGATACGGGCAGTGAGCAGGAAACGGAAACTGCTGAAGCAGACAGTGGGAAAAATGGAGAGGACGAAGAAGCGATAGAAGGCGTTTATGTCGATTCTGCAAGGCTGGCCTCCTCCATTATCGATAAGTACAAGGATCAGAGTCCCTTTGGGTACACCTATGGGGATCCCATTGAGGAGCTTAAGCGTGACCAGAATATTGAACTTCAGCTGGGCTATGATGCCATGTCCCTTGAGAATGTGGATTACTGGTATCAGATATACGGAATTTATCAGGATCCGGAGCTGACACAGAGAGTCCAGGGCTCTGATTACCTCTGGGATGAAGAAAGCAAGATACTGAGTATTACGCCGCCCAGCTATTCCATTAACAAAATAGGAACCGGGAATCTGGGTACAGACGTTGTAAATGAGTATGATCACTCCAAAAATTTCCTTTTTGATAAGAGCGATAAGGAGGACTGGGGAAATCTTGGAACCCTGTATCTGGCATGCTACTATGATCCCCAGACAGGAGATAAGCTGGAAACACCCACTGTCAGCATAATTACACGGGAGGGTGAGCTTTCGGACACGCCGAGACTGAGCTATTCCATTTTGGAGGATGGAAGGCCGGAGTTTTCCTGGACGCCTGTGGAGGGAGCTGAGCGGTATCTGATCTGCCAGGTGACCTACAGCAGGGAGAAGGGTTATGGGACGACGATGTTTACCCTGGATTCCACGACAGATACGACATGGACGACACAGGCTCCGGAATATGGCAGCTATCAGTCCATGAATGTGGAATTTAAAACCTTCCGTGTCAGTGAGGATGACTGGAAGGATGAAACAAATTATGAGCTATACAAGGATAAATATGAGCCTGACCAGGTAGCCTATAAGGATACTACTTATGGGGAGGAAGGAATTGTTGTGATTGCCATCAGCAAGGATGGCACTTCCATGGTAAGCAACAGTTTTCTTGACAGCGAGATAGCGCCGAACCTTCCCCAGGCGATTGCTTATCATGCAGAGAAGGAGAATGGGTTCCAATATCAATATGAAGATGTTAAGGAGCTTCCGGCTTATGATTATGTAGTCATGTGTGACGGCATTACCAACAGAAAGCTGATTGATTACCATACGGAGGAAGCGGAGGTAGTCACGGAGCGTTTCCTTGAGACCGATGAGGAAGGAAAGCTTGTAAATGGAACGCAGGTTGTCTGTCTGAATATTCCTTATGTGGTGGAGGGAACCCCTTTTTCCTACAGCATGCAGATCCTGGACTATGATGAGAGCCGGCTCGATGAGGACCTAAAGTTCCTTGAGGACAGAGAGAGCGGGCTGCGCAAAAAGTCCGGCGATGTGACTCCCGGTGTTTCCACGGATATGGAAGATACCAGCGGTGAGGAGGCTGAAGATGTTCAGGTCCGGCAGGTGGAGGATACCCCAATTTTTGCAAGCAGTGCCCTGTCAGAGTATCTTGCAGCGAGTATGCTTGGTGGAGCAACCTACATTGATCTTTCCGATTTTCCTGAGGCAAAAGATATTTCCTATACGGATGATGCACTGCTGGAGGCATATTTTCAAAATCCACTGATCCTTGGAATTGACGGATATCGTGTCAACCGCAAGGGAACTGCAATCAAAGTATCCTATGAAAATTCTGCTGTGGAGCAGGCAAGAAAGCAGGAGGAAATCAAGGCTAAGGTGGCAGAAATCATTCCGCAGATCATCACAGAGAAGATGACGGACGACGAGAAGGAGCTGGCAATCAACAAATATCTGTGTGATACCATTGTTTATGATGAGGATGCCCTGAAAAATGCCGAGGAAAATAATTATGAGTATGCAGATGAAAGATTTAATGATTCCTTTACTGCTTATGGAGCTCTGATCAACGGCAAATGTGTCTGTGCAGGTTATTCGGCTGCCTTTAAGCTGCTGGCAGATGCAGCGGGTCTGGAATCCATTGTTGTCACCGGTTTCCTGGACGGCAGTCTTTCCCATGCATGGAATAAAGTGAAAATCGATGATGAATGGCAGATTGTGGATGTGACGAACAATGATAATGAATACCTCAGCAATGCCCTTCTGAATCTACCGTCCTATGTGGGAGACAGGGTACTGGTCGAGGATAAGGATTTTATGATCGATAAGGAGATCAAAAATTATACAGGCAGCAGTGAGGAATATGAATACTATCATATGACAGACAGCTACTTCCCGGCAAAGGAGATTGCCAGGGAACTGGCAGCTGATCTTGCGGATGACGGGGAAGCTACCCTGCGCACGGATTATGAGCTGAATGATGAGGAATTCTATCAGATCACAGATGAAATTTATGAAATCATGGGAAGTGACATCGACTTGTACGGATACTATTGGATCGGAGTGATTTATCTGACCACGCAGGGATAAGCAAGAGTAAGCAATATTTGATAAGTAATCCGTTTGAATTGAAAAGCAATTTTGAGAAAAATGCCCTATACTGATGTCAGTATAGGGTATTTTGATAAATTGTGGGAGGTTTTAGCGATGAAGGAACTGAAGCTGCCGAGATTGATCAGTGACGGTATGATACTGCAGCAAAAAAAGAAAATTCATATCTGGGGATCTGACCAGCCGGGAAGAAGGGTGATGGTTTCTTTCCTGGGAGAAGAATATGTGGCACTTACGGATGAAAACGGACAGTGGGAGATCTGGCTTGGGGAAGCGGCATACGGGGGCCCGTATACCATGCAGATCAGCGATAATGGCGGGACGGAGATCGTGATCACAGATATCTTGATCGGTGATGTGTGGCTCTGCTCCGGTCAATCCAATATGGAGCTCCCCATGGAACGGGTAAAGGACCGGTATCCGGAGGAAATCAAAAATTGTGATAATCCGGCGATCAGGACATTTAAAATAACTGAGCATGCAGATTTTCATGGACCTCTTTCAGATCATCTGAGCGGGGAATGGAAGGCGGCGGGCAGAGACACCATCCTGCAATTCTCAGCAACGGCGTATTTCTTTGCCAAACAGATGTATCAGATGACAGGTGTACCCGTTGGCCTGATCAATGCCAGCCTTGGAGGCTCCCGAATTGAGTCCTGGATGAGCAGGGAAATGTTGGAGGGATGCCAGGAGGCACTTGCCACAGCAGACCGATATGCGGATGATGCATTTGTGCGCGGGCAGCTTTTGCAGAATGAGCGGCAATCGGAGGAATGGCACAGCAGGCTGGATGGGATGGACAGAGGACTACAGGAGCATTGGGAGCAGGAGCAGACAGCGTCTGCGGACTGGAAAAGGGTAAAGCTTCCCTTCTTTTTCCGGGATACGGAGCTTAAGGGATTTATAGGATGTGTATGGTTTCGGCGCACCTTTACGGTTCCGGTTGAAATGGCAGGAAAAGCCTGCAGACTCTGGCTGGGAACTATCGTGGACAGCGATACGGTATATCTCAACGGCACTCAGGTAGGGCATACAGATTATCAGTATCCGCCCAGGAAGTATCCTGTGCCGGAGGGACTGCTCAGAGAGGGAGAAAATACGATCGTTATTCGTGTCAAATGTGAGAATGGGCACGGAAGATTTACACCGGATAAAAAGTATGCCATTTTTAATGAGGACGGAGAAGTTGAACTTCAGGGCGAATGGCTGTACAGGGTGGGAGCTGTCTGTGGGCAGATTGCGCCTACGGATTTTGTAAACTGGAAGCCTACCGGTCTTTATCATGGTATGACAGCTCCTTGCCGTAGCTATACCATCGCCGGATTTATCTGGTATCAGGGAGAGTCCAATACGCATGTACCGTGGGTGTATCTTGACAGAATGAAACGGCTGGTAGAGGGCTATCGGAAGGAGTGGGGGGATGAGACACTGCCGTTCCTCTATGTGCAGCTTCCCAATTTTTCCATCGATATTTATGACAGTGATGCCGACGAAACAGGACAGGGCTGGCCTGCATTGCGAGAGCTGCAGAGGCAGGCTCTTAAAATACCGGAAACGGGAATGGCAGTTGCCATCGATCTTGGTGAGGATAATGATCTGCACCCTCTGAACAAGGAGGATATCGGACGGCGTCTTGCTATGCTGGCCGCAGGAAAACTGTACGGCATCCGGTCGGAGTGTGAAGGCCCCATGATCCTGAAAACAGTGATAGAAGACAGTGCTGCGGGAGGAAAAGTGGAAATTTTATGCGGCAATGCAGACTCGGGTATATATGTTGACGGAAAAGAGAAGGGAAATCGGCTCATTGATTTTGAACTTCGAAACGGAGACGGAGAATGGTTTTCTGCCCGGGCCGAACTGAAGGGAAACAGAATCTGTGTGTGGAATGAGGAAATGGTTGGCAGGCCTACAGGTGTGCGTTACTGTTACTCCAATACCAATAAAGGGGGGCTTATTTATAACGGCTCCGGCTTTCCCATGAGCCCTTTTGAGATAGAACTGTGAAAAGCATCGCAGGGAATGCGGAGGAAAACGGGATGAAACGATTATGGAATGACGGATGGACCTTTTTGAGAACGCAGACCGGAGCCCATCCGGAACAGATTCTTGCAAAGAAGGAGAGCTTTCAGGCAGTGGATCTTCCCCACGACTGGCTGATCTATGATTCTGAAAGGCTTTATGAGGACGGTATGGGCTGGTACCGGAAGCGTTTTACCTTTCAGGAAACGGGAAAAAGAGTATTCCTGATCTTTGAAGGAATCTATATGGACAGCAAAGTCTATGTCAACGGGCAAAAGGCAGGAGAATGGAAATACGGTTATTCCTCCTTTGATCTGGAGATAACGGAGTTTTTGGAAACAGGCGATAATGAGGTGCTGGTAAGCGTCTGCTTTATGAGTCCTAACAGCAGATGGTATTCCGGAGCCGGGATTTACAGGGATGTTTGGTTTAAGACCACAGAGAAGACCTATATCGAAGAAAACGGCATTTATGTCAGTACCGCTCCCAGAGGAAGGGATTTTAGTCTGTATGTGGAAACCGCTGTGCAGGGTACGGAGTTACAGAATCGGGACGGGGAAGGTAACGTGCCGGAAGGACGGAAAAATATTCAGGTGGCGCACCGGCTGTTCCGTGACGCAGAGGAGATTAAGATGCAGACGGTGAGCGAGCAGGGAACACTCGCTGAATATCTGGTGGAAAAACCGGAGCTGTGGGATGTGGAGAATCCGGTACTATATACGCTGCGCACAGAACTGCTTGTGGATGGAAAGATTGTACAGACAGAGGTTAACAGGATCGGTTTCCGCTACACGGAGTTTCGTCCGAAGGAGGGCTTTTTCCTAAACGGCAGACATCTGCGGCTGAACGGTGTCTGTGAGCATCACGATCTGGGCGCGCTTGGGGCAGCCTTCCATCGCGCTGCTATGAAACGAAAATTTTCCATATTAAAGGAGATGGGTGTTAACGCGGTGCGCGGAACCCATAACATGATGGCTCCGGGCTTTGTGGAATTGGCAGATGAAATGGGGATTCTGATGATATCAGAGGCCTTTGACATGTGGGAAAGCCCCAAGACTGACTATGATTATGCACGATTTTTCAAGGAGTGGCATGAAAGAGATGTAAAGAGTTGGGTGTGCCGTGACAGAAATCACCCCAGTGTGATCATGTGGAGCATCGGAAATGAGATCTACGACACCCATGTGGATGAACACGGGCAGGAGATCACCGGGCAGCTGAAGGCGCTGGTGGAAGCCTATGATCCTAGAGGAAATGCCGCTGTCACCATCGGGTCCAATTATATGCCCTGGGAGAATGCACAGAAATGTGCGGATCTGGTCAAGCTGGCAGGCTATAATTATTCCGAAAAGTATTATGAGCAACATCATGAGCAGCACCCTGATTGGGTGATTTACGGAAGCGAAACCTCCTCTATCGTTCAGAGCAGGGGTGTATATCACTTCCCGCTGAAGGCAGGGATCCTGTCTGAGGATGATGAGCAATGCTCTGCCCTTGGAAACAGTATTACCAGCTGGGGAGCAAGATCCATGGAGGACTGTGTTACGGTAGACAGAGATACGCCCTTTTCCATGGGACAATTTCTCTGGACCGGTTTTGACTATATTGGCGAGCCTACACCCTACCATACAAAGAATTCCTATTTTGGTCAGATTGATACGGCGGGCTTTCCGAAGGATTCCTATTACGTCTGGCAGTCGGCATGGACAGATTATCGCAGGAAGCCGATGGTGCATCTGTTCCCCTACTGGGATTTTAATCCGGGACAGCTGATCGATGTGAGAGTCTGTTCTAATGCGCCGGAGGTAGAGCTTTTCTTAAACGGGGAAAGCCTTGGGCGGCAAAGTCTGTCCAATGAGCCAGGAAGCGGAAAAAAGATACTGGCGGATTACCAGGTACCATACCGGGAAGGGTGTCTTTACGCGGTTGCCTATAACGAGAAGGGGGAAGAGATTGCCAGAAAGGAACGCCGTTCCTTCGGAAATTCCTTTACGATCGTTTTGAAGCCGGAAAATACAGTCGCTACAGCAGACGGAAGGGATCTATTCTTTGTGGAGATCGGAACCGTGGATGCCCAGGGCAATCCGGTGGAAAATGCCTGTGACCGGGTGCGGGTGGAGGTGACCGGCAAGGGGAGACTGATCGGTCTTGATAACGGGGACAGCACTGACTATGATAGCTATAAGGGCGTAAGCCGCAGGTTGTTTAGCGGCAAGCTTCTTGCAATCATTCAGACAAATACGCAGCCGGGAGAAATCCGGATTCGTGTCACTGCCAAAGGCTTAAGGAGTGCGGAGCTTATGCTGCAAAGTGTGGCATCTGCTGAAAGTGAAGCTACGGAATGCGGACGCAGCACGCTGGAGGCAAACTGTGAGCGGAAGATTGTGACTGGTTGTTCCGGTGAGATTCCTGTGCGGAAGATCACTCTCTATGCAGAGAATGGACAGTGCTTTACTCCGGATAAAAAGGAGCTTACCGTGTGCGCCTGTCTGGAACCGGCTGAGGCAGAGGATCAGGAGGTCTTTTTCAGGGCAGTGAATGACGGCGGTGTGCCTTCCAACCTGGTAACGGTGAGGCAGGAGGGAAAGAAAGCCATCATGACGGCACTTGGAGACGGCAACTTCCGGCTGCGCTGTATGTCAAAAAGCGGCACGCCCGGTATAAGGCTGATTTCCCAATTGGAATTTTCTATAGAAGGACTTGGGCAGGCTTATCTTGATCCATATGGTTTCATTTCGGGAAGCCTTTATACTTATTCCAGAGGGGAAGCCGGAAACGGAAATGAGAGAGGAGTTGCCACTGCAAGAGACGGAGAGACTGTGGTTTCCTATGAAAATATAGATTTCGGCAGGATTGGATCAGATGAGATTACGGTTCCGATTTTTGCCCTTGACAGCAATCCCTACCCGATAGAGATCTGGGAGGGGATTCCGGGGGCGGAAGGAAGTGAGCTTCTGGCGGATGTGGTCTATCAGAAGCCTTCTGTCTGGAATGTCTATCAGGAGGATACCTGGAAGCTTAGCAGGATGGTAAAGGGAATTACGACCATCAGCTTTCTCCTTCGCCAGAAGGTACATATCAAAGGTTTTTCCTTTACCCGCTATGAGAAGGCATGGATCAGGCTTTCGGCAGCGGACGCGGATGCAATCTACGGAGACAGCTTCCACATGACGGAAAATGCTGTGGAGGAGATTGGAAATAATGTTTCTCTTGCGTTTCAGGATATGGATTTCGGAGAAACAGGCGCTGCAAGTCTGAGGATCTGTGGAAGGGCACCGAAGGGGAATAACACCATTCATGTCCGTTTCTTTGACGGGCAGGAGGAGAGTAAACAGATCGTAGAATTTACACAGAGTGATGTGTATGAGGAGCAGAGCTTTGCAATTACGCCGGTTAAGGGCAAAGCTACGGTAACCTTTGTGTTTATGCCGGGCAGCTGCTTTGATTTCGGGTGGTTCCGATTTGAGGAGGCCGGTAGAAAGCCGGATCAGATGTGAACTTACCGTTGATCCTTCGTATTCAGGTTCTTATATTCTGAGGGAGTACAGTTCTTGGCCGCCTTAAAGATCCGGTTAAAGGTGGACAGACTGTTAAAGCCGGAGCGCATTGCCACCTCGGTGATGGAAAGATTGGGTTCGATCAGCAGGCGCTCTGCATGGGCAATCCGCTTCTGCGTCAGATATTCGTAGCAGGACATATTGGTAAACTGCTTGAACAGGCGGGCAAAATGAAATTTCGAAAAGCCTGCCAGATCAGCCAGCTCCTCGACAGAAATGTTTTCCGTGCAATGGTCGGTGATATAGTTGCAAACCATCATGAATTTTTCAATATATTCATGCTGCTTACTGTTGGTAATACCGGGAAATCTGGTGTCGGCATTGAAGCTGGTACGTCCCAAAGTAACAAAAAAACGAATCATGAGTGAGTAAACGCAGGCTTCCGTGAAGGGAACCGGATTATCATATTCCCGGATGACCTCGTTTAAATAAAATTGAAGCTTCTTATTTAGTTCAGGGTATTCTTCCCTGGTAATCAGTGTATAAGGATGGAGGGTATGGAGCATGGAATCCATGCCCTTTACATTACAGATCAGACTATAGTCAAAAAGCATGATAAGACGTTCTCCGGACGGAGGCGCAATCAACTCATGGAGAGTGCCTGGAGGGGTAATAAAGATGTCCCCCTCGTGAAAGGTATGAGAAGTGCCATCAATAATCACAGTGTATTCTTCCTGGATGGGCATAATGATCTCCAATGCCGTATGCCAGTGGATCGGGTAATTCTCCGCCTCTTTGTTGTGATAGAGCTTGAGACCGTGGAAAGCATCGTATGCAACTGTTTCATGAATTCCATTCAGTATTTTGATCATATCCGTTTTCCTTTTCCTAATGATAATTCTGTCGGTTCTTCAATATCTTAATATTAATTCTAATCTCAATTTTTGGCAAGCATCAAATCAAATTTTGCTAATGAAAATAGTGAGCAAAATATACAATTCAGAGGCCTCAAAATGCGAAAAAAAGCGAAAAAGTGCAAAGAAATGCCATAAAACAAATATAAATATAAAAAAATATGAAGTAAAGATAAAAATAAAGTAGCAAGAAATGTATAAATAAAAAAGTCAAAAAAATAAATTTAGCAATATCTGATAAATTCAAAACAAGATATAGGAAGAAAAACAAGACAGTTTGAAATATACTTTGACTATGAGAAAGACAAAAGTATACAAATTGTCTAATAGTATTATTTGGTTTTGTTGGGGAGAACCGTAATGGAACTGGTAAGAAACGAAAAGAAAACAGAGGAATACAGGGAGCGCGCCCGTAAGCTGGTTGCCCAGATGACGCTTGAGGAAAAGGCATTTCAGACCGTAAACGGAGCGCCTGAAATTAAAAGGCTTGGAATTAAAGCATACAACTGGTGGAATGAAGCACTTCACGGCGTGGCAAGGGCAGGTGTTGCCACCGTATTCCCGCAGGCGATCTCACTGGCAGCAACCTTTGATGAGGATTTCATCGAGAAAGTAGCAGATGCAATCTCCACGGAGGGGCGTGCCAAATTTAATATGCAGCAGAAATATGATGATACCGACATTTATAAGGGATTGACCTTCTGGTCTCCCAATGTAAATATTTTTCGTGATCCCAGATGGGGACGGGGACATGAGACCTTTGGTGAAGATCCTTATCTGACCTCCAGGCTTGGGGTTAGGTTTGTGGAAGGCCTTCAGGGCCACGATGAAAACTATATGAAGGCAGCAGCCTGTGCAAAGCACTTTGCAGTACATAGCGGTCCGGAGGATCTGCGCCACAGCTTTGATGCGAAGGTCAACAGACAGGACCTGTATGAGACTTATCTTCCGGCATTTAAGGCATGTGTGCAGGAGGCAAAGGTTGAGGCTGTCATGGGTGCTTATAATCGCACGAACGGAGAACCCTGCTGTGGAAGCAAAACACTGCTTCACGATATCCTCAGAGAGGAGTGGGGCTTCAAAGGACATGTAGTTTCCGACTGCTGGGCAATCAGGGATTTCCATGAAGGGCATTGCGTTACAAGTGGTCCGTTGGAATCCGTTTCCCTGGCAATGAACAATGGCTGCGACCTAAACTGCGGCGAACTGTTCCTCTATCTTGCAGAGGCGGTAAAGCAGGGAATGGTTTCGGAGGAAAGACTGGACGAAGCTCTGGTAAATCTGTTTACTGCAAGAATGAAGCTTGGCGTTTTTGATGAAAAGGGAAGTACACCGTATGATGATATTCCTTTTACGGTAGTGGATTCTAAAGAAATGCAGCAATTGAATCTGGAAGCGGCTGAAAAGTGTATTACACTTTTGAAAAATGAAGATCATCTGCTTCCACTTGATAAGTCCAAAATAAAGACCATCGGAATTATCGGGCCGAATGCCAATAACCGCAGGGCTCTGGTAGGCAATTACGAGGGAACGGCATCCCGTTATTATACGATCTCCGAAGGAATTCAGGAATATGTGGGAGATGATGTGAGGGTACTTCTTTCGGAAGGATGTCATCTGCATTTTGACAGCATCAGTAATCTGAGCAAGGGAAGAGACCGGATCTCGGAGGTGAAGGGTGTCTGTGATGAAAGCGATGTTGTAATCCTCTGTCTGGGACTTGATTCCGGACTGGAGGGCGAAGAGGGAGATACCGGTAACCAGTATGCAAGCGGAGATAAGCCGAATTTAAATCTTCCGGGTAAGCAGCAGGAAATTCTTGAAGTGGCTTATGCAAGCGGCAAACCGGTGATATTGATTCTCCTTTCGGGAAGTGCACTTGCAGTAACGTGGGCAGATGAACATATTCCCGCCATTATTCAGGGCTGGTATCCGGGTGCCCAGGGCGGCAGGGCGATTGCGAGGATCCTGTTTGGAGAAAAGAATCCGGAAGGAAGGCTGCCGGTAACCTTTTACCGTACCACAGAGGAGCTTCCTGACTTTACCGATTATGCAATGAAGGGAAGAACCTACCGTTATATGGAAAATGAGGCATTGTATCCGTTTGGTTATGGTCTGTCCTATACAGATTTCACTTACAGTACACCTTCTCTTTCTTCAGATACCATCACAGAGGACGGCATTACGATCAGTGCAGTGCTGATGAACGATGGCAAGAGGGAAGGAACAGAGACCGTTCAGGTATATGTCAAGGCATTGAGAGAAGGGACACCAAATGCACAGCTGAAGGGAATAAAGAAGGTGACCTTACAGCCCGGCGAGAAAAGAGAAGTTTCTGTGAAGCTTCCTCTCAGCGCATTTGCCCTGTATGACGAGGAAGCGGTAAACCGTGTGGGCATGGGAGAATATCTGGTATCCATTGGTGGAAGCCAACCGGATAAAAGAAGCGAAAAGCTGACCGGAAAGAAAGTGGCAACCATGAAGATCAAAGCGGAAACGGAATTTATCCTTTAGAACGCCGCAAGAAAAACAGACAGTTATCTTACTATTATAGAGGGGATTACAAAAAGGAAGGGGTGCACAACATGGGTTTTGAACAGGCATGGCTTTCTTATCAGAAGAGAGAGACCTGTGGGGTGGTTAAGAATATTGACAGAATCTATGCATCATTGCAAAATCCCGTGATCAGAAGCGGAGCAGAGGAACTGCAGGCAGCGTTTGCAGGGATTATCGGAAATGAGCCTGTGTTGTACGCCGATTCCGAATACGAGCCGGGGGAAGGAACGATCCGGCTTCTGGTAAAGGAAGGGCTCAAAGCAGAGGGATATCACTTATTTGAAGAAAAAGGTGAGATCACTGTGGAAGCACCTGATGCAAATGGCATTCTCTATGGTGTTTTTGAACTGATCAGGCATCTTCAGCTGGGAAAGAATCTGAATGGGAAAGATATCACAAAGGAACCTGTGATGCCACTGCGAATGCTGAATCATTGGGATAACATGGATGGCAGCATTGAAAGAGGCTATTCGGGAAATTCTTTCTTTTTTGAAGATAATCAAATCCTGGTAAATGACAGAATTGTCACATATGCAAGACTGCTGGCTTCAGCCGGAATCAACGCAACAGTAATCAATAACGTAAACGTAAAAGACAGTGCAACCTGGCTGATCACAGACAGATATTTTGAAGATCTCAGCAGATTTTCACAGATCCTGGGAGACTATGGAATCAAGCTTTTCCTTTCCTTAAATTATGCGGCTCCTATGGAATTAGGGGAGCTTAACAGTGCAGATCCTCTGGATGAGAAGGTTAAGAGCTGGTGGAAGCACAAGATGGAGGAGGTCTTCAGGGCAGTCCCGAATCTGGGTGGATTTTTGATCAAGGCAGATTCGGAGGGACGTCCGGGTCCATTCACCTATAACAGGACACATGCAGACGGTGCAAACATGCTGGCCGAAGCGGTGGAGCCATATGGGGGATTGATCATCTGGAGATGCTTTGTATATAACTGCAGACAGGACTGGCGTGACAGAAAGACAGACAGAGCCAGATCCGGATATGATAATTTTATTGGACTTGACGGCAGCTTCCGTGACAATGTGATTTTACAGATCAAGAACGGACCGATGGATTTTCAGGTCAGAGAGCCTGTGCATCCGCTTTTCGGAGGACTCACAAGAACCAATCAGATGCTGGAGGTCCAGATCGCACAGGAATATACCGGACAACAGCGGCATGTATGCTATCTGATCCCGATGTTTAAAGAAGTTCTTGCTTTCCGTACTTACGTGAAGGAGACAGATGATACGGTGGCAGACATTGTATCGGGGAAAACTTTCCAACAGACAAGATGTGGGATGGCAGCGGTTGCCAATACGGGAAATGATGACAATTGGACAGGACATGATCTGGCAGCAGCAAATCTGTACGGCTTTGGAAGGTTAGCATTTGAGCCGGAGCTGACAGCGGAGGAAATTGCTGCAGAGTGGATTACGCTTACTTATGGCACAGATGAGACGGTTAAGGAGGAATTACTTTTTATTCTCATGAACTCCTGGCCTGCTTATGAGAAATATACGGCTCCTCTTGGAATTGGCTGGATGGTAAATCCCAATTATCATTATGGACCCAATGTGGATGGTTATGAGTATGACAGGTGGGGAACCTACCATAGAGCGGACCATCAGGGAATCGGAGTTGACAGAAGCCACAGCGGAACGGGGTATGCAGCTCTTTACAGGGAACCCAATGCCCGGATTTATAATGCTCCGGAGACCTGTCCGGAGGAATTGCTCTTATTTTTCCACCATATGCCTTACAACTATAAGCTGAGGAGCGGTAAGACGATTCTGCAATACATCTATGACACTCATTTTGAGGGCGTGGAGCTGGTGGATGAAATGGTTTCCCGTTTTGAAAAACTGAAGGGAAAGCTTCCCGATCAGGTCTATGAAAGGGCTATGGAGCGTTTTTTACATCAAAAGAAGCATTCCCGCGAGTGGCGTGATCAGATTAATACCTATTTTTACAGAAAAACAGGGATTCCCGATGACAGGGGAAGGACAATTTATTAAATAGAATGGAAACGGAAAGGAAAGTCTTTCCTAAAAACTGGGAGGTGGAACTATGAAGGCTACGGAAAAGAAACAACCAGCCGTCAAAACAAAAAAGAGTGCAAAGGTGTATCTGAAAAGATACTGGCAGCTTTATCTGCTTCTGGCATTGCCTCTTTTGTATCTGTTAATTTTTAAGTACATACCGATGGTTTATATTCAGATTGCATTTAAGGATTACAGCATTGTTGAGAGTGTATGGAAAATGCCCTGGGCTGATAATCATGGCTTTGAATATTTTATCAAAGCGTTTAAGAACAAGGATTTCCTGTATGCACTGCGAAATACCCTGATGCTGAATCTGCTGGATCTGGTAATCGGATTCCCGATACCGATCATCTTTGCCCTGATTTTAAATGAACTGGTATTTAAGCGGTTTAAGAAGGTGGTGCAGACTATTGCCTATATGCCCCACTTCCTTTCCTGGGTTATCATCTATGGACTGGCATTACAGCTGTTCGCACCGACCAACGGTTTGATCAATATGCTTCTGAACAATATGGGATTTGAATCCATTCCGTTTTTGAATGAATCGGGTCACTGGGTTGTAACCTATATTTTACTTGGAGTCTGGCAGAGCTTTGGATGGAATTCCATTGTATATCTGGCAGCAATCGCAGGAATCAATCCGGAGCTTTATGAAGCAGCTTCTGTTGATGGCGCAGGCAGATTTAAGAAAATGTGGCATATTACGCTTCCCGGAATCAAGCCGACAATCGTGGTATTGCTGGTCATGAATCTCGGTAATATTCTCGGAAGCGGCTTCGACCGGCCGTTTGCATTGCAGAATAAGCTGGTTATGGATGTGGCAAATGTTATTTCCACATTCGTTTATAAGAATGGTATTAAGGGTCTCCAGTTCTCGTTAACTACGGCAGTTGGGTTCTTCCAGTCCATTATTTGTGTATTCTTCCTTCTTTTGGCAAACTGGATTGCTCGTAAGCTGGGCGAACGTGGAATTTGGTAAGTGAGAACAGGAGGGTAGAAAAATGATTAGATCGAAATCAGCAAAAATCGGAGATTGCGTATTCGTAATTATCTGTCTCCTTGTATGTGTGATATGTCTGTTACCAATGCTGAATCTGCTTGCGAGATCACTGAGTGGTTCGGAATATCTGATTAAAAGAGAAGTTTACTTATGGCCCAAGGGATGGAATCTGGATGCGTACACAATGGTGCTTGGTGACATGAAATACATCAGGGCATTCTTCTGGACAGTACTGTTGACGGTTATTTGTACGATTGTTTCACTGACGATGACAACGCTCTGTGCATATCCGTTGATCTTTGAAAATTTAAAGGGACGTTCTGTGATCAATGTGTTTATCACAATAACAATGTTCTTCAATGCAGGAACCATTCCGAATTATTTACTTATGAAATCGCTTGGCCTGTTGAACAATCCTGCGGTTTTGATTATTCCGAGCTGTATGAGTGTGTACAATATGATCATCATGCGAAGCTTCTTTTACGGGATACCGGACAGCCTGCGTGAGTCTGCTGAGATTGACGGTGCAAGCTTCATCAAGATTCTGACAAGTATCTATGTGCCGTTGTCAAAGCCGGTTTTTGCAACGTTGGCGCTGTTCTACGCAGTAGGAAGATGGAACGGTTACTCAGACGCACTGATGTTTATGAACAATAAGGATTATTATCCATTGCAGCTTCTTCTGTACAACATTTTAAATAATATCAATCAGGTAGAGGTTGCGACCCAGGAGGGCTTCTCCGCTCCGGGGCTTTCGGAATCATTAAAGGCGGCAATCGTTATGTTTTCAACGGTGCCCATCCTGCTGATCTATCCATGGCTTCAGAAATACTTTATCCATGGAGTTACGGTAGGAGCAGTTAAGGAATAAGCAGATCGTATGATCTGTTCATTCAAATACATATTAACAAGAAATAGGGAGGTTTAGAGATGAAGAGAAAGGTTCTCTCAATTCTGCTTGCGTGCTCAATGGTATTGTCCTTAGCAGCATGTGGCGGAAGCAAGGAAGCAGCGCAGGAAACACCTGCAGCAACTGAAACAGAAACAAAAGAAGAAGCACCTGCTGCGGAAACAGAAACAGCAGAGGCAGACACAGCAGCTGATCCCACTAATGGAGAGGTTGTTGACGGCAAGTTCGTGGAAACAAGAAAGATCACGGTAGAGGTTTATGACCGCGGTAATGACGGTGGTTCTGATCCGACCAATAACATGTACACAGAGTATATCAAGAAGGGTATGCTGGAAGATCACAATGTGGAAGTTGAGTTTGTGGCTGTTCCCCGTTGGACAGAGGTTGAACAGATCAACAACCTGTTAGCAGCTGGTGATGCTCCTGATGTATGCTATACATACGATTATCCTACAATCCAGACCTATGCAAACATGGGTGGTGTGATTGATTTAGGTCAGTATGTTGATACCTACAAGGATTTACTTCCTAATCTGTGGGGATGGCTTGGTGAGAGCAACATTTACTGGGATAAGGATCCTTCCACAGGAACTATCTGGGCTCTGGAAGCAAGACTGGCAGTAAGCAACCGTATCAATACCTTCGTTCGTCAGGACTGGCTTGACAAATTAGGAATGTCCGCTCCTACAACTAAGGCTGAATTTGAAGAAATGCTGATCGCGTTCAGAGATAATGCTGATCTCCTTCTTGGCGCAGATGCAGACAAGATGGTTCCTTATTCTGTCAGCTATGATGTGGGCTGGAGAGCAGCAACCCTGATTGAATCCTTCATTGATCCTGATATTTCTGATAAGGAATATTATATCAATGGTTTCGATGACAGAAAATTCACACAGAATGGCACAAAGGAAGCAGTCAGACTGCTGAATAAGTGGTATAATGACGGATTAATGTGGAAAGACTTCGCTCTGTACGGAAGCGGTGACACCACAGAAGATGATATGATGAAGGCCGGTTACGTTGGTGCATTTACTCATAACTGGGACTATCCTTTCAGAAACGGTGAAGACAGCATTAATGCAAACCTGCAGAGACTTGTTGGCGAGGACGCTAAGTTTGTAGCTGTTGACTGCTTCGAGGACAGCAAGGGAACCTATACAAAGTTTGTTTCCGGTCCGATCGACCGTAAACTGTTCTTCCCTTCTACCAATGATGAGCCTCTGGCATCCTTAATGTACCTTGACTGGATCAGTGATCCTGCTCATATCGAGTACTTACAGATTGGTGATGAGGGTGTTACACACAACAAGATCGATGGTGGTGTAATCCAGACAGTAGCAGCAACCGGTGATGCTATCCAGAACTCCGGTATGAACATTGACTATACTATGACCTGTAACGGACTTAAGCTTCAGGATGCAGATCTTACTGTTAAGTCAAGAGCTTACAGCTATGCAAACATTGATCCTGCTTTAGTAGAGGCATCTGACAAGATCTGTAATACAAATATGAAGGTTGGCAAGAACGTTAACGTTGGCGCTATCACAGCAGAAGAAGGACAGGGTCCTGCACTCTCCGAGAAGAGAGATATCGTATTCGACACTGCTGTAACTGCATCTGTAGCTGACTTTGATTCTGTTTGGGATGCCGGTATGGAAGATTACCTGAGCTCAGGCGGTCAGGCAATTATGGATGAACGTGCTGAAAAGTGGGCAGCAACCTTTGGTGATGCTGATATGCTCCCCTAATCAGAAGTATTCATAACTGAATCATAAAAGGAACCCCCGACACGGTAACGTGCCGGGGGTTTTCTTGTGGGACAGAGTATGGTAAAATGAAAAATCAAAACAGGTATGCTCCGGGAAGGATACCGGGAGGTGGTTTCATGCAGTACATTGCAGTAATACTTGGGATTTTTGGACTGGACTTTGGCATAAAAGATTATATAGAAAAGAATAAGTCAGAAAATGCAGAAGAGAAAAAGCTTGGGGGATTTTTACTGATCAGAAAACATCATAACCGCGGTGCATTTCTAAACGCAGGACAGGAAAGGCGGAGGATCGTGGCAGCTTTGTCCGTTGTGATAACACTTTTGCTGACAGTTTTATTTGTCGGTAGCTTTACGATGACCGGCAGGGGACTTTTGAAATGGGGACTTTCCCTGATGTTGGGAGGAGCTTACAGTAATACCTATGACCGGCTGAAAAGAAAATATGTGGTGGATTATGTCAGCTTTCATGTTCCGTGGAAGGGACTTCAAAGAATAATTTTCAATATCAGTGATTTCTGTATTATGATCGGTGCGCTTCTGAGTATGGCAGGATATTTTTCCGAAAATAATACTTGACAAATGCATCGATAGGTATTATTGTATTATTAAAGTAATACAATAATACAGAGAAAGGAAGATACAGATGGCATGGAATTTAGATTCTGACCGCCCGATTTATACTCAGATTCTTGAGGAAATACAGATGCGGATCATTACAGGTCAATACAAGTCGGGAGAAAAAATTCCCAGTGTGAGAGAACTGGCAGCCCAAGCAGGGGTGAATCCCAATACAATGCAGAAGGCACTCACAGAGCTGGAAAGAAGCGGACTAGTAATGGCGCAGAGAACGAGTGGCCGAATGGTAACGGAGGATTTGGAAATGATCAGACAGACACGGAATAAGCTGGCTTATGAGCAGATTAACGATTTTATGGAAAAAATGAAAAAGCTTGGATTTGATAAAGAAGAAATAGTAGCACTGCTTAAGCAGGCAGAAGGGGAGAAAAATGAGTGAACTGGTAGAAGTAAACAATCTTACCAAGGTTTATGAGAAGAAAAAGGTAGCATTAAGTCAGGTAAACCTTATTATACCCAGAGGAAAAATTATCGGGCTTCTGGGACCGAACGGAAGCGGAAAGACAACCTTGATCAAGCTGATCAGTGGTCTTCTTGTGGCGACAGAAGGAGAGATTCTGATCAATGGCAGTAAGCCAGGTCCGGAGTCAAAGAGTGTCGTTTCTTATCTTCCGGAGAGAACTTATTTTCAGAGCAGTATGAAGGTAAAAGAGCTCATTGATTACTTTGCGGATTTTTATCAGGATTTTCGTCCGGAGAGAGCAAAACAGATGCTGATGAATTTGAATATCAATGAAGATGCCCGCCTTAAAACGCTTTCGAAGGGAACAAAAGAGAAGGTGCAGCTGATCATGGTTATGAGCAGGGATGCACAGCTTTATGTTCTGGATGAGCCGATTGCGGGTGTTGACCCTGCAGCCAGGGATTATATTCTCCGGACAATTATTTCCAATTATAATGAAAATGCAACCGTGTTATTATCCACCCATCTGATTTCTGATATCGAAAAGATTCTGGATGAAGTAATCTTTATTCGCGAAGGAAAAGTGGTGCTGCAGGATACAGTTGAAAATATTCGTGAGAGTAAAGGAAAATCGGTTGATACCTACTTTAGGGAGGTGTTTGCATGTTAGGAAAATTATTAAAGCATGAATGGAAGGCGCACTGGAAGGTGCCTACACTTCTGCTCGGTGTTTTGATGATCATTGCGGTGGTTGCGGGACTTACGTTCCTGATGCCTATCTGGGATAGTGAATGGATCGGACTGCCCCTTTCGGCAATGATGCTGGTCATGCTGTTTTACATGGCAATGATAGCAGCTTCCTTCGGGATTGTGCTTTATTTTGCGGTGAGATATTATAAGAGTATGTTCACGGATGAAGGGTATCTTACCCATACGCTTCCGGTTACAGCCAGAGAACTGCTTTTTGGCAAGATCATTACGATGACAGCATGGAATCTGATCGCAGGAATTGTGGTGTTGCTGAGCATTGCAGTCTTTTTCGGAATTGTGATTCTGGCGCTGGCGTCCAAGGACAGCAGCTTTGCATTTGATTTTTTTGATTTTTTGAGTGAAATGAAGGAAGTATTCGCGTCTCCCTATATGGAAGGCTTTGGCGGTTTTTGCGCGAGCATGATCGCAATGGCACTTACAGGCTCTGTTGGCGGTACTATGATCATTATCGGATCCGTCAACCTGGGGCAGATGGTGCGTAAGCATAGAATTCTGGGCGCAATCGGCGCATACTTTGCAATTTACAGTGTGATACAGATCATTGTTTTTGCCGTTATGATGCCTTTTATTTTTAAGATGGCATTTCAAATGGAGCATACGGATATGTCAGAAATGTCTGTCTTTGGGGTCTATACACCGATCTATGTTATTATGTCGGTGGTATATCTTATTGCGGCTGTCGGCCTGTATATTTTGAGTGAGTATCTGATCCGTAGACAGCTTGAACTGGAATAAGGGATGAATCAATATGAATGATCTTGCAATCAGACAGGAAATGTGTGAAATCGGAAAACGTGTCTATGAGAGAGGCATGGTTGCTGCCAATGATGGAAATTTCTCGGTAAAGCTTGGTGAAAATGAATATCTTTGTACGCCTACAGGGGTGAGTAAGGGGTTTATGACACCGGAATGCATTTGCAGAATTGATGCGGAGGGGAAGCTTCTTGAAAAAAATGGCGCGTTCAGACCATCCTCGGAAATGAAAATGCATATGCGTGTATATCGGGAGCGCCCTGACGTATTGGCAGTAGTGCATGCCCATCCACCCTATGCGACGACCTTTGCCGCAGCAGGAATACCGCTTGAACAGCCGATTCTTGCGGAAGCTGTACTTACTCTCGGCAGGGTACCGGTGGCCGGCTATGGGACACCCTCCACACAGGAAGTGCCCGATGTGGTGGCAGAATATCTTCCGTTTTATGATGCCATGCTGCTTGCCAATCATGGAGCGCTTGCTTATGGCCCCTCCTTGATGAATGCTTATTACAAAATGGAATCACTGGAATTCTACGCACGGATCCTTTACCAGACACAGTGTCTCGGAACCGTTCATGAACTGTCAGCAAAGCAGGTGGAGGACATTTACGAGATCAGAAGAAATTCGGGCATGCCGGGAAGACATCCCGCGACACATCCGGAATCCTGACAGGGTTATTTCTCTGTAAAAAGGCTGTTATGTAGTAACAGCATTGGTTAAAGTCAGAAGCATCTGTCCATATGAGGTTACCTCAAGATGGACAGATGTTTTTTATTGGAAATAGATTTCAAAAAATAAAATCAGGGGAATTTATTGTATACCATAACAGAGAAATACAAATAAGCCCTGTGCCCTGGAAACAATCAGCCGATAATGCGTTATTATTTATCTACTCCATAAAAAAGGCCCGCAGGCCATACCTGTTGCACCTTGAACAGGTATGGCCTTGCGGGCCCTTGATTCTTTGCATAGTCATTCATGTAGTTACTCATATAGAAGTGTTATGCCGGCTGATTTCTAGGCAGTAATGACGGTGCCTGCCTTGCCTCTCAATGCATCATTTACAGCTTCCAGAGAAGTAATCAGCACACTGCCGTCTTTGTTGGCATTAAGGTAAGTGATCGCCGCTTCGATTTTAGGAAGCATGGTTCCCTTTCCAAATTCACTTTCCGCAATCATTTTCTGTGCTTCGCTGACGGTGAGGGAAGAGACTGCCTGTTGGTCATCTGTACCGAAATTTTTGTAGACATTGGGCACAGAAGTCAGGATGATCAGCTGATCTGCTTTTAAATCGGCGGCAAGCTTACCGGCAATGGCATCCTTTTCGATGACTGCAGATGCACCCTTTAAGGCATGCTTCTGCTCGATTACGGGAATTCCGCCGCCACCGCAGGCGATGACGATCTGGTCAGCTTCTGCCAGAGTGCGGATTGCTTCGATCTCTACAATGTCAATGGGCTTGGGAGCGGCAATGATGCGGCGGAAGCCCTTGCCCGGCTCTTCATATACGTAATTTCCTTTTTTGGTTTCAATCTCAGCATCTTCTGCGGACATATATCGGCCGATGAGCTTGGTGGGTTCATAAAAAGCTTCGTCATAGGGATCAACGGTTACCTGTGTAAGAATGGTGGAAACCGTTTTGCTGATCCCGCGGCTTAAAAGCTCTGCTTTCAGGGAGTTCTGGATATCATAGCCAACATAGCCCTGGCTCATGGCTGAGCAGACACACATGGGTGCAGGCGTATAGTCAATATAGAGACGGCGAAGCTCGGTCATTGCCTTGTGGATCATGCTGATCTGCGGACCATTGCTGTGCGTGATCGTCAGCTGATAGCCTGCCTCTACAAGATCGGCCAGTGCCTTTGCCGTGAATTTAACGGCATCCCATTGCTCTAACGTCGTATAGCCAAGTGCGTTATGTCCAAGAGAAACAACTGCTTTTTTTTGACTCATGATGTAAACCCTCTTTCTATGATAATCGTAATTAAGTCCGTTTCACAAATATAAACTAGTATAGCAAAATCATCGCAGTTTGTACAGTATGAAACGGTTTCCTGCATTGCAAGGGATTCGGCTTTATGTTATGATTAGAAAATATAAGTGAAACAGTTTTTAAGCGCATAAGAGAAGAAATGAGGTTATGTGAGTAATGGAGACAATGATTCAGATCAAGGATGTCACAAAGACCTTTGTGGGCAAGGACAATACGGTAGAAGCCCTGAAAGGGATCAATCTGGACATCCATAAGGGAGAAATATACGGAATCATCGGTATGAGCGGTGCGGGAAAATCTACCCTGGTAAGATGCCTGAACTTTCTGGAGCGTCCCACAAGCGGGACGGTACTGGTGGAAGGAAAGGACTTATCAACCCTTAAGGACAATGAGCTTCGGAAGATGCGTACCCAGATTGCAATGATCTTCCAGCATTTCAATCTGCTGATGCAAAGGACCGTACTTGACAATGTCTGCTTTCCCATGGAGATCACCAAAACATCCAGAAAGGATGCGGTGAAGAGAGCAAGAGAGCTGCTTGAGATCGTGGGACTTTCCCAGAAGGAGCTTTCCTATCCGGCACAGCTTTCCGGGGGACAGAAGCAGAGAGTGGCAATTGCAAGAGCGCTTGCAACCAATCCGAAGATCCTTCTTTGTGATGAGGCAACCAGTGCCCTGGATCCTACTACAACTAAAGCGATTCTGGCACTTCTCAAGGAAATCAATGAAAAATATGGTATCACGATCGTGATCATTACCCATGAGATGGCCGTTGTGCAGGAAATCTGCAGTCATGTTGCCATTATTGATGAAGGGAGTCTTGCAGAGACCGGAACGGTGGAGGAGGTATTTTCAAGACCCAAGAGTAAGGCGGCCAAGAAGCTGGTATTCCGGGGAGAGGAAAAGCACTATGATGAGATGCGGGGAAAGAGATGTATCCGCATTGTATTCTCCAGCAATTCTTCCTATGAGCCGGTCATTGCCAATATGGTTCTTGCCTGCAATGCGCCGGTCAATATTCTTCTTGCCGACACCCAGGATATCGGCGGTGTGGCTCATGGCCAAATGATCCTGCAGCTGCCGGAGGAGGAAGTGACTGCGGAAAAGATGATACAGTACTTAAAGAACAGAAAACTGGAAGTGGAGGAGCTTGATAATTATGTGGGATAGTCAGACAATTATGATGATTGCAGAAGGCACAGGTGTGACGCTCTATATGACACTGGTATCCACGCTGATTGCCTATGCACTTGGGCTTCCGATGGGAATCGTGCTGGTAGTGACAGCACCGGGCGGATTGAAGCCAAACAAAATTGTATATAAAATACTGGATGTGGTTGTGAATATTGTAAGAAGTATTCCTTTCTTAATATTGCTGATGCTGATTATTCCGTTCACCAGACTGATTGTAGGGAAAAGCTATGGGGCAACGGCAACGATCGTACCGCTTGCCATTGCAGCTGCGCCCTTTGTGGCACGGCTGGTGGAGTCCTCCCTGCTTGAGGTGGACCACGGCGTGATCGAGGCGGCACAGAGTATGGGGGCCGGGCTGGGAACTATTATTTTCAAGGTGCTGCTTGCAGAGGCGCGCACATCGTTGATCGTAGGGGCGACCATTTCCCTGGGGACGATCCTGGGATATTCTGCCATGGCCGGTGTTGTAGGAGGCGGCGGTCTGGGTGATATTGCGATCCGTTACGGGTACTACCGGTATCAGGCAGATATCATGATCGTGACAGTCGTGCTGCTGGTGGCGTTGGTACAAATCCTGCAGGTGATTGGAACAAGACTTTCCAGAAAGCTGGATCGAAGAATTTCTTAGGAAGAGGGCTGTTGCTGATGCAACAGCCCCTTTTGCGCATTAATTAGCAATTATTGAGTAGTATCAAAACCTCCTTTTTTATACAATAGTTTCATAAGAAACAGATGATGGGAGTGGAGCGTCATGACAATTGCAAAAAACCCTATCTTAAAGGGATTCTATCCGGATCCTTCCATCTGCAGGGTAGGGGAGGATTATTATCTTGTGAATTCCACATTTTCGTATGTTCCGGGAGTGCCTGTTTTCCACAGCAGGGATCTTGCAAACTGGGAACAGATCGGGAATGTGTTGGAGAGAAAAAGCCAGCTTGTCTTAGATGGTGCCACGATGTCCCGGGGAATCTACGCTCCCACAATCCGTTATCATAAGGGCATTTTTTATATGATCACCACCAATGTTTCTTATGGCGGCAACTTTTATGTGACGGCAGAGGATCCGGCAGGACCCTGGTCAGACCCGGTGTATCTTAAGGTGCCTGAGGGCGTGGATGCAGGGATCGATCCCTCCCTTTATTTTGAGGGGGATAAATGCTATTACGTGGGCCAGCGGCAAAAGCAGAATGCCCGCTTTTTCGGGGACTGTGAGGTCTGGATGCAGGAGCTTGACCTTGAGAGGGGATGCCTGACGGGACCGGACTATATCCTATATCGCGGTGCCATGAAGGATGCCTGCTGGGTGGAGGGCCCGCATTTATATAAGATCGGAGAATATTATTATGTGACCTGTGCGGAGATGGGAACCAGCTTTGAACATAGCATTTCGGTGGCCAGAAGTAGGGAGCTTACCGGACCTTACGAGAATTATCGCTGTAATCCGCTTCTCACACACAGGCATCTGGGAAGACAGTATCCGATTCAGAATATCGGTCACGGAGATCTGGTGGATACACCGGATGGAGAATGGTATCTTGTGATGCTGGGGACAAGGCCGGTAAACAATGCAGCAGAGCTTGGAAGAGAAACCTTTTTAGCAAGAGTGGAATGGCAGGAAGGCTGGCCGGTGGTCAATCCGGGAGAGGGAAAAATTCTTGAAAGACAGCCGGTATCTCTCCCTGAAAAGTCCCTTATGCCGGATGCCTGTCCGGCATGGCAGAGCAGGATGGAAATGCGGTTTACGGCTCCTCTGGATAAACGTTTTCTTTTTTTTCGTCATCCGAAGGAGGATACATATCAGATCATCAAAGAAAAGGAAATTGCGTTAAAGTGCAACGCGTCAAGACCTGAGGATGTGGATGGAGTACTCTCCTACATGGGTGTCCGCCAGCAGAGCAGAAGCTTTCAGACGGAAGCAGAGGTTTTCACCGGGCTGAAGGAAGGAGAGCAGGCTGGCCTATTGTACCTTTATGATGATGACAATTATCTGAAATTTACCGTTTTGAGAAGAAAAGAGGGCGTAGCGGCAATTGTAGAAAAACGGGAAAATAAGCGGAACCGGATTCTTTCGGAGAGCATAATTGGGGAAACAGGTCTGCCGGAGAGCGAAAGCGGTAGCTGGCTGCGCCTTTCCATAAAGGGGCGGGGACAGCGGACTGAATTCTCTGTGCAGGGGAAGGTAATCGTTAGTGGTGTGCCCACAGAATTTTTAAGCTCGGAGCGTGCTGGTGGCTTTGTGGGGTGTACCTACGGAATCTATGCCTTCGGAGACGGAACAGGCTATGCCCGTTTCAGAAATCTGGTGATAGAATATCCCGGACTTTAAGGGGTGTGCCGGGTAAAACGGAAGCAAAATAATGCTAATGGTATAAAAATGTTCAGTTGTGATTCGACAGAATATTTATTATAATTAAAGAGATGCAGAACATATTAAAGGAGGGTTATCATGCTGTACATAGGTGTTGATCTGGGTACCAGCGCAGTAAAGCTGCTGCTGATGGACGGAGAAGGAAAAATCCAGAAGATCGTCTCTAAGGAGTACCCCATTTATTTTCCCCATCCGGGCTGGTCAGAACAAAAACCGGAGGATTGGTTTGAACAGACCATGGCAGGAATTAAGGAACTGATCGCCGAGGCAGATAAGAGCAAGATTGCCGGAATCAGCTTTGGAGGACAGATGCACGGACTTGTGATTCTTGACAAGGAGGATCAGGTTATTCGCCCGGCACTTCTTTGGAATGACGGAAGAACCTTTGAAGAGTGTGATTATTTAAATAATGTAATCGGAAAGGATAAGCTTTCGGAATATACAGCAAACATATCCTTTACCGGTTTCACCGCACCCAAGATTCTGTGGGTGAAGAATAAGGAGCCGGAAAATTTTGCCAGAATAGCAAAGATAATGCTTCCGAAGGATTATATCGCTTATAAACTGACCGGGGTACATTGCACGGATGTATCCGACGCTTCCGGTATGCTGCTCCTTGATGTAAAGAATCGCTGCTGGTCCAAGGAAATGTGTGAGATCTGCGGCATCAGTATGGATATGCTGCCAAAGCTGTTTGAAAGCTATGAATGTGTGGGTACGGTGAAAGAAGAAATCGCAAAGGAACTCGGCATTCCCGCAACCGTCAAGGTGGCGGCAGGCGCCGGTGATAATGCGGCAGCAGCGGTGGGAACAGGCACAGTTGGAGAGGGTATGTGTAACATTTCCCTTGGTACCAGTGGAACCATTTTTATCTCCTCCAAGAAGTTCGGAGTGGATAAATTCAATGCCCTGCATGCCTTTGCCCATGCGGACGGCAACTATCATCTGATGGGCTGTATGCTCAGCGCGGCATCCTGCAACAAGTGGTGGATGGAGGACATCATCGGCACCGATGAATATGCGAAGGAACAGGAGCCAATCACCAGGCTTGGCGAGAATCATGTTTACTTCCTTCCGTATCTGATGGGAGAGAGATCTCCTCATAATAATCCCAATGCGAGAGGAACCTTTATCGGTATGACGATGGATACCAGCAGGGCAGATATGACTCAGGCTGTTCTGGAGGGCGTAGCCTTTGCTCTTCGTGATTCCCTGGAGGTCGCAAAATCCTTGGGCATTAAGCTTGAGAGAACCAAAATCTGCGGCGGCGGTGCAAAGAGCCCTCTGTGGAAAAAGATGATTGCCAATATCCTGAATCTTAAGGTTGATGTGATCGAGAGCGAGGAAGGTCCCGCACTTGGAGGTGCGATGCTGGCAGCAGTAGCGTGCGGAGAATATGAGAGCGTTGAGGCGGCAGCAGCCAAGATCGTTAAGATCATAGATACCGTTGAGCCGGAACCGGAGCTTGTGGCAAAATATGAGGAAAGATACCAGCAGTTCAAGGAAATCTATCCTGCCTGCAAGCCTTTGTTTGAAATCATTAAGTAAAAATAAAATATAAGAAAGGACGACAGAAATGAAAGTTTACAGTGTAACAGACGATCGTTTTAAGAGGTACGGAAAGATTGTAAAAGGCATTGATTTTTCAGAGCTGGTTGCCAAGCTGGAGGAGTGCACGCCGCTTCCCGATGGCGTAGATTACGTCCCCGGTCTTCCGGAACTTGAGGCTCTTCCGGTAATGAAGGAACTGTCTTCTAAGGCATACGGTGAGATGCCGATTCAGATTGGATACTGCAACGGGCATAATTCTATGCTGAATGCGCTTGAGTATCACAGGGATTCGGAAATCAATGTGGCGGCTACCGATGCCATCCTGATGCTGGGAAGCCAGCAGGATATCACAGAGGACTTTACCTATGATACCTCTCTGGTTGAGGCATTTCTGGTACCGAAGGGAACTGCAGTCGAGGTGTATGCAACCACTCTTCACTATGCACCCTGTGGCGTAAACGGTGCCGGCTTTAAGGTGGGAATCGTTCTGCCAAAGGGAACGAACCTGGAACTTGCGGATGCCCATGAGGGCGGTGAGGACAGTCACATTACAGCAAAGAACAAATGGCTGTTGGGACACCCGGAGGGAGGACTCCCGACAGGAAGCCCTATGGGACTTGTAGGAAAGAACCTTTGTATCAATGAGTAGTATGTGCTGAAAAGCTACAGAAAATGAAATTTATATAAAAGATAACAGGAGGAACATCAAATGAACAATTTACCTAAGGTGAAAATCGGAATTGTTGCGGTAAGCCGTGACTGCTTCCCGGAGTCTCTGTCCGTTAACAGAAGAAAAGCTCTTGTAGAGGCTTACAAGGCAAAATATGATGCATCAGACATCTATGAATGTCCGGTGTGCATCGTAGAAAGCGAAATCCATATGGTTCAGGCGCTTGAGGATATCAAGAAGGCAGGCTGTAATGCACTTTGTGTATACCTTGGAAACTTCGGTCCCGAAATTTCCGAAACACTTTTAGCAAAGCATTTTGACGGACCTTCCATGTTTATTGCAGCAGCTGAGGAATCCCAGAATGACCTGATCGGCGGACGTGGTGATGCTTACTGTGGTATGCTGAATGCAAGCTACAACTTAAAGCTTCGCAACATTAAGGCATATATTCCTGAGTATCCCGTGGGAACTGCAGCAGAATGTGCTGATATGATCAATGAATTTGTTCCGATTGCAAGAGCAATCGTTGGATTAAAGAGCCTGAAGATCATCAGCTTCGGTCCCAGACCGCTCAACTCCCTTGCTTGTAACGCCCCCATCAAGCAGCTTTACAACTTAGGCGTTGAAATTGAAGAGAACTCCGAACTTGATCTGTTTGAAGCATTCAACAAGCATGAGGGAGATGCAAGAATTCCCGCTAAGGTTAAGGAAATGGAAGAAGAACTGGGTGCCGGAAATCAGAAGCCTGAAATTTTGAACAAACTGGCACAGTATGAACTGACACTACTTGACTGGGTAGAGGCACATAAGGGGTATCGTGAGTATGTTGCAATTGCCGGTAAGTGCTGGCCTGCATTCCAGACACAGTTCGGTTTTGTACCTTGCTATGTAAACAGCCGTCTGACAGGTATGGGAATTCCTGTATCCTGCGAGGTTGATATTTACGGATGCTTAAGCGAGTTCATCGGTACTGCAGTAAGCAACGATATTGTAACGTTGCTTGATATCAACAACACTGTACCTGATGATATGTATGAGGAATCCATCAAGGGTAAATTTGATTACACACATCAGGATACCTTCATGGGCTTCCATTGCGGAAACACAAACTCCAAGAAGCTGGCATTCTGCAGCATGAAGAATCAGATGATCATGGCAAGAGCACTTCCCGAGGAGGTTACAAACGGTACTCTGGAAGGAGATATTGTTCCCGGTGAAATTACCTTCTATCGTCTCCAGTCTACGGCAGACTGCAAGCTGCGCGCTTACATTGCTCACGGTGAGGTTCTTCCGGTAGCAACCAAGTCTTTCGGTGGAATCGGTGTATTTGCTATTCCTGAGATGGGACGTTTCTATCGCCATGTTCTGATTGAAGGCAACTATCCTCATCACGGTGCGGTTGCATTCGGACATTACGGAAAGGCTCTGTACGAGGTATTTAAGTATATCGGTGTAGAGCTTGACGAGATCGGCTTCAATCGGCCTAAGGGAATGCTTTACAAGTCTGAGAATCCTTTTGCATAAGATATTTTAAATTGGTAGCAGGAAAGCGGATGAACAAACGGCTCATCCGCTTTTTGAATTTTTGTACTTGATTTATGGAATGGATTGCACTATGATAAATTTCGGCTTTTGATGACTGTGTTCCACATAAGAAAGGAAAATGAAGGAAAGATGGCTAAGAACACAACGAAGGATATGACCGTGGGTTCTCCCATGAAACTGATTCTGGGATTCTCTGTACCACTTTTGTTTGGATTTTTATTTCAACAGTTTTACAGCGTGGTGGATACCGTGATCGTCGGACAGTTTCTGGGTATGAATGCACTTGCAGGTGTGGGAGCGACGGGCTCGATCAATTTTATGATCGTAGGCTTTTGTATGGGCGTGTGCAGTGGCTTTGCGATTCCCGTAGCACACAAATTCGGTGCCAGGGATTATTCGGGAATGCGGCAGATCGTAGCAAACTGTGTGTGGCTGTCCTTGCTGTTTTCTGCTGTTATGACGGTAATTGTTGTGTTTTTGTGTGATGACATTTTAAGATGGATGAATACGCCTGAGGATATTTTTGAGGATGCTTACAGCTATATTCTGATCATATTCATTGGAATCCCGGCAACTTATCTCTACAATATGCTTTCGGGAATTATCCGTTCCATGGGAGACAGTAAGGTACCTTTGTTCTTTCTGGTGCTTTCCTCTGTTTTAAATATCGGGCTGGATCTTTTATGTATCGTGAATCTGAGGTTGGGTGTGGCAGGTGCGGCAATAGCAACCGTGGTGTCTCAGCTGATTTCGGGTGTACTGTGCCTTTTCTATATGATAAAGAGATATGAGATCCTGCATATTACGAAGGAAGAATGGAAAATTAACACGCATCATATGAAGGTACTTTGCGGTATGGGAATTCCCATGGGATTACAGTATTCCATTACAGCGATCGGCTCTGTTATCCTGCAGACTGCGGTAAACGGTCTGGGCTCGCTGGCAGTTGCTTCTGTGACTGCAGCGGGGAAGGTGAGCATGTTTTTCTGTTGCCCTTTTGATGCTATGGGGTCTACAATGGCCACCTACGGCGGACAAAATGTAGGTGCAAAGAAGCTGGAGCGTGTCGGAAAGGGATTGCAATCCTGCGTGCTGCTTGGCTCGGTTTATTCGGTGATTGCCTTTGTGGTTATTTACCTCTTTGGTGCGAATCTGGCCGCTCTTTTTGTGGATGCGGCAGATCCGCAGATGCTTCAGAATGCAAGGCTGTTTCTAATTGTAAATGCTGCTTTCTATATTCCGCTTGCACTGGTAAATATTGTTCGCTTTTTAATTCAGGGAATGGGATTTTCCACCTTCGCGATTCTGGCAGGGGTGTTTGAAATGATTGCAAGAACCATTGCGGGATTGATCCTGGTTCCGCAGTTTGGTTTTATCGGGGCATGCTTCGCAAGCCCCCTTGCCTGGATTTTTGCAGATGCCTTCCTGATTCCGGCATACCTTCATGTACGCCGGAAACTGGAAAAAATATTAGGATAGCAGCTTGTTGACCTTCCGGTCGTAGGTAAGGATTCCGTTGACCTCCTCCTCTACGTCGGAAAGCTGGGTGTAAACGGCGCCTGAGAGTCCCTGCTTTTGTAACGGAAGCAGGGATTTTTCTATGAGCTCATGATAAGCGGTTTTGAATTCCTCCAGGGTATCGAAGCGCTTATAGCCAAACACTCGATCTACACTGGTGTGTCCTTTCAGATGACAGGCAAAGCCGCCATACTCGGACAGAAAATAGGCACGGTTTCCCCATTTTTTGGTCGGAACCGCGAGAGGGCGGAAATAATTGTGTTCGCTGATAAAGTCACCACACCCCTGATCGAACCAGCCGCTTGCAGAGTCGATTAATCTGGAAGGGTCAAGGGTACGGATCATGTCGGTAATGCGCTCAGAATCAAACTGTCCCCAGCCTTCGTTAAAGGGAACCCAGATAGCAATGGAGGGAAAGAAGCTGAGGTATTTGACGGTTTCCCGGCATTCCTTCTCCCAGGCCTGCCGTGCTTTTTCATCCTTGCGGGAAAGCAGGGAATAATGACGGGTGTCCTTGAAACGGGAAGATAGAGAGGGCAGCAGTGTGGGAAAATAACTGATGACCGGCATATGGTAGCTGCTGCCGCCGTTTACCATGTCCTGACAGACGATCATGCCCAGACGGTCGCAGTGATAGTACCACCGTGCACTTTCTACCTTAATGTGCTTGCGCAGCATATTAAAGCCCAGTTCTTTCATAGACCTGATATCATAAAGGAGTGCCTCGTCGGAGGGGGCAGTATAGAGTCCGTCCGGCCAGTATCCCTGGTCCAGAACTCCCATGAGAAAATAGGGCTTGTGATTCAGGCAAAATACCGGTTTGCCTGCGGGCTTTTCAATGGAATAACAGCGCAGGGCAAAATAGCTTTTTACCCTGTCATTGTCAAAGGTTACCTCTACATCATACAGGAAGGGCTCCTCGGGACTCCAGCTCCGAAACCATTCCTTCCCAATGGTGAAGGAGAGGGATGCAGTTATTCTTCGGAAAGGTGCTTCCCCTGAGGCGGGTGCTGCCTTGATGGTAAGTGACTGCGCAGCAATCTCCTGCCCGGCACAGAAAACACGGATGCCGAGCGTGCCGAGATCCTTTTGACAGCAGGCATCAATATGTGCAGTTACCCGACAGGCATCGTAATCGGTCTCAAACCGGAGATTTTCAATGTGTGAAGCGGGAACCTGCTCCAGCCAGACGCTTTGCCATATGCCGCTCTGTGCCGTGTAAAAGATGCCACCCCGGTGGAGTGTCTGCTTCCCTCTTGCCTGATCCTGCGAATCCGTCTGATCCTGAACCCTCAGGAGAAGTTCATTGGAATCTTCCTTCAAAAAATCCGTAATATCTGCAGAAAAGGGAAGATATCCACCCTGATGAGAGATGACAAACTGACCATTCACATAAACCTCGGCAAGATAGTCTACTGCATCAAAATGCAGGAGAAGCCTTTGCTCTTCAGCTGAATCGTCCTTCCATTCGGGAAGAGTTGTCCGGTACCAGAGAAATTCCTCCGGCTGTAATTGTCTTTGTACGCCGGAAAGCTGACATTCAGGAGAAAAGGGAACCAGTATCTTTCCGTCATAGGAAGAGGGAAAGGTCATTGTCCCGGTGATCGCATAATCCCAATAGCCGTTCAGACTGATAAAACTGTCCCGCTGCATCTGGGGGCGGGGATATTCCGGTAATGGATGTTGCACATCAAGTGTTTCTCCCCAGATGGTAGTAAGGGGAGTCAGGTGATCATCCTCATGCGGTTTAATAATACTTTGCACAGCGTCTTTTATATTCATAGAGTTTCTCCTTGCAGTGTTTCTTTTAAAGCTATTGTATCAGAGAGGCGGCCTGCCGTGTACAAAATATAAGTAATTTTAAATATAATTCAGCTGCCAGAAGTCAGAAGTGGATCTGCGGCTGTTTTCGTAAGAGAGAAGCTCTGTAAAGGAATCATGAAAAGAAGAATATTCCTCCCATTGGCTGTCAATGTATTCCGTCTCTGATGAGGAGCTTTCCTTTTCTGTCTGGGACAGGTGTCTTTTTGTTGTTATATGTTTCTGCATGATGATATCCTCCTATCCTTTTAATGTATTCATTGTATGCTTAAATTGTGACGTACCAATGAGCATTCCCTAAAATTAATCATATGATTCTTATAAAAAAATGATTCATTTATAAAAAATACCTAAAGTCAAATGCAGGAATATGTGATATGATAGAAAACGTGTGGGATACAGACTAAGGGAGATAAGGAGCATGGAGGCAGAGGAACTTCTAAAAAAGCGATTCAGGGAACTTGCACAAAAGAGCTATCAGAATAATCAGTATACCTTTACGGGTTTTCTCGGGCTTGCTGACGTTTCCGGTTTTTATGAGCTTGAGCGGGAGCTTTCCTATGTGCCTTATACCATATGGGGCGGAAGGGAAGGCGCAGAGCGTGTGATGATCCGCTTTGGGAGTGAGGAACTGCTGGGCTACACACAGGATTTCCCAATCACGTGTTTACAAATAAGGCCGCTTGCGGAAAAGTTTGCGGATGCGCTTACACACAGAGATTTTCTGGGAGCATTGATGAATCTCGGTATAGAGCGCAGCACAATTGGAGATATTTTAATTGATGACAAAACAGCGTACCTGTTCTGCTTAGAGAGCATGACGGATTATATTACGGAAAATCTGACCCGTGTGAAGCACACTCCGGTTCTGTGCCACATCACGGAGAAGGTGCCTGAGGTGGATGGCAGGAATGCGGTTGAAATAAAGATTCAGGTGGCTTCTGAGAGAGTTGACGGCATCGTTGCAAAGGTATGCAGACTGTCAAGGAGCGAGACAGCTGTGCTCTTTACCCAGAAAAAGATATTTATCAATGGAAGGCTTTGTGAAAACAGCAGCCGGATGCTTGCAGGCGGTGATGTGGTGAGCATGAGAGGATACGGGAAATTTGAATTGCTTGAGGGGATGAGCCTGAGCAAAAAGGGAAAGAGGAACCTAACGGTTCTTTACTATGGAAAAAGATAAACGAAGGAGAAGATGATGTTACTTTTCAATCAGATGGTGGTCCTTTTTATCCTGATGGGAATTGGCTACCTGTGTTACAAAAAAGGGATAATTACCGATGAGGTGAGCAAAAAGCTGTCTGCAATTGTAGTGAATATTGCTAATCCGGCGATGGTGCTTACCGGATGTATGGGAGATGAAAAAATTGAGGGAAAAGAGCTGATGATCACCGGTGTGATTATTGTACTGGTCTATGCAACGCTTCTTCTGATCGCGCTGATCCTTCCTCTGCTTTTGCGTGTTGAGAAGAAAAGCCGCGGAACCTATCAGGCAATGACAGTCTTTTCCAATATTGGGTTTATGGGCTTCCCGGTGGTGGCAGCACTTTACGGAAACGGAGCGCTTCTCTATGCAGCACTTTTTACCATTCCCTATAATATTTTGATTTATACCTACGGCGTTTCCGCCATGTCAACCGGGAAGAAGGAAGGAGAGAAAAAAAGGAGCTTTTCCATAGGAAAGATTTTAAATATCGGTGTGATTGCCTGCATCATTACGATTGTTGTTTATTTCTTTCAGATACCGGTTCCGGCATTTGTCAAGTCAACGACAACGCATCTGAGCAATCTGACCGCTCCCTTAAGTATGATGGTAATCGGTGCTTCTCTTGTAACCATCGATTTAAAAAAGCTTTTTACAGACGGCAAGCTGCTTCTTTTTGCCGCAATCAAGCTGCTGCTCATTCCCATAGCCGGGATGCTGGTCATCAGAAGCTTTGTCACGAATGAAGTGATCTGCGGTGTGTGCATGGTAATGCTGGCAACGCCGGTGGGAAGCATGACAGCCATGCTGGCGCAGCAGTACGATGGCGATTATGAAATGGCATCCAGAGGTGTGGCTCTTACGACAATTCTTTCGGTGGTAACCATGCCGCTCGTATCAATGATAGTTATGTGACAACCATCTCCCGTCATACACTGTAATAACAGTTATGACGGGTGTTTTACTATGAGGGAGTACATAGACAAAATTTGCAGAAAATTTTTCCCGGAAAAAGAAGCCGGGCAGAGCAGGGAAGAATATTACAAACAAAATGCGATACTGTCCATGAAATATGGTGTATTGGCGCTTGCTGCCTTTGCAGTTCTGAGGGGGGTTCTTACCGTCACCGGAGCGAATGTTACGGTAAGCAACAGCGTAAACGGAAGACAGCTGCCGATTTATTGTGTGGATACTGCGGAAAAGAAGATCGCATTGACCTTTGATGCAGCATGGGGGAATGAGGATACGGCGCAGATCCTGGAGATTTTGAAGAAGCATGATGTTCGGGTGACCTTTTTTATGACGGGTGGTTGGGTGGAGAGTTATCCCGATGATGTGAAGGCAATCCTGGCAGCAGGGCATGACCTTGGAAATCACAGTGAAAACCATAAGAATATGAGTCAGCTTTCCGATGCGGAGAAGAAGGAAGAACTGATGAAGGTCCATGAGAAAGTACGTACCCTTACAGGCTACGAAATGTTTCTGTTCCGGCCGCCCTATGGGGATTATGACAATGCTGTAGTGAATGTGGCGAAGGAAAACGGATATTACACGATTCAGTGGGATGTGGATACACTAGACATAAAAGGAATGACTTTTTAATAGATATGTAGTAAAATAATCTTAAAGGTGTATAAGTGATTATAAACACATATAAGAACCTTACACAAGATGAAAAACTGGCTATCTATATGAAGTTATTGGAGTTTATGAATAGGGAGGAAATTGCAAATGACAAGGCAAACAGCAATTTACGCAAGGCAGTCAGTGGACAAAAAGGAAAGTTTGAGCATAGAAGGACAAATTGAACTATGCCAAGGCGTTGATAAAAATGCAGTTATTTATCGGGATAAGGGATATAGCGGCAAGAATACCGAACGCCCAGAACTTCAAAGACTATTGGAGGACATTGTAGCCGATAAAATTGAAAAGGTTGTTGTTTACAAATTGGACAGAATAAGCCGAAACATTACAGACTTTTATAAACTGTATGAAATTATGAATGAGCATAAATGTGAATTTGTCAGTGTATCAGAGGCTTTTGATACTTCTAACGCTATGGGGCGTGCTATGATGGGAATACTGGCGGTATTTGCGCAGATGGAACGTGAGAATATTCAAAAGCGTGTAAAAGATAACTATTATTACAGAACCGCACAAACTGGAAGTTGGGCAGGCGGGCCTGCTCCTTACGGTTTCAAAAATGGAAGAAATGAACAGGGCAAGCCGACACTGATACCTATTGAAAAAGAAATCGAGGCTGTTATGTCTGCCTTTGCTTTGTATTATGGAGTTGATACTTGTACGCTTGGAGAGGTTGCAAGGTGGCTGAATGAAAACGGATATAAACCGCATAAGCGAGATGTATTTGACAGCGTGACAGTATCAAAGATATTACAAAACCCCATTTATGTGATAGCAGATAAAACGCTTTATGCCTATTTTAAGACAAGAAAAATCAATTTTCTAAATGATGAGGAACAATGGGACGGCACAAGAAGTGCTCACGTTATCGGTAAAAAAGTAGGCAATTCAAATATAAGAAAATATACCACAATGAAAGAACAAAGCATTTATCTTACGAACTTTGAGGGATTTATTCAAAGTGTTATTTATATCAATGTGCAGAAGCGTCTTGCAATGAATGAACAGTTTGCCAGAGCAAATGCAGGCGGTATATTGGAAGAATTAAGCGGAAAATTAAAATGTGGCTGCTGTGGGTATGCTATCAAGTCATACAGTAAAAGTACAAACGGACGCCCCTATCTTGATTGTTATGGCAATCGAACTTTGCATATATGTGAGGCAAGATATAATAAAATCAATTTTTATGATTTGCAAAGGATTATCGGTGATGAAATACAGAAACAGTTAGACGATATGGAGAATTTGAGGCATAAAAAGGAAGTTGAAAATGCTGAAATCGAAAAGCAGATTAGTGAAATTCAAGCTGACATTGATAAATTGATTGAACTATCTTTGCATAGTGAATTAACCGCGGAGGCGCTTGCGTCTGCGATTGAAAAGAAGCAGGCGGAGTTAAACCAATTGGAGTTGAAATATCAAATGAATAAAACAGCGGCAAGTATGACAACAGTTTATTTTTCTAATAATGTCAATATAGCAGATGAATTTAATCATCATATTGTATATGAAGATTTGCGCCCAGACCAGAAAAAAGAAGTCGTGAAACTGTTGATTGACAAAATTATTCTAACTAGCGATATCAATAATTTTGAGATTGTTTGGAATATTTGAGAAAGAAAGGGGGAAACCGCAAGTGGTTCCCCTAATTATTTTACTTTATCTAATTCGTTCATCAATAAATCATTATGTCTTTGCAACATAGCAACCTTATTTTGTAGGTCTTGTTCTTTGGGTGTTAGTGTGTCGGTGCTTTGTGGTGCAGGAACTTCCGTCTTGCCGATAAGTTCAGCCCCTGCAACTAATAAATTGTTGATATAATTAAGTTTTTCTTCGTCGGTGAGTTCTACCTTTGGATACATTGTCGCAACTGGATTGACATATTCAAATTCTTCGGAGTAATCGCCCGCTTTATCATCAAAGAGGCTTGCGTAATAATGGCTTTGTTCAAAACGCAAATGTAATTTGCACCTTCGCTTTAACTGAACGATTGGTTCTTTCTGTTCCTTAAACACCCCATTGAAAAATTCATCAATTTTCAATACCGAAGTTACGATAATGAGTTTACATTCCAAAACCTTATTTTTATATCGGCTTTTAACAGTAGATGCGGTGTTATTATCTAGCATCTTTAATAGGTCACTTAAACCCATACAGCTAGGCCTTAAATCATCAAGGATAATGCAGTCTTGTCCTGCATATCCGTCAAGTACATCGTTAGAGCCACTTGACACAAAAACGCTATAACCCTTATCTTCGCACATCATTTTTGCATAGGTGCTTTTTCCTGTCCCACTTTTTCCAGTAATATATACACATTCCATATTTCTTTTTGCCCCCTTCATAATATCGGTTCTGTATTTAAACGCATTGTCGATAGATTTTTTATATCTGTCGTATTCGCTAATGGTTATATGTTCGTGATAATTAAATTCACGAATAACACCACTTACAATGTCGTTTATAATTTGAATTTTTCTTGTTTCACTATTAGTTTTGTTGATTGCTTTGGCTTTTTCTACTTTCCAGTTATAATTGCTGATTACTTCATCTTCGGCATACTGGTATTTGGTTGATGCGTTTTCGTGGGTAAGATATTTCAACATATCAACCCACTTTCCTTTTACCCTGTTGATAAAGTTTTCCTTGATGCCTAACCAGTTAGCAATATACTTGGTATCTGTACCATATTCAAGTCGGATAGCAATATGATAATGAGCCCTTTTAAGTGTGCCAGCCTTATGGTCTGCATTTTGCTTTTCATCTTCTTCAGTATAAGTATCTTTGTTATGTAAGATATAAGCATAATCTTTGAATGGTTTTTGTGTGTCTAAAACTTTTACAATCTTTTCAATGTCAATGTGTTCCACATCTGATACAATTTCACATAATCTAACTTGCATATAAATAAATTCCTCCTATGATTTACTACATACGACAGTAAAACTACGGCGAACAGACAAGCCCACTGTTCGCCTGTTTTTAAGGCTTTTCAATGGTTTTACTACGTACTACAATTGGTTACACAAAAAATATGCAAGATAAGATTACGGATAATTTTTTCTGTATAGCCTTTTTGTAAAAAAATAGAGATTTAAAAGAAAATGTAAAACATCATAAAAAATTGATTTTTGAAAATGCAGTATTTTCAAGGGTTTGCAGGTTTTTAATTTGAAAAAAACTAAAATCAGTAAATGACAGTATCAAAAATTGATTTTGGCAGAAATATCAAAAAGCATACTATTAGTAGGAGGTGAAGATTATGGAAATAGATAAAATGACATTAGAAGCGATTTTTGAACGAGTAAAAGCAGATTGCGCAAATATAGAAGAAAGCAAAGCAAAGGCAGAAACAGAGTACCAGTTGCAAAAATGCACAGCAGAAATAAACAAAGATGAGGAGCGGTAACGCCCCTTATTTTTGCTTGTGTCTGTTTTTAGCGGGTTAAGGGTGCAACGCCTTGCCCAAAGGTAATTGAGCCTTGCTCAATTTCTGTATTGGGTTATTGTGTTGAGCAGTTTCCTGCGTGGGTGTTCGTTGTTCTTTCATACTATTATCGAGGGGAGGAATAATGGAATGAAAGCAACTTTACACATAGGCAGGGGAACTGTAAAACACAATGACAGGAACTTTAACCTTGATAATGCCAGACACATAGACCAGACTAGACAAAACGAAAACTTCTATATTAACCGATATTTAGATGATACGATCACTTTTGAGGAATGTGAGAGGCGGTATTATCAAGAAAATTATTTGCAGGGATTGGAGGCACAAAATGAAAAATATAGAAAACGCCGACAGTATGGCTATATCCGTACTATTGACGATTTAGTGAAAGCTGAAAAGACACAGCCGAAAGAAATGATTTTGCAAATAGGGAACAAGGACAACCACCCAGACAGAGAAGTTCTTTTACAGTGTATCCACCAATTTAATGAAGAATTTAACCGCAGATATGGAACAAACGCCCATATTTTAGATATTGCAATTCATAATGATGAAGCAACGCCACACGCCCATATTCGCTTTATTTGTGATTATACGGATAAAGACGGACATAAAAAAATCTGCACAGATAAGGCATTAAAGGCGTTAGGAATAAAACCGCCAAAAGCCACAGCCAAAGCAGACAGATATAATAACGCCTTGCAGACCTTTACGGAACAAATACGCTTTATCTGGAACACGATTATTAGGAGAAATGGTATCGAGATTGATGAAACGGTATCAAGTCCAAGTCAAAAGCATTTAACTGTATTGGAATACAAGGATAAAAAACTACAAGAAGAAATTGAAAGCCATAATAAGCAGTTAATAGAACAGGGGACAGAAATCAGCCAAAAGCAACAGGAGATTCATTTGTTGGATAAGCAGATAAACGCCCAAAAGCAGAAATTGGAAGAAATGAAAAGGGAAATATATATCAATCAGTATCGGGAAAATTTTAACGATTTACGCCCTGTATTTGAAAATGAACGATAAGAAAAGCACTGCCGAAGCAGTGCTTCAGATTGTAGACAAAGTACACCAGGAATGGTGGACTCTTGGTTTTCGCCAAAGGTATTCCTTCAAGTGTTACGTGTCGGTCGTCAATCATATTTTTTCACCCGACACGATTTTTTGTATGCGTTATGTGACGATGCGTTATCTTACGAGTGT
>JAHAYJ010000009.1 GCA_018384375.1 Lachnospiraceae bacterium
ATGTAAAAGAATCCAAATACTATCCCCTTCAGCTTTTGCTGTACAACATCCTGAATAACATCAATCAGGTCGAGGTAGCGACGCAGGAGGGCTTCTCCGCACCGGGATTGTCGGAATCCCTGAAGGCAGCGATCGTCATGTTTTCCACGATCCCCATCCTTCTGATCTATCCCTGGCTGCAGAGATACTTCATCCATGGCGTGACCCTTGGAGCAGTCAAGGAATAATCGGGTCCGAAGAACCCGTTCATTCAAATTTATATTTTCATTGAAAAAGGAGGAAAAAATGAAAAAGAAAGTATTATCCATTCTGCTGGCAGCTGTTATGACTTTCTCTCTTGCGGCATGCGGCGGAGGCGACGCTCCCGAGAGCTCGAGCGCAGAAGGAAGTTCTGTCAGCGAAGGACCGGTTGTCGAAGTATCACAGGCCGAGTTTGAGAACGGCAGGTTTACGGAAACCAGACACATCAGGGTCGAGATCTATGACCGCGGAAATGACGGCGGCTCCGACCCGACCAACAACAAGTACACGGAATACATCAAGAAGGGCATGCTGGAAGATCACAACGTAGAAGTTGAGTTCGTTAAGGTTCCCCGCTGGACCGAAGTAGACGATATCAACAATCTTCTTGCTGCGGGCACCGCGCCTGACATCTGTGTAACCTACAGCTATCCTACCATTCAGACATATGCCGATATGGGCGGCGTTATCGATCTGAGCGGTTATGTGAACCAGTACAAGGATGAACTTCCCAACCTGTGGAACTGGCTCGGCGATACCAATATCAACTGGGACAGAGATCCCGTGACCGGAAAGCTTTGGGCAATCGAAGCCAAGCTTGCAACAAGTAACCGTGTCGTTACCTTTGTTCGTCAGGACTGGCTGGATAAGCTGAACATGAAGGCTCCCACCACAAAGCAGGAGTTCGAGGATATGCTGGTGGCATTCAGAGACAATGCAGCTACCCTGCTTGGCGCTGATGCAGACAAGATGATTCCTTACTCTGTCAGCTATGATGTGGGTTGGAGAGCAGCCACGCTGATCGAGTCCTTCATCGACCCGGCGATCTCCGATAAGGAGTTCTATGTCAATGGGTTTGATGACAGAAAGCTGACCCAGAACGGCACAAAGGAAGCTGTCAGACTGCTGAATAAGTGGTACAACATGGGACTGATGTGGGATGACTTCGCACTGTACGGAAGCGGAGATACCACAGAGGACTCCATGATGAAGGCAGGCTATGTAGGCGCATTTACCCACAACTGGGATTATCCTTTCCGTAACGGTGAGGACAGCATCAATGCAAACCTGCAGAGACAGGTCGGCGCAGATGCAAAGTTCGTTGCAATCGACTGCTTTGAGGATAAGAACGGCGGCCACACCAAGTTTGTACCCGGTCCTATCGACCGTAAGATATTCTTCCCTTCCACCAACACGGAACCTCTGGCTTCCATGCTGTATCTTGACTGGATCAGCGCACCTGAGCACATCAAGTATCTGCAGATCGGTGATGAAGGCGTGACCCACAATGTGCTTGAAGGCGGTGCGATCCAGACGGTTGCTGCAACCGGCGACGCTATCATGAACTCCGGTATGAACATTGACTACACCATTACCTGCAACGGTCTGAATCTGGGCGATGCCAAGCTGACCAGCCTTTCCAAGGCATACACTTATGCTGCAAACGAACCTGCACTTGTTCAGCAGGCAGACAAGATCGCAGGCACCGATCTCAGAGTCGGCAAGAATGTCAATGTAGGTGCCATCGAGGCAGAAGCAGGCGTAGGCGATACCCTGTCTGCGAAGAGAGACCAGACCTATGACAACGCTGTTGTTGCTTCTCCGGATCAGTTTGACGCTGTCTGGGATGAGTATATTTCTGACTATCTGTCCGCAGGCGGTCAGGATATCATAGATGAGCGTGCAGAAAAGTGGGAGAAGTTCTTCGGCTCTTCTGATATGCTTCCTTAATCGGTCAAAACATTTCTCACTCACATACACAAAGGAGGCTGCCGTCGGAGCAATTCCGGCCGGCAGCCTTTTTTGACTTCGTATCTGAATCATGTTATAATGACACTGTCCGGCAGCCTGTGCATCAGAAGAACCCTGCCGGGCAGACCATTGGAAGCCGGAGGGATACCGATGTCTGAAAAGAAGAGGATGGCAAATCTTGAATTGCTGCGATGTGCGGCCATGATGATGGTTATTGTGCTGCATTATCTTGGAAAGGGCGGGCTTCTTACGCCGCTTGCGGATAAGAATATGAGCGCGACCGGGATCTGTGCATGGGTTCTGGAAGCCTTCTGCATCGTTGCGGTCAACGCCTACATGTTTATCAGCGGTTACTTTTTATGCGAGTCGAACTTTAAGCCGAGTCGTCTGATCGGTCTGTGGCTTCAGGTGGAGTTCTATTCTGTAGTTTTTGGGCTGCTTGGGGCTGCCACGGGTGTGATCGCAGAGACGACCGTGGACACGCACTATTATCTGACCCTGCTTTTCCCGATCTCGATGGAGCTGTACTGGTTCCTGACGGCATACCTGTTTTTGTATCTGTTGCTTCCGCTGGTCGGGGCAGCGGTAAGGCACATGAGCCGGGAGCAGCTGCGTTTCGCACTGGGGACCCTGTTCGCTGTGTTTTGTGTGATGAAGAGTATTCTTCCCATCCGTCTGGAGACAGACGAAAAGGGATATGATTTTGTCTGGTATCTGGTGATTTTCCTGACAGCGGCCTATCTTAGAAAATACGGCTGCGCATTTTTGGAAAAGAGAAGAAATGCCGTGATTTTGTATTTCGGAGGAGTCTTCCTGATCTTTCTGGAAGCAATGAGTCTGAGAGCGGTTTTTCAAAAGACGGGAAGTCTGGAACGGATGCTCGGCGTAAGCTATGAATACAACCATCTGCTGCCTTTTCTGGCGGCGTTGGGGCTCTTTTGGATATTTATGAGCCTGAAGATCAAAGAGGGGCTGTTTGCCCGTATCGTGCGAAGGATAGCGCCTCATACCCTCGGCGTCTATCTGCTTCATGAGAATCTGGGACTTCGCTACTCCTGGCAGAATCTGCTGGGTGCAGACCGGGTCACGGGCCCCGTCAGCCTGATTCTTGGCACGGCGCTGGCGGTGCTTGCCGTATTCACGGCAGGCATCATTATCGATCTGCTGCGGGCGGCACTGTTTCGTGCGCTGCAGACCGGACTTCGACACATCAAAGCATACCGGAAAGCAGAGGAGATGCTTGCGAGGGCGGATGAAAGCTTCCGTGTCAGTGCGAACAGTAATCCTTGAAACTTATTAGACAGCAGATCTTCCATGGGAAGAGTGAACAACCTTTTTGAATCTGAATGCTACAAAAAGATTCCAATCATAATAAGTGACTGGAATCTTTTTTATTAAGGCTGTTTTAAGCCTTCTTTGTCTGCAATTATCTGTTGTTCAATAGGAGATCATGAAAGATTGCCATTATTATCGCAGGATAGAACAATATTACAATTTTGAGTGTCTATAGTGATTAATAAAAGCTTTTTGATAAATGTGGCATCCCCTATAGCCTGATTACCAAAATGATATGTTGAAGCTGCTGCATTTTCCCATGTGCTGTCAGAGATGCTGATACTGTAGGAGTCTTGTGTGCATGCAGAACTTATACCTGGATTTATCGTAAATGTACCATTAACAGAAAATCGCCAGACCTCAACTTTATCATTATTAAAAAAATACTCTCTTTTTACATTTGTGTGTTTTATAATATAGACAGAGAAAATTCCTATTTAACCGAGCAACGCTACAAGCCTTAACCTCGAGACCTGACGGTCTTTCGGTCATGGGCTGTCGCCCTATGAGTCTGCACTCGAAATTGTATTCCTGTGAGCAAGCACCCGTCAGCCAATTCGATGCATCCTCGCACGGCTTGTAGCTGACGTGAAAATTTAGGATTATGTGAGTGAAGACATGCCTTATGAATATTTATACGTTAATATTCATAAGGCATTTTCTTTAATTAGTTTGTCTACAAGTTGAAGTACCCCCACTTCTATAAGTGGGGGTACTTCAACTTGGCTGGGAGATTGCCATTGACTGAATACAAAGTGTGTGATATAACTGGTAGTACCAAGTGGTACTACCAGTCATTTTTCTATGTGAGGTATAAGATCAAACATGAGTAATCAAACAAATAGTGAATACCAGAAGGCTATAGACTATTTATACCAGATGGCTTCAGACGGTCAACTGATTGTGGGGAGCAAGATTCCGTCAGAGCGTGAGTTGGCTCAGAAAACAGGAATCAGCAGAAATTCCACCAGAGAAGCAATCAGTATTCTTCGAGGCATAGGTATCGTTGAAAGCAGGCATGGTTCTGGCAATTATGTTTCAAAAGATCCAGGTTCATCCATTTCAATGATGATCAAAGCTATGCTTGCCTTAAAATCCACTTCTAAGGCTGAAATTATCCAAGTACGAAAAGTGATTTCCTATTCGGTATGTGAATTGATCATGGACAGAGGCCTTACAAAGGAGGAAGTCGCAGATTTTCAGAGTATTTTAGATGGCATGATAACTGCGTCAAAAGAAGAATTTGCTGAGTATGACAGGATCTTTCATCGAAAATTGATGCTTTTGACGGATAATACTTTATTCAGAACCTTAATGGAGCCTATTGGTGAAGCTTATCTGGAACTGATACCAGAAGTGATTGGTCATACAGATGCTGACTCAAGAAAAGCATTGGTTGACATACATGCCCTGCTAATCAGTGGGCTTGTAGATCATGATCGTGAGAAATGTAAAGCCTATTTTGAGAAACATTATGTTTTTGTGGAGGACGGTTTAGAATTATGAAATACATCAACCAATTTTTAATTATTTTGTTAATTTCCTTTTTGGGGGAAATATTGAAATGCCTTTTGCCGTTACCGATTCCTGCAAGTATTTATGGAATGATCATTTTGTTTTTGGGACTCATGACTAAGGTAATTAAATTAGAGTCAGTGAAGGAAACCGGCAAATTTTTGATTGAGATCATGCCAATCATGTTTATTCCAGCGGGAGTTGGACTGATGACAACCTGGGGGGAGTTACAGCCAATCTTATTACCTGTCAGCATCATTACTGCAGTGACGATTATTACAGTTATGGTTGCCACGGGATGGGTGTCTCAAATCATTATCAGAAAGGCAGGAAAAAAGAAAGATGAATAGTTTTTTTCAGGAATCATTGTTTGCAGGACTGGCACTTAGTCTTGTTGCATATGTAATCGGCATGGCACTTAAGAAAAAATTGAAAATAGGGATTTTCCACCCATTGCTGATCTCCATCATCATTTCCATTGCTGTGCTTGCAATAGGAAACGTGGAATATGAAGTATATCAGGAAAGTGCCAAGTATCTAAGTTATCTTTTGACACCGGCAACAGTCTGCCTTGCAATTCCCTTATATGAGCAGTGGGAACTTCTGAAGAAGAACTACTTGGCGGTTGTATGTGGTCTTATTGCAGGGGTCATTACCAGCCTTGCTACGGTATTTGGACTTGCAGTTCTTTTTCATTTGTCTCACAGGGAGTATGTAACCCTTCTTCCAAAGTCCATTACCACAGCAATTGGAATGGGGGTATCAGAAGAACTTGGCGGATGTGTAGAAATTACGGTAGCTGTCATCATCATTACAGGAGTTCTTGGAAATGTTTTTGGCGATATAATATGCAAAATATTTCATATCAAAGAACCTATTTCAAAGGGACTTGCCTTTGGGGCCAGTTCTCACGCAATCGGAACTGCCAGGGCAATCGAAATTGGTGAAGTAGAAGGAGCCATGAGCGGCCTTGCAATTGCAGTTTCGGGTATTTTTACAGTTGTATTGGCCTCAGTATGTGCGAACTTTCTGTAGATATCATTTCATTGAAAAAAGTATTTTCGTAGGAAATCAATAATGGAACTTAAAGAG
>JAHAYJ010000091.1 GCA_018384375.1 Lachnospiraceae bacterium
CCGGTGCTTGGCTCGTCAAAAATATAGGTCATTCCTGTAAGCGAGCTTCCCATGTACCTGACAAGCTTCAGTCTCTGTGCTTCTCCTCCCGACAAGGTGGAGGATTCCCGATTCATGCTAAGATAGGTAAGTCCGATATCAATCATTCTGGTCAATGAAGCAACAAGTGCCTCCACAATCGTTGCCGCGCGTTTATCTTCAATCCCCAGCAGTACTTCCTTAAGTTTCACAAATTCCATCTCACACATTTCATCAATGCGATAGCCTGCGACCTTACAGCTAAGCGCTGCCTGGTTCAATCGTTTACCATGACATACCGGGCAAATCTTCTCGTGAATCACGGAAGTCAGTCTCTTCATGGATGCTTCTTTCATCTCTGAGCTATCCCTTTTAAGAAGCATACGACTCCAATAGGATACAATCCCTTCCACACTTTTGGAGACCCGTTCCCCGTCTTTTTCGTATGCTCCATAGAGCAGAAGGTTCCTCTCCTCTTTTGAAAAATCTTTAAATTTCTTGTCAAGCGGAATCAGTCCTGACTGTGCATACTGCTTCCAATACCAGTTGCCTACATGAAAACCGGGCAGATCTGCCATCCCCTCATTCCATGTCTTTTCCGGATCAATCCTGCTCTCGATGTCCACTTCCATTACCTTACCGATTCCCGAGCATTCCGGACACATGCCGTTTGGATCATTGAAGGAAAAGTAAGAAGCCGTTCCCACATAGGGAGTACCGATTCTGGAATACAGCAGACGGACTGCCGCATACAGATCACTGATCGTCCCCACCGTTGAACGGGCATTGCCGCCAAGCCTGCTCTGATCGATGATCACAGATGCCGTCAGGTTATCAATATAATCCACCTTGGGCTTTTCATACTTCGGCAGCCGACCACGCATGAACGCTGTGTAAGTCTCGTTCATCTGTCTCTGGCTTTCTGCCGCTACCGTATCAAATACAATGCTGGATTTACCGGAACCCGAAACACCTGTAAATACCACGATCTTTTCCTTGGGAATTTTAAGCGATATATTTTTCAGATTGTTCTGGCGCAACCCTCTGATGATGATTTTTTCCTGAGCTTTTCCCATACTCTTTACTCTTTCCTTACACCTAAGCCAAATCCTCAAAGTGTAATCTTCCCTCCCAGTTTTTGGAAGGAAGCACAATCGCATTGTCCTTAAGGACCTCACTGATAATCCGTTTTTCCAACTGCTGCCGGTGCTCCAAATGTTTGATCAGATGCGCAAAGGATTCATATCCATGGTTCTTCCCGTAAGGCGACTCCTTTAAATAGTTCAGCATCATCTGATACCACATGGGATTTCCCTGTTCATCCACCCGTTCCTCCATAATTGTGCGAATATTGGATTCCACATTTTCAGAATCCAGGTAAAGAAGAACAAAGCTCTTCTTGTTCACCTGGGTAAACAGCTTTTGATAAAAATCAATAATTTCCTCATCCGATGCCTGATGAAATAGGATCATGTCCTCCACAATGTTCTGCAAAAAGGCGCATTCAAACAGGTTGCCGCTTCCTTCAAATTTATGAAATCTATGGAAAATGATCCTTTCAAGCTCCTCAAGCCCTCTTCGTCCATTATAGATCTCAAATTCCTCCATATACTTATGGAAGCCTTCATAATCTGTAAGAATTCTGGTATATGCTACAATATAGTGATCTTCTTCCTTACAAGTCCATTTCCGGATTTCCTCATCAAGTCCGGGGTATTTCGCTAATGCAATCTGGTACTGCTCCCCGGTCATGTAACTGCACCAAGCCAATTCAACCGGGCACAGATCCCCTTCCCGATAGGTATGATAAGCAGGAAATTTCTGTGTAAGCGTCTGAAGCAATGTACTTTTTCCTGCTCCCTGCAATCCTTCTATAAAAATATTTTTCAATTTTATCTCCTTATGCACTCATCACCTGTGAGGTGACACCCTTTGCATACTGTCTTGATATCAACACTTCCTCTCCATTTGACATCTTGGCATAAAATCTTCCATTTACTGCCGGTCGCACGGATCTGATCTGCCTGAGATTCAGAAGCATTGACTTGGATGCTCTGATGATCTTATGTGATTCCAGACTTTGTTCCAACTGATAGAGTCTCTTTTTGATCTCATAAACCTGATCGTCCGTGTAGGCAAACACCAGCTCTCCTACCGCCTCAAAGTACAGAATGTTCTCCACCTGCAAAAGCAGCATTTCACCGTTTTTCCCATACACCGGCACCTTTTCTCCCAGGCTTTGTATAAAATTTCTGATTTCCTCCAACTGTTCATCCCACTCAATATAAGACAAAACAATTGTGCTTTCCTCCAAGTTATCCACCTTTTTACTTATGATTTTCATTGCAGTTCCCTCCCTGCTTTTGTACCTCTACCACCTTAAGGCCTCCGGACTTGATCAACATAAGTGCTCCCTGAAATTCCACACTCAACATTTCCGATATCTCTTCCGGCGAAAAAATGCATACCTTAGAGACAATCAATACGCAAATCCCAAATGTATGAAGCCAGACCTGTCTGAACAACGCTTCTGCATCTCTTCTGCACAGGTCATGTTCCTTCTTTATGAAATCCACGCACATCCCGGACAAATCACCCAATTCGCCCATCATATCCTCGTAAGTCTGACTGTTTTTATGCTCCCTCATGTAAAGGAACTGAAACAGCTTAGGCTCTTCCATTGCAAATTGGGTCATCCGCATTCCTACTTCCTTGAATGCCGGCCGGTAATTGACAGCTTCACCCACATACTCTTCAAACTTTTTCATGGCCAGCTTACGTACCTCTTCCTGCAGCTCCTCCATGTTTTTGAATGCAGTAAAAATAGGAGATGACGAGGTGCCGAGCCGCTTACCCAGCTCCCTCGCCATAACGGATTCTATGCCGTTTTCCCTTGTCATCTGGAATGCTGTTTCCACAATTTCTTCTCTTGTATACTTTGCTTTTGGTGGCATTTTATTTCCCCTTGCGCTTTCTAAAACCCATGTTGCAAAACATTGTTATGTAACATGGGTTTTATTATAATTATATTCAATTTATTTGTCAATCAGATTTTAGCTGTTACCTCTATAGAAGAACAATCTCAACCTGTAATACGGGTAAAATCTTCCCTTTTGTTCCTTAAGGCCGGATAGAAGCTCCTGCCTCTCCTCCTGCACCTCCATCAGCTCTTTTACTCCGGGCTTTTCGTTTCCATATAAATATTTCTCATATTGCTCTAAAAAGTGTATCGGACTACAGCTCTTATCCTGAAAGAGCTTCCCTGCACGCTGCTTCAGCTCGTGAAAGGTCTCTCCTTCCTCCCTCTTAATCCCAAGCAGGGACAGAATCTGCAAATTGCCATATACCAGAATACAAAACTTTTTCTCCACGGTTCTGTTCCTGTCACGATGTCTTTCCAAAAGGAAATCTACTGTCAGAATCAGCCCACCTCCAAAGAGAAGAATTGCTCCAAAATACCCCAAAATAAGGAAAATCTTTCTTCCTTCCACGTATGGCTTTTTCTCCTTCTGTTCATTCGGAACAGATAGATCCGACAATTCTTTTTCCCATTCCTCCTCCGTGAAAGGCAGTTCCTGTCCTATCTGCTGAAAAGCATTTTGGTCCTTCTTTTCCCAAGTCCTATTCCTGATTTCTTCATATCCCGGCGTTGGTTCAAACGGAATCCAGCCGATTCCCTCCACATAAACCTCCGGCCACGCATGTGCCATACCGGAATAAACCATTGTCTCCTTCGTATTCTCGATAGGGATGCAGAAGCCCTGCACATATCGGGCAGGGAACCCCGCTTCTCTTGCCAGCAGTACAAAAGCGGTAGCAAAATAGGAACAGTACCCCTTCCTACTTTCCAGAAGAAAGTAGTCAAGAAATTCCCTCTCTCCTGTCACATACTCCGGCAGTTCCCCCGGAGTTAACGTATATTCATATGCCTGAAGTGCCTGCTCCAAGCACCTTAGTCTTTCCAAGTCGCTTTCCCCGCCCCCGGTGATATTGGCAAACCAGGCCGCCACCTCAGGACTTATCTCGGGTTTTTCTGCGTATTGCTCCTTAATGCTTCTTTGGTGGGAGTAAAGCATTTCTATCGGATATTCACTGTTTTGCAGATCGAGGGATCTGACCACCCGGTTCCATGCCGCTGTATCCTCCTGTAATTTTTCATCCATGAGCTTTTGGAAGTTCGGATGTGCAACGTTGAGCTGGTAAAAGTCAAGCTGATATTCCGTACCATAGCCCTTCCGTTTTTTGAATACAATATCATCGCCTCTTTGGGCAAAAACATTTCTTCCCTCAAAACCACTTATTTCTGTAGTCTTAAGCGGTGCTAACAGATATTCCGTATGAAAATACCGATACCTGATGCCAATTTCAATTCTTCGAATGTAGTCTGTCGTGTTGTCAGGGTCATATCGTTCCACTGCATATGCAGTTTCCAGAGCATCCAGAAGCCGCTCCTCATCTGTGCTCTCATTCTCGCCCTGCCAGCCCTGCCCATCAAATTGGTCAAATACCTTTCCAATCAGATAAACATTGGTTATCAGCCCGGTCTTTCCCTCAAGCAATAATACCGGTTCCTTGTTTCTTCTAAGACCGCCCAGCAGCTGCCCCTTGTCAGAAAAGCCGCTGACTGCTGTGCCCATATCCTCCTGCCCTATGCATATGATATTTTCTGTCAGCACTGTCAGTTTTTCCTGAGCCCTTTGCCAGAGCGTTTCCACCCATTGCCAGCTATAGGGACTTTCCGGTGCCGGCATAAGAAGCAGCAGAAACAAATAGAGTCCGAGAAACGGCATTACCCACAACATATACGCCTTTAAGCTGCCCCTTTTCATCTTGTGAAAATGCTGTCTCGTCCACTCCACGAACGTAATCAGAATGAAGGTAATTCCCAGCGCAATACCAGCCCTTAAAATCCTTCGCTCCTCAAACAAGCAAAAACAATAATAGCCTGCCAACAAAAAAGCGGCAGCTTCCTTCAGATGCGGGTACTTCTCCATCAAAGACTGCAGAAAATAGCCTGCCACAGTGATTGCCACAACCAGAATAAACTGATAATAAGCTGTTGCTTCTACCTGCCAGCCTTCCTGTGCAAACAACCAACTGAAAAATCCCTCAACCAATTCCACACTCTCGGAAACACCTGTAATTCCCACAACAAGCATGCCAAAGGCAAGCAGAAGTCCGGCTCCGTAGAGGCGAAGCTTTCCGCGAAAGGACTGCATCAGTGCCATTACCAAAATCACAGCCAGGAAGCCTGCTACCTTAACAATTGTGGCTTTTTTAATCCCGATATAGTCAGGCAAACACAAAAGGAACGCACCGATTGACAGAACTGCCATAAACACACGGTATAAAAATGTAACTGTTTTCTCAGAAACTTTTCCCATCAAAGCACCTCTTTTGTTCTACCTTCCGGTGAAACCGCTATCACTCTTCTGTTAAGGTTACTCTGCCTGCAGTAGCATTCTATGGAAGCATCTGTCACAACATAGAAAACCGTGATGATGCCTCTCTCCAGAAGGGGCTGTGTTCGCAATAGGATTTCGTCATTGATCTCATGCAAAATAAAGAAGACCACAAGGCTGTCCGTCAGCCTCCCCTTCTCCATGATCCTGCTGATCATATCTGTCGTATTCTCTTCTTCAGAAAAAATCGTCCCTGCCATTTTTTGATAAAAGCTGTCAAAGCTCCTGATTCCTTCAAGCAGCACATTACACAGCTGCCTTTGTCTGTAATAGACTCTGCTTGAAATATTCTTTTCAGCCAAAAAGAAGCCCAGCGCTATGGTAAGCTCCAGAATCTTGTTTTCAACCGGTAGGTATACCCGATTGTCCTTATGACACCGATTGGTATCGAAGACAATCGAAACTCCCTGTTTCTCTTCCCCGATTCTGTTTCTGACCTTCAGCTTCTGCTCTCTGGCTGCTGCCTTCCAGTGAATCTGTTTCAGGGAATCTCCCGTTGCATAATCACGGGTCAGTGCATCTAACTCTGTTTCCATTCTGAGCGCTTCCCTCTGTAACAGCGCACTGACATCGGAAATGCTTTTCAATTCATTTACCTTCACAAGCCTGGGAACCACCAATGCCTTTAGGGTTCCGGTAATCTTATAGCGCAGACGAAATAGGCCAAAAAAATCTGAAACAACGATTTCCCTGACCCCCACTTCATATTCACCTCTGTATTTACAAACAAGTCTTGTTTCATACCGGAAGCTTTCTCCCGGCAGCAGCTCGTACTCCAGTTCGTCCGGCATCTCCTCCACATAGGAAAAGTCCGAAAACATGCGCACGCTCACACCGGAAAATGCAAACCAGTCATCATTCTGTAATACAAAATAGTAAGATACCGGCTCTCCACATACCACGTTCCTGGTCCCCAGCTCCTGAAAAATCTTAAACCGGAAATACACGAAAACCAGATAAATGAGAGAAATAACCGGTATCAACGTTACTCCGAAGAAAAAAACATAGCTGACTGTTCCGCCGTAAAAGCTGATACAAATAAGAGAAAGCAGCCAGCTTACCAAAAGAATCCCTCTACGTATTTTCATAATCCTTCACGTCCTTAGCTGTTCCTCTTATACAGGTATCCTCACCTTTAGAATCAGGCTTTTCAGAATACCGGCAGGATCTTCTTTGCCGATCCGGGCTTCCGATGACAATGAGAGTCTGTGGAGCAGAACCTGTGGCGCTACCGACTTAACATCATCCGGTCTGACAAAATCCCTGCCATCCAAAAAAGCCTTTGCCTGAGATGCCCGAACCAGAGACAGCATTGCTCTTGGGCTTGCCCCTGTCACAAATCGCTTTTCCTCTCTCGTCAGTGCAATCATATCTTCTATGTATCCCAATACGGAGTCCTTCACCGTTACATGAAATGCCATTTCCCGCATGGAAAGGACATCCTCCGCGTCGCATACTGCCTGAAGCTTATCCGATGTTTTTCCTTGCAAATGCAGAGCTGCCATTCTGATTTCCTGCTCTCTTACCGGATAGCCGATCGTAAGCCGCATCATAAAGCGATCCAGCTGTGCCTCCGGAAGCGGGTAGGTTCCCAGATATTCAATGGGGTTCTGTGTAGCAATCACCATAAAAGGCTGGGGAAGCGGATAGATCACCCCATCCACCGTAACCTGGTTTTCCGCCATTGCCTCAAGAAGGCTCGCCTGCGTCTTCGGGGAAGTTCTGTTAATCTCATCTGCCAGCAGAATCTGATTCATGACTACACCCTGCCGGAACTCAAATTCCCCGCTTTTCATATTGTAAACGGATACGCCGGTTACATCTCCCGGGAGCGTATCCGGGGTAAACTGGAGCCTCCCGAAGCTGCATGCAATGCTTCTTGCAAAGCATTCTGCCAGAGTCGTCTTACCCACTCCGGGCACATCCTCCAAAAGGACATGGCCGCCCGCAAGCAGGCAGATCAGAACATTTTCGACAACCTCTTCCTTGCCGGTAAAAACACTGTTGATTTCCGCCTGTATTTTCTTTGCCATTTCATAATGATCAGCCATGCCTTCAGCTCCTTTTCTGACAATTTTCACAGAAATAAATCGTTCCGCCCATATAATTTGCTTTGTGGATCTCATTACCGCATTTCATGCAGGGTTCATATAAGGAATTCTTGCTCAGCTGGGTAATATATCCTCCCTTGTTTCCAAACAGGTCCTTTTCTGTATCACGACCGCCGCGCTCACACATTTCCTTCAATATTTTCCTGACAGAGGAATAAAGCGTACCAAAATCCTCCTCCGTCATATTCTGCATATCATACCGCGGATCGATACCGGCATCCCAGAGAATATCCTGCAGCACTCCGTTTCCAAGCCCCGGTATTCTCTGCTGTGTTGCAAGAAATGCCTTGGCGGACATCTTCTTTTTCCCCTCTTCATAGAGTCCCCTGAAATAATCCAATGTAAATTCTTCTGACAAAGGGTTTGTCTTTTGGCAGGAAGAAAGATAATATCCCTCTGTGCAAGCCCCGATCGGGAAAATATGAATCGCCCCATACATTTGAATGGACACGAATACAGCAGTTTCATCATCAAAATAAATGGCAAACTGGTGATTCTTCGGAAATTCCTTTTTATCCTCGTAGTATTTCGGATATGCACCATCGGAAAACACAATCATGCTGTCCTTCGTATCAACCTCTATCATACCGCCATGATAGGTTGCACCTTCAATTGTCTGTCCTTCCAACTGCTCATCAAATTTGTCCTTATCCCCATGAAAAAAAGCAAATCTGTGTGGGGTATGTAAAATCTCTATATAGCTGATCGTCTTGCCCTTCAGATTCTGATCGATTTGCTTTGAAATATTGTAGCTCTCCGGTAATTCAAGCATGCTATTTCCTCCTTTTTCTTTTCGTATTTGGAATTATCATAACAAATCAAATATGACATCTGTATGTCAGATTCATTTTGTTTTATATCTTCAGTGCCTTTTTCGGACAGCTTTCCACACATTCAAAACAAAGAATACATTCGGTACCGTTTTCACGTTTTCTGGAATTATCTGTCATATCAACATTCATTGGGCAAACATGCCTGCACTTGTTACAACCTATACATTGATCCTTGTCCACCTTCACCCTCATGAGCGAAAAATAACTCATTGGCTTCAGAAAAACCGTAATCGGACATATGTACTTGCAGAAGGCTCTGTTATCCTTCAACAAAAATGCCAGTCCTATTCCCACCAAATAATAAAGAATATTTCCAATCAGAAAGCTGAAGAACATAATTCGTTCGAGATTGCCAACCTGCAGCAAAAACAGGGAGCCTACAAAGATTAAGGACAAGGCAAACATCACATATCTGATCACGCCTATTTTTTCTTTTCTGGGATTCTGAGGCACCTTAAACGGAAGCAGATCCAGAATCATGGCCGTCCAACAGGCATAGCCGCACCAGCCCCGTCCGAAAATCAAGGGTCCGAATATCTTGGCAACCGCATAATGAATCGTCGCTGCCTCAAACACTCCCGTGAAAAGATAATACCAGAAGCCCTCTATCTGCATATTTTCATTGCTCATCAATCCAAGATAAAGCAGCATATACATCCCCACCAGGAACTGTACCACACTTCTTGCATGCTTTACCTTTTTTGCATAGAGAAAAAGCCCCAGTGAAATAGAGCAGCCGATATAGCTGAAATTAAACAAATAAAACAGATTACCCTTAGACAGCCATAGGGTAATTGCAATTGTCTCAAAAACAATCAACATAAAGATGGAACCTGCGTATTTTTTCATATGTTCCTCCTTCGTAAGCCGAGCGATGTATCACGCTATCAGCATCACAATTACACCGGTTGCAAGGCAGGGCAGAAGTCCAAGGACCATGCCGATCAGCCCTCTCACAAAATGATACTTTTTCTGATGGTATTCCTTGTCCATATGCTCAGTTCCCGGTAATCGTATTTTCTTGATATTGGCAAACAATACCCAATCCAGGAAAAAGCAGTCATACCAATTAATCACAAACCAAATGAAATAGGTACTAAGAAATCCGGTAAGAAAGCTGTCTGCGCCCGCAAGAACTGCCAACACTACCATAAATATCAATGCCAGAAGCAGTGCAAAGCCTTTCTTAAGTATGACTGTCCTATCCGTCATTTTACTCGGAATTCTTTCATGTGTCTCAAAATACTTCTCCTGAATATCCTCCGGATAATCATGTATCCACCAAACGGGATCCTTAAGAAGGGGAATCATAATCATTCCCGTAAAAGCAACCACCATAACCACTGTTTCAACCGCCAATATTGTGTAATTCATCTCTTTTCCTCCTATTGTTGATAAGAGCCATCACAAATCTGTTTGTCTTCTCTGTCTAATCCTTTTTTATCAAATATTTTGCTATATTTCTATATTTCATTGACAAGATGCATTAATTCGCGTGTCAAATGCCTAATTTTTGTGCTAAGTTAAAAGACTGCTACAGATTCATGTTACTTACTCTCTTCATCCAGCAGTCCATATATTTTATACAAAGAAAGCATATTCTGATATTGTAATTTGTTTCCCATCAGTTGACGATAGGTTGCGGTTTTTTCTTTACCTCCCTCTTTCAACTGCTTCATTTTACACTCTGTGGTTTCATAATCTTCTTGTATTGCTTTCAGCATTTTTTCAAACGCTTCCAGCCTTATCTCATTCTCCATAATGGCTCCTCTTTCTTGTCGTAAATCAGTATTTTGATTCTCGTCTTTCTGTTTAAAGAAAGCAGGGGCATTATCTGCCCCTGTGCTTTTCTTTTCGTTTTTGCTGTTTCAACTCAAACAGCCGCTGCTTCATTTCTTCACGCTGCTCCCTGCTGATCTGCTTTCGCTCTGTTTTCATCTGCTCTCGCTGTGCAGAGAGAGCCTGCTGTGATTTAGTCCCAATACCGGTGCACTGCATCTGCTTTTTTGCTTCACGCTGTATCCGCTTGGGATTCTTGGCTTCCGCTTCTGCTTTGACATCAACAGCCGGACTAAAAATCAACCTGTCATAGTTTCTGAGGATAAAATCATACACTTCATAATCCCTGGGCTCTGCCCCGAAGGTTACCTTGCATACCCTTAATTTCCCGTCTGAAATGTGTTCAAAAATACCGATCCAAAACGGCTCCTCAAAAAGCACGGTCAATTTCCCTGCTACCTTGTCCATAACGAATTCCTCCTTGATTGATTAATGAAGCAAAGAACGGACGACCCAAGGAGGGAGGGTTACTGATACCCCACAAGGAGTACGGCCGGACTACCTACCGGCTCTGCATGAAAAGCTGACTTCCCATACGTTGTGTTTTTATCTTTGCTGTATATAAAGCACATTTCGCGCTATATATCTAATTACTTGTATATATAGAATATATCATCACTTTGAAATTTTCAATTTAATCCGGTAAATACCAATAAGAATTGAATTGATACAAATATGTCCTCGCTCCTTTGGGCATCTGGGTCACTGCATTTATTACATTGTAATAGTCCCCCGCTCCCATTCCGGTTGCCAGCACACCAAGCGACACCAAAAATAAGTTAGGAACAATCATTCCAATCACATATGGAATTAATCCGAACACAAAATTAGGAAGCAGGGACATAAAGATAAACCTTCCCTTGCTCATCGTCTCGGGACCCACAACAAAGAGTAGTCCATGGGACCAATTGGTATACAGATACACATCCTCCTTAAAGCAGATCGCATGAAGGATTTCATGAGGGAAAAGAATTATCATTGAATTCAGGCATCCAAGTATCATCTGCCATTGCTGCGCCTTTATCAAATCTTTGCAGCGCATAACAGCAGGTATCGCCATCATAATCATAATGACCACACACAAACTGTTTGCAATTACTGCTAATTTTTTCGTATCCGACACCTCATTAAACTTGACAGCTCCCGGCATATGTTCGCCGTGCGGCAGTGATTCGGGATTCAAGTCATACTTTCCTTTATAATGAAATTTCATAACCGGTCTCTCCTTTTCGAGTAACTAATAAAACGCTCTAAGTCCCCTTCAGCATCTCTTGTAACTACCACCTTATAATCCATACTTTGCCCTCATCTCACGAGAAATTTCTGTCGCATCTCCATACTTCCCCTGTTCTGCGTGCTCACGTGATTTTTCCAGTTTGTCTTTTGCAGACAAAGGATCAACAAACACAATTCCACTGACCATATCCGGGTACATTCTGGCAAATTGCTGCGCATACAGACCGCCCTGTGAATGTGCCAAAAGTGTAACTTTACTGCTACATGGCAAATTCTGTAACAAAGTATGTAACTCTACTGCAATATTTTTCGGCGAACGCAGCTTGGAAATATTTCTACCACGCTCATACAAAAGAACAGTAAATTGCTTCGACAGACAATCTGCAATATGCCACCACTCACCTGCAACTGCACCAAGTCCCATTTCAATCACCAAATTGATATTTCCATCGCCAAATATGTGATAAGATATGTTCTGACCTTCTATCTCTTTCCTGTCAAGCAATAAACATTTTTTCATTTTGTGCATACTCTGCTCCTTTCAAAGATATCAGCAAGTGCTTCATAGTCCTCTTCCCGAAACAGATTCAAGACCCCTTGCAAAAAATACTTTTCATATTGCTCATGTTCCTTATTTACTTTTTTTCCTAAATCAGTCAACATTAATAATTGCTCTCTGCCATCTAGTGAATTCTGTTCTCTTTTCACATATCCTCTCTTTACCAATCTGCTTACAGCAGTAACAACAGTTGTCTTAGGCAGACTTAATCTAACACTGATCTGTTTTGCAGTCTCCCCCGGACAGTTCGCTAATGATGCCAAAATAGAAATATCATTGTTACACAAAGAGAGAAAATCATTGTATTCCCCTGATGAAAATATCTCCTGATTTATTTCTGCCAAGCCATGCATTAATTTTGCCAGATATTTTTCCAATCTTTCATTCTTCATTTTTTTCTCCCGCATTTTAGAACGAACATCGTTCTATTATCTTATATAGTTTTCTCATAACTGTCAAGCTACATACGGCACTTTATTCTACTGTGAAGTCTGTCCATTCAACACGATTATAGACCATAACATCACTTGGTCTTGTCATACCGATTTTTTCGTAGAACGGAATAGCATTTTCATTCACACAGGTATACATTATGATATTTTCTATACCACCTGCTAATTCATGCAGCTTTTTCACCAGTTCTTTCCCGATTCCCTGACCGGTACACTCACGAATAACACCCAAATCGGTAATAAAAAGCCAATATGCAAAATCTGTAATACCGAAACATACACCTGCTATTTCCCTGTGCTCATTCCTTGCCACCAGGCTAATAGAGGCTTTCTCTACCAATGTGCTTATTCTCTCTCTAAATCTTTCCCGGGGATATTGTGATCCCAAATCTGTTTTCTTTAAAAACTCAATATATTCGTCAGCAGTTAATCTTTCTTCATTTATTGTATATTTCATTGTCTTTTAATCACTTTCCTTCCCCTAAAAGGTACTGTTCACCCTATAACAATAATCTTCTAAAGAAATCCTGATCGTCTTCATCGGTAATCGTAAACCCAAGACTTTCATAAAGTTTTCCTGCAGGAAAATTAGTTTTGCGATGCCCGATATGAATTTCAGGCACTTTTAACTCCGTTTTCAAATAATTGATTGCAAGCTTCATGGCTTCTTTCGAATATCCATTTCCCTGATATTTCTCATCAATCATCAACGGATTGATAAATCCCGATACACCGTCCTCATCATAGCCCAGACCAATCAGCCCGATATTTTTTTCGTCCAGCATGATAGAAAACAGAGTTGTATACTCTTCATATCGGCTTATACCGATCCAATAAACATTAGGTATGGGAAATATTTCTTTTTGCCTTGACGAAACTGACAGGTTGGCAACCTCCCGCCAATTATCCGCATTCAATTTTTTTAACTGTATCATCTATTTTTCTCTCCCGTATTTGTTTTCTGCCAAGACTTTACCTGCTCTGCTATTTCATTCACAACAGCATCGATAAAAACCTCGATAACACTTGCCGACAAAAAGTGATATTTGGATATATCAACTGTATCGACATCGTATTGTACATTTAGTAAATGGTCTCTTTGTTTTTCAAGATATTCCTTCCTTACAAGTCCTTCTACTTCAAAGGCTTTCGCTCTGGAAAGCATTGCCCTTATTGCTTCTGTGTTCCTACTATTTTGGTAAAGCCATATGTCAATGCCACGTGCTTCCCGGTAATAAGCCTCCTTAAACTCTTCCAATTTCATTGGCGGTATATACTCATTTTGAAGTCTTTTCCAGATTTTAATGTCGTTCCAATAATCTGTCAGGCAATGAACACATAAGCCGAGTACGAAGTCTCTGTAATCTGTTCTTTCCTGCTCGGCAAAAATGGCATAAAAATTGCTTCTAATATTGTTGTTCCATCGCCGGTAGTCTTGCGTGTCACTCCATTTCCCACATCCTTCAAACATATGAGATTTAATCTTTATATTAACATTATAATCCGGATTCATATGCACACAATCCGGTGCTACAGATCCCAGAATAAATTCGGCGGCATTCTCAATGAGGGGAATCTGTTCTAATAGTCTATATGCAACTTCCATATGTATCATCTGGTATGACAAAACTGATCACCTCCGACAACAGTTTCATACCCCATTGCCTGTCTGACTATCTGCATTTTTTCATATCCAATCAGCTTTTTCAGTAATTCGAAAGCAACATCGGGTGCTGTCTGTGGGCAATAGGAAGTGATAACATTGCCATCGACAACAATTCTCACATTTATTACGGATACTCCATATTCTGCTAATTGTTTTTGGCGATAGCCATCCTTCAAATGGTATGTAGTTGCTTTTCTTCCATTCAAAATCCCGCTTTTCCCCAGAGGCAGAGCTCCGACGCAAATTGTGGCAATGATTTTATTCTGCTCATTAAACGCCCTGATTAGATCTAATAATCTTTCATCATATGCTTCTTCATAGAACCCAAATTCTTCAAATCCTCCGGGAATTGCTAAGGCATCATATTCATCAACTACAATTTCATCAATCAGCCTGTCCACAATAATCGGGACATGGAATGTACTGACTACTTCTTTCCGAAATCCGCAAGTGACAACCTGTACCGGATATCCGTAATCGTTTTCCGCCCAACCGAAAACATCTACGAACACACTGAATTCCATGGTTTCAAATCCTTTGGCACAAAACAATAATACCTTCATCCCTATATCCTCATTCCCTTTCATAAAGTCAGATATACTTAAAATGCAAAAAGGTTCATAATGCCATGAACAATCATCGTTGCATAACAGCATTTCGTCTTCATTCTAACCAGACCGAGTATTACTCCGTACACTGTGGCAGCAGCAATCTTAGTGAAAGTGTCACAACTCATCTTTGTCCTCACCATATCAAATAATGGGCAGCACAGCCTTATTTCTATAAATGTGTCACTATTGAATATGATAAATCTGAAACCCAGTGCGGTAGAATTGCTCCATAGAGGCTGTCAGATTTTATATAAATAAAGGATAGGATCAGATGCGTAATGAACAAATCCAACATATATGAGAAATTTGTCGCCAGTTCCATAAATGTCATATGATAAGCAATCATTCGGAACGGGAAATGCATAAGCACAAATAATAATCCTGTGAGAACAGTAGCCACGTAGACATTTTTTATGACTCCGCAAAGTCTTGTTCCGATATATCCCCTAAAAATTACTTCTTCACCTAATCCCACTGTAAAAAAATAAAGAACATTTATCACTATTTTATCAATCGAAATGAATTTCTGCCCCTCAAAAAACACATTTGAAAGACAGTTGCAGAAAAAGAGTATTGCTGCTAATACCGTTCCCATTATTAGTGACAATCTTATGTTTCCTTTTTTAAGCCCTATTGTCTCAAATCCCTGTTTCCTTAACCGTAACAACCCAAAGACCATACCGACAAAACAAAGATTTATTACGCCACCTATAACAGTAATTGCAAAACCAGAAACAAGATTTACAATCGTTCCGCAAAAAAGCATTGCAAGGCAATACAGGAAAAAAAGTCCCATGGCCAAAGCCGCATCTACCATTGAATAGTTCTCAGTTTTTTTCATTGCTTCCATTTACTCCTCTATACATTCTAACTTATCTGTAATTTAAATCTTTCATATTTGGACTATATTTTGTCCCTGTAACAAAACATAAAAAAGGTATTCTGATACTTATTTCGCAACAAACAAAAGTCATAAAATAAGAGAGTAATAATGTACCTACATACAGAACAAAGGTATGATTTCCAACTATTGTATACAATAAGTACTGGAACAAAACAACCCATATAAAATGATAGGTATAAAACAGAAATGACCTTTTTCTCATATGATTTGATACTTTGCCATTAAAGTTTAAATACCTTTTTGCTAAGCCTACTAAAGCAATTACCATAATCCATTCTGATACATATTTGGTAATGGTGTTAAGTAATATGTATTCTTTATCTGTCCAGATAAATAGATACACATTAAGTATCGTTGCCACTATTCCAATATTGAATAATAACCAGCTATTCTTTTCTGCCTTGCTTACTATTTTTTCATCAGCAAATACAAAATAGCCGAACATAAAGAGGTATGTATACTCTACAAGACTTTTCCCTCCTACGGAAAGCCAATTATTCAGCAAGGGTAATGGTAAGCCTAAAACAAAAACAAACCAAAATGGGATTGTTTTTTCTGATGTAAAAATAGCTTTTTTTATTAGTGTTAATACTCCAATATTAACAACTGAAATAATGAACAGATACAGTAAAAACCAGAATTGTCCTACCGAAAATCCACCATCAGCACCTGTCAAATCTGTATATCTTGTAAAAAACACAGAATAATGCTGAAGGAAGCTTCCATTATAAGAACAATTGAATCTATCAGCTATATACGACATTACCGGCATAAATACTATTGTTCCGAATAGAAACGGGATGAGCAATCTTTTACCTCTTTCAATAAGGTATTCCTTACCTGTCCTCTTCTGAAGTGCAAACTTCGTACTGATACCTGCTAACACGAATAGTAAAGGCATAAAATAGGGGCTAAAAAAGACAATGATACTACTAATAAATCTATTCCCCTCAAAAAAAATATAATTTGATTCCCCCCAAACATTCCACGCTTGTGCAGAATGATATGGTATCAGTATCAGAAGGATTATCCATCTTAAATTGTCAATGTAATGTTTGCGCGCACTTGAATTCATATTATTTCACCGTCAGATTCAACGTTTCTTAAAGCAATCCCTTCCATTCTCCTTATATCCTTCAATTACACTATTTCAATATAAATTTCACCGCATTTTCTGTTTTACGGTGTGCAAATATCCTCCCGCTGAGCTCAGATAAATTATAGACAACTGACCACTGTAGTTTATCTGTCTCACCATCCATAACACCAACCTCAGCCAACAGTTCCATGGCTTCTTCCTCCGACAAGTTACAGTCACTTTCAAGGATGGTATTCATCACCATATCATACCTGTCAAATTCAGAATACCCCTCTCCGATATTCAAGTCGTGATATGCGATAAAATTGGTTGCGACCTGACAATCCTGCACCCGCTCCACAACCTGCAGACCACCGTCATAGTATTCGATAATCACAGATTTCCCACTACTATCTGCTAAGAGGAAATGACAAGGTATTCCTCCGGAAAAATAGATGTCATACTGTTTCATCAGTTCGATTGCTTCATCAACATCTGCAGCCTTGTCCAGCACCAATCTCATTATGATAGAAGTATTGACCATTATCTTACCTTGATTTCCCGCATCATACTCGGGAACTGCCAGTGAGGAGATTGCTACGCCCTTCTCATTCATACCGTCAAACGTTAAGTACGGCGCTGCCAGCGTAAGTAAGCTATTCAGCACCGTATCAGGAAGAGAATCTTCCCCATATCCGGCAAAGCCCAGATTCACGGTAGATACCGAAGCATACGCATTTTCCGGATATGTATATACCTGCAATGAAGGCGAATAGGTAAAATCAAAATTTCTTCCATAAATAGTATCACCTTTTTCATCTGTATATACAAATGCCGTACAACCGCCACCAGTCACATCAACATTCACAGGAATTCCGTGTGTCAGCCTGTCCATAATAAAGTCCTCTAATTCCTTGTCCGATGAAAATCCCTGCTGCAAAAGCTCATCCAGCCCGTAATCTCCGTAATATGTCATTTGATACATTCCGTAATCATCTACTTTTTTTAATGTTGCAAGCGTTCTTATTTCATTTCGAAATATGATAACCGCCCCCGCTAACACGATGAATACCAGTGCCAGCAAAATACCTATTATTTTCTTGATTTTTTTCATTGCTTACCTTCCTTTTCAAACTGATCAACAGGCTGCTTATTCTTCAATTTCATGTTTTGTGCAGTTCCATGTTTCATTTAACCTTTTCTCAAATTGCTCTGCTTTAATGATTGCAATTCCCTCTGCTTCGTCACCTAAAATAATTAACGCATCATCCGGTTTTATATCAAATAGATCCCTTGCTTTTTTGGGAATCACAACTTGCCCTCGGTCATTTATTTTTGTTGTGCCAAAAATATGTTTTCCTTTGGGTCCCGGTAACAAAGTGGTTGTCCCTACCTTTCCAGAAAAGTTTAGAAGTGCATCAATTGTAACACCATATAATTCAGCCAGTTTTTGACAACGTTCCACATCCGGAATTGTTTCACCTTTTTCCCATTTTGCATAGGCCTGTCTGGAAATACCTATTTTCTCAGCAACTTCTTCCTGTGAATACCCGTTTACATTACGAAGCATCAGAATATTTTCTTTCAGCATACTACTCTATACCTTCTTTCAAAAAGCTATTGACTGTGTCTAAATATATTTGTTTATGCGTACCATGGATATTATGATTGCTGTCATCTGTTTCAATCAGCCTGCAATTATCTCCTACTAACGCAACGGCTCTTTCTGCCTGTTCCCTGGATGCCGCGCATAAATAAATCCCATTATTTGCCACTTCTTCTTTTGCATGTAAATATATGCATGGGATTTCAATATCTGATAGCATTTGTTCATGCCTGATTCCGTTGTTCCAGGTCAAATCATAAAAGTGTTCCCCATACATCATGTCATATTGATTTACATAGTGAAAAACGCAGGTCACACTGGATGGCATAAAGAAGATTTTCACTTCTTCTCCCGGATGCTTTTCACTATAACGCTGTACATAATTTGCAATCCCCGGCATAGAATCCTTCATGAATAATTCTCCCCAGTAACAATGTCTTAAATAATATGCCGGCCAACATTCCGTTTGCTCTGAAGAAATATAGTCATGTAAAGGCTTGTAGGTATCAAGATATGCAAAGCTGTTCTCCCAATTTTCTCCTTGTGTCGAAAAAATAGGAGGATCCTCCAACACAACACCCTTTACCATCTCTCCGCCATAAGCAGCTATATAAGCAGCGATCAATGCTCCGTTTGAATGACCGCTCACAACGGTTTTCTGCTTTATCACATTCTCAATAAACCAGATCATGTCATTTCCATTTGTGTCCAGGTAGTACAATTCTTCTTCATGCGTAGATTCTCCATGCCCGTAGATATCAATCGCATATATGTGCCAATTTTCGTGCAACTCCGGCATCACAGATGCGTAATCTTCCCAAGAACCCATCTGACCATGAATGAGCAAAAGTGCCGGTCCTTCACCCGGTAGCTCTCCGTAATTGATCACATTACCATTTGGCAGAGTAACCTCTTTTTCAACGGCACCCAACTCTGTAAGTTTCTTCATGTCCTTCTCCCACCAATGGAGATTCTGATAACAAAAATAACTTACTATACATATGCCAACTACTAACACAACACAAACTATGATTCCTATCAATTTCATTCCTTTTTTCAACACGATTCGATTCCTTTCATAGATTTTCTTATATCTCTATCATAAAGGAATCCCACATATTGTCGACCAACTTGTCTTTACGCATTTATATGAATTATGTTGCATTTAGTTGCATTATGGAACATCACCTCTGATAAATTTCAGATTATCCTCAAAAACTGAACGTGTATGACGTGTATTTAGCGTGGATCTCAAAAAACTCCCCATCTGATTTTCCCCTACAAAAAAATAAATTATTTTTGTTTCATTGTATCCCGCTTTATAGGACATATATGACATTTTTCAGCTTCTATGCCCCGCAAGCTTCTAACTGCGGGGTATTTATGGCAGTTCCTCGCTTCTGTGCCCCGCGGCCTTCCAAACCGCAGGCTATATATGACTCGTTTCAGACATTTTGCTAAATGGGAATCCACCATCGCTCAAAACCTGAAATGCGTTATAAACTGCTTCCTCTGTCCCCATCTCAAATACATTAAATGTCATGGTTTCCCATTTGTACTCGTGTACTATATTTATGTCACAAGGATTTGTCGCTTCTGCAAGCTAGGAATTAACGCTCCATTTGTATAATAAACTCTGTTGTACCTTCTTCAATTTGTTTTTTCCCCGTAAGTACAAAACCATGTCTTTCATAAAATTGTATTGCCTTGGTATTCTTCGCCAAAACCCATAAACGATCACAATTCATTTGTTCAATAGCAAATTCTATAAGAATACTGCCAATCCCCTGATTTTCAAAAAAAGTATCAACATACAATTCTACAATTTGAGTTCCATCAATATGTATCATTCCTTTGACAAATTCATCATCATAAACCCAAATGTTTTCTAATTGATCCGGATTATCAATATATTCCTTTGCTAATTGGTAGACCTGCATTTTCCCAAATGACACTTTATCATTTCTAAAAATCCTTCTGTAATTCATTTGCTTTGTAAATACCAATATTTCCGCTATCTTAGAAGCATCTTTTATCGTTGCATGTCTTATCATTGCACCATCTTTTCCTTCCCCAAGCATCTAAAACATTAGTTATACCAATAAAATGTATAATGGGAATGTTGTTTGAAACCTAACCGCTTATAAAATTCCATGTCCGAAATAACATATGCCCTTTTTGCACCCAAATCATATGCTCGTTTCATTGCTTCTGTAAGAACACTCTTTGCAATTCCTTTATTACGATATTGCGGGATCGTACACACAGGTTCAACATACACATAATCCGTTGTTTTATCATACCATAAGCCACAGTAGGAAACATACTCTGCGCATTCATTTTGAGCAATTACATGTAACCAGGAATTTAAATGTGGAGCTGTAAGCAGCTCCTTTTGTTTATTAAGAGTTTCCTCATCGAAAGGGACTTCTCC
>JAHAYJ010000099.1 GCA_018384375.1 Lachnospiraceae bacterium
TTGTCCATTTGATTTAGCCTCCTATAAAAACTACAAAAACTCCAAAGAGTTTTTAGATTTTTTATAGTATGGCACAAAGTCAGCTGTTAGTTAAGGCGAGTGGTTTGACGTTTACCTCTTGCACATGTACTTTTTAATTTTTATCCTATAAGAGGTTATCTGTCTGTCAGAAAGGAGGCTCTTATGAGTCGAAAAATTAAAGGTAATGGAAAGCACCTTACCTTCTCTGACAGAGTTTATATTGAACAAGAACTTATGCAAGGAAGTTCCTTCAGAAACATAGCAGCCGGATTAGGAAAAGACCCTTCTACTATATCTAAAGAAATACGATTACACTGTGCTGTGGCTCCTAATGGAACATACAGATTCCCTCATTGTACCGCCTGCAGCAAGTATAAGAAGTGTATGATACCAAGGAACAGATTGACGAAGCGGTAGCTTATGAGACAGCCTCCACCGAGGAAAAGGACTACGCATCCGTGATTGCGAATGCACCGCTGCACTCCTACAAAGGAGAGTGCACCTACTGCGGACACTGTAAGCCCTGTGTGTCGAAGCTCGACATTGCCATGATCAATAAATACTATGATCTTGCCGTTATGCAGCCGCAGATACCGGCAACCGTGCAGTCTCATTATGAGCTCTTAGAACATAAGGCATCCGAGTGCATCGGCTGCCATGCCTGTGAGTCGCGTTGCCCCTTTGACGTTCCGATCGCAGAGAGAATGGAAAACGCAGCGAAGCTCTTTGGCTGCTAAATAGATATATTAACAGAACAATCAGGGGCTGGCTTTTTCGATGATAATCGGAAAGGCCAGCCCCTAATTTCTCACATTAGACTCTATTTGTGTGCGCATATAAAATAATACTCTTTCAGGAATTCAACTAATTTCGACATAACAACTACCTCCTTTGATCTGTTGGTGCTTTATGAATTTGCTACTTGAAGACGTCTTCCTTTTGATGATTTTACTATAACAGCAATCGAAGAATATTTGAAATACATATTATAAACGTGTTATAATACCCAAAAGGTATCACAAGGAGGAGCCCATGGAACTGAGACACATTCGATATTTTCTTGCAGTAGCAGAGGAAATGAACTTCACGAGAGCGGCAGAGAAGCTCTGCATTGCGCAGCCACCGCTAAGCCGCCAGATACAAGATCTGGAAAACGAGCTAGGAACGAAGCTCTTTATCCGCTCGTCGCACCACATGGAGCTGACCGAAGCGGGCGAGCTCTTCCGCCAATACGGAACCAGAATCCTCGAGCTGTCCGAGAGATCGGTGGAGGATATCCGCGAGATGGATCAGGGCCTGCAGGGAACGATTTACTTCTCGAATGTCGAGGGACATGCCCCCGCACTCTTAGCTGGATGGATTGCGCAGTTTCGCACACAATATCCCCATGTAAAATACAATCTCTGGAATGGCAATACCGATGACATCATCGCCAGAATTAAGAAAGGTCTCTGCGATCTGGCAGTCATCATGACCCCGTTTGACGCGGAAGGACTTGGCACCTTCGATGTCTATGAGGAGCCCTGGGTAGCGATTCTGCCGACTGACCATCCGCTTGCCAGGAAGAAAGGGGACAGCATTGAATTATAGGAGCTGGCACCCTACGACCTGCTTATTCCCTCCAGACACTCCAGACTTCATGAGATCGAAGAATGGTTTGCGGTTTCCGGAACAAAGCCCAAGGTTCGCTGCTACATTGCCAATACCCTGAGTGCTTATGAGCTGACCAGACAGGGAATCGGAATTGCGATTTATCCGGCCTCTGCGAGCGATATCATCGCCAGGGAAAGCCTGTGCATCAAAGCCATCACCAACCCGTCCGTCATGGCGCGATATGTTCTGGCATGGAATAAAGAGAGAGCCATGCCGAAGGCGGCGATGGAATTTCTTCAGTATGTAAAGACGTCAAGTAAGGGTTGATTTTTTTCCCCACTGACTGTAGAATACAAAACGATAGACGACGGCGTCATCCGGAATGGATGGCGCTGTTTTCTGTTTAGGAAACCGCAACAGGAGGTACACAGGATGGCAAAAGCAAACGCAGAGAAAATGGGATCAGGTTCTCTATTTAAATTACTGATTTCGATGGGAATACCGGGACTTCTCGGAAATATGACTACCTATCTATACCGGACGGTCGACCAGATCTACGTGGGAAACTATGTGGGACGCAATGCCCTCGGGGGAATCTCGGTGCTAAATCCCTTTAATAATATTGTCATAGCCCTTTCGCTCTTTATCACCGTGGGAGGGGCAGCGATGCTTGCCGTGGCAACCGGCAGCAGGGACTATGACAAAGCCAACCGCCTTTTTACGAATATTATTGTCCAGGCAATAGGCATGGCGCTGATTGTCACGGCACTGTTTGCCTTCATTCCCGAATACTGGGTCAGGCTCTTTGGGGCAAAAGAGGGCACGGAGATTTTTGAATACGCCGTTGTGTATCTTAGAATCATCGCCTGGGGACAGGTCTTTAATATGCTCAATATGGGACTGGCTGCGATTATAAGGACCGAGGGCTCCGCAACCTACTCCATGATTGCGAATATGATCGGTGCCGTTATCAACATCGGTCTGAATGCTGTTTTTATCATCGTGCTTGGAATGGGAATCGAGGGCGCAGCACTCGGTACGATCTGCAGCCAGTTTGCAGGCGCTGCATTCTCTGCGGCTTATTTCTTTACCGGCAAATCCAACCTGAAATGGAAGGGCTTTGGCGTGGTCAGCATCAGGCAGATGCTCTTTGTCGCCAAGTTTGGAATTGCTCCGTCGATTTTCCAGATGCTCTCGTTTTATACCAACATTCTGTTAAACAGATCCTTACAGAAATACGGAGATCTTGATCCCGTTTATGGTCTGATCGGAGGTGGTGAATTGTGTATATCTGCGGTTGCCGCCGCGACGGCTGTGGAAAACCTCATTACCACAACCGCAATGGGCATCAACCAGGCAGCCTCGCCGATCATCAGTTTTAACTACGGGGCAAAAAAATACTCCCGTATCTGGAAAGCGACCCTGCTGTCGCAGGCGATGGCATTCTTTTTCGCCATTATTGTCTATGCCATGATGCGGATCTGCCCGGAGGTACTGATCAATCTCTTTAGTAAAGATGATGCCGAGTTAATTGCCTTCGGTGTGGAGGCGATGCGCATCGCAAAGCTGTTTGCTATCTTCTCAGGCTACCAGATGCTTGTCAGCATGTTTTTCTCCGCGTGCTGCAAGCCGGAGGTTGCCACACTGGTCTCTCTTTCCAGACACGGTATCTTCTTGATTCCGGCGCTGTTGATCCTGCCACGGTTCTACGGACTATCGGGTGTTTTGTATGCGAATGCAGTGTCAGACGGTTGCTCGATGATCCTGGTGACGCTCCTCTATGCCGCAGAGATCAGACGGCTGCGCTCCTACACGGACGAGGTGACATATGACGACCGAAGCTTTATCAAACGCATCTACCAGAAGATCCGTTTGACAAAATGACGATAAAAAAATAAAAAATTTCTAAAAAAACTACCTTTTTCACAAAGATGAACAAATTCTTCGAAAAGGGTTGCAAAATCAAAATTTTATTTCTATAATTCGACTCAATAAAACAATTGCTGCGAAAACAAAGGCGTTTATATCTGGGAAAAGTCCCGGATGTAGGCGCCTTTTTTATCGAATAGAACATTTCTATTCGATAAAAAGCCCTCCGGGCAGGATGCGACTGATGCGCAGAAGAAAATTGCAAGCTAAAGCTTGCGCGCATCAGCGCCCAAAGAGTGCAAAGCACTCTTTGATCAGCAAATTGTTTTACATCAACCACGAGGAGGAGATAATTATGAAAAGATTAAGCAGCAAGGTAATGAGTATCGCGATGGTAATGGCAATGGCAGCTACAGTACTGACAGGCTGCGGAGACGCAAAGGCTGACAGTGGTGTTCGTGTAGTCAAGGTCGGAACAGGAAACGGAGCAGCTCCCTTTTGTTATCTGGATGACAATGGAGAAGTAATCGGTTACGACATCGATGTGCTTAAGGAACTGGACAAGAGACTCGAGCAGTACGAATTCGATATTCAGGCAATGGATTTCTCCACTCTGATTGTTTCACTCGATTCCGGGTCTCTGGATATGCTGGCACATGAGCTTGTAAAATCAGATGCCAGAAAAGAAAAGTACCTGTTCCCGGATCAGTATTATTGTTTAAGCCCGATGGTGCTTGCTGTAAGAGATGACTCCGGAATCACTTCCATGGCAGACATGGCAGGTAAGAGCCTTGACCAGAACCCGAGTGCTTATGAGTATCAGATGCTTCTTGCTTACAATGACGCACATCCCGGAGCAGAGGTCGTTATCAATGCCGTATCCGACCAGACCACAGCCGATGGCTACAAAAAGGTTTCCAACGGACAGGTAGATGCTTCCCTGACCTACAGCGCAACCTTCGCAAGTGTAATGAATGACCTTGATATCGACAACCTCGTTATCACCGATGTTGTTATGTGTGAGGATACCTACATCATGTTCCCGCAGGATGAGGCAGAGCTCTGTAAGGCAGTCAACGATACATAGGTAGAGATGCTAAAGGACGGCACCTTATCCGAGCTTTCAAAGCCTGAATCGTAAAACCCATATAGAATTGCCTTAGAAAAAAGAAAGAGAGGACATTTCTATGACAAACGAAGTATTTGAAGCATTTAACCATGGAAGAATGGAGCTTCCAAAGACGACGCAGAGCTTTGACCAGATAGAGTGGTCGAAGCACCCAACCTTTGAGGGAGTTGAGCTCAAGCACATGATTACGGCGAAGGACACCGACGCAAGATTTAGCTATCACCTGGTAAGAATTGCACCGGGAAAAGCAATACGGAATCATATTCATGAAACTCAGCTGGAAACTCATGAGGTAATCGCCGGAGAGGGCAGGTGCATAAATGACGGCGCAGGCTTAAAGTATGAGCCGGGCGTAATCTCCATTATTCCGGAAGGAATTCCGCATGAGGTAACAGCCGGAGAGAACGGACTTCTCCTCTTTGCAAAATTCATGCCGGCGTTGTGCTAGTTTTCATCGATAAATTTCACATGGAATCGGAATAGAAGTAGTGATATGTATTTGATACAGTCACTACTTTGTTTTTTGGGCAAATAAAATAGAATCACAAAACGTAAAGGTTTGGAACTATACAAAGAAAATATTCCTGAGAGTCCCAAAATAACGGCGATTTGCCATTTTTTGGGACTATGAGGGAAAAAATGTTCTGTCAGTTCCAAAAAAGACTGTGAATTGCTGTTTTTTGGAACTACACGAGAAAAACTCGTACGGAAAGTCCCACCCCAAAGTATAATTTTTGGAATTTTCTCGCCGGTTTTCAGAATCACTTCCCAAGCCGTTTCTGCTACTCTACAGTAGACATCATCTTTTTTCTTGACTCCGTCATAACAATTCTTATATACTGAAACCAATTCCATTATAATGAATCTGGATTCATTATAAATCATTCAGGAAGAGAAAAATGTCAAGAGTATCCAAGGAATATTACGAGATCAAGAAAGCAAGCATCATAGACGCAGCGCTCGAGGTCTGCAAGCGAAAGACCGTGAGCAGTGTTACGATGCAGGACATCATTGATGAAGCCGGAATCAGTCAGGGCGGAATCTACCGGTATTATAAAAATATTGACGAGGTTCTGACCGACCTGCTAAGCCGCATCCGGATGGAGCAATATGAGTCCATCGACATACTAAATGCAGTTTTTGATCAGAAGAAAGCTGAAATACAGGCACTCAGAGAGCTGCCGGCTGGTGAGGATACCGTTTCAAAACGCCGGGAATTACTGGCCGGGCTGGTTAAGGAAATACTCGGAGTGTGGGGAGAGGAAACACAGAAATACCTCTATCCCCATAAGAAGCTTCAGATGGAGTATGGCATACTGGCAGACAACTTTCCCGACAGAGCCAGACGAATCTTTCCCAATGCCGCAGAAGAGAGAGCGATGGACGAAAGGATTCTGGCTGAGCTTGGCAGGGAGATACAGGATGGAATCATTAGTCCCAGAATTTCTCTGGAAGAATTTATGGAGTACAACGCCACCGTTTATCTGGGTATTATCAAGCGAGCCATCGCAGTGAACTGCTATCAGCGCAATGCCTATTTTAATGAAAAAAATGAATATGACGTTCGTAAAAGATATGAAGCCTTTGCAAAAGCATGTGGATATTTTTTGGGACTTGAGGAGTATTTCCTATGAGAATCATCACCCTTCTTCTGATGTTCCTTTTGACCTTTGAACCGGAGCTCAAAACCCTGAACACCTTCTTGCAGGAAGAGCCGGAGAACATGTACAGCATGGTGTACTATGCAGACTATCATTTTGATGAATTCTTAGAGCAGGGTGCAAAAAGCGATGAGGAGCTGGAACAATTTGTTGCTCGTTATCTGATGCATGGCTTTGAAACAAAGATTCTGGATGCACCGGGCAAATGCACCTCCTTTGTCTGCCGCAATATGGAAGGGGAGGTACTGTTTGGGAGAAACCTGGATTACTGGTTTTCTCCTGTCGTTATGCTTCTCACGAACCCTGAAACCGGATATCAATGCATGAGCGCATCCGACATTGCGTTCTTAGGATATGACGAGATAAACGCTCCCGATACCGGGATACCTGGCATAAGTGATTCCAAGATTTTAGCAGCGCCATATCTTACGACCGACGGGATGAACGAGTACGGCGTTGCTATGTCGATACTGGACTGCGGAACCGCGAGACCGGGAGTAGTAGAGGCGGCCCCGACGCTGAATACCTCGACCGCGGTTCGCATGGTGTTAGAGAATGCCAGAACTGTCGAGGAAGCTGTCGTGCTCATGAAACAATATAATTACTATCTGGGAAGGACGCCCAACCATTTTATGATAGCGGACGCATCGGGGCGTTCGGTAGTGGTTGAATTCTGCAAGGGAGAGCTTGTTACCGTGGAGACACCGGTCGTCACAAACTTTGATTTGTATGACTCCAGTCACTGTGGGGTTGGCAAGGACAGATATGCAAAGGTCGTCGACAGACTGGCGGAAACAGGAGGCATTCTCTCAGAGGAGGAGGCTCTCGAGCTGCTTGCCGAGGTGGTTGTCCCCGGCAAGGCGCAGTACTCGGTTCTTTATAACCTCACAACCGGAGACATCCATGCCTTCACCAAAGGAGATGACTCGGTCGTTGCACATTTCCACATAGATAGGATTTCAAATCAGGAGTAGAAAGGAACTACAGCATGATAATACGAAACATGATATTGTACACACCGGTTCTTCTTTTGCTTCTGCCGGGGCTTTGGCTGATCAGAAGAAAAGCCTGCAACCGCACGGACATAAAGGGAATGGCGGTGCTGCTGTTCCTGTTACATGCGATCGCAAGGAAAGAAGCCTTTGTGCTGGCAACACAGCTGCAGATCTTTCAAAAGCTCGGTCTGCTTCCGATCCTGCTCCTCTTTCTTTGCATCGGCTATGACCTGAAAGGGAAAGTAAAAGAAGCTATTATCTGGGGAATCGGAATCCTTGTCTATTGGCCGGTGAGCCGCGACTGGCTGATTGGTGCCGGGATAGGATTGGTTATAGGAATGCTTCTTGCCGCATACAGGAAACCGGAGCACGAAACAGCGGTCACATTTCTTGGAAAAAATTCCCTGCCCATATTCCTGACTGGCGGGATATATCTATCCGTTTTCCGGTTTCTGATCGAAAGAAATGGAAAGCCATACATCGAGCTCTTTTCTGCAAATCTGATGCTGTATGCGGCAGCAGTGGTAGGCTGCAGTCTTTTGACTGGCGAACTGCTTTGCAGGCTTGCGCGCAAGCTGCTTAGACAACAGCCTCCGAAGAATACAGATAAAAGGAAAATCGGTGTGCGGAAGGTGCTCCTTGCAATGTCAATCGCGCTTCTTTTATCCTTTTTGGAGGGAATGACATATTATCTTACCACACCGTCGCTTGTGTTTATCGGACACGCAAGTGTTAAGCTGAAGACATCCGGCGGAAAGGTCATCTACATTGACCCATTTTACCCCACAAAATTCAACTACATAGAACCGGCAGACTATATACTGATTACACATAGTCATTCGGATCATAACGTGCCATCACTCTGTGCGAAAAAGGACGATTGCCGGGTCATTACCTGGAAGGAAGCACTCGTCGATGGTAAATATCAGGTGTTTGATGACGGAGAGGTAACAATAGAAGCCGTACCGGGAGACGGACGCGGAATACACAATGCGTCCTCGAATGTGGGATATATCGTTTCCTTTGACGGAACAAGCGTTTATCACTCTGCAGACTGCGACTTCACGGAGAACAAATATCCGCTTCGCGACAAAAATATCGGCTACGCGCTCTATACCGTAAATGATGTCTACACAATGGGTCCCGGGGAGGCAACCGAGATGGCGGACTATATCGGGGCAAGGGTAAATATACCGATACACGGAGACTCCCGCAGATATCCTGACCAGCGCAGGCAGTTTGCCGCGGATGGTTACTACAAGGCATATATCAATCAGATATTATTTTTGACCCCAAATCCACGAAAGTGAAAAACCATTATGAAAATAAAGAAACTGTCCTTTGGAAAGCTGGCTCTTTTGATTTTCTTTGCTATCACGATTCCGGTAGCCATACAGAATATCGTCTATTTTGTACAGGCGGAAACTCGAATCCGCACAGAGCTTGTCGGCAAGATCGAGGACTCCATGGATGATAAAGCAAAAAAGATCACAAGCTCACTAAACAATGCCCTCGCTCTCGCTGTTCTATACCGCAAGGATGAGCGGCTCTACCGCTATATGGATCAACGCTATGAATCGGCTTATGATTTTCTAGTGCTTTATCAGGATGAGCTGCTTGATATGTTTCGCGACAAAGCGTTTTACAGCTACCGTGTTGCCGGAATGAAATTGTACACAACAAACGATACCATTATGCCCAGTGTCTATATTCAGTCTCTCCCGGATGCGGATTTCAAGGCTCTCGACGATGAACCGACCTATCTGAATATGCAGAATATCATGTCCGGACAGGATGTCTACCTCCGAATCTGTGAGACGCAAAAGAGTCGCTCGCAGGCGTCAGAAGGACTGAACGTGAGTATTTTGTGTGCTCTTGATTACTACGATCAGTATCGGACATTCGAGAACTATATTAAGCTTTCCCTGGACTTAGAATCCTTCAAACAGATACTTCGCGAATCCAATCTGCTCGAGAACATGTATATAGCCGATGATGCAGGAAGGATTCTTGTGGCTGGAAGGGAGTCAAAGCAGCTTAAGCCCGGACTGTTCACCAATGACAAGGTAAGGATTGACGGATATCCCGTAATGAGGCAGAAGCTGGAAGGATATCCGCTCTATCTCTATGGTGTTTATGACGACAACGTCATCTCACAGGGCTTTACCTCGAGCAGAAGGATTCAGCTTGCAGTGACGCTGATATCTGTGATCATCACACTTACGATCATATATTGCGGAGTATTTTCAGTAAAAAGACATGTCTTTGCGTTGGTGGATCAGTCACAGCTGATACAGCTTGAGCTGGAGAAGGAGACAAATAAGGCGAAGCTTCTGGCACTCCAGAGTCAGGTAAATCCCCACTTTATGTTTAATGCGCTGGAAAGCATCCGGCTCAAGGCAATGATCAAGGGCGAGAAGGAAACGGCTACTATGATCAAGCACATGGCAAAAATGTTCCGCCATATGATTAACTGGGAGGATAATCTGATTCCGCTCAGGGAGGAAATGACCATTCTGGAGGATTTCCTGTGCCTGCAGAAATACCGCTTTGAGGATGAATTTACCTATGAGCTCACTGTTGAGGAGAATGCCTGGAACTGTCTGATTCCGCGTATGCTTCTGCAGCCGTTAGTCGAAAATGCCTCGATTCATGGCATGGAAGCAAGCTCAAGTGAACGCTGGATTCATTTTCATGCGATGGTGCAGGAGGGGTTCTTAGTTGCTGTGGTAGAAGACAGTGGAGGTGGAATCAGCCCACAAAAGCTGCAGGAGCTTAGGGACACACTGTATGGAGACGGCAGGGACACCAAGGGCTGCGTAGGTCTTGCCAATGTGTATCGCAGACTGAAGCTTTACTATGGTGATAATTTCTCATTTGACATTGACAGTGAGGAGGGAACAAGAACCACCGTTACTGTCAGAATTCCGGAGGTACGATGATGTACACATTTATGATAGCGGATGATGAAAAGGCAATCAGGGAGAGCATTCCCAAGGTCATTGATTTTGAAAAATATGGATTTTCGCTCTGCGCGACGGCAAGAGATGGCGAGGAGGCACTTTGCAAGGCAAAAGAGCTTCAACCGGATTTGGTGCTGCTTGATATCCGGATGCCCGGACTCGACGGAATCGGCTTTCTCGAGGCAGCAAGAGGCTGTGACCTGCAGCATACCAATATTGTGATTCTGTCCGGCTACAGCGATTTTACTTATGCAAAAAAGGCACTCCAGTTCGGGGCAAAGGGCTATTTTACCAAGCCCCTGGATGAGGATGAGTTCACAGACTTTCTGAAGGAGCTGAGAGAAGAGCTTGATAAAAAGAATCACATTGACAGAAAAGACCGGATTCACATGGCCTCCTATAAGCTGAAGCAGATGTATCAGGAGGGCAACGGAGAACGCGAAGGCTATAAGGACTTTAAGCTCATGCATGTGGCTGTACTGAGGCACCCTCCATTTGAGGATGTCTGTGGACGCATTGAGAAAAGCCTCGAGGAGCTTTTGAAGGACGAGGTGGAACTATTCCTGTGCAAGGGAGGCGTTTACTCCTTCCTCTGCTCGCGAAAAGCACTTGAGCTTCAGGGCATAATGAATGAGCTTCTCCTGTCTCATGTGATGAACCGCCTTCAGAATCAGGGGATGGAATGTGCCATTCTGATTGATGATAATGTATTTGACCGGACAGGAAATACCTTCCGTACGGATTTTGATACACATTTGTATACTATGCTGACGGATCTGTTCTGGGAGAAGAAAAAGAGCCTGGTTCTCTATTCAAAAATAACCAGGCAGGAGGAAACGGATTGCTGGAGTCACCTAAAGGACGATGTTATGCATCTGCGAGAGGCCATTGAACAGGAGAATGAATGTGAAGCACTTCAGATTCTTGACACAATCTTTGAAAAGGCCGGGGCAAAACATATGGAATACACGTCCATGGTGGACCTGTACTACCGGATTTTCTACATTCTCAAGGAATTCATAATAAGCCGGGAGGATATGATAAACCCGCTTGGTGCCGAGAGATGGCAGGATAAACCGTTTTTCATGACCTGCACAGAGATGCGGAACAAATGCAGGGAGTACATTGTCTGCGTGCTTCATTGCCGAAATGAGATGAAAAGGAAGCAGAAGCTTGGAGTTGGGGAGAAGGCCATGGAATATATCAGGCATAATTACACCAGACAGCTGATGCTAAAGGATGTAGCAGATGCCCTGCATGTCAATCCTGCCTATCTCGGCAGATGCATTCAGAAGGAGACCGGACTTAGCTTTAACAGTATGCTTGCCAGATTCCGGATCGAAAAGGCAAAGGAGCTGCTAAGAGACACGGATCTGCGTGTCTACGAGATTGCAGAAGCAGTGGGATATCTGGAGAGCAAGCATTTTGTAGCCAAATTTACAGCCGTGGAGGGAATGGCGCCCTTATCCTATAAAAAACAGTTTCAAAAAGTATAATCTGTGGAATAATCCTTACAGTTTTGGGAATTTCTTCCGGAATAATTCTTGTTACACTTGTCTTACAAGTTGCAAAAGGAAGGAGTAATAAAATGAAAAAGAAAAAGTTATTGGCAACATTGCTGACAGCAACGCTCGCTTTTTCATTGACAGCCTGTGGTGGAGTGGCAGAAGAGAATACCGCAGAAACTGTCGTAGAAAAAGCTGAGACGACTACTGAAACAGCAGAAGAAGCACAGCCCGAAGCGGTGGAAAATAAGGTAGTGGATGGGATCACAAGCTATGGCGGCCTTACAGCTATGGCAGATGCGGATGACCCGATTACCTTTACATATTTTCTGAGAGACTCCGGTGTTGCTCCGTCAGAGGATAACCCATTTATCAACAAGATCCAGGAACTAACGGGAGTTACCCTGAAGTATGAGTATCTTGTTGGTGATCTGGATCAGAAGTTAGGTGTCATGATGGCTGGTGGTGATTATCCGGATCTCATCTTCGCAGGAGACTCAGCGACAAAGCTCATATCAGAGGGCGCGCTGATTCCACTTGAGGATTATCTTCCGAATTATCCAAACCTCTGGGCGATGTACAAGGATACCATTGAAGAGCAGAAGCAGGAGGATGGCCATGTTTACCAGCTTGAGATGTATGCCTATCTGAATAACGATGGAATTACCTCTGCGCCTCCGATTTTCGAGGCCGGCATCGGCTTCTTTGTACAGAAGGCAGTTTTGGAGTGGGCAGGATATCCGGAGATTAAGACCTTAGATCAGTATTTTGATGTAATTGAGGGCTATATGGCAGAAAATCCGACCATTGACGGTGTTGCGACCAGAGGCTTTGAAATACTCAATGATGGCTGGAGAAACTGGGGACTTATCAATGAGCCGCAGTGCCTGAAGGGTGCCAGCAACGATGGAGCCATGTTTGTGGATACCACAAAGACTCCATATGAATCCTCCTTTTACCAGATCAGTGAGGAAGCACATACCTTTTATAAAAAGCTTAACGAAGAGTATAACAAGGGTGTCATCAATGCAGAGTGCCTGACCGAGAACTACGATCAGTATATTGCAAATATTACCTCCGGAAGCGTTCTCGGATTCTTTGACCAGAGATGGAACTTCCAGCAGGGCGAGTCTTTATTAAAGAATGATGGTAAATATGAGAGAACCTATGTAGCAGTTCCGGTTACAGCACCCGGCGTAAAAGACGGCTACGTGGATGGCTCCAATGGACTGCCTACCGGCTCGAATGGTGTTGGTATCTCCATCAACTGTAAGAATCCCGAGAGAGTGCTTGCGTACTTTGACTGGCTGTTACAGAGAGAGGTTCAGGATTACCTTCGCTGGGGTATTGAGGGAACCGACTGGAATTACACAGACGGAAATTCAGATAGAGTGTTAACGGATGAAGCACGTGAGATCAGACGTGACACGGCAAAGGCACGTGACCTGACCGGAAATGAGCTGGCAAAATACACACCCGGCTGGTGGGGACTCTACCAGGATGGCTGTGCAGCAAACACCGATCAGTCCGCAGCAGAGTATCTTGCACAGCAGACCGAGTATGACCAGGCATTCTTAGAGGCATACAACATCCAGTATCCTGCTGAGCTGCTTTCTCCTCCGACTGTCAGACCTGCTTATTACCCGATTTGGGCGATGAACCTCGGCGACGGAAGCGAAGCTTCGGTTGTCAACGAGAAGATTACGGACTTGTGCGTAAAGAGCTTCTCCAGAATGGTTCTTGCAAAGGATGAAACTGAGTATGAGAATCTATGGAGCACCTTCCTGACAGATTTCGACGCACTCAATACCGATGCCCTGAAGGATGAAGTAGACAGACAGATTGCAGCAAAGATGGGTTGGTAAAATAAGATTACAGAGAAGCGGGAGGGGAAACCCTCCCGCTTCTCCTTAGCGAAAGGAGCTTTCATGATTAAAAAGATAAAGACAAACAAGGCACTGTATTTCATGCTTCTGCCCTGTGTTGCATATACCTTTTTGTTTTCCTATTACCCACTTACCGGCTGGATCATGGCCTTCCAGAATTTTAAGCCTGCAAGAGGATATAAGGGGTCTGAATTTGTCGGCCTCGACCAGTTCAAATTTCTTTTTACCGATATTGAATTTTGGAGGAGCTTTCGCAATACCCTTGCGATGTCTCTCCTGAATCTGATATTCAGCTTTTTGTTTGCAATTGTTTTTGCATTGCTGCTCAACGAGATCAAAAATAAGAAATTTAAGTCTATCACACAGACCGTTTCCTATCTGCCGCATTTTTTAAGCTGGATTATTGTGTGTTCTCTTGTACAGACCATGCTTTCAACAGGAAGTGATGGTGTGGTCAACAATTTACTGATGGCCTTACACATAATAAAGGAGCCGATTCTCTTTCTCGGAGAGCAGAAGCTTTTCTGGTGGGTTACCACCTTTGCGAGTGTCTGGAAGGAAACCGGTTGGAATTCTATTATCTATATTGCTGCTATAACCGGAATTGATCAGGAGCTCTATGAGGCAGCTGAGCTTGACGGTGCAGGGAGATTTGGCAAAATGTGGCACGTTACCCTCCCCGGCATCCGGTCTACCATCGTTGTTCTGCTGATTATGAATCTGGGCTGGGCGCTCAATGCTGTTTTTGAGATTCCCTATATTCTGGGCGGCGGATTACTGACAGACGTTTCACAGACCATTGACCTGTTCGTCTTAAATTACGGAATGAAAATCGGAAACTACTCTCTGGCAACCGCTGCCGGTATATTTAAGTCTGTTATTTCGCTTATTTTGGTATTTGGAACAAATCGTATTGCCAATAAACTGGGCGAGAATAGTCTGATGTAGGAGAAATGGGTTTATGAAAATAAGGAAATCAAGCTTAGAAAATATCATTTTTACAGTGATAAATACATGTATTATGCTGGCAACAATTGTCGTAATGCTCTATCCGTTCTGGAATACCATCGCAGTATCCTTTAACGATGCACAGGATACCCTGCGTGGTGGCATTACCTTCTTTCCGAGAATCTTTTCCACATATAGCTATGAGTACATCTTCAAGGATAAGCTGATCATAACAGCAGCCGTCAATTCGGTTCTGAGGACAGTGATCTCGACCGTGCTTGGCGTGGTTGTCGGCTCTCTTATCGCATACGTGCTATCCAGAAAGGAACTGGTTGGAAGAAAATTCTTTACCTCCTTCTTCCTGATTACCATGTATGTATCGGCCGGACTGATTCCGAGCTATTTCCTGATAAAAGATCTGGGACTTCTCAATCGGTTTGCCGTTTATATCCTTCCGGGAGTAATCAGTGTTTATAATATCATTGTCATCAAATCCTTTATGCAGGGCTTACCGGAATCTCTGACGGAGGCAGCCATGGTGGATGGAGCGGGACATTTCCGCTGCTACTGGCAGATTGTCATGCCCTGCTGTAAGCCGGTTCTTGCAACCATCGCATTATGGTGTGCCGTGGGTGCATGGAATCAATGGTTTGATACCTTTCTCTACGCCTCCGGTGCAGACCATCTCACAACACTGCAATACGAAATGATGAAGCTGTTATCCTCCTCCATGCAGGCTGGAAAGAGTGCGGCAAGTATGTACGGAGAAGCCGCCAAGAATGCCAATACCGTTACACCGGCATCCATGCGGGCCGCTATTACCGTAGTTGCATCCGTTCCCATTCTCGTGGTATACCCCTTTGTGCAGGGATATTTTGTAAAAGGAGTGACGCTCGGTGCGACCAAGGGATGATTGGTACGGAATATATTGTACTTGACAACTTAACGTTTGTTAGGTATAGTGTACTTAACAAACGTTAAGCGAGGAAATATTGTGTGAATAATAAAGAGAATATGCAGGCAGTGGCTCTCGATCTGTTCTCGAAAAGAGGTTATAGCGGCGTCTCTGTCAGAGATATCTGCGGAGAACTCGGACTTAAGGAAAGCGCCTTATACTATCATTTTAAAAATAAAGAAGAGCTATTGAATTCTCTATATGCTAAGGTAGATCAACTGGTGGAGGATATGCGTAATGCGTTTGATAACGCCTTTCAGATGACAACGCAGGTATCTACCCCGGCTATGCAAATGGTAGCCAGAAATTTTCTGCGGCAATATTTCTGTGATGCCTATGTATGTAAGCTCATCTCCATGCTTAATATTGAAAGAATGTCAGATGCATTGGCCGATAGAATGTATCTGAAGCTGGTGTATGACATGCCTTTGTCACAGTGTCTTGCTGTATTCTCAGCTATGCAGAAGAGAAAACTGGTTGCGGATATTTCGCCGGACTATCTGGCAAAGGATTATTTGAGCTTGATTCTTCACGTGTTTGACCGGTATGTGCTTGGGAAGGAAGACAAGCAGACGCAAATAGAAGCAGCATGCGAAGAGCTTGATAACCTCATAGAAATATTTTATGAAAGGATTGCCAGAGAGGGAACGAAGCATGCGGATCTATAAAAATGACAAAGTAAAAAGGCAGATTCTTGACAGCTATGATGTGTTACTCTCCGAGTGGGGAATTGACGTACTGCAAAGAGACGTAAAAGGGAGATATGGCACTACGCATGTGATTGAATTTGGTGATGTGAATAAGAAGCCGTTAGTGCTCTTTCATGGTGTGGGCGATGATTCGGCGCTTATGTGGATATACAATGCAAAGGCTCTTAGCGAACATTTTCATGTCTTTGCGGTTGATACGATAGGAGGTCCTGGAAAAAGTATACCGGGAGAAGGCTACAACAAAAACTTTCAGGATGTTTTATGGCTTGATGAGCTGTTAGATTCTCTCTGGTTAAAGGAAGTGTATATGCTGGGAGTATCCAATGGCGGATATCTGACACAGATGTATGCCATTATGAGACCCAATCGAGTGAGGAAGGGAATCAGCATGGCAGGCTCTATTCCAATCTCCACCGGCAAAAGTGCGATGTCCACTATGATGAAGATATTCCTGCCCGAGGCACTCCTTCCGACAGATCAGAATGTGATTCGGTTGATTAAGAAGATGACTGGCGATAATTACAGTGCATTTACAGACAATGACGAAATATTCTCTCATTTCAAGCTTCTGATGGTGGGCTTTCGTCGTAATGCCATGCTTTATCACAAGGTGCAGTCTTTCGAGCGAGATGATATCGATGCGATTCGGGATAAATTCTTATACATTGCAGGCCGAAAGGATCCATTTATGAATCTGGGCGGCGGTGCACTTTTAGAGCAATATCACATGAACACCCTTTGGATCGACAACGCGGGACATGGGATTAATCATGAACGACCGGACATCGTTAACCAGGCGATTATCAACTACTTGGAGAAGAATAACGAATGAATAAAAGATATGCATCCTCCGGCATAGGAATAGTCATCCTGTATTTTCTATCTGTTGCAGCCTTTCTTGTAACCGGTAAATCGCTAGTACTCACCGTCTGGGAGATCATGACCATGGTCAGCGCACCCGCTACGCTCTTTTTACTTGTCCGGTTTTGCGACTGCGCAGCCGCTTCGAGAGTGTACCGGGATCTGATGCTTACTTTCATGGCGTGTGCATGCACGCTGACTTGTGCGGCACATATTGTGAATATATCCGTAACACGCAGACTCCTCGAACAGGGAGCCGAGGTGCCGACTTATTTTCAAATCGGTATGTGGCCATCTGTTGAGATGGCAATCGATTATCTGGCCTGGGGATTTTTCGTCGGACTCGCCTTCGCGGCTGTCGCACTGTCCATTGACCGGGCAGATAGTAAGCTTAGGGGAATCAGAATCACTTTTTTTGTCAATGCAACCCTTTGCCTTACCGGCTTTTTGGGAGCCTTTTTGCTCCATGAGAATCTGTGGTATCTCGCACCTTTAGGCTATGGCATAGGTTTCGTTGTATTCTGCATTCAGTGGCTGCGGCTCCCATAGGCTTGCACTCCGACACCTACATGCTTTATTGTTATTTTCAAAATTAAATTCCCCCTTCTATTAGAGGTAAAATCCATGCACATGACACAGGCAAAAGGCATCCTGTCTGCCCTGAATGGAATGAATCTATATCGTGGCTGCACACATGGCTGCATTTATTGCGATGCGAGAAGTGTATGCTATGACATGAAACACCCATTTGAGGATGTCGAGGTCAAACAGAATGCCCCCGAGCTTTTGGAAAAAGCCTTAAAATCCAAAAGAAAGAAATGTATGATCGGCACCGGCGCCATGAGTGACCCCTACAACCACCATGAGACCGACCTGCTGCTTACCAGACACTGTCTCGAGATTATCGATCGGTACGAATATGGTCTGGCGATCCAGACCAAGTCCACCCGAATCCTTCGCGACATGGATTTGCTAAAATCCATTAATGACAAGGCCAAATGTGTGGTGCAGATGACACTTACAACCTATGATGAAGAGCTGTGCCGTATTGTAGAGCCAAATGTCTCTACGACAAAAGAACGATTTGAGGCATTACTTCGATTTAAAGAGGAAGGAATACCTACGGTTGTATGGCTGACACCACTTCTTCCCTTTATCAATGACAGCGAAGAAAATATGCGGGGTATTCTCGACTACTGCATCCGTGCTGGAGTCAAAGGAATCATTATGTTTGGAACCGGACTCACGCTCAGAGAGGGTGACCGAGAATACTATTACGCTGCGCTCGATAAGCATTTCCCCGGCATAAAGGAAAAATATATACGCACCTACGGCAATGCCTATGAGCTTCCCTGCCCGGACTCCCGCAGGCTTCTTTCCATATTCCATGACACCTGCAAGAAGCATGGCATCATGGATACCCCGGATGCCTGCTTTGCCTACATGCGGGAGCTTCCGGAGAAATACGAGCAGTACAGCCTCTTTGATGCAGATAAATGAGGAACAGAGAAGGCTTTTTCAGGATAACGTATTAAGAGAATATCTAAAAAATGTATACTTTATAACAGGAATGCCCTGCAGTGGCAAGACAACGATAGCCAGAGAGCTGGGGAAAAAATACCACCTGCCGGTTTACGACATGGATGCGCATTTTGAAGCGCATTTGAAGCTGTCGGATGCCATGCATCAGCCTGCAATGAATAGAAATTTTGAGGACGATCCCGGTCTGCTAGAACATAGTTTGGAGGAAGGGAAGAACTGGCTTCGCAACAATACAAGAGAGCAGCTTGATTTTGTGTTGCTGGATCTGATCCGCTTCTCGCAGGATTGCTGCGTGATCTGTGACTGCCAGCTTCTCGTAGAGGAGGCACAAAGCTTGACAGATCCGTCCCGCATCGTGTTCTTGATCAGAAATCCCCTGCCGATTGGAGAAAGAAAAGAATGCTCTCCGAATACGACCGAAGTCCCGGAGAGCAAACCTAGTCAGGAGATTAAGGACAGCGATTTTTTCTGGATTGAAAGAGATCGCAATAGAAGCATCTCGGATACCCTTCGGATTGTGGAAGAACACTTCGGGTGGTAACGGACGAACCTTTACCAGTAGTTTGCCACCGCGGTGACATGATCCCGCTCCTTGGCATTTCGAAACTGATTGGGCGTGCACCCAATTAACTTCCGGAAGGTCTCCGTATAGTGACTGGCACTGTTGAAGCCGGCGGATAACGCGATATCCGTAATCTTGCGATTGCGGTCCGAGAGCCACTCCATGCTCTTGGTGATCCGGTAATGCACGAGATAATCTCCCGGAGTCTTCGAGGCATATTTCTTAAAAATCTTTGCACACAGCGTCTTGCCGATATTGCCCGCAGCGGCAATATCATCGAGCGAAAGCTTCTCCATATAATGATCCCCGATATAAGTAACCATGGTCTTAAACGTATCCTCATACAAGGAAATACTGGGCACGATGGAGTCGCCTGGCTTTATATTCTGGTACAGAATACCGAGAATGCGATACGAGGCCTCGAGAACCTCGAGCTCAAGCACCGGACTGGCAGGTCGCTCGAACAGATCGGTCAGAACCGTCAGGATCTCCTCTGTCCAGTCTCCTTTTTGAAGCAGAATATAGTCAGGTGTGCCAGACTTTATGACAGGTGTGACATATTTATTTTCAATATAATCAGAGGCACAGCAATAGGACGGGTGAAAAATAGCGCAATAGAGCAGACAACGCTTATTGCGGACTGTTCCATTGGAATGAATCCGCTTGGAATTGATAAAAATTCCCTCTCCCTCGTGTAACGTGATCGTTGTCCCGCTGACACTACACCGAAAGACGCCCTCCTTCACATAGAGGTACTCCAGATCCTCATGCCAGTGCTCTGTCACCTGATACATTGCTGTTTCAGAGAAATAAATCTCCTGGCTAAAGCAACGGAATTGAGGGTTATTGTACGAAATAATCTGAGACTTATCCTCAGCAAATGTAAGAATGTAAGAATATCACACGGATTTATCATAATATCACTCCTGCGCACGATATATTTATAAAAATAAACAAATAATCGATATTCAAATCAATTTCTGCACGTTATTATTATAGCTGTAAAAGGAACAACAAGTCAAGTCCACCGCAAGGCTGCGATGGAATGAAACAAACAGGAGGTAATAAGAATGTTTGCAGAAGAAAGAAAAAATCTGGTAGTTTCCATGGAGTATCTGAATCCAATCGGCATGCCCGTTACCATAAAAAAACGAATGGGTGAAAGACAGCTTGATGAATGGAGAAAACGTGAGGATGTAAAAATCCTAAAAATTCATAAGAGAACAGCCTAGATTTGACAAAATGAGGCTCCACAGAAATAAACCTGTGGAGCCTTTCCTTTTCCTCGAAGTATTCACTTCTATGAATCGACTACTATTTCTCATCTACAATATAATAATCCAACAGCTCATAGATCCAATCCTTCAAATTGGAAAAACGAAATCCAAGTGCCGTCGCCTTTTCAGTATTGATACTATATTCCGGCTCACCGTTATAAGGCGCTTCCTCACCATCATCACTAAGTCCACCTAACACATTATGCAAAATATCGGTTTATCATTTCCAGCCCTGCTTCATATTTCTCCGGATCATGCTCTGAGATCAGCGAGATCCGAACGGCCTGAGGTACGCTGTAGTTACCTACAACAAAGCGCTCTGCTGAGTATAACTGAATTCCCATCTTCAACAAATCCTTTTCCAGAATAGTGGGATTGACCTCTTTTCCCTCCGGAATAAATGTCCACCTGAGCGGACAGTAGATATCCCCGCTGGACTTCACCGTAGGACAGATGCGGTCGAACAGTTTATTTCTTTCCACCACATCCTGAATACGAAGCGCACGTATTTTATCAAATTTCCCCAGATTGATTAACCTTGTAAATAGCTGCATCATCAATGCCGGTGGGGTGATGATGATGGCGTATAACGTGGTTGCAACTCTCTGATAATACTGACTGGGGATGTGCAGGACTGCCAGTCGAAGTCCCGGCGATAATATTTTGGACACGCTGGCGATCATAATCCCATACTCCGGTGAAAAGGAAGAGATTGGCGGGAGTGGTTTTGGCAAAAATAAAGAGTAGATACTGTCCTCCATAAAGGGCAGTCGATTGGTATTACAATAGTCTGCAATGGCTTTTCTGGTTTTCACATCCATCAGCTCCCCGGATGGATTGTTGAAATCGGGAATGAAGTAAAACCCCTTCACGTCATGATTCTTTACAACATAATCTAAGGACTCAACCGTAATTTTATTATCAAAAAGTGGCAAAGGTACCACCTGGATTCCGAGAGAATTTGCGGCGATCTTGAGCCCCGGATAGGTCACCGGAGTGGTTGCGATTTTATCCCCGAAATCAAAAAGAGCAGAAAGAATGGCATAAATCCCGTTTTGACTGCCGGAGGAAAAGAGAATGTTATCCGCACCCGATTTCAGACCATAATATTCAAACCAGCGAATACCCGCCTGCGTCTGCAATTTATCATATTTGACGGGAGCATATTGCATAAGCTTGAAAAAATCGGGCTCTGAAATCATTTCTTTTAAGTAATTGGTAATGATCTCTTCCACGTCAGGCTTGGGTAATATGGCGCCCATTTCAACAATTTTGTCGGAGGCCTCCCGAATGGTAAGCATGCCTTGTACTGCCGCATCGGAGGAGATAAAGGTTCCTCTGCCGATGATACTGCATACAAGTCCTCTCTGCTCACAGATCTTAAACGCTCTGGTGATCGTGCTTAAATGAATATCCAGAAAATCGGCCAATTCCCGTTGTGGAGGAAGCTTTGTTCCTGGTGCCAGACGACCCTCCAGAATATCTGCCTTCAGAGCATCGGCAAGAGCAATATAAAGTGGAGTTTTGCTATTTCTGTCAATGACAGGCTTCCAACTCATCGGATAATCGTCAAAAGAATTTACCGGCATTTCTCTACCTCCAAACATAGTATAGGAAATACATATCTATTCAGAACCCCTCCCCGACATTCGCATTTTCGCACTTAGCAGTGCTTTCTCGTCCCTAACGGGACTAAAAATGCTCATATAGGGGAGCGGTGACTCTATTCGAGCCACCTTACGAATAAGATATTCAGCCTCGTCCATGCAAGCATGGCGACTCTGAATATCTTATTCTAAGGGGTTCTGAATAGTCACGAAAAAACAAAATTATCTTGAAGACAATTTTAATATTGTATTCATACTATTTCAATGCTAAATTATTGCAAAAGCAAAAAAAGGAGGATAATCCGATTATTATGTTTGAAGAAAAAATATCACAGCTGAGTCTGTCTACCCCACCATCCTTTATTCGTGCCATATTAAAAACGACGGAAAGCAAAGATGTCATCTCGTTTGCGGGCGGATTACCCAATCCGATCTCCTTCCCCAAGGAGCAGCTGCAGGAGTCCACTAATCGGATCATTGAGAACTATGGAAGCAAGGTCTTTCAGTATTCGCAGACCGCAGGCTTAGTTGAGCTCCGCAAATACATAGCAGAGCGCCTACAAAACACACAGGGAATTCCGGTTACCTACGAAGATATTATCATTACAACAGGCTCGCAGCAGGCGCTTGATCTGATTGGAAAGGTTCTAATCGATCCGGATGATACGATCATTCTCGAGGAGCCGGGATATCTCGGAGCCATTCAGGCATTCAGTCAGTACCGGCCGCACATGTGTGCGATTCGGCTTGGAGACGATGGAATGGATATGAATGAGCTCGAAGATAAACTAAGGGGATCAAATGCGAAGTTCATCTATACTGTTCCCAACTTCCAGAATCCAAGCGGACTCACCTACTCCCATGAGAAGAGAAAAATGCTCTTATCGCTTGCAAAAAAGTACAATTGCATCCTGGTTGAGGATGACCCCTATGGAGATTTGAGATTAGTCTCTCGTTAGTTGTTCGTTAGTTCTTCGTTAGTCTGCCGTTAGCATGCTGTCCTTTTCCCCATTATTTTTCAGACCAGCATAGATGCTTTCAATTTCATCAATGCCCTCATACAGCATCTTGGCTATGAAATACAATGCCAGATCATTATATCTTACTTCTTCCTCTGTGCTGACCATATTCTGCAACAAGGCGGCTGCCGCTTTTATCTTGAAAATTGATTCTTCCATTCCAGAACTCTCCCTCATTCAAACTCGCAAAGTTTGGTTTGATTCTGGTTGTTTTAATATGGTTATCTATACTGTTTTGTATTGATAATATGTGTCTTTTCCACACATTATTTTTCGTTTCACATATTTTTAGTACCATTCCAGTACCATTGCATTTTTTCATTATTGTGTGCAGTTCTGGTGGTTTGCAGGTTGGTTTGCTATTCACAGAATAATATTCTGTCGGTTTGCTTGTCCACCTATGGAAATTATAATCTGCAACCGCTAATTCTGCAATAAGAAATTTTGTGGTACTAATGGATAGCATCATCCTTTTTCATATCATTCATCAATTTATCAAAATCACTTTCATATTATAGTTGGCAAAATAAACAGGATATTTTTGTTATGTAAACTAAAAAGGAAGTAGAGATTAAATCCCTACTTCCCAATCATACAGTTTTTCTTTATGATATTTCTGGATTTCTGTAACCATCTGATGTGATCACGCAGTTCTTCCCAGGAAACATCTTCCGGTGATTTGTGAAGAATATTTGTCAGATAATCCAGATAGGCACGAATGTAGGTACAATAGTTTCTTATTTTTTCTGAGAGAAAAAGTATCAAAAAGGTATCAAGACATAAAAAGACCTGAAATCATGTCTTTTTAACATGATTCCAAGCCTTGTAAAATATTTAGCATACTGTATTTTTCTATTCAGATACCATCTTAATTTGCACTGTCTATGCTAACCGAAACAACAAAGTGCTTGACATTCACAAGTGTTTGCTGTTTACATGTCATTTTTTTGTTTTTTAAATTCTATACCCACCAGTACAACAGATAGCACAAACGCTGAAAAATCAGCAACAGGCCCCGCTAGCAATACTCCCATAATTCCGAAACGAAGCGGGAGCAGCAGGGTAAGCGGAATCAAGAAAAAGGTCTGCCTTGTTAATGCCAACAGAGCACCTTTTAACGCTTTTCCTATTGCGGTAAAAAAGCTGGAAGAAAGCAACTGCACACCATTTACCAACACCATGAAAAGATAGGTACGCATGAACAAAACAGCAAATTCAAAATACAGCTCGTCCCCGTCTCCGAATAGCGAAATGATAGATTGCGGAAAAAATTGAAATGCGATGAAAGCAATAGTTGAAACAACAAGGTTCCATTTTACCGCAAGCAGGTAAGCCTCCCGTACACGAAGGTATTGCCTTGCCCCATAGTTGAAGCCGATAATCGGCTGTGTCCCTTGCGAGATTCCTACAACAATCGCAAGGATTATGGCATTTGTTTTCATAACAATTCCGCAAGCCGCCAAGGGAATATCCGTTCCATATTTTGTTAATGCGCCGTAATAAGTCAACGAATTGTACTGAATGATTTGAATCACGGTAACTGCAATCTGGTTTGAGCTGCTGCTGATTCCCATGCTGCAAATTTTCATGCTTTCTTTGATGTCCAATAAAAACGACTCTTTTTCAAAATGGATTGTTTGGAAACGCCATAGATAACGGAGTGCGAGTATGAAGGAAAAAATTTGCCCAATAACCGTTGCCCAAGCTGCGCCGGCAATTCCCCAATCGCAAACAAAAATAAAAATGGGGTCAAGAATGGTATTGATAATAGCTCCCACAACCATGCAGACCATTGAATACTTTGGTTTTCCATCTGCTCGAATCAAATTGCTCATACCATTCGTTACAATGAGAAACGGCATTCCAATCAATGTTATGCTGGCATACTGCTTTGCATATGGAAATACATCTGTCGTTGCCCCAAATGCCTTTAGGAGCAAAGACAGAAAAGTTTCTCCAACCAGCAAATAAATAATTCCGAAAATTCCCATCAGAACAATACCATTTCCCGCTGCTTTGGCGGCAGCTTTCGGCTCTTTGCGTCCAAGGCAGAGGGAAACACGGGAAGCACTGCCAATTCCGACCAGTAGTGCAATGGCAAGGCAGATGGTAGAAAACGGGTAGGCAACATTGGTTGCTGCATTTCCCAAATAACCGACCCCTTGACCAATAAAAATCTGATCCACAATATTGTAGATTGAGCCGACAAGAGACGCCACAATACTGGGAACAGCAAAATTTTTCAACAGCTTTGAAATTTTTTCATAGCCCAGAGGATTTTCAGTCATTGAACTCCTCCCCCTTTCTCTCTATATGGAGTTCCGATGTGATATTTCTGCCCGCCTGTATTAAGAAATCCATAAAAAGGTTTTGCTCGGATTCGCTCATACCCTGCAATAAAAGAGCTTCTGTCTTTTCGCATACCGTCTGTACCTCATCAATTACAGACAGCGCACGTTCCGTAGGATACAGCTTACACGTCCGCTTATCCTTATCATTTGGGGAACGCATAATCATTCCCTGCTTTTCTAATGCCGCAACTGTCCGTACAATATTGCTCGGATGAACATAAAACATATCCATTAAAGAATCCTGTAAAATGCCGGGCGAACGACAGATTTTGATTAAGAACATATATTGACTGTTGTTGATTCCATAGGGGGCAAGTTGCTTGTCCAAATAGATTTTGTAAAATCGGTCTGTTACGGAAAGCCATTTTAATAGTTGCATAGATATATACCTCCAATCAGAACGTATTATACATCAATATGCGTGCGCACGCAACTACTTTTAACATTATATCTGCCGCTTTGTCCTCCTAAACACAAATCAATTCAATATCTATATTTAATAAACCTATTTCTTTATGATGCAACGCCAGGAAATAATTCCCCATAATGCCGTCACTCCAAAGCACACAGCCATAGTCAGATACATCTTCACATTAGAATCATATCCAATAAAGGCCGGACCCAGAAGTGAAGTAACCACGCATGCAAAGATGCCATATATAATCCGGAATCCTTTCAAAAAGTGTTGTAACAACATTGATACTGCAAAAATCACAATGGCACCGATAATGTATATCGGTGTATTCCACTCATACTTATATGTAAGTAAGTAAATCAGTAATGCCAATAAAGATGAACACAAAATATCAAATCTTGCAATCAGAAACAACAGCCCTGATAAAATAGTTGCTACCAGTCCGGCACCTAGACCTAATCCCAGACCTACCGCTTCTCCTGAAACATCGGAACCGGCTGAACTTGGTTTATCATAATAGAAGGATTCTTCGTAATCATCATACATAGTTTAATTCCTCAACTTTCTTATATTTCACACCTTCATAAAGTATGACATATTTTCTCTCTGTTATCTACTGTAAACCATCCTAAATCTATTTCACAGCAAACTGCGGCATATCATGGTTAACCTCTGCCTGATAATATCCGCTCATTGTAGTCGGAGCATTGAATAACGCTGCAAGCAGATACTTTTTGATATTATGTACCTTGGTTGTATTCGTCTTGAAGCAGTCAATCACATATTCGATATGCGAGCTGCTCAGCTTCAAAAACTTACTCCTTACAATAGCCGCCGGATATTCGTTTGATGCAATAATAATACTTTCACTCTTGCAGAGTACTGTTTCAAGGATTAAATCAAAAATACCATCAAGCAGCTCCTGATCATACGGATAACGCTCTCTCAAAATATCTAAATCCAGATTGTCCCTGATTAACTCTGTGTAAGCTTCCACATCGGATCCCATCCCATCATTTCCCGATAAGATAAGATTAGATTCAGTATTATTCAAATCAGTATTATTTATATTATTCTTATTAGTG
>JAHAYJ010000101.1 GCA_018384375.1 Lachnospiraceae bacterium
TCTTCAGTAGACCGGGAGGGGAGTATTTTGTCGAGTAAACTTAGAAAGCGGATAGCAGTATTTTTGCTGGCAGTAGTTTTGGCAGGCTGTAAGCAAGAGCCCGGAGGACAGGCACAAAATGTACAGAAGGAAGAGCAGTCTGCCCAGGTGAGTACGGATCAGGAAAAGGATCAGCCGGAAAAGGATACGAAGTCAAATACCTCCCCGGAATACGTCTGGAAGGAATATCCGATCAACATTGAAGAGCATGTAGAGAATCTGGGAAATCTTGTCGTACGTGAACTTTCCGGACAAGGAGAGCAGATTTACGCACTGATTGAGAATCAACATTGGGAGGAAGCTGAGGACTATAATCAGAAACCGAAGTGCACCAGTCAGTACTATCTGTTTTCCTGTATGGCCGATGGCAGTGAGCAGAAGCTGTCCCGGGAACTTTCCCCGGAGAAAGAGGGAGAGCATGTATTCGACATGTGTGTCTCAGAAAATGGAACGGTGGCTTGTCTGGTGTGTTCAGAAGATGATGGCAGCGTGCAGCTGGTTTACAGGGATGTATTTCGGGATATTGCATGGGAGATGCAAATCGAGGAGCTCGGCAGCTTGTTCATCATGAGCGAAGTGATTATGAATTGTGTCGGGACAGGCGAGGATTACAGAATTGATTGTTATGACGCAAGTGGAAGGCTGAATGAAAGGATCAGTTTAAAAGGAGACTTCTTTAACAACATACGAGGAGAATTTCTGAATGATAATGAAAACATTTTCGTGCTTGCAGCAGATGCCGGCGGAAAGCCCTATGTGGCAGGCTATCATCTGAAAACACAAGAGAAAATCAAATGGTCACTGCCGATAGACCTTGACTGGAGGCAGCTCCTTGGCGTAAGTACTTCAGGTCTCTGGCTGGCAAATGAGAGAGCTATTTTTGGAATCGATACGGCGAAGAATTCGTGGAAAGAGTTGTTTTGTTATGTGGATGACGGACAGAATATCTGCGGAGACGGATTTAGAGCGTTATACTTTATGACAGAATACTGTTTTGCCGGTGCCTATTTTGATGGTTCGAGTACGAAACTGTCAGTATATCGCAAAGAGGAAGTACCGGAGAGTGCTCCGAAGAAAACATTGATATTGGGTGCATTTCAAGAATTGGATGCACAGCTGAAAGAACAAATCTCTGATTTTAACCGTACAAATAGTGAGTACAGACTGAAGACTAAAATGTATCTTGAGTATCCGGGGGGACCGGATCCGATTTTGAGTTTGAACCAGGATATTTTGCTGGGGAAAATGCCGGACATACTGATGGTGAATTCGAGTCTGCCGCTATGGAGCTATCGCGAAAAAGGATTGCTTGCAGATGTGGGAAAGTTGATAGAGCAAGACAGCGAAATGACGGAGGATCAGTTTCTTTCGAATGTCCTGGATGCTTTTCGGGTGAATGGAGTGCTCGATCAGGTAGTGACGTCATTTCATATTGACACAATGGTAGGAAAACAATCAAAGGTTGGGGCAGAAAACGGTTGGGACCACGAAGCGTTTCTGAGAGCAGTGACCGATTCTTCCGGAAAAACGGAGATTCTATCTGAACAATCAAGATATGATTTTCTGGAAACATATCTGAGGGTGTGTGGAAGAGAACTTGTGGATCCGGATCGGGGAACCTGCAATTTTCAGACGAAAACCTTTGCTTCTCTTCTGGAATTTGCCGCAACCCTACCGGAGACAGTTGTTTACGAGTATCACGAGGACAGCTTTTTTGATTCCACTTATATTGAGGATAAAGTCCTGCTCTTGCCGTTTTCTTTTCGCTATTTCCACCAGATGGGGGAACTGACTTACGGTTGTTTTGGAGAGGAGATTTCTTTTGTCGGGTATCCGAGTAAGGAAGAAAACGGAGTCTGTATCTGCGTGGATGGGCCCAGCTTTGTCTTGTCAAAGAATAGTGAGAATTTAGACGGAGCCTGGGCTTTTGTGAGGCGATTTTTGACCTATGAATACCAGTTCAATCTGGGAAGCGTGTATCCTCGTGTGTTGCCTGTACGAAATGATAATTTAGCGTATTCTGCGAAGGTAGCTTCCAAGTATAATGGCTGTTGTTGGGTCAATCATGAATTTTTTTCCTTCCCGCCGATGACACAGGAAGAAATTGAAAGGGCGATGGATTTCATAAAGGGAGTGCAGTATGTTGAATTTCGGGACGATGTGATACTAAGAATTGTTCGTGAAGAGGCAGAAGGGTTCTTTTGCGGTAAGCAAACGGTTAATGATGCTATAGATTTGATACAAAATCGAGTGCAATTGTATCTTGATGAAAAAGACTAGGGACCATCGGGGACAGATATTGAGGCCATAAACACCGTCCCCAGTGGTTCGGGGGACTATGTATGAAGAGTATTCTGAGACGCTATGGATTTCATGTATTAATGTTTCTGTGTATTTATTTTATTGCTTTTTTTGTAATTGAAATAGCTCAGATGTATGAAAGGACACAACATGTTGGTTCTCAATCGGTAGATGCGTTGAGCAATACGTCGATTCAGTTTGCATTGAACCCGGAGAGCGGGTGGGACTTTAGCTTTTTGGATGATGTGAAGCATGACTATGCATTACTTCAGCGTAAGGTGGACGGTGTCCCTGTATATCGACTGTTGAGCACACACAATTTCTTTCAGGATGAAACCGGTCAGTACTATACCAACAGCGATTTTGAGAAGCTTCACAATTCATTTATCTGCGGAGAGAAAGCAGGGGATATCTTTCACATTGAGCCGTTTGTTTACAACAACAGTGCCTATGAGAATGTTGGGAAAATCAAGGGCAGCGGTACCATTGCCTTAGATTATGGAATTTATCTGGTTGGAGAAATGGAAAGTGATCTTCCGGATAACGAACTGATATTGGAGGGAAGCAATCAAAGAGGAATCGATATTGTATTTGAGAAGATTTGTGACTGGGCAGAGGAAAAGGGATACTCTGTCCGTGTTTTGGATAGGCAGGGTGCTCAGGTAAATGACATTTTCGATGTGAGTCAGCGAAGTATGAGTATATTAACGCTGACCATTCTGCTCTTGTGCAGCGGTATGGTCATCACTACGTTCTTCTGGACAAAGCAGTACGACGAGATGCGTCAGGTATTCTTTTTGCTGGGGATGAGGAACTCTGGGTGGAAGATCTGCCGGGATTTTGTTTTGATATTTGCGGCGGTTTGTCTGTGCATCAGTATCTCCTGCCGTGGGAAAAGCCTGGGTCTGATAGGCTATTCATTGGGTTTGATTTTCCTGTTTATGATGGCATGTATTCTATGGTGCCTGTGTCATTCGAGAGGAAAAGGTTTTGCGCTATGAGAACTGTCATGGAAGAAGTAATGATTGATATACGGGATAATCCTTTCCTGTCTGCTGTCCTGGGGCTCCAGCTGGCAGTTTTTACCGTTATTTGCCTGTTTTCCGCTCAATTTGAAAGAGAATTGAAAGGTTTTTCTGATGGAGCAGTCTATTCTCACCAGGACAAGGAAATATACAGATTGGTGGATAATCTGGTAGGACAATATGAAACCGATTTTTTTCAAAACAGCGATTCGATGGCAAGGCTGAAGATCATGTATTCGAAGCTGAAAAATAATCCGCAATTCGAATATTTGGAGATGTATGATAACCCCATTGTTTTGATCTCAGACCGGATTCCCGATGAAGTCTTGTATACTTACGAGGATGGCGGAGGAGATACCCACCGCGGCGAGGAGGACGGCGGTGAGATCTATAGCGAGGTCAAATGCTTTTGGATGAGCCGAAATGTGGCGGATTTGTTTCAGCTGCAGTGTGAACAGGGTGAGTTTTGGAAAGAGGAAAATAAGAATGCATCCCCGATACCGCTTGTTCTGGGCAACCGGTATAAAGACACCTTTGCAGTCGGTGACGTGATAGAAGGATTATCACCTGTCTCTCCGAGGGGAGAATTTGAAGTGACAGGAATTCTAAAAAAAGGTGCCTATCTGGTACATAAGGGACAGATACTCAGTTTGGACCGTTTCGTGCTGATTCCGATGCAGGATGGAAGTGATGTGATCTCGGCGAATGAAAGGGAACAGCGTTTTCTGTATCTGTTTAAAATCAATGGAGCCTTGTATTCCGACTTGCCGGCAAACGAACTGCAGACCCTGATTCAGCAGATTTGTGCAAGCAGCGGGGTTTACCCGGCTTCATCGGTGGAGGGAGCCACAAATCAGCAGAGCAGACTGGTCGAGATGAATATGCAGGATGCGTCACGCATTCTGAAGAAAATGGTCATATTATTGTATGTGTTTTCCGCAGTCGCTACGGTTCTCTTCATGATTATGAAAATCGATAAGAATAATCGTTATTACAGTATCCTGCTGTTGAATGGGTTTTCTCACAGACAGGTCATGGGGATTATCATGGGCTCGCTTGTGCTTCTGATGGTTTTGTCGGAAACGATGGCAATTCTTCTTTACTGGTTTGTTACGTCTTTTTTGTGGGAAGGTGCTGCCATATCATTGTTTACAATCGTCATACATGATATTGGTCTGATTGGCGGAATAGGAATGATGAGTTTTTGGAAGCTAAAAAAGCTGGATGTACAGTCATACATTGGAGGAGCGGAATGATAGAGATTCGAAGAGTGACAAAGCAATATCAGACGCAGAGCGGAAAAGTTACGGTGCTTCGAAACGTAAACTTATCGGTGCAGGAAGGCGAAATGGTCGCCATAATGGGGAGAAGCGGAAGCGGGAAAAGTACACTTCTGAATATTATTGCCGGAATCACCTCACCTACCTCCGGGCAGGTATCTGTCTGTGGCAAAATACTCGATTACACGAAATCAGGTGAGTTATGCCGCCTGCGGAGAAATCTGATCGGATATATTGTACAGAGTTATGCGCTGATCGGCAATCGGACCGCGTGGGAAAATGTGATACTTCCGGTCCGCAGCAGGGAGTATCGGGCACATGGCTATCAGAAGGTCAGGGAACTGCTGGATGAACTGGAAATGACAGATAAGGTAAGGCGTTTCCCGAACCAATTGTCCAATGGAGAAAAGCAACGGGTTGCCATAGCAAGGGCGCTGGTTGACAACAAGAAGATGATCCTTGCTGACGAGCCTACAGGTGCTATGGATCAGAAGAGTGCTGAAAATACGGTGAACCTTTTGCGCCGGCTTGCAGAAGAAAAGGGAATCACCATACTCATTGTAACCCACGACATGGAAGTGGCAAAGAAGTGCGACAGAATTGTCACTCTTTCGTATGGAGAGATTGTTTGATGTCGTCGGGCCGGTGTTTACACCTCTGGTGTAATCGAAAACTTCGCTGCTTACTTTTTATCATTACAGGCAGGGAGGTTTTATGCAGGGTGCGGCCTCCCGGAAACAGGAGGAAGCATGACAGGCACCCCGCAGGATCCCTATACCAGAGGTCTTCAGGACCGGGTAGAGGCGATCCGAAGTGATGATGAATGGATAGAAAATTATATGACGATTGAGATGAAGATGGAGCAGAGATATGAGCAGGGTCGTAAACAGGGCCTTGAAGAGGGTCGTGAGCAGGGCGAGCGAAATGGGCGACATTCGATTTTGCGAGCAATGCTGGAGGCGAAGCTTGACAAGGAAATCATTCTGAAGGCAGGCTTTACGGAGGAGGAGAT
>JAHAYJ010000104.1 GCA_018384375.1 Lachnospiraceae bacterium
GAAATATTGCTAAAAATGTCATGATGCCCGGCAACGCCATCAAGCGTCATCTGGTGGTGGAGGAGCGATTGAAGAGAATGGCTGAAGATGCCAGCACCATGGACATCAATAAAGTGGAGTATCGTGACACCAAAATCGGAGTGATCACAAGCGGTATTCCTTACCAGTATGTGAAGGAAGCATTGCCGGAGGCTTCTGTATTGAAGCTTGGACTGGTGCATCCTCTTCCGAGAAAGCTGATCGAGGAATTTGCTTCCAAGGTAGAGACTCTTTATATTGTGGAAGAATTGGAGCCGGTCATTGAAGAACAGGTAAAATCCTGGGGCATTAAGGCAACCGGCAAAGAGATATTCACCGTGCAGGGTGAGTATAGTGCCAATATGCTGCGGAAGGCAATCTTAGGACAGGAAATTGCCGCAGAAGTGCCTGCACAGGTGCCGGCAAGACCTCCTATTTTGTGCCCGGGCTGTCCGCACAGAAGTGTATATTCTGTTTTAAAGAAGCTGAAGATCCACGCTTCCGGTGACATCGGATGCTATACCCTCGGAGCAGTGGCACCTCTTGGCGTGGTGGATACTACCGTCTGTATGGGAGCTAGCATTTCCAATCTGCATGGCATGGAAAAGGCTAAGGGCAAGGATTATATCAAGAACTGGGTGGCTGTCATCGGAGACTCTACCTTTTTACATACCGGTGTGAATTCCCTGATGAACATGGTTTATAACAAGGCTACGGGAACCGTGATCATTCTGGATAATTCAACCACCGGAATGACAGGCCATCAGGACCATGCCGCAACCGGAAAGTCATTAATGGGGGATACCACTTACATGATCAACCTTTATCAGCTTTGCAAGGCAATGGGGATTGAACATGTCTATGAAGTGGATGCTTTTGATACCGATGAAATTGAGAGATTGGTCAAGACTGAGACCCAGCGGGAAGAGGTGTCCGTCATTATCACCAAATCCCAGTGCGCGCTGCTGAAAACCTTTGTTCCCAAGGGCAAGTGCGTGGTGGATATCGAGAAATGTAAAAAGTGCGGTATGTGCCTTGCAGACGGATGTCCGGCAATTCATAAAGCGGAAGACGGGACAGCACAGATTGATCCGGTTATGTGCAACGGCTGTGGTCTTTGTATGAAAAAATGTAAATTCGGGGCAATCAGCCTGGTGGAAAATAAGTAGGGAGGATTCGCGGATGGAAACGAAGAATATTATGATTGTCGGCGTGGGCGGACAGGGCACCCTGCTTACCAGCCGTATTTTAGGCGGAATCACAAGACAGGCGGGTTATGACGTGAAAATTTCTGAGGTGCATGGTATGGCACAGCGCGGTGGCAGCGTGGTAACCTATGTGCGTTACGGTGAGAAGGTGGCAGAACCTATTGTGGAGGAAGGCTGCGCGGATGTGCTGATCGCCTTTGAAAAGCTGGAGGCTCTGCGTTATGCACACTTTCTCAAAAAGGATGGGGTTTTGATTGTCAACGATCAGAGAATGGATCCCATGCCGGTGGCAATCGGACTTGCAAAATATCCGGAAAACATTATAGAGACTTTAAAGGAAAAGCATAATGTTGTGGTCGTGGATGCACAGAAGACTGCGCTTGAAATCGGCAATGCCAGAGTGTTTAATACCGTTATTATCGGCGTGGCGGCAAGGAGGATGGATTTTGCGAAGGAGGACTGGCTGAAGGTGATTGAAGCCACTGTTCCGGCTAAGACAGTAGAGATCAATCTCAAGGCATTTGAGGCAGGGTATCAACTATAACAGGAGGGTTACAAAATTGATTTGGAACGAAGCAAAGGAATGCATGAGCAGGGATGAGCTCGCGGATTTACAGAGCAAACGGCTGGTGAAGGTGGTAAACAGGGTTTATCACAACGTGGAGTATTATCGGAAAAAGATGCAGGCGGTTGGGATTGAGCCGGGAGATATTCAGGGAATTGAGGACTTGGATAAGCTTCCCTATACCACCAAGGATGACCTGAGAGACACCTATCCCTTTGGCTTGTTTGCGGCACCACAGTCAGAGATCGTCCGCATTCATGCCTCAAGCGGAACCACCGGCAAGGCAACGGTGGTTGGCTATACCAGAAAGGATATCGATACCTGGGCGGAATGTGTGGCAAGGGCCTTGACCATGGCAGGGGTCACCAGAGGAGACACCATACAGGTTGCCTATGGTTATGGACTTTTTACAGGAGGTCTGGGCGCTCACTACGGTGCCGAACACCTGGGAGCGACGGTGGTTCCCATGTCTACCGGAAATACCAAAAAGCTGACAACTATGATGATCGACTTTGGAGTGACGGCCATTGCGTGTACTCCCTCCTATCTGCTGCATATTGCAGAAACCCTGGAGGCAAACGGAGACATTCCCAACATTAAACTAAAAGCGGCAATCTGTGGTGCGGAGCCCTGGACCGAACAGATGCGTCTGCAGATTGAGGATAAGCTGCATATCAGCGCACATGATATTTATGGGTTGTCCGAGATCATGGGACCGGGAGTGGCCTGTGATTGCAAGTATCATAAAGGACTCCACGTGTTTGAGGATCATTTCCTTCCAGAGATCATTGATCCGGAAACCCTGAAACCGATTGGTGCAGGACAGACAGGAGAACTGGTATTTACCACGTTGACCAAGGAGGGGCTTCCCCTGATCCGATACAGGACCAAGGATCTTACCAGCATCAGCTATGATAAATGTGAATGTGGTAGGACGCTTGCCAGAATCAGCCGGTTCAAGGGCCGTTCCGATGACATGCTGATCATCCGCGGTGTCAATGTATTCCCGTCCCAGGTGGAGGCTGCACTTCTGGAAATGGGCGGCACGACCCCTCACTATATGATGATTGTAGACCGTGTGAACAATCTGGATACGCTTGAAGTACAGGTTGAGGTGGAGGAAAGGTTCTTCTCTGATGAGATCAAGGAACTGGAAAATCTGACAAAGAAGATCGCACATGCGATTCAACAGGCGATCGGACTGGCGGTCAAAGTGAAGCTGGTGGAACCGAAGTCCATTGAGAGAAGTATGGGCAAAGCGGTACATGTCATTGACAAGAGAAAACTGGTGTAGAGAAAGGGGTGGAGCTATGACAATGAAGCAGTTATCGGTTTTTTTGGAGAACAGGGAAGGGAGACTGGAGGATGTCCTAAATCTTCTGAAGGAGGAAAATATCAATATTATTTCCTTAAGTCTTGCGGATACCAGCGATTACGGAATGCTTCGTCTTCTGGTAAGTGACCCGGAAAAAGGGAAGAAGGCTCTTAGGGAGAACGGATTTTCCGCAACGATAAGTGATATTGTTGCCGTGACACTCCCTCATAAGGTAGGGGGACTGCAGCAGGTTTTACATACCCTGTATCATGCCGGCATTAACGTGGAATATATGTATGCGCTGTGTACGACAACGGATGAGGCAGCAATTGCCATTAAGCCTTCAGACCTTGAAAAGGCTCAGAAAGTACTTGAGGATGCCGGTGCGCACTTCTTCAGCGAAAAGGATATGTTTTTGTAATTACTCATGTGATATAATCTGTGATTATGCTATTTATAAATAATATTGAATTTACTTATGATTATGCCTGCTGTATAATTACTAAGTAAGAAGCTGACAATCAAAAGCAGGTTTTTACACCTGCTTTTTATGTTGTACGGATTATCACAACAGGAGGACGAAAAATGGTAAAGGCAGTAGTGGGCGCCAACTGGGGCGACGAGGGAAAGGGAAAAATTACGGACATGCTGGCACAGCAGGCGGATATTATCATTCGCTTTCAGGGTGGTGCCAATGCAGGACACACAATTGTAAACAATTATGGTAAGTTCGCACTTCACACCTTGCCTTCGGGTGTATTTTACGGTCATACGACCAGTATTATCGGAAACGGTGTTGCATTAAATATTCCGGTGCTGATGAAGGAGATCAGCTCCATTACGGATAGAAATGTGCCGATGCCAAAGATCCTGATTTCCGACAGGGCTCAGATCGTTATGCCGTATCATATTCTGTTTGACCAGTATGAGGAGGAGAGACTGGGAGGAAAATCCTTTGGCTCTACCAAATCGGGGATTGCTCCTTTTTATTCAGATAAATATGCAAAGATCGGTTTCCAGGTAAGTGAACTTTTTGATGAGGATACCTTAAAGGAGAAGGTGGAAAGGGTATGTGAGCAGAAGAATGTCCTGCTGGAGCATATGTATCATAAGCCGCTCATTGATCCTGCACAGCTCCTTGATACATTGCATGAATACAGACAGATGGTAGAGCCGTTTGTATGTGATGTCTCTGCATTTCTTGACAAGGCAATTAAGGAAGGAAAGACGATCCTGCTGGAGGGACAGTTGGGAACCTTAAAGGATCCCGATCACGGTATCTATCCGATGGTTACTTCATCTTCAACGCTGGCTGCTTATGGCGCGATCGGTGCCGGTATCCCTCCTTATGAGATCAAGGAGATCATTACGGTATGTAAAGCGTACTCCTCAGCGGTGGGAGCGGGCGCATTCGTTTCGGAGATCTTTGGTGAGGAAGCTGATGAATTACGTCGCCGTGGCGGTGATGGCGGTGAGTATGGTGCCACCACAGGACGTCCCAGACGTATGGGCTGGTTTGACTGTGTAGCATCCAAGTATGGCTGCAGACTTCAGGGTACAACGGATGTGGCATTTACGGTGCTGGATGTTCTGGGATATCTTGATGAAATCCCTGTGTGCGTGGGTTATGAAATTGATGGTGAAGTGACCACTGATTTCCCTGTTACCTGTAAACTGGAAAAGGCAAAACCGGTGCTGAAGACACTTCCCGGATGGAAATGTGATATCCGTGGAATCAAGAAGTATGAGGATCTGCCGGAAAACTGCCGTAACTATGTGGAATTTATTGAGGAACAGATCGGATATCCGATTACGATGGTTTCCAATGGACCCGGAAGAGAGGATATCATTTACAGAAAGAGTCCTTTGAAGAAATAAGCTTTGCTGAAAGGAAAAGCGGCTGCTGCATAAACAGAAGTACAGGAAGATTGTGCTCTGTTTTGTGCAACAGCCGTTTTTTATAAAATAATAAAATCATGAAAAATCAAGGGTCATACATGCTCTTGAATTCCGTAGGGGTAACTCCCTTGATGATCTTAAACATTCTGATAAAAGAGGAAAGACTGTCAAAACCGGATTGCAGTGCGACTTCCGTAACGCTCAGAGTAGGGTCGATCAGTAAATTTTCGGCGTAGGCAATTCGCTTTTGATTGACGTATTTGTAGTAAGATACGTTGGTGTAGCATTTGAACAGCCTGCTGAAATGATATTTACTGAAGCCGGCGATCCGGGCAGCCTCGTCAAGAGAAATGTTTTCCGTACAATGCTCATTAATGTATTCGCAGATGAAAGTAAATTTTTCGGTGTATTCTTTACTTTTGGAGGTGTTTACGGAAAAGCTTCTGGTTGGTGAGCATTCCCGCCCGATACAGACAAAAATTTCGATCAGCTTGGCATAGACGGAGGCTTCCGACATGGGAGCATCCGAGAAATATTCATCCGCAATTGCATACATTAATTTCTGGATATGCTCATGCGCCTTTGGAGCGTCCTCCGGCGTGATCAGAAAGGCAGGAGCAATGGTGGACAAGGTGGTTTCCAGTTCTTTGATGCGGCGAAGAATGGAATAGTCAGCCTGAAAGATAAACCGCTTCCCAATGGGTGGCGCTTCCAGACTGTGAATAACACCGGGGTTAATGATCAGAATATCTCCTTCCCTAAGCTCGTAGGAAATGTTGCTGCAGACAGCCCAATAGGAGCTCTGGGTCGGCATAATGATTTCCAGAGGAGCATGCCAGTGTTTGGGATAATTCTCCGCTTCGTCATTGTTGTACAATCGTAGGTTCGTGTCTTCTTTGAAATTGACAGTTTCCTGAATGCCGTTCAGAATCTCAATCATAATTCCTCCGAAAAAGTGCGAAAATTGCTATTCTTGTTGTGAAAGATAATGCTGACTGATAAAAATATTTTAGCACTATACTTGCAAAATGTATAGATTGAAAAGAAAACGAGGGTAAAAAATGTGCAAAATATATATTTTTTAATACACACTATTGTGAAAAGAGAAAAAAATGCCAAAAAATGAAAAATAAAAATAGCAAGAATTGATTCATAAACAGCAATTATTTAATAGCGGGAAGGCTGATGCGTTGCTATACATAAATCATCGAGTTGCTATCAACAAATTGATAAGGGAGGTAGAGTTAGATTATGAAAAAGAAATTGTTATCAGTCATTCTTTCTGTAGCAATGGTAGCATCCTTATTAGTAGGATGTGGTGGCAGTGCAGGAACCTCTGCATCGGGAAAGGCTTCATCAGATGGTGGAGTACAGGAAATTACCTGGATGTTCTGGGATGACCTGGATGCGACAGAGGACCTTATTTCCAAGGGCTACAAGGAAACGGTTGACAGATTCAACAAGGATTATGAAGGTGTTTATCATGTAACACCTATCACAACGAACCTGGAAGAGTATTATCCTAAGTTAAACGCAATGGTTGCAGCGGGAGAGACTCCTGATTGCTTTATCGTAAGTCCCGGACCCAACCTGGACGTATACGTAGATCCCGGTGTTGCAGCAGATTTGACCAGCTACCTGAAGGCAGACGGATGGATGGATACCTTCAACGGTGGTGAGGGTGCTTTCTCACAGCAGACCTATGATGGCAAGATTTATGCAGTGCCTTTGAATATTGCTGCAGCCTGTGTATTCTATAACACAGAAATGTTTGCATCAGCAGGCATTACGGAAATGCCTACAGACTGGGACGGAATGTTGGCAGCATGTCAGAAGCTTCAGGATGCCGGCTATACACCGATTACTATATCAGCAGGTACCGCATGGTGCTTATCCATGCTGGCAGGTTACCTTTGCGATAGCGAAGGCGTAGATCTGGATGCACTGAACAGTGGCAAAGCTTCCTGGCTTGATTCCAATGTAGTAAGTGCTGCAAACAAGATGGTTGAGATTTCCAAGTATTTCCAGCCTACAGCAGCAGGTGATACCAATGATGTGGCAACAGCAAACTTCTATAACGAAGAAGCAGCTATGCTGATTCAGGGCTCATGGGCAATTGCACAGATCAATGGTGCTAATCCTGATTTTGAACAGAAGTGTGGTGTATTTGCATTCCCCGGCACAGGCGGAAGAGTTATTGCTAAGTCTGACAGCCTTGCAATGAGCGCTAATACAAAGAACCCTGAAGCAGTTATCGCATTTATGAAATACTTCACAGATGACACTGCTCAGAAGTACACCGCAGAGGTTGGTGGTAAGATTCCTGTAACTAAGGTTGAATATGATGCTTCCAAGGCACCTGCACAGCTTGCTTATGTTATGGATGTATTTGGAAATGCAAAGTCTACCTTTGGTTTCTACAACGAATCTCTTGCTTCCACAGAAGCAGGTTCAACATTTGATGATGCAATGGTTTCTATTTATCTGGGAACTCCTGTAGAAGAAGGACTTCAGACAGTAGAAGATTTCTACAAGAACAACGTTTGGAACAAGTAAGAAAAATGATTTTCCTTGCGGGATTGGAGAAATCCAATCCCGCATTTTTCTAAAACTTCGGAGGTGTACATGGACAAATTATTAAGAGATAAAAAGGCAATAATTCTATTTGTAGCTCCGGCATTTCTGTTATTTACATTTGTTTTATTTATTCCGATTTGTCAGTCGATATATTATTCTCTTTGTGATTATAATGCTTTGACAAAGCCGGTGTTTATTGGGTTAGAGAATTACAGGCAGCTGTTTACGGCAGATAAGACTATGAGGATCGCATTTAAAAATTCGCTGTTCTTTCTGGTTTTCTCAGTGGTGACACAGCTGATTGTCGGTTTGATCCTGGCAGCCCTTTTAACGAATATAAAAAAAGGACGAAATTTCTTTAAAAATATCTACTATCTGCCGTGTGTGTTATCATCGGCAGCTCTCGGACTTTTATGGATGTTTATTTTTACACCGAAGCTTGGTATCAATCAGGTGCTTGCACAGTTTGGGATTGAAGGACCGTTGTGGTTGATGGACACCAAAGGGTTTATTATACTTCCCATGTGGGTGATCGCATCGGTTTCTCTCTGGCAGTATGTGGGGCAATCCATGATGCTTTACATGGCACAGATTTCCGGTATCAGTACCTCTTTGTATGAGGCATCTTACATAGATGGCTGCACAAAAGTGCAGGCTTTTCGATATATTACTTTGCCACTGATCAGACCTATGATGGCAACAGCAATGTCACTCAATGCGATTGGTTCGTTGAAGTTCTTTGATCTGATCTTTAACATGACGGAGGGCGGACCCAATCATCAGACGGAGGTGCTTGCAACACATCTGTATCAGCAGGGCTTTAAGTACTTCAAATACGGCTATGCCAGTGCGATCGGTACGGTGCTTTTGGTGCTCTGCCTGATCGTGACCTTCATTATAAACAAGTTTGTAAAAATGGAAAATTATGAGATGTAGGAGGTGGCAGAGTTGAGTAAAACGTTAACAAAGCAAAAAAATAAAAGCAGCCTGGTAGTGAAAACACTCATCTATATTTTTCTGTCATTTCTGGCAGTGATCTACATCCTTCCGCTGTTATGGGTTATTTTTGTTTCCGTAAAGGATGATAAGACCTTATTTGTATCGCCCTGGGCTATGCCGGAGCGGCTGATGATTGAAAATTATACTTTTGCGTGGACGGCCGGAAAGCTGGGAACCGCAACACTGAATTCAGCAATTGTCTGTGTCGTAACATTGGTACTTTGCCTGTTGATTGGCTCCATGGCAGCGTTTGCCATTGGAAGGCTGAGATGGAAATTTGCGAATGTGATGATGACCTATTTCCTGACGGGAATGATGATACCGGTACACTGTATTCTGATTCCGCTGTTCACCAGATTTGCAAAAATGGGTTTGACGAATAGTCTTCTTGGATTGATTTTGCCGTATCTGACATTGTCACTGCCGTTGACAATTTTTATCATGACCGGTTTCTTTCAGGGTATGCCCAATGAACTTTTTGAGTCTGCGTGTATTGATGGATGCTCGATCTATAAGATTTTTACACACATTGCATTTCCCCTTTCCAAGACGGGGCTGTTTGTGACAGGTCTTATGACCTTTGTCGCTAACTGGAACGAATTGCTGCTTGCCATGGTATTTATTTCAGATGATACCAAAAAGACACTGCCGGTATCTCTGTCAAAGTTTGTAGGACCTTATAATACCAACTATTCACAGATGTTTGCGGCAATTGTTATTGCAATCATTCCGACGATTGTTGTTTACTGCTGTTTCAGCAACAGTATCGTTGATGGCTTGACACAGGGGGCAGTAAAAGGCTAAACTCATATAGAACCTGATAAACAGGATAGTAACAAAGGCTGAAGGGTTTCTTTCAGCCTTTTTCGCTTTCGCGATCGCACTCGGTGCAAGAGTCCGGGAGCGGACTCTTTATTCTGAAAAGCTTTATGAGGAAAATAGAAAGTGGGAGGTTAAGAAAATGCTGATGAAAGAAAAGACGGCACCTATGGGGTGGAACAGTTGGGACTGTTATGGGGCATCAGTCACAGAGGAGATTGTCAAGAAAAACGCCGATTTTATGGCGAAATATTTAAAGGAATACGGTTGGGAATATATTGTGGTGGATATCCAGTGGTATGAGCCTACAGCGACAACCCATGAATATCATCCCTTTACCGAGCTGTGCATGGATGAGTATTCCAGATTGATTCCGGCACCGAATCGGTTCCCTTCATCAGCAGGCGGAAAAGGCTTTGCACCGCTTGCAGAATATATACATTCCCTGGGACTGAAGTTCGGCATTCATATCATGCGCGGAATTCCCAGGCAGGCAGTGCATCAAAACGGCAAGATCAAGGGAACGGAAAGGACAGCAAGAGAAGTTGCCAAGACGGCAAGTATCTGTCATTGGAATACGGATATGTATGGGCTGGATCCTGAGAAGGAGGGAGCAAGAGCTTATTATGACAGTCTTTTTGAACTTTATGCTTCCTGGGGGGTGGACTTTATCAAATGCGACGATATTGCAAGAGAGCTTCCTCATGAGGAAGCAGAGCTTATCATGTTGAGTGATGCACTGAAATCCTGCGGGAGAGATATGGTGTTAAGTCTTTCTCCGGGACCTGCGCTCCCGGAAAAGGCAGAGCTATACAAGCAGACGGCCAATATGTGGCGGATCACGGATGATTTCTGGGATCAGTGGGAGCTTTTATATGATATGTTTTCCCGTGCCGAGAGATGGTGTACCCACACAGGAGCCGGAAATTACCCGGATGCGGACATGCTTCCCATCGGACCCATTCGTCAGGATTACGATAAGAAGGAATGGACAAAGTTTACGAAGAATGAGCAGATCACCATGCTGACACTGTGGTGCATCTTCCGCTCGCCCTTGATGATCGGTGGGGAAATGACGGGCTTTGATGATTTTACCATGAGTCTTGTCACCAACAGGGATATTCTGGATATGCATAAGGATGCGCGCCATTCCCATCAGGTCTTTAGAAAAGAGATCGATGGTGTGGAGCATATTCTGTGGACGGCAGTGAGCGCACGGGGCGGTCAGTATGTGGCGGTTTTCAATGCAGGAGAGAAGGACAGTGAAATAGAGATTCCTCTTGTGGATCTTGAAATTTATGATCAGATCTCCGGAAAAGAACTCTGGAGCGGACAGGAGGTACAGGCGGAAGAGAGCCTGACTGTAAAGCTTGAAAGCCATGGAGCAAAGGCATTTCTTTTGAAGCCGATAAAAGAAGAGTAGGAAAAGCAATGAATAGAAATTATGCTAAGGAACTGGATAAGCTACTGGAAGCTTCTGAGAATAAAGGAAAAACGTTGTTTCTCCATAGCTGCTGTGCACCCTGCAGCAGCTATGTGCTGGAATATTTGCGGTCCTTTTTCAGGATTACGGTGTTTTACTATAATCCGAACATCACTGAGGATGCTGAGTATAGAAAGCGCGTGGAGGAGCAGAAGCGTTTGATTGGAGAATTCAATCAAAAGAAGGATGGGGCTTATCCCATTGCCATCGTGGAAGGGGAATACCAGAAGGAAAGCTTTTTTCAAAGTGTAAAAGGCCTGGAGAAGTGCAAGGAGGGGGGAGAGCGCTGCTTTGTATGCTATGAGCTGAGACTTCGGGAGACGGCAAGGCAGGCGAAGGAGCGAAAAGCGGATTACTTTACCACAACGCTCACCATCAGCCCCCTAAAAAATGCGGCTAAGATCAATGAGATTGGCGAGCGGCTCTCAAAAGAGTGGGGAATTGCTTTCCTGCCGTCGGATTTTAAGAAAAGGGACGGATATAAAAGGTCTATAGAGCTTTCGAAGGAATATGAGCTTTACAGGCAGGATTATTGCGGATGCATCTACTCGAAATTGGAGAGAGAAGAGGCTAAGATGCTTGCGAAAACTCACTTGAAATGATAGGATAGTGATGTTAAAGATAAGCGAAATGGAACTGTATTTGTTTGGAGGAAATGGAAATGAAAAAGTTTCTGGATTTGATCTCGGAAGAAATGAAAAATGCTTTTGAGGCGGCAGGCTATGACAGAGAGCTTGGCAAGGTGACACTGTCAAACCGTCCCGACCTTTGTGAATATCAGTGTAATGGTGCGATGGCAGGTGCCAAGCTGTACAAGAAGGCTCCCATCATGATTGCAAATGAGGTTGCGGCAAAGCTGGAGAACGGTCAGGTGTTTTCGGAGATAAGCGCTGTTGCTCCGGGGTTCCTTAACTTGAAGGTAACGGAGAGCTTTGTCTCGGATTATCTTAGGCAGATGGCGCAGACTGAGAAGTTTGGTCTTGAAATGCCGGAAAAGCCTGCGAAGATCATCGTTGATTATGGCGGACCCAATGTGGCTAAGCCCCTTCATGTAGGGCATCTTCGTTCGGCAATTATCGGTGAAAGTATTAAGAGAATTGCAAGATATGCAGGCCATGATGTGATTGGCGATATCCATTTGGGGGACTGGGGGCTTCAGATGGGGCTTATTATTACAGAGCTTCAGGAACGTCAGCCCGAATTGGTATATTTTGATGAAAGCTATGAGGGGGAATATCCGAAGGAGGCACCCTTTACGATCTCAGAGCTGGAAGAGATCTATCCGACTGCAAGCGGAAAGTCCAAGGAGGATGCTGCTTACAAGGAGCGCGCGATGGAAGCAACCTTCAAGCTGCAGAGTGGTGTAAGGGGATACCGTGCTCTTTGGAATCACATCATTGCAGTTTCCGTAGCGGATCTTAAGAAGAATTATGCAGATCTGAATGTGGATTTTGACCTCTGGAAGGGCGAGTCGGACGTTCATGATGTGATCCCGGGTATGGTGGATTACATGAAGAAGGAGGGCTATGCTTACATCAGTGACGGTGCTTTGGTAGTGGATGTGAAGGAGGATACGGATACCAAGGAGATTCCTCCCTGTATGATCCTGAAATCGGATGGCGCATCCTTATATAATACAACGGATCTGGCAACAATCATGGAGCGTATGCGGGAGTATCATCCTGATCGGCTCATTTACCTGACAGACAAGCGTCAGGATCTCTATTTTGAACAGGTATTCCGCTGCGCAAGAAAGACAAAGCTGGTGGAGCCGGAAACAGAGCTTCTCCACATCGGCTTTGGCACCATGAACGGTAAGGACGGAAAGCCCTTTAAGACTCGTGAGGGCGGTGTGATGCGTCTTGAAATGCTGATCAAGGAAATCAATGAGGAGATGTATCGTAAGATCACCGACAACCGTGAGGTGGATGAGGAAGAGGCAAGGCAGACTGCGAAGGTGGTTGCTCTTTCCGCAATCAAGTACGGAGACCTCTCCAATCAGGCATCCAAGGATTATATTTTTGACATTGATAAATTTACTTCCTTTGAAGGAGATACAGGCCCGTATATTCTGTATACCATCGTGAGGATCAAATCCATATTAAGCAAGGTAAAGGAACAGGGCGAACTGCCGGAAAATACTTCTATCAGGGAAGCAGGCAGCGAGGCGGAAAAGGCGCTGATGATGGAAATTGCCAAGTTCAATGCCATGATGGAGTCTGCTTATGCAGAGACGGCACCCCACAAGGTTTGTGCCTATATTTATGACCTGGCCAACGCCTTTAACCGTTTTTATCATGAGACCAAAATCGTGTCAGAAGAGGATCAGAAAAAGAAAGCAGGCTGGGTGGCATTACTTATGTTAACCAGAGACATCCTGGAAACCTGTATAGATGTTCTTGGTTTTTCTGCTCCGGAGAGAATGTAAAATGCAGTCAGCAATTGAATTACGAAATAAATTAAAAAGTATTGATCATAAGGGGTACCCGGCATACAAGGAACTCAAGGGACAGTATGATTTTCAGGATTATGTCCTTTCCGTAGACCATGTGCAGGGGGACCCCTTTGCATCACCGTCCAGATTATCCGTGCATATCAAGGCACAGAAAGCGGGTTTTTCGCCAGAGCTTTATGACAGCCTTGAAAAACGGGTGACCCTGCAGGATCATCTGACAAGACTGTTTGCCGCCAGGATCTCGGGTGGGAGCTTTCAGGCAAAGGGCTCCGGTAAAAGCGGTCTGCTCACCGTATCGAGATGTGGGCAGCAGGTTTTAGAGAGGACGGCAATGCGAATCAAAAACGGAGATCTTATTCTTCGGTTTGAGGCAGGCTTTCCTGCAAACGGGCGTACAATTAATGCAAGAGAGCTGGAAAAAATGCTGTTTACCATTCTTCCCGATTGTGTCAGAAGCAGTCTCTTTTATGCAAGGATAGACCGGCAAAAGGCAGTACAGGCAATCCGCCTTTGTGAGGATCAGCAGTATATCAGGCAGAAGCTTCCCGAAATGGGATTGTGTGCATTTATTGCAGACGGTTCAATTCTGCCAAGGGAAAGCGGTGTTTCCGAAAAGCCCATGAAGGGTGCGGTGCCCTTCAGGTCGCCGGAATCTCTGAAGGTTACAATGAAGCTTCCCAATAAAGGGGAGATTAGCGGAATGGGAATTCCGAAGGGGATCACGCTCTTTGTGGGAGGTGGCTATCACGGAAAATCCACGATTCTGCAGGCCCTTCAAAACGGTGTCTACAATCATATAGCAGGTGACGGCAGGGAATTTGTGATCACCGATTCTTCGGCTTGGAAGCTCCGTGCGGAGGATGGCAGGAGCATTTCCGGAGTGGATATTTCTCCTTTTATCAAGGATCTCCCGAACGGGAAGGATACAGTACACTTTTCCACGGAGGATGCCAGCGGAAGTACCTCCCAGGCAGCAAACCTGATGGAGAGCATTGAGAGTGGCAGTAATCTTCTGCTCATTGATGAGGATACCTCTGCTACGAACTTTATGATCCGGGATCAGCTGATGACACAGGTGATCACACCTGGGGAAGAGCCCATCACCCCCTTTATCAGCAGGGTTAAGAGCCTGTATCGGGATAGAGGTGTCTCTTCCGTCATTGTGGCCGGAAGCTCCGGTTCTTATTTCCATGTGGCGGATACCATAATCCAGATGAAGGAGTATATTCCGGTTGACATAACATTGAAAGCAAAGGAAGCCGCATCCGCATATCCAGTTATGGGAGGAGAGGAGGAAGCCTTCCCGGTTTATCAGGATAAAAGATGCCCGATTCCTGATATGATGCTGAAAAAGGAAGAACGGATCAAAATCAAGACAATGGGAACCGGCGAGCTTCTTCTTGCCAGAGAAAGTGTGGAGCTGCGTTATCTGGAGCAGCTTAAGGACACCGAGCAGACTGCGGCTTTGGCTTATCTCCTTAAATATGTGCAGTTAAAGCTTCTGGATGGCAGAAAGGACTTAAAGCAGATCGGAGAACTGCTGGAACAGCAGCTTGACAGGGACGGTCTTGAGAGTCTCTTTGAGCACGGCGATGTGTCGGCTGCGCTGGCAAGGCCAAGGAAACAGGAAATCTTGGCGTGTGTGAACCGATATCGGAAATTGCGGTTTGCAAAATAATTTGATTTAATAATTTTAGGGAGTAAGTTGACTTTTACGATGCAGATGAATTATAATAGGCATTAGGAATTTTAATGCGCAGATGTAGTTCATCGGTAGAATATCAGCTTCCCAAGCTGAGGAGGCGGGTTCGATTCCCGTCATCTGCTTACAAAGATGTCGATAAATTCGGCATCTTTCTTATTTGCAATATGTCTGGCATTATGGTTCAGAATGGCGCCAGCCGTTTTTTAAGTGTAGAGGAGGGAAAAGACAGATGAAGAACAAAATGATGAGGCGGCACCATTGCCGACGTTTTCTGCTGAAGCAAACGCAGCTTATACCAAAAAAGTGCCTGTTAAGATAGGCAAGAATGACAGTAAATACCTGTGGTTTGAGGATGAATATAGTGTAAAGCAGCTGGAAAGATGCAGAGCAGACTATTCCGGCAATCCGATTTATCAGGCAGCGAGAAATTATATTCTGCAGGAATGGGAAAAGGATAAAAGTCAGTCAGTAATGAATATCCCTATCTATTTTGTGCTGAGTTCCAAAGAAAATGCAGATGAGTTGAGCGATATATGTATCAACTTGAGCGTAGATTTGAAAAAGGCAAAAGTAGCAGGAACCGTTCAGGTGTCCTACTGTGCAGCGGACGGATGCATACATATGGGAAGAAGCTGGGAAAATGGCGTAACTCATTGTATGTCATGCATTATCATTGAAGATGACTGGAAAGCTTTAGCTGAACAGTATCAATAACAAGATAAGAAAATAAGATGGATGAGGCATCACCCGGCCGTTTTTTCGGCAGGTGTGATGCCTCTTTTGCATAAAAAACCGGCACCTTTCGGTACCGGTATCTATGTAAACAGGAGGGCCTGTAATGTTTTGGCGAAGCCGGTCGGCACACGGTCTTGGCACCGGCGACTTCATTTGATAGTTTTATGATACCGGATAAATGTGTCCAAAGTGTTTCTAAAAGAAAAAGAAAAAATAAAGAAAAACTAAATATTAGAGAAAAAATACGGTAGGAAAGAGGATGAGAATATGGTATGATTGATTGGCAGGAGGTTTCCAATGGCAGAAAAGTATTATGCGGTAAAAAAAGGTCTGAAAACCGGAATTTTCAGAACCTGGGACGAGTGTAAGGCGAGTGTGAGCGGCTATTCCGGTGCAGTATATAAGAGCTTTCAAAGTGAGGAGGAGGCACGCAGTTTTCTGGGACTTAACGGACAGAAGGAAGAAGGAGTGCAGAATCCGTGCTGTGTGGAAATCTATGTAGACGGAAGCTACAATTCGGCAACGGAAGAATTTTCCTACGGAATGGTAGTGCTTTTAGGAGGGCAGGAGGAAACATACAGCCAAAGCTTCCGGGATGAGGAGCTTGCCACAATGCGCAACGTGGCGGGGGAAATCAAGGGAGCTGAGGCGGCCATGCAGTATGCTCTTGATCATGGAATACGGGAAATTGCGATTTATCATGATTATGAGGGGATCGCAAAGTGGTGCTTAGGAGAGTGGAAGACCAATAAAGAGGGAACAAAGGCATATAAAGCCTTTTATGATAAAGCCAGAAGTCAGGTCAAGATCAGTTTTGTGAAGGTGGCCGGTCATTCGGGTAATAAGTACAATGATATGGCGGACGAGCTAGCCAAGGAAGCGCTTGGTATATAGGCGCGAAGGAACAGGAGGCATTTGAAATGAAGGTTTTACTGATCAACGGAAGTCCCAATGAGAAGGGCTGTACCTATACGGCATTGTCTGAGGTGGCAGCAGTTCTAAATGAGAATGGCGTGGAGACTGAAATTGCATCTATCGGGAAGCAGCCCATCAGAGGCTGTATCGGCTGCGGAGGCTGCACAGGAAAGAGAAGATGTGTTTTTGGGGATGATATTGTGAACAGCATGATTGAAAAGATGGAGCAGGCGGACGGACTGATCATCGGTTCTCCGGTTTACTTTGCATCACCCAACGGAAATTTGATGAGTATGCTGGATCGTTTCTTTTATGCCGGAGGCTGCTTTGCGCATAAGCCGGCAGCGGCAGTGGCATCTGCAAGACGCGCCGGAACGACGGTGACCTTGGATGATCTGAATAAATACTTTGGAATCCGACAGATGCCGGTGGTATCCTCAACCTATTGGAATATGGTACACGGAAGTAAGCCGGAGGATGTGAAGAAGGATGAGGAAGGGCTTCAGACCATGCGGAATCTGGGTAAGAATATGGCATGGCTGTTAAAATGCATTGCGGCAGGCAAAGAAAATGGGGTAGAACCTCCTACGAGTGAGAATACTAATAGAACGAACTTTATCAGATAAGAACAGCAGGAGGAAAAAACTGTGATTCACTTCTTTTTGAATGAAACTGTGCCTGTAGTGTCAGCACTCGGGCTGCTTGTGGCATTTGCAATGACCTGTTTCTTAACCGCAAAGCTGGGGGACAGGCTACCGAAGGACGAGGGAAGAGCCTTTGCGCATGACGGAAAGCTTTCCGCCGGAAAACCAAGGGGAGCAGGTATTATTTTCGTTTTTGTGTTTGTAGGAGTAGCACTTCTTTTTGCTCCGGTTACGCTTGAAACAGTGATTTATCTGATCCTTGTCACGGCAGAGATGCTAACCGGATTCATGGATGATGCAGCGGAGCATCCCTGGGGAGAACTGAAAAAGGGACTTCTTGATCTTGCCGTCTCAATCATCCTGGCGGTGACATATCTGAGCTTTCATGAGAGCTCCATACAGCTGGCAACGTTTGGAATATCTCTCACGATTCCGCCGGTTTTGTTTGGAATCCTGATCGTTGCGCTGGTATGGGGATCTATCAATGTGACAAATTGTGCCGATGGTGTAGATGGACTCTCGGGAACCCTGGTGCTGATCACGCTTGGCACTTTTCTGATCATTGACAATATCCTGAAGGTATCGGGTGACTTTAATACGTTGATATTGCTGTTTATGGTCTGCATCCTGGGATATTTGTGGTTCAACGCGACTCCGAGCAAACTGATGATGGGAGATGCGGGAAGTCGTGCTATGGGAGTTTTTATCAGTATTGTTGCGCTAAAGAGCGGCAGTCCGATTTTGTTCATACCGGTAGCAATCGTTCTTATTTTGGATGGAGGGCTGGGATTAATAAAGGTTTCTCTGATCCGGGCATTTAAGATTTATATTTTAAAAAATACCAGAACACCGCTTCACGATCATGTGAGAAAGGTGATGGGCTGGTCTAATACCCAGACAGTGTTCCGATTTGCGATTATTCAGATTGTGGTTTCTATGGCAACGATCTATCTCATATTGTTATAAAGCGGCATAAGGCAGAGTCCCCAATCAGGAGAAATTCCCGGTTGGGGATTTTTGATGAAATAAGGTGAATTTTACAACTAAATCGATTGACAGATCACTAAAAAGGTAATATATTACAGATAAAAGGTAACTTATTACATAATATGAGAAAG
>JAHAYJ010000012.1 GCA_018384375.1 Lachnospiraceae bacterium
ATAATGGCTGACACTACAATCAAAAAGGTTGCAACCAGAGAAAGCTATGGTAATGCATTGAAGGAATTGGCTGAAGAATTCCCCAACCTTGTGGTGCTGGACGCAGATTTGGCAGCGGCCACCAAGACCGGAATCTTCCGCAAGGCTTACCCGGACAGACATATCGACTGCGGTATCGCTGAGGCGAATATGATGTGTGTGGCAGCAGGCCTGTCCCTTACCGGAATGATTCCCTTTGTAAGTTCCTTCGCAATGTTTGCGGCAGGACGTGCATTTGAGCAGGTTCGTAACTCCATCGGTTACCCTCATCTGAATGTAAAAATCGGCGCAACACACGCAGGTATCACTGTTGGTGAGGATGGTGCGAGTCACCAGTGTAACGAGGATATCGCTTTGATGAGAACGATTCCCGGTATGGTAGTTATGTGTCCCTCCGATGATGTGGAGGCCAGAGCGGCAGTACGTGCGGCAATCGAGCACGAGGGCCCCGTATATATCCGATTTGGACGCGCTGCAGTGCCTGTTATCAACGATAAGCCCGATTATAAATTTGAGATCGGCAAGGGTACCGTTGTAAAAGAGGGAAGCGACGTGACAATCGTTGCTACCGGAATTTGTGTGGACTCTGCCCTTGGCGCTGCAAAGCTCCTTGAGGAGGAGGGAATCCATGCTGAGGTAATCAATATTTGTACGATTAAGCCTTTGGATGAAGGGATTATCATTAAGAGTGCGAAGAAGACCGGTAAGGTTGTCACTGTTGAGGAGCATTCCGTAATCGGTGGTCTGGGCAGCGCTGTATGCGATTGCCTGTGTGCGAATTATCCCGTACCGGTTAAGAAGATTGGCATGCAGGATGTATTCGGTGAATCCGGCTCAGCAGCTGCACTGGTACACAAATACGGACTTGACGCAGAGGGCGTTTTCGCTTCTGTTAAGTCATTTTTCTAAGTTCCGGATAAGGAATATAATGCAGGAGAGCTTATGCTGAAGGTTTTTTTAGTAGAAGACGAGTATGTAATGCGAGAGGGAATCAAGAACAACATTGATTGGTCCTCCAATGGATATGAATTTTGTGGGGAGGCCAGCGACGGAGAGCTGGCCTTTCCTATGATTCAGAGATTAAAACCGGATATTGTTATTACGGATATCAAGATGCCCTTTATGGATGGTTTGACCTTGAGCCGCCTCATCAAAAAGGAGATGCCTTGGATTGAAATCATTGTTCTCACCGGCTATGCGGAGTTCGAATACGCCAAGGAGGGCATTAAAATCGGCATTGCCCAGTACCTTACCAAACCGATTAACGGCAGGGATCTGTTGAAGGAAGTGGATGCGCTCGCCGTCAAGATCGAGGAGAAGCATAAGGAGCAGGAGATTAAGGAAAAGTATATGCGTGAGATGCAGGAGAATTTCCTGCAGGAGAGAGGAGAATTGTTCCGCTATCTGGTGACCGGAAGCAGGTCCATTGCGGAGCTTTTTGATCTTGCCTCCAGGCTGAATATCGATTTGTCCTCCATGTGGTATAACATCGTTCTGCTTCATGTCCAGTCCATGAATCATGAGCAGAATGAGTATTCCGGCAGTATCGTGGAGATTGAGCAGGAGGTTGGCAGACTGAACGAGGAATACCGGGTACTCATGTTTGACCGGACCACAGAGGGTAAGGCGTTTATTATCAAGGGTGATTCCGAGGAAGAACTCTTAGAGATCTGGCAGGATTATCTGGAACGGTTGCAAAGGATTATGGATGCCTACAAACAGGTGCGCTATTTTATCGGCATTGGGGTGCCGGTGAATCGATTGACGGAGCTGCCTGCTTCCTTCGAGACGGCAAGTCATGCGTTTGCCCATCGTTTTCTTACGAATGGCAGTAATGTGGTGGACAGCAGAAATCTTCGCCCGACCGGATTCCTTGGAGATGATGGCTTTGACATCAGGCATGTGAATCCAAAGCAGTTGGATCGCAGTAAGATTAAGGAATTCCTGAAATTAGGCGACGCGCAGGAAACCATTTATTTTGTTGAGGAATTCTTCAATGATCTCGGTGCAAGCGCAATGGAGTCCAATCTTTTCAGACAGTATATCACCATGGATATCTATTTTTGCGTGATGGAATTTGTGGAGGATTTACAGATTCCGCGCGAGGAGATGGATGCAAGGGAATTCAATGCCGGTCTGGTGCAGGATAAGGAAGCGTCGATGCAGTATGCGACGGACCTGATGAATATGGCGTTGGAGCTTCGTGATAAGAAGGCAAGTAACCGATATGGGGATATTGTGGATGAGGTGATGCTCTATATTGAACAGAACTATGCGGATGAGGAGCTGTCCCTTAAAACGCTGGCATCCCATGTTAATTTCTCGCCCAATCACTTGAGTACGGTTTTTGCACAGCAGACGGGACAGACTTTTATTAAATATCTTACCGAGTATCGTATGAATAAGGCTAAGGAGCTGCTTCGCTGCACTGGAAAGGGAAGCAGTGAGATTGCAGCCGAGGTAGGATACCGGGATCCCCATTATTTTTCCTATCTGTTTAAGAAGACACAGGGCATGACGCCCACTCAGTATCGCGGCGGCAAGAGCCAGGACGGAGAAGAGGAAGCGTAACAAGTGAAAAAACTGATACAACTATACAATAAGATGACGTTTGCCTCCAAAATCCGATTTTCCTATCTGGTATTGTTGATTCCGGTTCTGCTGTTCCCGGTGTTCTGCCTTTATAATCTGTGGAGTGTTAACAAGAAGTATGAGGATATGATTAACTCCACCGTGGTTGCGAGTGAATTCAGTCTGGACTTTAAAAAGGATTTCGACTATGAGACCTATCTTCTGATTGTGGGCAATAAGACCGTGGAGGAATCCAGACTAAACGAGTTGCTTACCGAGGCCGGCAGAATTGTGCAGGGACTTGAGGAAATCACTGAATCGGAGGAGAATAAGGAGCGTCTGAGCAGTGTTAAGAAGTACCTGAAAAACCTGGAAATCTATACGAACCGAATCATTGAGAACCTGGAGGAGGGGAGCAATTATGAGGCCAACATGGAAATCTGGGAGAATGATGTACAGATTGTGACGGCGTTGCTTCGGGAATCCTTCCTTCAATACATATACTTTGAAGTGAAAGATTTGCAGCAGCTTCGAAGTGAATATCAGGCATTTACGGAGAATTTGATCAGCCTGTCCGTGATCATCTATGCGGGTCTGCTCGCACTGATTCTGATCCTGTTCTATGTCATTCCGCTTGGAATCTCTAAACCCCTGCAGAAATTAAGCCGAGTGACGGATCAGGTGGCAAAGGGCGATTTTAATGTGTCCTTTGATGTGAGATCCTGCGCTGAAGTCAGTACACTAAGTGATTCCCTGAATACGATGATCGATAAAATTAATGAGCTGATCGGTCAGGTTACCACGGAACAGATCCGGCTTCGAAAGGCGGAGTTCGAATTGCTGCAGGCACAGATTAATCCGCATTTCCTATACAATACACTGGATGCGATTGTATGGCTGGCTGAGGCCGGTGAACAGAGGAAGGTGGTAAGCATGGTGGGCAGTCTTTCCGAATTCTTCCGAATGTCCCTGAATCAGGGTAAGGATATTGTTACGATTAAGGAAGAACTTCAGCATATCAGAAGCTACCTTGAGATTCAGCAGATGCGTTACCAGGACATTTTGGAATATGAGATAGATATCCCGCAGGAGCTTTTTGACGATCGGATTCCGAAAATAACCATACAGCCGCTTGTGGAAAATGCACTCTACCATGGCATTAAGAACAAGAGAGGCGGAGGAAAAATTCAGATAAGCGGAAGGGTGGAGAATGACTGTGCGATCGTGCAGATTCGTGACAACGGAATCGGAATTACCCCGGAGCGTCTGAAGCAGATCATTGACGGTATGGTGAATAAGGTTCCCACTGAGAGTGATATATATGGTCTGTACAATGTTAATGAGAGAATACGGCTGGATTTCGGTGAAAAATACGGAATTACCATTGACAGTACGCATATGGAGGGGACATGCGTCAGTGTAATCGTACCCCATATCGCTAATTGAAGATAAAAACAAACTGCAATCGGAAAAAATCAAACTACTATTCTGACGATGATAGAAAAGTGAACAAAATGAGCAGTAAAGTGAATGGATTTTTGCATAAATCTATCATAAGATGTTAGTGTCAAGAAAAAACCAATTCGAAATCATTTCAACGGAAAGATTTCAAAGTGAAAAGGGAGGATAAAAGATGAAGAAAAAAGTTTTAGCAGTCTTTATGGCAGCAGCCATGGTTCTTGGCATTGCAGCTTGTGGTGGCAATTCCGCAGAGCCTGCAGGTGGCAAGGGTGGAGATCTAATCAAGGTTGGTATTATTAACAACGACCCTAACGAGTCCGGTTATCGTACCGCAAATGACAAGTCCATGAAGGAAATGTTCACCAAGGAGAATGGCTATGAAGCTTCCTTCGCATACAGCTTGAAGAACGATGAGCAGATCAACGCAGCTCAGAAGTTCATCACTGACGGTGTTGACTACCTGCTTCTTTCCGCAGCTGATACTGCCGGTTGGGACGGCGTTCTGAAGGATGCTAAGGATGCAGGAATCAAGGTTATTCTGTTTGACCGTACCATTGATGCAGATCCCAGCCTTTACGAGGCTTCCATCGTATCCGATATGGCAGCTGAAGGTCAGCAGGCTGTAGATTGGCTTCTTGCTCAGGGACTTTCCGAGTACAATGTAATTCACATTCAGGGTGCTATGGGTTCCGCAGCTCAGATCGGACGTACCGGTGCTCTTGATGCAGCTAAGAATGACGGTAAGGTTAACATTGTTACTCAGCAGACCGCTACCTGGAACGCAGAGAACGCACAGCAGATCGTTCAGTCCGTTATCGATGCCAAGACTCCTTTCAACGTAATCTATGCAGAGAACGACGATATGGCTAAGGGCGCTGTTGCAGCTCTTGATGCAGCAGGTATCAGCCACGGTGTTGGCAAGGACGTTGTAGTTATGGGCTTTGACTGCAATAAGTGGGCACTTGAAGAGCTCCTTAAGAAGAACTGGAACTATGATGGACAGTGTAATCCTTTCCAGGCTTCCTACATTGATGACATCATCAAGAAGCTCGAGAAGGGTGAGAGCATTTCTGAGAAGACCATCATCATGCAGGAGAAGGGCTTCGATGCAAATACCATCACTCAGGAAGATGTAGATAAGTACGGTATCTAATACGAACAAAAAACGCAGAGCGTAAAAAGAGCGCGGTGCAGCGTAAATGAAAATGTACGCATGCCCGCGCTGTTTTTCTCTAAAATTTTAAGCAAGGGGTGAAATGCTGGTGAGTGAAAATGTATTGGAAATGAAAAATATCTGCAAGTCATTCCCGGGAGTACGTGCCCTGCAGAATGTGGATTTTAAACTTCGTGCAGGAGAGATTCATGCTCTGATGGGAGAGAATGGTGCAGGAAAATCCACCCTGATTAAGGTTCTCACTGGGGTATACAGTAAGGATGAGGGCGATATTTATCTGGATGGTAAGGTCGTGGCGATTCATTCGCCTCAGGACGCACAAAGGGTTGGAATTAGTACCGTTTATCAGGAAATTACACTTTGCCCGAATTTGTCCGTAGCCGAGAATATGTACATCGGTCGCGGTACGGGAAAGCTACAGAATTGGAAGAAACAAAACGAAGATGCGGATAAGATTTTAAAATCCCTGGATATTCCCGCAAAAGCGACACAGCAGCTTGCCAGCTGTTCCATTGCGGTTCAGCAGATGGTTGCAATCGCAAGAGCGGTGGATATGGATTGTAAGGTTTTGATTTTGGATGAGCCCACTTCCTCCCTGGATGATTTGGAGGTTCAGAAGCTGTTTGGGCTGATGAGAGATTTGAAATCCAGAGGTGTTGGTATTATTTTCGTAACCCACTTCCTGGATCAGGTCTATGAAGTATGCGATAAGATAACCGTACTTCGTGACGGAACACTGGTTGGAGAATATTCCATTCAGGAAATGCCCAGAGTAATGCTGGTGTCCAAGATGCTGGGTAAGGATCTGGATGATATGTCGGATATCAAGGGTGAGCAGGCTCCGTATAACGGAAAAGATGCTTCCGAGGTAGTACTTGAGGCAGAAGGGCTTCAGAGTGATGCCGGAATCAAGCCCTTTGATTTCTATATCAAAAAGGGTGAGGTTAACGGATTTACCGGACTTCTCGGTTCCGGGCGAAGCGAATGTGTTCGTGCCATTTTCGGTGCGGACCGCGTAATCGGCGGAAAGGTTAAGAAAAACGGTAAGATAGTCAATATTAACAAACCCATTGATGCAATGAAAAACGGAATTGCTTATCTGCCGGAGGACCGTAAGATTGATGGTATTGTGGGCGATTTGTCCGTGCGTGACAATATTATTCTTGCACTTCAGGTATTGAAGGGACCCTTTAAGCCTTTTTCCAAGGCAGAAGCATACAAGTTTGCAGATGAATACATAAAGCTGCTCAGTATTAAGACGGCATCTGCAGACACCCCGATTAAGTCCCTCTCCGGTGGTAACCAGCAGAAGGTAATATTGGGAAGGTGGCTTTTGACGCATCCGGAGTATTTGATTTTGGATGAGCCGACAAGAGGTATTGACGTGGGAACCAAGATCGATATTCAGAAGCTTGTATTGGAACTCGCCTCCGAGGGAATGAGCGTGACCTTCATCTCCTCCGAAACAGATGAGATGCTGAGAACCTGCTCCCGATTGGTTGTCATGAGAGACCGTAAGGTTGTCGGAGAGCTTTCTGGTGAAGATCTGACTCAGAATAAGATTATGAGTACCATTGCCGGAGGTGACAAATAATGCAGAAGAATACAACAAAGAAATCCGGGATTGGGTCTGTTCTTGGCGGACTGGTGAGAAATCAGATTTTCATCCCGATTGCAGCACTTTTACTGTTAGTGCTTTTCAATTTAATAGTTGATCCTACGTTCTTTAATATTTCGGTGGATGTCAACAGTGACGGATATCGTATTTTATCCGGCCCCATTGTCACCGTTCTGAATTTCGGATCTGAGCTGGCGATCCTTGCCATTGGTATGACGCTTGTCACTGCGGCCAGTGGCGGACAGGATATCAGTGTGGGCGCCACGATTGCAATTGCAGGTAGTGTAATGCTTCGTGTGCTCTGCGGTACCAACTCAAGACCCGATACCCTTCAGGCACCTATTATCGTGGCATTTTTGGTGGGCTGCCTTGCAGCGATGCTTGCGGGTGCCTTCAACGGTGTTCTGGTTGCCTACTTTAAGATTCAGCCCATGGTTGCGACCTTGATCCTGTTCACGGCAGGACGTTCCATTGCAGCCTGGGTTAATAACAACGAGCTTCCCGTAATCAGCGATCCGAAATTCGCGTATTTCGGAGGATTCTTACCAGGAATTCCCATTCCGACACCGATTTTCATTGCGTTGGGATGCATGATTATTATTGCATTGGTGCTCCGTTTCACTACCCTTGGTCTGTATACACAGGCAGTAGGTATCAATGAGAGCTCCTCCAGATTAAATGGTTTAAATCCCGCATTCATCAAGTTCCTTACCTTTGTAATTCTCGGTGTATGCGTAGCTGTAGTAGGCTTGATTAAGGTAAGCCGTATTTCCTCCATCAACTACTCCGTTGTGGCTAAGGATATTGAAATGGATGCCATTCTGGCAGTTGCACTTGGTGGAAATGCATTAAGTGGTGGTAAATTCAATATGTGGGCTTCCATTTTGGGTGCCTATGTCATCCAGTTCCTGACGACCACACTTTATAAGTGCAATGTCCGTTCGGATGCGCTTCCTGCATATAAGGCAGTTGTCGTAATTATTCTGGTAGTGATTAGTACTCCTGCAGTGAGAACATGGTTCTCCAAGGTGGGTAAGTCTCTTAAGTCAAAGCTCCAGACAAAGGAGGTGGCTTAATATGAGCAAAAATGCAAATACAAACAAGGTTCGTCTTGGCGACAAGATGAAAAATATGACGGATACCAATCTGTTGCTGACCATTACAATTGTTGTGTTTTTCCTGATGTATATCGGAGCAGTGGTATTCCAGGGAAAGGGTTTCCTGAAGCCGCAGACCTTCTTGAACATCCTGAATGCGAACGCGGCGTTGATTATCGTATCCTGTGGTCTTAGCTTAGTAATGATTACCGGTGGAATTGATATTTCCGTCGGCGGTGTGGTAGCTCTGATCAGTATGTGTTGTGCAGTATGGCTGGACAGAAAGGGCGGAAACGTCTTCACTGCGGTTCTGATTGCACTTGGTATCGGACTTCTCTTTGGTATTGTTCAGGGATTCCTGGTAGCATATTTGGATATTCAGCCATTCATCGTAACATTGGCGGGAATGTTCTTTGCAAGAGGCATGACCACGATTGTTAATACCAACCCGTTCAATGTAGAAAATGAGGAGTTTGGCGCGTTAAAGGCTGCCCGTATCATTATTCCCGGTTTGGGAAGCACGACAAAGAAAGGTATATACGTAAACGCCTATATAGAGATCGGTGTTGTCGTTGCACTGTTGGTGGTACTGGTTATGTTCTGTCTGCTTCGTTGGACCAAATTAGGACGCAGCTTCTATGCAGTCGGCGGTAACCAGCAGAGCGCTTTGATGCTTGGTATCAACGTTAGAAGGACGAAATTCCTCTCCCATGTACTGTGTGGTCTGTTGGCAGGAATCGGCGGATTCGTATACTTCATGCATGTAGGCTCCGGTTCTCCTTCCCATGCATCCGGTATGGAAATGAACGCAATCGCTTCTTCCATCATCGGTGGCACCATGCTGACCGGCGGTGTGGGAAATATCATTGGAACGTTCTTCGGTGTGCTTTCCCTGAGTACGATTCAGAATATCGTATCCTCTGCAGGTCTGGATCAGGCCTGGTGGACAGGAATTACCATTGCCGCAATGCTTTGTCTGTTCTTAGTTATCCAGAGCGTTGTTATGGCGCGTAAAAAGAGATCCGGTGGAAAAAAGTAAGGGATAATAAATGAAACACAGATTAAAAAGTATTTTGTGCCCCGTTGTAGTGACTGCCATGCTTTTGTGCATGGCAGTTGCCTGCGGTACAACGTCCATAGAAGAGAATTCCAATACGGTAGAAGAGGAAATGATTGAAAAGGAGCCCATTGTTGTGGGCTTTTCTCAGTTAGGGGCAGAGTCTGACTGGAGAAGTGCCAATACACAATCCATGAAATCCTCTTTTACGGGTTTGGATGGATATACCATGATTTTTGATGATGGACAGCAGAAGCAGGCGAATCAGATTATGGCAATCCGCAAATTTATTCAACAGGAAGTGGATTATATCGTTTTGGCTCCGGTTACGGAAAACGGTTGGGATACTGTTTTGCAGGAGGCAAAGGATGCAAATATTCCTGTCATTATCGTGGATCGCCGTGTGAATGTGGAGGATGAGAGTCTCTTCGTATGCTGGATCGGTTCGGATTTTGAATTGGAGGCACAGAAGGCGACGGAATGGCTGCATCAGTATGCGGAGAATAAAAAGATCCCGGCACAGGATATTCATATTGTCAATATCCAGGGTACCCTTGGTGCATCCGCCCAGATCGGACGAACCAAGGGGCTGCAGGACGCGGCTGAAAAATATGGCTGGGATCTTCTGGCGGAGGTAACCGGCGATTTCACCCAGACGAAGGGCAAGGAGGTAATGAAATCTCTTTTGCAGGAATACGACAATATCAATGTCGTGTATTGTGAGAATGATAACGAGGCGCTTGGCGCAATTGAGGCTTTGGAGGAGGCCGGTAAAAAGGTGGGCTCCAATCTGATAAACGGAGAAGTAATGGTTATTTCCTTTGACGGAATCAATGAAAAAGCCAGGAGCTATGTGCAGGAGGGAAAGATCAGTTGTATTGCTGAATGCAATCCCTTGCTTGGTCCGCTTGTCAGAGTTGCTATCGATACGGTGGAATCCGGAGGAGTCCCCAATAAGTACTACTATGTGAACGAGGAAATTTTCAGTGCGAATCCCAATATTACTTCCGTGACAGTGGATAAGAAAGAGTATCCGGTTACCATTGTTGCAAAATAATATATTCTTCTTGTTTTTTTTGATTTGATATCTGATATGATACAGAATGGAAAAGGATGAACTATGAGTCTTGGAGGTATCAATTATAATGCAGATACGACATTTTCCAATTCGAAGACTGCGGAGGAGTACATTGATACTGCGATTGCAAAGAACATCCGGCACTCGCTGAAGAGCTATCAGTATGGAGGACATTTTCGCCGGTTGTCAGATTTGTATGAGCGAGGTGAATTAACAAATTGCAAAGCTTCAGGAACTTTCTGTTCAGGAAAGACAATGTATACTAGAAAGATTGCTGAATGAAATCCGTGGAAGAATGATGATGGATATCGTCCTTCTTGAAACAAAGATAGCACAACCGAACAAAAAGGTATTCAAGCTGCAGTTCGCAGTAGGAGAGTTTGATATGGTTGTTTTCGACCAGAAAACACTTACCTGCCAAATTTATGAAGTAAAGTATAGCAAGGACCAGGTTTCGGAACAGTATCGTCATATTACGAACGAAGAAAATGTGCTATGACAAGACAGAGGTATGGTGATATCACAGGGCGATATGTGATTTACCGAGGAGAAGATGCGAAGGTAGAGGATGTTCAGTATCTGAATGTTGAGGAATACCTGAAATTATTGGACAAATAAAAGCCCTTGCTTTCGGATGCAGATTTATGAATAATCTGCTGGACTATTCTCCGGACTTTTATCTTTACGAATATGCGGAAATGAGGTATACTGAGCATATCCAATAAGGAGGTGCTGTGATATGCCGGAAAAGGAAAAGATGCCTGAAACATCAGAACATAGAGAACATTTTCCCAGAAGCAATCAGAAATTGAAGATCATGTATCTCATGAGGATCTTGACGGAAGAAACGGATGAAGATCACGCAATTACCCTGCAGGAGATCGTAGAAAAACTGAAAAGCTATGGGGTAACGGCAGAACGAAAGAGCCTCTACAGTGATATTGAGAACCTGCGAATCTTCGGAATGGACATCACCGGATACCAGATGGACCGTACCTACTACTATCAGCTTGTAAATCGAGATTTTCAGCTGCCCGAACTGAAACTCCTGGTAGATGCGGTGCAGGCCTCAAGATTCGTCACCGAGAAAGAATCGGCGAATCTGATACAGAGGCTGGAAGCATATGCCAGCAAGTATCAGGCAACGCAGATGCACCGCCAGGTATACGTGAACGGCCGTGTAAAATCACGGAATGAGAAGAACTTTTACAGTGTGGATGATGTGTACACCGCCATCGAAAACGACCGGCAGATCGAGTTTCAGTATTTCCACTATGATGTGAACAAGAAGGAAGTACTGGCTCATCAGGGAAAAGTATACCGCGTCAGCCCCTGGGCGATGTGTTGGGATGATGAGAAATACTACATGATCGCCTATGACCAGGAAGAGGGCAGATTGAAGCATTTCCGCGTCGACAAAATGATTCGGACAAAAGTCCTCACCGAAAAACGCCTGGGCCAGGATGTATTCCGGAAAGAGAATATGGCACAGTACACTCACCGCCTGTTCGGAATGTTCGACGGTGAAGTGCGGAATGTAGAGCTGCTCTGCGACAATTCCATGACCGATGTGATCTTCGACCGGTTCGGACTGGATACAGTCGTGCAGAAGGCAGACAAAGACCACTTCAAAGCAAGAGTCACCGTGGCGGTGAGCAACCTGTTCTTCGGCTGGGTCATGGGCCTTGGAAAAGTCAAAATCGTCGGCCCGGAGGATGTGGTTGAGAGAATGCAGCAGCAGATACTGACGCAATATGGCATGTACTTCGGACAGAAAAACCTGTAACAAAGCCTGAAAAAATACTTGCGAGTCCAGTTTTCTGACAGTGGAATCGGTTATGATGGAATCAGTAAGAAACCTAAAAGGTGATATACTGATTCCATTTTT
>JAHAYJ010000001.1 GCA_018384375.1 Lachnospiraceae bacterium
CTGCAGCTGAAATTATCAGTGAAAGGCACGATGGAACAGTTACAGGAAGCTTTGAAGGATCTGCCTGAGATTGAGAATGTAAAGATATCTGAGGATTCACCTTCTACAGTAGATATTACTGCAAAGGAAGGTTCAGATATCAGAGAAGCATTGTTCTACAGAATGGTAAAGGCAGATCTGCCGATTCTGCAGCTGGAGGCGACCAAAAAATCACTGGAGGATATCTTCCTGGAACTGACAGAGGATGTGGCCCCTGCAGAAAATAGAAAGCGCAGATTATTTGGCGGAAAGAAGGAGGAAAAGGAAGAATGTTAGCCATATATAAGAGAGAGTTAAAATCCTACTTCCAATCTTTCATAGGATTTTTGTTTATTGCAGTGACTTTGTTTTTTGTAAGTCTCTATTATATCGTATATAACCTGATGAGCGGTTATCCCTATTTTTCTTATGCAATCGCAAATGTGGTCATTCTGTTTCTGATTGCGATACCGGTACTCTGTATGAGAGTATTGTCAGAGGAGAGAAAAAATAAGACAGACCAGTTGATTTTGACTGCTCCTATATCGGTAGGGGATATTGTCATGGGCAAATTTCTGGCATTGCTTACCGTATTTGCCATTCCCACAGCGATTATCTGCCTGTATCCCTTGAGTATGAGTCTGTTTGGTTCTGTTCCCATGGGACAAAACTATATTGCCATCTTAGGATTTTTCTTATATGGAATGGCATCTATTGCCACCTGTGTTTTCATATCCTCTCTGACGGAGAGTGTAGTGATTGCTGCTGTACTGAGTTTTATCGCTATGTTTGTGGGGTATATGATGTCAGGGATTACCAGCATGATCTCTGCTACAGGCAACTGGTTTACGAAGATATTAGGATGCTATGATACCTACACTCCTTTTTCTGAACTGCTGAATGGAACATTGAACCTGAAGTCTGTTGCTTATTACTTTCTTTTGACAGCATTACTTTTGTTTCTGACAGTTCAGTCCATACAGAAGAGACGTTACAGTGTTTCCGTGAAAAATTTCAGTTTTTCTGCTTATAGCACCGTATCGGTAGCATTGGCAGCTGCAGCGGTAATTGTAGTCAATCTTGTGATCGATGAAATGCCTGTTTCCTGGACAAATATTGATATGACTTCCGAGAAGATCTATTCCCTGACAGATCAGACGAAGGAATATGTGAAGGGAATGCAGGAGGATGCTGTGATCTATGTCATTGCGGCGGAGGATTCCTGCGATACTGTGGTGGCGCAAACGCTGGAGAGAATGGATGAATTGTCGGATCACCTTACTGTAGAGTATGTAGATCCCAGCGTGAACCCCAGATTCTATCAGCAGTATACGGACTCGATCAGTATGAACAGCCTGATCGTGGTCAGTGAAAAGCGTAATAAGGTCGTCCTGTATAGTTCCGTGTATGAGAGTGACAGCAGTTATGACTACTATTCCGGAAGCTATTCATCCACTACCACCGGTTATGACGGTGAGGGTCAGATTTTAAGTGCGCTGGCATACGTTTTGTCGGATGATATGCCAAAATTGTATCTGACGCAGGGACACGGAGAATATGATTTCAGTACCACCTTCCTGAACGGATTTCAGAAGGAAAATATTGAATACGAGACAGTGAACCTGATGGATCTGGAAGAGATTCCGGATAACGCAGCAGGTGTGGTAGTCAATGGAGCCACCACCGATTTTTCCAAGGATGATACAGAGAAGATATTGAACTATCTGAAGAATGGAGGAAAGGTAATTCTGGTCACAGGACTTACCGATGAAGAAACGCCCAATCTTGATTCCATCATGGATTATATGGGACTTTCCGTTGCGGATGGTATTGTGTTGGAAGGGGATACTTCGAATTACTACAGAATACCCTATTATCTGCTTCCGGAGAGAGGCTTCAGCACTTACACTTCAGGTATCAGCAGTTATGGATATCTGTTTGCTCCTCTGTCGAAAGGTATTCTGATCCAAAATACGGATGATGAAAATATGACCTATACGGATATTCTTCACACTTCAGATAAAGCTTTTTCGAAGGTAGGAACACTCAGCAATAATGATTTCAGCATGAGTGATGAAGATATAGCCGGACCATTCAAAATTGCCGTGGAGGCGAGAAAGGATCTGGGAGAGGACAAGGAAGCAAGACTGATTGCAATCAGCTGTGACCAGATCTTTACCGACGAGGCAAACACTGCCGTCAGCGGAAACAATCAGCAGCTTTTGTCTAATATGGTGAGCAGCTTCTCAGATCATGAGATCACAGTTTCCGTGCCGGTGAAGAGCATGGAGGTCTCTAACCTGACCGTACCTCAGGCCAAGGTGATTCTTCTGGGAGTATGCAGTATGGTTATTGCTCCTGTGGCACTGCTGCTGATGGGACTGATCATCTGGCTTCGCAGAAGAAAACGTTAATGAAGGGAGGAGAGTCAAGATGAAAAAACAGAAACGACAGATTCTCATTCTGATCATACTGTTGGCAATTCTCGGAGCAGCCTTTTTTCTGATCAGGGTGCGGAATCAGAAGGAGGCAGAGAAATCTCAGGAAGAGGATACTGCTCAGGTGAAAATGCTGGAACTGGTTTCTGATGATATAGTTGCATTGTCCTATGATTGTGATGGTGAGACTTATTCATTCGAGAAAACAGATGATGTGTGGTATCTGGTGGGAGAACCGGATCGAAACCTGACGCAGACTACTGTGAAAGCTTTTGCAATGCAGTTTTGTCCCATGGAGGCAAGTCAGGTAATCAAAAATGTGACGGATGTGTCACAATATGGCTTTTCTAAGGAATCGGTGAGAAAAGTATCTGCGTCAACGGCAGATGCAACTTATACGATCCTTGTCGGGGATGAAAATGAACTGACAGATTCTTACTATGTGATGCTGCCGGACAGTCAGGATGTGTATGTAGTAGACAGCTATGTGATCAGCAGATTTGACAGAACACCTGACAGTTATACGGTTGTTGAAGAGAGTGAGGAAAGCATAGAGAGTGAGACTTCTGAAGACGGTCAGACTGAAGAAGTGGAAGAAAGTTTGGAGGATGATCTTTCAAATGAGAGTGACTTCGAAGAAAGTTCAAGTGATTGAGAGGAAGATTTGTTCATAGATAATTGACAAGTGCTTATGAGGTGCCGGGAGAGTTTTTTCCTATGAGAGGAAATCATTACCGGCACCTTAAGTTTTTTTACCTTTCTACAGGAAGTCCATCAGTATAATGAATCTCCTTTAATTCCAATTGGTCTGTAAATATGATTTCACACCAAAAGCTGCAATAGTGTCCTGTTTCTATGGTTTTTCCGGTTACTTCATAGTAAGCGGAAATTGTTCTGTCATGATGATCAAAGGATACAACGCTGTTTACTAATTCTACATTAGCTGAGTTATCCATTGTTTTCGCGAAGGTTCTGTATGTTTCCACTGCATTCAAAAGAATATTTTTTTCATCCGGCGTGAATGTATCATCCAGATCTTCCGAAGCAACTATCCCTTCCGACAGGAGCAGTACAGTACAGGCATATTCGAAGCCGTCATATTTTAAGGAAATCAGTTGATCTTCGGTATAAGTGTCACATACCCAAGCCTGAAAATTCTCTTTCGCACGTTGTTCCCTGTCGTATTTTATATCCTCCATTTTTTCAAAGAGGAAGACTATTCCCAACGTGAATAGAAGAATCACCAGTGACAGTGCGGTGGTTACATTGAGAACATCACCTATGATAACAGAAGCACGCTTTCTCTCTCTCTTTTTTCTGATACGATTTCTGCTGATAGCCGAACCGATTAAGAAGATGATTCCTCCTATGACAGAGAGAAGAATGGTAAAAATGGCAAACACAAATTCGGCAAGTCCGCCGAACCATATACTGCCAAAATCATAAAAGCGATCACTCACTACAAGAGAGAAGACGGCTTCGGTAATGGGAAGAATAAAATTCCAGAGAAAAGCAAGCCAGAAAGTTTCTTTTCCGGTGACATCTTTCAGAAAACGATACATAAGGTAAACACCTGTGATCATCCAGATCAAGTATACAAAGAAAAAGATGAATTGCGGAAGCTCTCTGAAATAAATGTGACACTCTATGTTGGGAAGGAGGGTTGCATAGAGAGAGAATAGATTCCAGGCCGCAATGAGCGACAGGGTAAAAAAGTGAAGGTCTCTCAGTTTTTTCACTAGCTTCATATGATTGCACTTCCTTTCATTTCCTACTACTATTGTATCTCAATATCGTAAAAAGAGAAGTGCCATCCATCACGAAGCAGCAATGACATCTGTCACATTTTTACAGTACATCGGCGACCTCAGTAATGGTCACATAGGCATTGGGATCAACTGCTTTGATGATATCGCACATCTTCGTCACCTGAAAACGGTTGACGACAAAATAGACGATGGTTTTGTTTGCCTTGGAATAGCCTCCCACTGCATCGATCTTTGTGGTGCCGGTCTCGAACGCTGCAGATAACTCCCTGCAGATCTCATCCGGCTTGTCTGTGATGATCATGGCACTCTTGGCACGGTCCAGACCTTCCACGATAAAGTCAACGGTCTTTAAAGCTGCCATATAGGTGACGATGGAGTAGAGGGGAAGGATCCAGCTGTTCAGGACAATGCCGCAGATAATGTAGAGTACCAGGTTATACGCCATGACAAAGGTACCTACCGTGATGCCCATACGTTTTGCGAAGATCACAGCCATGACCTCTATGCCGTCCATTGCTCCGCCAAAGCGAATGGCGAGACCGCTTCCTATACCGGAGATCAGACCGCCGAAGAGGGCACAGAGCAACAGGTCCTGACCGGCCAGGGGAGAAGCCAGACTGACATCGATGGGAAGTACATCTGTAATGAGCCAGGCAGCAAGAGAGTATATAAACACTGTGTAGATGGCATAGAGCGTAAACCTTTTGCCCTGGCGTTTCAGTCCGTACAGAAATAGAGGAATATTCAGCAGAAGCAGGCAGACGGACAGAGGAATCCTGCTGATTCCTGCGATCAGCATTGAGGTACCGGAGATACCGCTGTCATACAATTTTACGGGGTTTAGGAAAATAGTGATGCCGATGGCATTGATGATACCTGCCGCTGTCAGCATGATCATGTTTTTCCACTTCAGATCATTGAGTTTTTGCATAGATTTTCTTCCTCCTTTTTCACCTATGATACAACAAAAAACGATTTTCCTTTGGAGAAATTTGACGACGTGTTATTTCTACTGCTTTCTATATATCATGTTATAATAAGTGTATACTAAAGTCAATTTTTCGGAGGGAAGATTGACTTTTTTTATTGGAGGAGGGATATATTATGATGGATGTATTTGCAAGACAGCCGTGGGTGAGTATCGGGATGGCGACCTTTTTTGCGTTGAGCATTCTGATCAAAGCAGCGGTTGCAATTTATTACAGTTATTTGAATCGCTGTACGGACAACCTGTCGGCCACAGGCAATAAAGTACTGAAGCAATGTAAGCTGAAATTTCTAAACTGCTGTGAGATGAATGACGGAATCTCCAATGTACCGGTGTTTGTGGAAAAGTTTCTGTCCAGATTGAAGAT
>JAHAYJ010000109.1 GCA_018384375.1 Lachnospiraceae bacterium
TTCGTCGTCCAGCTTCGCATGGAATCCTCAAACTCCAATTCACCCATTCCGTTATCCCCCTGTGATTCATCCAATACTTTACAGATTCCCCCGGCTGCGCTGCGCAGCCATTTCCCTATTACTATAACATTTTATCCTGTATCCGTCCAGTATTCCTGCACAAATCTCTGCTATCTTCCGTCGGTTTCGTACAGACAGACCTTATTAGGCGTTGTGCGGTAATCGTAGATCTCATCTGCAAGCTGTTTCATCTGCTCATAATTGGTTTTCGCATCATACTGTTCCCCGGTCAGCAGCCATTCCGGTGCATCGAAAAACACCCCTTTGGGGCTCACCTTCTCATAAAATGAATAGGGCAGCGTATTGTTCCCATGGTGGCCCATCTGCACATAATCACTGGAAAGACCTTCTGCGTTTTCCTCCAGAAGCCTTTCCGCCACTAAGTCCTGGTGGCAGTCTCCCACAAACAGCATACTCCTCTCCTGCGTCTTCACCTGAAAGACCAGAGAGGAATTATTGTGAATATCACCGATGGTCTGTTCCATACCTGGTTCGTAGCTCCAGAAAAAACGGATGCTCAATCCGGGCAAAGACACCTCATCTCCCTTTTTCGCACTCTTCACCTCGCTCCAGCCCTCGGTCAGCTCCAGATACCGCTCATAGATCTTCGGTTCATCCCACTCCTGAGCAAGTGCTGTATATACTTTTGGATCTACACCATTGTCATAAATTGCATCCACTGTAACCTCTCCGTCCTCCATGACCCGAAGAAATGCACCGATATGGTCGGGATGCGGGTGCGTCAGTATCCAGACATCCACATGGTTTCCGCTCTCAGCAAGCACTTTCTCCACATAAGGAGCATTTTCCTCGTGTCCGCCGTCCACCACGACCACCTGTCCCTCATCACTCACGATAGTATAGAATGAAGCCTGCAATCCGGTTGTATCTCCGTACTGGGTAAGCGTCCAAAGAGTCTTGCCCTCTTCTGATGCTGTACTGTCTGCCTCTTTTCCTTTGTCTCCGCAGCCGCTGAAGGAACACACGATGCAGATCAGCAGTAATATTCGTATCATTCTTCTCATATATTCTACCAAAATCCTTCCGCTTTCATGCATTAATAAACCTGATGATTGGAATTATAACAAATTAATCACAAAAAATACAGAAATCTGCAAAAAAATCTTTCTATTTCCCCCAAAATGCGGTATAATGTTAATTAGTTTTTGAAAGGTTACACGGAAATCAGAAGAGGAATCTGTAGTCTGCCCGCTGAACAGGTTTATCTTTACTACGAATTAGGAGGATTGGGTTATGACCTTAAATCAATTGTTGACTTACGCTGTGCGCACAGACTGCTCCGATGTTCATATCACAGCCGGAACGAATCTGGCCATTCGTCGCTACGGTGTGTTATCCATTCTGGCTGACTGCCCTACTGCAGAGGAGTCCACCAGCATGATTTATGAATTGTTGGATATGAAGCAGATTGAGAGAGTGAATTCGGGCGAAGACCTGGACATCGGTGTGATGCTGCCCGACGGCACTCGTATCAGAGCGAATATTTATCATCAGCGCAACAATCTTGCGGCAAGTATCCGTATCCTGCAGCAGGTCATTCCCAGTTTTGAGGAGTTAGGTCTTCCCTCAGTTGTCAAGGATCTGGCCGAGATGCCCAGAGGTCTGGTGCTGGTAACCGGTCCCACCGGTTCCGGCAAATCCACAACTCTGGCTTCCATGGTAGACTATATTAACAAGAATCACGCGCGTCACGTTATGACCATCGAGGATCCCATCGAGTATGTATACCCTCACAATCAGGCGATGATCCATCAGCGTGAGGTGGGTAAGGATGCCAAGTCCTTTGCCTCCGCTCTGCGCTCTGCGCTTCGTGAGGACCCGGATGTCATTCTGGTAGGTGAGATGCGTGACTATGAGACCATCTCTGCCGCAGTTGCAGCCGCTGAGACCGGTCATCTGGTGCTCTCCACTCTGCACACTACCAGTGCTGCACAGACAGTGGAGCGAATCATTGATGCCTGTCCTTTGGAGGGTCAGAATCAGATGCGTTCCCAGTTTGCAAACGTGATCCGCGGTGTCATCACACAGCAGCTGATTCCTACCGCAAACGGTGAAGGCCGTGTCATCGCCACCGAGGTAATGATTGCCAACTTCGCAATCTCCAATCTGATCCGTGAGAACAAGACGATTCAGATTCCCAGCCTCCTGCAGTCCGGTCGCCGCGAAGGTATGCACACCTTGAATGACGATTTGGTTCGTCTCGTACAGGATGACAAGATCACACGAGATACCGCATTAAAGGTGTCCGATGATCCCGGAAGCCTGGAGAAAATGATCTAAGTCTTCCCTTCTTTCATCATGAAGCAAAAGGACCCCACTGCTGTTGCAATGTCATTAAGTTAAACTATTAAAAAAAGATACCCAACATTTTGTGTATGAAAATTGGGTATCTTTTTTATGTAATCATCTCTGCATGAAACTGGAAGTTATTGCACTTCTTTAATAACAACAATTTCACAATCAGCACATCTTTCAGCATTCGCTTTACTATGAACAAATAATTTTGATGTTATCCTTTGTGGCTTTTTGTTTTCTTCTATCCATAAAACCTCCCTGTCACTTTGAACAATACCTGAAATCATTTCTTTTCCACACATCGGACAATTCATATCATCTTTACCTCCTTAACATATAAATAGGAATTTGCCATATCGACAAATTCAAATTCATGCGCGCTTTCAATCTCACCGGAAGACTGAAATTTGTTTCTGCCCTCAAAGTTACTTAACTGCTATAATTACAGAAAATTTATGATAAGAATAGATGCATTTGACTTCCGAAAACCCACATCTGTTCAACATTTGTATCTCTGCTTCGACAGAACACTCCTTATCTAATTTTCTGCGTTCCTTCCATAATTCAATATCTCTTTCTGTCAATCCACTGGAATATAACTGGCTCTCCCAATATGTATTAAACCAATCATTCATCACAAGTGTATCAGCACAAAACTGATCATAATTCGCAAATATTCCACCCTCTGGCAACATGTCATAAATCTTTACAAATAAATTTTCTTTTTGAGCATCATCCAAATGATGAATGGATAATGCTGATATTACAGCATCAAAATCATCTTCTGGAAGTGCCTTTGTATAATCCATTATTCTATGCTGAACATTATTCAATCCTGAAAATCTTTTTCTCGATACATCAAGCATTTCGTCAGCTATATCAACCAACACATATTCCGCTGACGAGCATTGTACATACCAATAATAGGACAGTAACCCTGTTCCAGCTCCTAAATCCAACACTTTCTTTGGCTTCTTTATACTTGAAATTATGAATTTGGTTGAATTTTCATAGTAATCATCAAAACAAGGAATAAATTTTCTGCGATTACAATCATATTCTTCAGCTATCAAATTAAATTGTGCTTCTATATTCATAGTGCTATCTCCTTCGACAAATTCAAAGTTTCTGTTCCCTATAAAATAAATTTATCGGTATTTACCAAATCACCAAACAACGATTTGTATGGTTCTTTCATCGCAAAACCTCCAGTTTATCATAATGCTTATTATACTGTTGACGTTACGCTTACGTCAACAAATCATCCTTATATTTCCTTTTATCAACTTGTCTGCATAAAATCAAAACATGATCGAAAAAAGTAATACCCCGCGAATGTTGTCTAAATGGGAAATAATTTGCAAGAGATTTTTTAAGGGGCAAATCCGAAGATTTACCCCTTAACTTAACAATTTTGATCTTAACGAAATGACATCTGAGGAACTCCCCAGAGCGTTTTCTTTCTATTTGAAGTTATGCAGCGAGCTTAGCCCTTGCGGACAGCATCGAACTCTTCACAGATCTCCTTGGAGGGAGCCTTGGTCAGGAGAGATACCACAACGATCGCGATACTTGCTACGATAAATGCAGGAAGCAGTTCGTAGATGTCCCAGGCACCGCCCAGAGGACGAACCAGGTATTTCCAGACGAAAACCATCACACCACCGGAGAGCATGCCTGCGAAGGCACCCCACAGATTGGAGCGCTTCCAGAACAGTGCAAAGAGCACCACAGGACCAAATGCAGCACCAAAGCCGGCCCATGCAAAGGATACGATCTTGAATACGGAGCTGGCAGGATTCCATGCCAGGAAAA
>JAHAYJ010000111.1 GCA_018384375.1 Lachnospiraceae bacterium
ATACATGGGGTGTTACTTTCGGCATCTGAACCTTGTAGATGCTGTTATACTTCTGAAGAATGTGCTGAAAGTACTTCTCCCAGTGGAGAGCCACCATAGGCATATTGTTTTTATCAAGATATAAGAAACCGCTGTAGCCATCAATCATGGGTTCTACCTTTGGCTTTACTCTCTTTGCGAGAATTGCCCTAAATGCTGCCTCCACTTCTTCAGACATCGGAATCTCGCGTACTCCGCTTTCTGTCTTCGGCTCCTCAATCATATACTGCATCTTAGAGCTTCGAATCAGCTGATGATTAACGATGATTTTGTGATGCTTAAAATCAATATTTTTTGTTGTAAGTCCTACAAATTCTGAGATTCGCAGACCGGTATTGAACAGAATAAAGATGCCTTCATAATATCTGCTAAAATGCTTATCCTGTTTGACAAATTCAAGATATTTACGCTCCTGATCCCTGGTAATCGCTTCCCTTGTCACGCTGTCATTGACAATAACCGTAGCAAGTTCAAAATCAAAGGGATTTCTTCGAATCAGGTCGTCATCATAAGCCAATCGAAAAGCCGGTCTCAAAATCCCTCTGATGGTGTGAATCGTGCTATAGCTTTTTCCCTGTCTTTGTTGCAGGGTAATCAGCCAAAGCTTCGCGTCGGAAATCTTGATGGTATCGATACGCCTCTGACCAAAGGGATCCTTCTCCAGAAAATTAATGGTTGTCTGATAACCTGCCTTCGTAGATTCTCTCACACCAATCTTAGTTGCGGTATAACGCCGAACCAGTTCCAGTACCGTGAGATTGCCACCGTCTAAAGCAATATGCCCAAACTGGGTAGCTTGCAGTTCCTTCTCCTGTTCCCGAAGTGATTTACCCTGTCTCTTTCCATCCGGCAGTCGATCGTTTTTATCCAATCTCCAGCTATATAAATATCTTGCCTTGCCGGTGCCATCATAATATTTGTAACGATAGCGACCGTTTGACTGCTGATACTCGCCGTTGTGTAGGACACGGCCTTTGTTATCCTTTCTTTTACTTGACATAATAGACACTCCTTTCCTAAAACAAAAGGACTGCCCTCGATAGATATGATTCTATCATAGAACAGTCCAAAAACACATCACTTTTTGATATTTTTGCCATTTCTCCATAGCAGAATTGTATCATGCATTGACTTCTCGGGAACAATGCTTTCAGCGTTAGACACAACTGGCAGCATCTAAAAATCTTTCAAACAAAACTCTTTTGATCTTCACATGGCTCCCAATTTCCAAAATAAAATCTGCACCGGGATGCTCTGAGACAATCTGATAGAGCCTTGTCTCTCCGATTCCAAAATACTTAGCAGCCTCCGGTACACTCAGCGAATAACGTTGCCATAACGGGATTCCGTCTTCATCCCTTTTAGTCTTACTTTTACTTACCTTTAGCATCAAAGCATCTGCTTGATTGATTTTCTCCTGCAGATTCAGAATTGCCTGATAAGCCATGGGAACAATAACAGGTATTGCTTTCGGTGTAATACTATTTTCCATATTCAAAATAATCTGATTCATTTCATCCTCCATCCTCTCTGTCACCGGAAACATAGTCCGGCAACAGAGTCCATAAACTATTATTTCTTGTTATCCTATTACTATCTGTTTCGATAAAGCCCGTGTTTTCAGCTATCAAATGGGATTTCCAACTGCATTCCCTCTACAGAGAGAAATGTTTCCTCTCTGTTTCCGGAGTTTGTTTCCACACGCATCCATCCTCGCTGTTTCCCATATCCGGGGATATTTCTTGGATTAGGATAAGGCTCCCATCCGGAAATGGTACCATTCATAATCAGTCCGATTTCTCTGGCCTCACTGTTTCTGGGCTTTCCCATTTCTTTTAAGGCTTCATTATATATCTGTTGTACACAGACTACATCACAGGATGTATGATCCAACCATTCCTGAATAAGGCCTGTCCAAGTATCCTCCTGCATAAATGGTCTCTGATACTCAATCAGGTTCTTCTCAATCTCAGGCGGTAGCTTTAATCTGACTTTTCCGTCACCATATAGTGCCATCATTTCCGCCCACATCTGCTCAATATACGCTCGTGACGTAGCTTCATCCTCCAGAATATGCACCTCTGCCTTGGAAGCATCACACATAATCGGTAAGAATCTTCTGTTTCCACTCCGATCCAGTGGAAGAAAATTAACCACATTAGAAGTACCAGCAAAGACACACTGTCTTGGGATATCTTCCGCTCTGGTTCCGTAGGGTTTTCGATAGTTATCATATTGCTTGCTAAGAAAAGCTTTGGTTGCTTCATTGTATTTAGTATTCAGTACTGCCAGCATCTCTGCCATCTCGCAAATCCAATGTCCCGCCAGATGCTCATAAACCTTATCATCATCCAATCTCTTGATGTCATCGGTAAACCACCTGTCATTCAAGCACAAGAATCGTATAAAGGTAGACTTGCCGGCTCCCTGACCGCCAACAAGACAGAGCATATATTCAAACTTACAGCCTGGCTTAAAAATCCTGTTGATGGCTCCTAACATAAAAAGCTTCAAACATTCATATTCATAGTCGCTTCCTGATGTTCCCAGAAAATGCTTCAGTGCATACCTCACTCGCTCCACACCGTCCCATTTAAGAGAAAGCAAATATTCTCTGACCGGGTGATACTCATTCTCTGTAGCTACAATCTGCATGGCATCCCGAAGCGCCTTATCATTTCGGAAGTGATAATATTTTTCTACATAATGGCGAATATGAATATCATCCTTATCTGTCACATCCAGGTATGTTCTGCTCCAAGGCATCTGCCCGGACAACTCAATTCTGTCCCGAAACAGATTGTCTCGGATATTGCCTTTGAAAAGCTCATCATTTTCCAGAATGACCCTTGCATTTTCAATGGTGTTATACGGCCAGCCTTTCTCGGATTTGTCCAGCATCTGATCCACTAATTCCTGATTCGGTGTCATACATTCTTTTTTCAATCTTTTCCATCTCCTTCGTTATTTCATCAATTTTTAGTTTCAATTCATCCTCTGCGGCTTCAAACATGCAGTAGTCATACAAATAGTCCACATAGGTAAGCTCCTTTGCCGCCATAACAAAAAGAGGACTCCATTCAGAATCCTCTCTGTCCTTCGGTGCATATTCGATTTTCATTTTTCGGAGCTGTTCATGAATCCTCGAAAGCTGTGCAAACAGCTCACACTTCTTCTCTGCCCATATTTGATATTCATTTCTTTTAGCAACAACCGCTTTTTGTACGCAATCAGAATATCTGCTATTGTCATAGGAAAGCGAAAACGCCGAAGCGATCTTTTCCGCTGCTTCTTTCAGCCTTAGTCCGTAATAATTTGACACAAAATCAATGGCATCTCCTTTTGCTCCGCAGCCGAAACAGAAATATCGCCGGTCCACTTTCATGCTGGGATGCTTATCATTATGAAATGGACAACATATCATTTTGCTTCGGTTTGGCTGAAAGCCTGCCATCAACACCACATCAATGGCTTTCACATTTGTTCTTACGGTTTCAAACAAATTCATCGTACCGGTTCCTCCTTTCTTCTTGGCTGAGTACTACGGATTGCATCATCAATATATTTATTGATATCACGAAGCAACTTCGTCTCCGACGACAGTTCCTTATACTTTTCATATTCTTCTTGATAAGAATCCTGAAGGGAAGCAACTTCTGCTTGCCATTCACTCACATCCACCCTGTCAATCTTCTTCTCTTCAAACAGGATACGCTTTGCTATATGATACCTTCGAAGCACCTCATCATTTTCAGATTTAATCTGCGCCTTTCGTTTTCCATTCTTTGTAGAGCAAAGCTCTCTCAAAATAGGTTGTGATTCCCGGTACCATTCCCCGTAACGAATCATATCATTAAGTTCCTTCATTCTGGCAGACTTCACTTTCATAGATTCATTCAAATCATAAATGTCACTCTGCTTTTCAGAAATAAAGCTTTTAAAATCCTCCAAGGTCGCTATATGATTCGCCATCAGGTAATTGATCACAGTGGCATGCATCTTAAGATTCGTTGCTTTTGCCTTCTGCCTGCCTCGTGAGAATGTATCTGCTGTTTCATTTCTCTTTGCAAAGTAAGAATTTATATAGTCTGCAAGATCCGGCTGTTTAGCTTCCGCTTCTTTTTCTGCAATCAATCGCATAAGCTCTGCAATATTAGACAGAATATTCTTCACCTGCTTTGAAAGCGTTAGGATTCCCTTATTGACTTCTTTGATCCAACGATTCAGATTCCCCTTCTCTGTGAAAATTCCCTTAGCTTCCATATTTCGTACATGAGGACCTTCATGCACCTGCGGAATCAAATCAATTCCTTGTTCCGCATAACTGCGATGGTCAATCTGTTCCTTGATTCCACGTTTCCTAAATTCTTCATTTACCAAATCTGCCCATGCCTTTCTCCACTGCTCCAGCACTTCCGGTCTATTCCAGTCAGTCGTAGGTACCGCATTGAATTTCTGCTTTCCTATTTCATCCAGTATCGGATTCCCATCTGCATCAAACAGATATTCTCGCTTTTGTTTTTCTCCCCAGGTACCGTCTTCCCTCATGGGGCGAACGGGGCACATCACATGAATATGTGGATTTGGAATACCTTCTCCCTTATCCGGGTCATGAACTGCCATGTCCACAATCATGCCCTTTGCCACAAGATTCTCCATAACAAATTGCCTTGCTATTGCAATATTCTCTTCTATCGTGAATTCATTCTGAAGAGCAATATCAAAACTATATGCAAGCTGGGCTTTCGGGTGTTTTTCAACTTCCTCCACTGCATTCCACAAAAACTCTCTATTATGGAAAGACTCCGGAACATAGTCCGGAGCCAAAATCTCAGCGCAGATCACACCGCCCTTGGTTGTATAATCGGCAATCTTTCCGTAATAATGATCTTCCAATCTTGCACCGGCTCGGTAAGCAGCTGCTTCAACAGAGGACTGCCCTCTGCTTCGTAAGACTCGTGCTACATGGAAATGATAAAGCGCCATCAGTCCATCACTTCCTTTCTCACCTGATCAATCGCTACCTCAAGTTCCTTGGTAAATCTTGCAACATTCGCCTTGCTTAACGTCTCGCTCAACTCCTTTTCTGACAAATTTTTTATTATCGGAAAATACTTTTCAAAAATCGCACCGCAGACAATCAATCTGTGACTGCGCTCTTTCCGGCTATAGCTTTCACGATAGGAAAGCTGATTTTTCTTTCTTTGAAGCTGGTGCTCTACTTGAAGCTTTTCTTGCTTTGCCTGCTCCAGTTCCTTTCGTAGTTCTTCAAGATTCTTGTTTTCTACCATCTGCGTTCCTCCCATTTTTTTGATATTTCATAGGTTCCTTGTCATTTCCCCAAATCAATTCCTGGCAGGTAACCTCTGGGTTCTTTAGTCTCATAGACTGTTTTGGACTGTGCCGTTATCACGCCCTTGGCTCGCTCCCTGACTTACAGATCATCGCTTAGCTTCCCCGAAACGGTAGTGATTTGGAATGCTCATTCAGTTGTCATGAACTGATTTTCTCAAAATCACAGGCCTAATCCCGTATATCCAAAAGGTAGGAAATACTACCTCAAAGTAAAAAAATCCACGCTTTTGGAAATAGTACTTTTATTCGAACAATTGTTCTGTTATAATATGAATACATTGCTTGTTTGCAAAACTTTATTGGCTAAATTGGGGGAATGAATTTTTGAAATGCAAATTATCAATACAGGAAAAATTGAAAGATTTAAGAATTGAAAGGGGATTGTCTCTACAGGAACTGTCAGAACAGACCGGACTGTCCAGAGCCGCTCTTGGCAATTATGAAACAGATGACTATAAGGAAATCACACATAAGGCAATTATAATACTGGCTGATTTTTATGGAGTAACTTCAGATTACTTACTGGGACTTACAGAGAATCGTGAACAGCATCCTTTCGCTGTAGATGAATTGGGACTGGATGATGACACTGTAGATTTATTAAAGAGTGGAAAATTAAATGTTCGCCTGATTTGTGAAATGATGAAGCACCCGGAATTCATTAATTTCCTTTCCGATTTAGAAATCTATGTTGACAATCTGGCAGGAATGCAAATTCGAAATATGAACACAATGATTGAGCAGACCAGAATGCGTTTACAGAATAACGGAATCCCTGACAGTGATCACTATATGAAAACATTGGAGGCAGCCTCCATCAACGAAGATAACTATTTTAACAATCTTCTTGGAAATGATATTGTAAAAATTGCAAAAGACCTAAGAGAAGCGCACGGGAAAGACGCAGATACCGGTGACCAGATTACCCCGGTTGAAGATATGCTTGGTACCTTTGATGAGCTAAGAAAAGCGGATAATGCCACCCAGGCACAGATGGTCATGTACAGCAAGCTTTTCAAAATCAACTTTACAAAAATGGATCCGTATGAGTTTAAGACTTTCACGGATATCCTACAGCGCTATTCTGATCTCTGCAAACCGGTGAAGGGTAATGGACGCGGAAAAAAGAAAAAGTAATCACATGCTGCAGGCCTTGTCCGGGGAGAATTCCCGCAATTCCTTTTCACATGAGAAAAGGCGCACCCATACCTGCCATTAGGTAGGTATAGAAGTGCGCCCTTAGTTGCTAAGGGATATTAGCACCCTTCATAAGATCACATCATTTTTGTAGAAGCATTTATAAAAAGTGCATTATCACATGAATATTTATAATTTACTATACTTATCGCTCTTCCCTTTTGCCTTTTCGACCGGATATTTCTCGTTGTTAATTCTTATTTTTTCCTGTACTATTTCATCTATATCCAATCCACAAGCATCAGCCATAAGTACGCAGTAATTGATTACATCGGCAAGCTCCTCTTTAATCTTATCCTGTTTTCGCTCGCAAGAAGTATCAGAACCGCTCCACTGAAATACCTCTAATAGTTCTGCTGCCTCCAAAGAAATAGAAATTGCCAAATCTTTAGGATTGTGAAATTGTTTCCAGTCACGATCATCTCTAAATTTTAGAATCTGATTAATTGTTTCCTGTGTCATTCTTATCCTCTACTTTTTAATCTTTCTTTTAAATATGCCGCCAGTTCACTATCTGTACAATATACATAGCATCCCTTCATTCCTCTGGTCATTAAAGTTCGATATGTATTCTTTATGATTTCGTCTGCTAATTGACTTGCCTTTTCAGGATCATCTTTTGCCAAACCTTTTATTCCCTTCATAGATTGGTCTGTTTTTGCACGTTTTGAATAGTCTGTAACGATTTCTCCATTCTCATATCTCATATCATCACCGATTATCACACCTACATAATCAAATTCCAATCCTTGGGAAGTATGAATGCATCCTGCCTCATGGACTGAATCAGGATTAATTGCAAAGGCATCCCCACCATCCAAATTCCAACTTATACCATAATCTCCGATCTTTATATCATGATAATTCACATCATTACGTGTATCCTTCGGCCAATTCCAACAGTATCCCGCTAAGA
>JAHAYJ010000013.1 GCA_018384375.1 Lachnospiraceae bacterium
GTGAAAGCTATAGTAATAAAATAGATTAATATGAAAATTTTGTAACGGAGGTTTTCATGTACCAGATCAATTTTCAACATCCAATTCATATACACTTTATCGGGATCGGCGGCATCAGCATGAGCGGACTTGCAGAAATTCTCCTGGAGGAGGGCTTCTCAGTCTCCGGCTCTGATGCAAAGGTTTCTCCGCTGACCGAGCACTTAAGTGAGCGGGGTGCCGTCATTTATTATGGACAGAAGGCAGAAAATCTGAAGGATGACGTGGATCTTGTGGTCTATACCAGTGCCATCCATCCGGATAATCCGGAATATGCGGCCATGCGTGAAAAGGGAATCCCTTCCCTTTCAAGAGCTCAGCTTTTAGGGCAGATCATGAAAAATTACAAGCTTCCGATTGCTGTTGCGGGCACCCACGGAAAAACCACAACAACTTCCATGATTTCAGAGATTTTGTTAAAAGCCGAGACAGATCCCACTTTATCCATTGGCGGAATCCTGAAAACAATCGGAGGGAACATCCGCATCGGTCATTCCGAATATTTTGTCACAGAAGCCTGTGAATACACGAACAGTTTTTTAAGCTTTTTCCCGAAAATTGGTATCATCCTCAATGTAGAGGAGGATCATCTGGATTTTTTCAAAGATATTTATGATATCCGCAATTCTTTTCATCGTTTTGCGGCACTGCTTCCTGCTGACGGCACTCTGATCATCAATGGCGATATTCCGGAGCTCGAAACGATCACGGCCGGCCTTGCATGCCGGGTCATTACCTATGGCAGTTCAGAGTTCTTTGACTACCACGCTGAAGCAGTTACCTACAATGAGATGGGATGTGCAAGCTTTCTTTTATGTCGCAGAGATGGGTCGAAGCTCCCTGTCACTCTGGGAGTTCCCGGCAAACACAATATTGATAATGCCATGGCTGCTATTGCCCTGGCAGATCTTCTTGCCATTGAATCTGCAGCCGTTCAAGATGCGCTGGCGGAATTTCACGGAACAGATCGGCGCTTTGAATACAAGGGTGAAGTGAACGGCTTTACCATAATAGATGATTATGCACATCATCCCACGGAAATTACCGCAACTTTAAATGCTGCGGAAAACTATCCTCACAATACTCTCTGGTGCGTGTTTCAACCCCATACCTTTACCCGTACCAAAGCCTTTATGAAGGAATTTGCCCGGGCGCTGTCTCTTGCAGACCATGTTATTCTTGCAGATATCTATCCGGCTAGAGAAACCGATGATCTGGGAATCAGTTCCAAAACGCTTCAGGAAGAAATACAAAAGCTTGGGAAAAGCTGCTACTATTTTCCCTCTTTTGAGGAAATTGAAAAATTTATTTTAAAAAATTGTCTGCCCGGTGATTTGTTGATAACTATGGGAGCCGGAGATGTCGTAAATATCGGGGAAAATCTTTTAAAACAATAATTATCCACAATATCCACATTTTTAGTGTCAAAAATGGCATTTAAAATATGTGGATATCTTTTTTGAAGCACTCAAAGCTTTTTTCCAGTATTTTTCAGTTTTTCTTGGACAAGGAATCTCCAGACTATAAAATATCCACATTATCCACACTATCCACAAATTCCCGAAACCCTTGAAAATACTGGATTTATCGGAATTTTTCCTATTTCATTTTAAGAATCCTTGTGTTATAATTCATTTTGCTTTTATTCGTGTAAATAAGATAAGGTCAGGTGAAATTTCATGGGTAGCTTCAAGATTTATCAGCGCGGCTGTGCTGATGTTACGGTTGTGTCCAATTTATTCATTGATGAGCATATGAAGGATGCCAACGATGCACAGCTTAAAATCTATCTGTATCTGCTCCGGATGATGAATGCGGGTCTTACTACCAGCATTTCCGATATTGCAGACAAATTCAATCATACGGAGAAGGATGTTCTGCGCGCGCTGAAATACTGGGAAAAGTGCCGTCTTCTTTCCTTGGAATATGATGACGCCAAAAATCTTTCCGGTATCCAGCTTCTTGATCCGTCCCACAAAGCAGGCGGGGAAATCGTTCCCCTTGCCCCCGTAGTACAGCTTCCTGCAAAAGCTGCTGAAGCCCCTGCGGTGAGAACTGATTTTACCAAGCCCTCCTATACGCTGGATCAGTTGAAGGAATTTAAGAGCAATGAAGAAACCTCTCAAATTCTTTTTGTTGCGGAGCAATATATCGGCAGGCCGCTAAGTGCTTCCGAAATCAAGACCATCCTCTTCTTTACGGACAGGCTCGGCTTTTCGGAGGATCTGATCGACTATCTGATCCAGTACTGTGTCGACAGAGGCAAGAAGGATTTCCGCTACATTGAAAAAGTTGCTATCAGCTGGGCGGAAGCCGGAATCACCACCCCCAAGCAGGCTGCCAAAGCTGCCACAAAATATGATAAAAATGTATATGATATTATGAAGGCACTGGGTAAATCAGGAACTCCCACCAAGACAGAGGCCGATTATGCCATAAAGTGGATCAAGGAATACGGGTTTTCTCAGGATATCATTATGGAGGCCTGCAACCGCACTGTTATGGCTACGGACAAGCATCGGTTTGAATATGCTGACAGCATTCTTTCAAGCTGGTATAAGCATCAGGTTCACCATAAGAATGATATCCATGCATTGGATGAAGCATATGCCCAGAGCAGAACTTCCTCCCCAAAGCCTATTTCTTCTGCCGCCAAAGCATTTAATCAATTTCCTCAGCGAAGCTATGATTTCGATGCATTGGAAAAAGAAATTTTGAGCAACTAGTAAGCGATATCAGTATAAAAGTATAAAGGAGAAGCGCCGTGGCTTTAAGTAACTCCCAATACGACACGATCATGCGTGTCTATGAAGAAAGACAGACAAAGAACCGACATCTTTTAGAGGAACGCACTGCCTACGTAAACGGACACGTAGAAGGCTACCTGGAGCTTTCCGAATCAATTGCAGCCATTTCCGTTTCTCAGGGAAAAAAGCTTTTAGAGGGTGATGACAATGCGCTCAAAGAACTGAAAAGTACCCTCCACAGACTTTCTTCCATGAAACGGGATCTTCTTATCGGAGCCGGTCTTCCGGCAGACTATCTATCACCGGTCTATGACTGCCCCGACTGTAAGGACACAGGATATATCGGCAGTGAGAAATGTCATTGCTTTAGGCAGGCGGTTATTGATCTGCTTTATGAGCAGTCGGGTATCCGCAGCATGCTGGAAAAGGAAAATTTTGATTCCCTCTCTTATTCTTATTATGAGGGACAGGATTTGGAACGCTTTCAGAAAAACGTTGCTACTGCAAAAAATTTTATAAAAACTTTCAATTCAGACTACCATAATTTATTCTTTTATGGTACAGTGGGTACGGGCAAATCTTTTTTATCCGGTTGTATAGCAAAAGAACTCATTGAAAAGGGGTATTCCGTTATTTACTTCAGTGCTGCCGGGCTCTTTGAAACTTTATCCAGAAACATGTTTGATTATAAGAATACTGAAGAGTTTCGCAATCTTCATGAGGATTTATATGGCTGCGATCTGTTGATTATTGATGATCTGGGAACAGAATGTTTGAATAATGCAACCGTATCCATGTTTTTCTCATTGCTAAACGAACGGCATCTAAACCAAAAGGCAACGATTATTTCCACCAACCTTTTTCTGGAGGACATTCAGAACCGCTATTCCGAACGAATTTTTTCCAGAATCATGAATCAATATATCAGTTGTAAGTTTACCGGACCTGATATTCGAAGGTTAAAAAAGACTTTAAAATAGAAAGCGAGGTATCTTCATGGCTCAGCGTGAGGAAACAAGAAACTTGGAAACGATTCCCGTCGGTTCTCTCGGCATTATACCACTTGAGGGCTGCAAATCTTTAGGTCAAAAGGTAGATGATTACCTTGTTAAGTGGCGTACCGTTCGCGAAAGCGAGCACAAAGACAGCCTGGCCTTTGCAGGATACCAGCGGGATTCCTATATATTAAAAGCAAAGGTGCCGCGTTTCGGATCCGGCGAGGCAAAAGGTATGATCCTGGAATCCGTCCGGGGAACCGATCTGTATCTGCTGGTAGACGTTGCAAACTACAGTCTGACCTATTCCCTTTGCGGACACGAGAATCACATGTCACCTGATGATCATTATCAGGATCTGAAGAGGATCATTGCTGCCGTAGGCGGAAAAGCAAGACGCATCACCGTTATTATGCCTTTCCTCTATGAAAGCAGACAGCATAAAAGAACCGCCCGTGAATCTTTGGACTGTGCACTGGCCCTTCAGGAGATGGTCCGGATGGGCGTCGACAATATCATAACCTTTGACGCTCATGATCCCAGAGTGCAAAATGCCATTCCGCTCCATGGATTTGAAACGGTACAGCCCACCTACCAGTTCATTAAAGGGCTGTTAAAACACGTTCCCAATCTTTCACTGGATTCCGAGCACATGATGATCATCAGCCCGGATGAAGGCGGCATGAGCCGTGCAATTTACATGGCCAATGTTCTGGGACTTGATATGGGCATGTTCTACAAAAGAAGAGATTACACTCGCGTCGTAAACGGCCGAAATCCGATTGTTGCCCATGAATTCCTTGGTTCCTCCGTGGAAGGCAAGGATATGGTCATCATTGATGACATGATCTCTTCCGGTGAGAGCGTCCTTGAGGTGGCAACCGCCTTGAAGGAAAGAAAGGCCCGCAAGATTTTCATCTGCTCTACCTTTGGACTGTTCACAAATGGTCTGGATCGTTTTGATAAGGCATACGAGAGCGGTATCATTGACAGAGTCCTTACCACAAATCTGATTTATCAGACGCCTGAGCTCTTAAGCCGCGAGTGGTATATCAATTGTGATATGAGCAAGTATATCGCTTATCTGATCGACACCCTGAACCATGATGCATCCATCAGCGATCTGCTCAATCCCAATGAGCGTATCCAGAATGTAGTTGCCAAGTACAAAGCCGGAACAAAGATAGATTAAAACTGTTGTATAAATCGGTTTACGGACTAATATAAAGGGCATGCATTTTGGGGAAGCCGGACTTGTAAGCGATTTCGATAGATTTGGCGAACCCAGCCGGTACAAATGCTTATTACACTGCCCGGATGAAACCCAAAGCCGGTAGTGGTATCTATGTGTAAGGAACAATTCGGAAACGGGGCGTAAAAAATCAATCCGCGCAATGAAAATAAAGCTCTCAGACTTTACCTGTTCGAAGCGAAGCAAGTTTAAAGTCTGAGAGCTGTTTTTATTTTTCATGCGCGGATTAGATTTTTCTGCCCCGCTTTACGTGTGACGAGCACATAGATGCCACCACCGGTTTTTTAGACATTCATCCGGACAATGGCATTTTTGTACCGGCTGGCTTCGCCAATCCCGAAATCGTTTATAGTCTGGCTGCAAAAATGCATGCCCTACTCACTCAGCAGAATATCTGCGGTTTCCTGGACAATCTTCTTCGGTACGCCTTCCTCAAAGATATCCCTGAGTCCTACCCACTTGACTGCACTGCAATAAGGCATGTAGGAGGGAAGTGTTGTCAGTTCCATATAGGTTTCCACCGCTTCATGTCGGTTCTCCTGTGCCATTGATAGAAGATCAAGGCTTGAAAATGCTGAGGTCATATAGGATATATAATAGCAGGGACTTTCAAAAACATGACTGATCTCCACCCATGTATAGAGCTCAGTTATTTCATCTGCATAATAGCTTCCGTATTTTTCCGAAAGATTCAAATAAAGTTTATTCATATCTTCCAGAGTCATATTGGGGTTTCGGTAGACCTCTATCTCAAACTCCGATACTAGTGCGGCACCCACAATCGAATCCAGCAACTGATAAATCTGGACAAAGCTTACTTCCTCTCCCAGTTCCTGCGTAAAGTAATCAAAGAAGAGTGCTTCCAGTCCCTGTGAATGAATTTCACTTACATCCATATTATTCTGCTGCGTCAAAACGTTTTCCGTACTGCGATGGCTCCAGTTATAATGCCCGAACTCATGAACCGCCGTAGAGTAATCCCGGAAGCATTCAAGCGGTGAATCAAAAATAAATGCAGTATGATAATAAAATAAATCTGTCGTAAAGCCCACATCTCCCTTTACCGGAGATGCATCCATATCATACAGGTCATGGGTAATCATATATTCCATTCCCTCTGCCAGTTCCGGATCAATTTCATTTATATACGGATATATCAGTTCCAGTATCTGCTCTGCACTTACTTCAGGATCCGTCATGTAGTAGGAATAAAAATCCTTTTCCTGCATTGTCTGGGTAACTTTATTATAAATGGGAACTATCTTCTTTTTAACCTCTGTAAGAAGCTCCTGTGTTTCTTCCAACGTATAATCCCGGATATAGAGTTCCTCATAAGCATATTCGGCATAGTTATCGTACCCCTTAAGTTTTGCCTCCTCATCACGAAGCGCTACAAGCTCCAGGAAAATTTCCCCAAGCACACTGTTTTTCTCTCTGTTGATTGCCTGATACAGCTCTATATACTCCTCACGTTCCAGCTGATCCCCTTCCTGATAGAACCGTTCAATATCCCATTCCTGCCCCTGGTATTCAACGGTGTAATCCTCCACTGCGGCCTGATTGTACTCCTGGATCAGACTATTCTCCTCAATCGAAATTTCCTTTTCACGATCTGTCTGTTCCTCATACTCTATATAGGACTCAACAAGCTCCGGATTCATAACCGTTTTCATGTTTTCTTTATAAGGAGAGTCACAGATTTCTCTGATCGCAACAGATGCATCATCCCAGATTTCCACCAGATCTGCCAAAATCTCTTCTTTTTTCCCCCAGCTTGCATCTACTGTCACATCCTGATAGCATTCAATGTCCGCAATGGCATTGCAGGTACATATAATAGTAAGGTGATCTGCAAGAGCCTGATACGCCTCCAGAACTTTCTCAGGTTCCTGTGCAGCTCCGCTTTCCTTTGCCTGTGCTGCCAGCTCCATAAGCAGATCGATCTGCTTCCTGATTTCCTCTGCATCATAGGTAAGAGTCTCCATTTCCTCGAAGGACAGATCTGTATGTTCCTTGGTCTGATATCTGGATGCAGTCTGGTACACGTACAACGTGTAAGGAGAATCCTCATGAGTATAAATTCCGACCAGAAGAAGCCCGGTCTCCTCAGCGTTCGTCAATTCAATGGCCGAAAAAATATAACGTCCCCCCAATGCCTTGAACGCATCCAGATCAATGTAAATATCCTGATCTGTAATCAGTACATTCCGTGTAGGACTTACAATTGAAAGGTCTGTTCCCGAATAAAGATATGCCCTTGCCCCCCACTCATCGTAATACTGCCTTGTGGCTTCCACACGATCAAGAGCCGGCGCAATCACTTTTCGGAATTTATCCTTATAGTGCTGAGAATAAAAGCCCAGATAACCGTCCACAATGGAGATGCCGTTATATTCAAGAACTGCCGGATAAAAACCGTAAGCTGCCGACCACTGTCCGCAATACCCAAGATCCTCCTTTGCCTGTTCAAACAGCTCTTCCGAGTAAAACTCTTTATAGCTCAACTGGTCTGTGGGTTTTCCCTTTACCATTTGGTAAATCTCATTGTAACAGGTATGATAAAGATCATTGTATCTGCTTCCCGTAAACACGATCAGCAAAATCGATGCTACCGCCAGGACATTTGCCAAAAACCGCATTTTCTTTCCCTTTCCGGCATCATAAAGACGTACCAGCACAAGGAAAAAAGCAGCATACCATACAAAGGGACTGAAAAACACCGTTCGGTTAAACTGCCACCCGGTAAGAGGAGGACAGATGGTTTCCACCAGATTCCGAAAGCCTTCCCAGTAGTAAATTCCATAGATCACACTGTTGAACGCCAATACCAGCATCAACAGATTATAAATATCATGAAAGATTCCTTTCACATTTTTATTTTTAATATATGAAATATTTAAATAGAAAAAGTAAATAACACATACCGGGAGAACCAGATAAGTGTGCACACTTTCCGCATGAAACATCCCCTGTGTAAACACCTCTGTTATGGTCTTCCATATTTCTCCCGCAGACATGCTTCCTGCCACAATCGTAGAGCGAATCGTCTCCTCGTCAGACAAAAGCATGGTTCCGAACAGACGATATTCACACACAATGCAGCCTGCTGACAACACTGCAATCGCAATCAGGATTCTGAGCGGAAGCTTTTTATCCCTGATCCACAGCCATAAAAAAGCCACTGCCATGTAGGCCAGAATAAACAATCCAAAATAGGAAAAATAAGACAGCATCGGATAAAAGAACAATGCCACATACCACCAGATCGATGGCTTTTTGTAAATCTTCCTCAGCAGAAAAATGACAAGGGGAATCGATGCAAAAGGAATGCCAAAGGCCGGGAACAAATTCAGTATCCCATAGGCAAGGCCTGTCAGATAAACCAGTGGCTTATATTTCTGATAGGCTTCCCCGCAGAAATCCTTTGCAAGAAGAATGCAGGAGCCCAATGCGATGAGGATTTTGAGCAGATACCCGGCTATATATGCCGGATATGCCGGAAGAATCATATAGAGCATCGTATAAAGAGAAAATTCAGAAGGGAGAACATCACGGCTGATCCCCCCCAGAAAAGGGACATACGTATCCTGCGCCCAGAAGGTTCCTGTGTCCTTCATCATCTGAAACTGTGGAATAAACAGATCCAGATTATCGTGAACCGCTATGATGCTGTCCTCTCCGCAGATGATAAACACAAGTCCGGCAAAGATCAAAAATCCAAATACAATGACCAGATACCAGTTTGAGAGCAGTTTTTTAATCATTTTTTCCTCCCTTATTGTCTTTTACATTTCTTCCTTTACTTCCGGCCCCTGACGTCTTTCTTTTTCACAGACCAGATTAAAACGATATTCAAAATCTCTCCGATTCTTCATTGCCATATTGGAGAGCACCAGCCCTGCAAAGAAGGATTGGATTGCCGCCATCACCACGAATCCGCAAACGATAAGGGTGGGAAATTTCAGAACCAGTCCAGTTCTCAAAAATTCCAGAAGCACAGGAATAAAGAAGAGTGCTGCAATGACAAAAAGAAAAGCCGCAAACAGACTGAAAAAGCCGAATGGCTTATAATCCCGGTAAAGCCGGAAAATCGTTCCCAGAACCCGGAATCCGTCAGAATAGGTATTCAGCTTGGATACACTTCCCTCCGGACGGTCTCTGTACTCAACCACCACATTGTCTATCTGCATATGGTTATAAACGGCATGAATTGTCATCTCCGTTTCAATCTCAAAGCCCTTGGACAAAACCGGGAAGGTCTTCACAAAGCCATAACTAAAGGCGCGGAAACCGGTCATAATATCCTTAACCTCACTGCCAAACAGATGATTAATGCTTGCACGCACCAGAGAGTTTCCCATATTGTGGAAAGGGCGCTTATTCTCTTCAAAATATGTGGAGGAAAGCCTGTCTCCCACTACCATATCTGCATTATGGTGAAGAACCTTGTCCACCATTTCCGGTGCAAATTCCATGGGATAAGTATCGTCCCCGTCTACCATCACGTAGCACCTGGCTTCAATTTCCCGGAACATTCTTCGGATCACGTTTCCTTTTCCCTGCATATACTCATGCCGGATCACTGCTCCAGCCTCTTTAGCAAGTTCTACCGTACGGTCTGTGGAATTATTATCATATACATAAATCACCGCCTCCGGCAATGCCGCCTTCGCATCTGCCACCACCTTGGCAATGGTCTTTTCCTCGTTATAGCATGGAATCAAAACTGCAATCTTATCCATCTGAAATTTTCCTCTTTTCCTGAAAATACATATAAGACACTTACCTGTTTATTTTATCAAAGTTTACAGGGGAAGTCCAGATATACCTGACCGGCAGTTCCCTCACACAGATATTCCAATAAATTCTGCCTATTACCCTTCCAGGCATTGCCAAAATAATTGCTGTGGGATATACTTATAGACGTCAATGAATTTGATATTGGAGAAATAGTATGATTCGATTTATTATTGTTGCCACCTTTGTTTTTTTATTTCTTGTATTGAGCATTCCTCTTCTGATTGCCGAATGGATCATCGGTAAATTTAATATGGATGTCAAGAACAGAAGCTCCCTTGCCATCGTAAACTGGGCCTTCCGGGTATGTCTTTTTCTTTCCGGAGTCAAGGTTACCGTAAGAGGCGAGGAAAATGTGCCAAAGGATACGCCTGTGCTTTACATCGGTAACCACAGAAGCTATTTTGACATTCTGATCACCTATGTGCGTGTTCCAAGACCTACCGGTTACATCGCCAAAAAGGAAATGCTCCGCTATCCTCTTCTGGTAAACTGGATGAAAAATCTGCATTGCCTGTTTCTGGACAGAACCGATATCAAGCAGGGGCTGCAGACTATCCTTACTGCCATTGACAAAATCAAATCCGGCATTTCCATCTGTATCTTTCCGGAAGGAACGAGAAACAGGGTTAATCACACCTTTATGGAATTTCATGAGGGAAGCTTTAAGATTGCTGCAAAGACAGGCTGCCCCATCATTCCTATGACCATCTACAACTCAGCAGGTATCTTTGAAGATCACTTACCCAAAATCAAGAAAGCACATGTTATTCTGGACTACGGCAAGCCCTTCTATATAAAGGATCTGCCAAAGGAAGAGCAAAAGCATGTTGGGGTATATGCCCAGAATCTGATTAAAGAAACCTATTTTAAGATCAAAGAAGAAGCAGGCGAATAACCGCCTGCTTTTCTAATGCTTAACTAAATCTTCCACTATCTTCTCAAACTGCATATCATGAGATGCCTTTACCAGGATATTATCTCCCGGTTTTAAGATTTCAGGAAGCTGACCCAGCATCTCATCTCTCGTCTCAAAGTAGTAAGCTTCCCTCTTTTCTGCCGCTGTAATCGTCTCCCCATTTACGGAAAGTGCGCCCTCATACATATGCCTTGAAAGCTTTCCCACACAAATAATGACATCAATTCTTTTTTCCGCAGCGTAGCTCCCCACTTCCCGGTGGAGCTGTGCCTCATTCTGCCCCAGTTCAAACATATCACCAAGCACTGCCACCTTTCGTCCTAGCGCTGTGGTGAGCAGATCGATTGCCGCCTTCACGGAAACCGGATTGGCGTTATAGCAGTCATCAATGACTGTTCTTCCCGGAAGGGCAATCACATGACTTCTTCCTCCCACCGCCTGTACGTCGGCAATTCCCTGCCGAATTTCATCTATTGAAAGTCCCAGCTGCAATCCTACGCCTGCTGCCGCAAGCGCATTCAATACCATATGGGCGCCGGGAAGAGGGATTTCTACGGGGAATACCTGAAGCGATGCATGAATCACCGCATGGGATCCGAGAAGCCCTTTATTCATAACCTCCGAGGCAAAGATCTCATTGGAAGGGTCAAGCCCGAAATGAACCGGTCTGTGCTTTCCCTTTTGTTCCATATGGTTAAGAAGATCATCATCTCCATTTACAAACACGTAGCCGTCCGGATTCATAAAATCAAAAATTTCCGATTTCGCTTTGAGAATTCCTTCTCTGGTTCCCAGATTCTCCAGATGACATTGCCCGATATTTGTTATCACACAGATATCCGGCCTTGCAATCTTGCTTAAGCGGTGCATCTCACCAAAATCGCTGATCCCCATTTCCAAAACCGCAATCTCATGCTCCTTTCGAATAGAGAGCACAGTAAGAGGAAGCCCAATCTCATTGTTAAAGTTTCCCTGGGTTTTCAGCACATGAAATTTAGTAGAAAGCACGGAAGCAATCATTTCCTTGGTACTGGTCTTTCCTACACTTCCTGTAATCCCCACTACCTGAATTGAGAGCTGCCTTCGATAGAATTCTGCAATTTCCATTAGAGCCTTCAAAGAATTATCCACCAGAATGTACGGGATTCCACATTTTTCCGGTTGCTTTTCACAGACGATCCCCATTGCCCCGGCCTTTTCCACTGCCGGAATAAAGCTGTGCCCATCCACTTTTTCTCCTCTGGTTGCGATAAAGATACCCTCCGGCTCTATCTTACGGGAATCAATCACGACACAGGAGGCTTCCCTGCCCCCTTTTTCTGCCTCCCAATTATCCGGCAGGATGAGCTTCCCCGCACAGGCTCCGGCTATATTTTCCAGTGTCAGATTCTTCATAGCATTCTCCATTTCTTACTTGATAAGGGCTGTACTCATAATTTTTTCGCAGAGCTCTTCGAAGCTGACTCCCTCTGCCGCAGCCTCCTGCGGAAGAAGCGAGGTAGGCGTCATGCCGGGAAGCGTGTTGGCTTCCAGACAGAAAACCTCTCCTGCTTTATTCATCATGAAATCCATCCTTGCATAATTCTTAAGCCGCAAAGCCCGGAAAGCCTGTTCGGCATAGTCCTGGATTTCCTTAGTCTTTTCTTCTGAAAGCTGTGCCGGGCAGGTCTCTATGGTTGATCCCGGCTGATATTTGTTTTTATAATCATAAAATCCCTGAAGAGGAGCAATTTCAATAATCGGCAGTGCTCTTCCATCCATAACGCCCACTGAAAATTCCCGTCCTTCAATATACTGCTCCACAATCACTTCATCATCATATAAAAAGGCTTCCTGCAATGCTTTCTCATATTCCTCCGCTTTAAAAGCAATGCTTACCCCCACACTGGATCCTCCGCAGCATGCCTTGACAATGCAGGGAAACGGTACTGTTTTCTCGTGCTTTTGCCCCTTTTTCAGCCGGATTCCGGCAGGGGTGGGAATCCCATGATAAGCAAACAGTTCCTTAGACAGCCCTTTGTCCATGGAAAGGGCTGAGCTGACATAATCCGTTCCCGTATAAGTAATGCCCATCAGATCAAAGCAAGCCTGGATCTTTCCGTTTTCCCCGTTCTCCCCGTGAAGCGCCATAAACACCACATCAGCTGCCTGACAAATGGCAATGACATTGGGTCCGAAGAAATTCTTTTCTCCATCCGGGCGCATTGCCTTGATCAGCTCAATATCCGGATTTTCCTCGGCAATGCTACCAAGCGTTTCTGCCCAATCCTTATCCCTGTCAAAAATGCTGTCTATCGTTTCTCCCTCTGCAGAAGGCACCCATTCGTAGCCTAAGTATACATCCAGGAGTATCGCCTGATGCCCTCTTTTCTTAAGTGCCCGGTATATCATTGTACCCGAGCTCAGTGACACATCTCTTTCCGTGCTGATTCCTCCGGCCAGTACTACAACCTTCATTTTTCTTCCTCCTTACAGACTTCTTGCCAATGCTGTATTCACCTGTCTGATTCTACTTTACAACCTTATATTCCATACTAAAAGAGAATATGATGCCTCACGCCTTGCAAAAAATGCTATTCTTTCTATCTTCTGTGATTGCTTACAATTTCACTGAGCATAAAGATCAGCTTACTGTCAGTATCAAATCCTTTCATAATGCCAAGATTTTCATCCACAAGCTTATAATTATTCTCACCTACACGGTCAATGTAACTGAGGGACTGACTGTTTCTGCCCATAAAATAGTGCAGATGATTCTCTATGATATTCTCGTATTCATGATTTGCAATGATATAATCCACCGTCGTCAGAATCATCATGTCCTGAAGCAGGCTTTGATTCTGATCCGACTGCACATTTTCGCCAACAAGGTATACAGAATTCCTTGCTTCATTCGAAATTTCTTCCGCTCTTGTCATGAGATTTTCTGCTATCCCGCTGCACAGTTCCATGTCCACCTGCTGTTTGGTGGAAATATAGGTCACATAGCCAAGAAAAGTCACTTCATCCAGTTCTTTCTTTTCTTCCTCCTGCAGCAGATATTCTGTAATATATCTGTGACAGCTCTTCAATCCGGAAGCTCGATATAACTCGGCTGCTGCTGCAAACTTCCATTCATCTGTAGTACTATCATCGTTCAGTTCCGTATACTTCCATGCGCGATCCGCCGCTTTCAGACAGTTTGTTGCATACTCAGTATCAAAATTCTGGTAAAGATAACTGAATTTGGCAAGTACCATGGCAAACGCCTTTCCAGACTGCATCGTTGCAGGCTCTACATAAGAAACCGTTCCCTTTCCATTTTCCTGCTCGCAGACAGTCACCCCTTCATATACTGCACCGGTAACCGGATCCTGCATTTTTAAAAGCCATTCAATCTCATATTTTATCTCATCCAGAATATCGGGAATCCCGTTTCCACTTTCCGGAATACCCATGTTTTCTGTAAAGGATTCTCCGTATAGTTCATATGCCAGAAGCATAATGCCAATGTTTCTGGCTGCCTTCTCCACATTCTTTGACCCCAGTTCATCCTGATGCCAGCCTCCGCTCACATCAAGCGAAACTGAAATATCCTCCCTGAGAACTGCTTTTCCGGTGTGACAGGCATTGTGCGCCATTTCACCGGCATACTCTCTTGTGAGTGTTATGCCGCATCGATTATAGTAATATTGCCTGCATGCCTCCTGAAAAACTTCATCATACAGATTATCGTCTATCTGGAAGGAATAGGACCGTCCAAAAACTGGTGCCTCTATATAATAAGTGCCAGGCACCTGAAAATCCGAAAAGTCGCCATACCATATTTTCTCCTGTCCTTTTTTCTGAGAACCCTTTCCCTCCGGATATCCAACATAAACTGTTATGCCGGTCTCCTTCTCTATAATATTGAATTTCCCAGGCATCTCCTCACCACAGAAAATAGCTATTTTGGAGCTATCCGTTATGTATCCCAGCTGATCTACCAGTATGTTGGGAGAGCTTTCCGGCACCTCATAATCAAGCTCCGGTTCTGCCTCCATACTGGTAATGCTGTTCTCTTCCTTCTGTGTACTCTCCTCTGTCGAAGATGCTGCGCATCCGGCAGACAAAAGCAGCAGACAGCTTGCTGTTACCACCAAAATTCTACGCAAATCTATCGTTCCTTTTATAACTGCTTTGTATCTTTCCAGTTATCCTTTTTCTATACTTTTGCCTGTTATTATACCTTCTTTTCACATATAGGTAAAGAAAAGCTTTCATCTGCATAAACGATCACTCCCTCTATCATGGTACACAATGTCTTTGTCTCCACCTTTAAGGGGGAGCCGTCAAAAATTGCAATATCTGCATCCTTTTCGGGCTCAAGAGACCCCACTCTGTGATCCACCCGGCATATCTGTGCAGGATAAATGGTAATCGACTTCAGCGCTTCCATTTCCTCCATTCCTGCTTTGACTGCAAATCCGGCGCAAATTGGCAGAGACTGGATGAGGGATACCGGGTGATCTGTGGTAATTGCCGTTTTTACTCCCGCCTGATTTAAAATTCCCACCGTCTTAAATGCCATATTTTGTACCTCTATCTTATTTCTGCTTGTCAGATCAGGTCCTACAATGGCAGGAAATCCGGATTCCTTAACCTTCTCCGTAATCAAATGTCCTTCACTGCAATGGTCAAGTGTCATGGGAAGTCCAAATTCCTCGGCAATCCGTATTGCTGTTTGAATATCATCTGCTCGGTGTACATGTGCTTTTAACGGAATTTTCTTTTCAAATACCGGAATCCAGGGCTCCAATCTGAAATCCTCTTTTTCTCTTTTCATTCCGGCACACTTCTGCTCATAATATCTCTGCGCCTTAAAAAGCTCCTCCCGAAGCATAGCGGCAATTGCCATCCTTGTAACCGGTGACTTCTCCTGCCCAGAATAATTCACTTTAGGATTCTCGCCAAAAGCAATCTTCATTGCGGCAGGAGACAAAACAACCATATCATCAATACATCTTCCGAAGGTCTTTACAAAGGAAAAGGTTCCTCCGACTACATTAGAGCTTCCCGGTCCGATCATGGCAGAAGTGATCCCTGCTCTCACCGCATTGCTGAATGCCGCATCCATTGGATTAATTGCATCTATCGCGCGCAGATGAGGGGTAATGGGATTCACGGTCTCATTACAATCATCGCCCTCCATTCCCTTCTTTTCCTCCGTTATGCCCATATGGCAATGCGCTTCTATCAGTCCAGGCATAACCAGACAGCCAAGTGCATTGATCACTGTCAGATTTTTATTTGCAGGCAGAGGAAAAGGGGCTCCATCTTTCATAGGCCCCAATTCTCTGATTTTTCCGTTTTCAATACAAAGATATCCCTTTTCCCAGACATCCCCTGCCATTGTCAGTATTTTCCCGCCAACAATATAGATCATCTGCCTTATCCCCTCTTTACTTAATTCAACTTTGTCATAGGATTGACCGGCACTCCATCCTTTGTCAGCTTAAAATAAACGTTGGTGCCTTCTACACTGAAGTATTTGGTAGGCGCTGCAACATCCGCAATAATATCGCCTGCTGCCACATAGCTTCCCTCTGATACCAGAATATTTGTCAGCTGTCCATAGGTAGCCTGATAGCCACCGCCAAGCTCCATAGTGACTCCGTTTCCTATCTGGGGATCGTTAAAGACGCTGATCACCTTTCCGGCAGATGCCGCCGTGATCATATCCCCTTCATTGGCCTGGATAATGATTGCAGGATTGTATTTGTACTGCTGCAACGTAGGGAAATAAACAGTCTTGTCCATACTGTAATTGACCAGAACATTTCCCACGATCGGCCATATCAACGTATCGGAATCACTGAAATTCAGTGCCGGCTGCATGGCTGTTGAAATTGCAGGTGTATCCTCCTTTTCCTTCGCCGCTTCGTTGGCTACCGCTTTGCCTGTTGTTGTCGTTTCCTCCGGCTCTTCAGCATCTTCCTCCTTTTCCGGCTCTTCGTCAGCACCCTCTGTCATGCTATCGCTTTCAGATAAGTCAGGGTTCTCGACTTTTTGTGAATTGGTCTCCTGAAAAAAAGGATCATAATCAAGGTCGTCCGAAAGGCCTGCTTCTCTTTCTATATTTTCCCTATTTTGCAATCCGCCATTATCAGCCTGTCCGGCCGCTGTGTTATTTTCAATAGCGCTTAAATCTACCACATAACCTTCGTTCTGACTGCCCCCATCTCTCCCAAACCACAATCCGGTTGCCGTCAGAGATCCTAACACCAACACGGATGAGGCAACCATAAGAATACGCTCTTTCGAAATACTCCTTCTGTTTCTTCTTCTCATCTTTCTATCTTTGCTCCTTTCAACCTTTCCTCTCTATCCGCTGCCTTTGCAGCATAAAATTCAACTGGAACTTTTCTGTTCTTATGGTTAGTTTTGCCCTTTTTTCCTTCTTTATTCAAACTTTGTAATTGTTACATCCTGAAAGAAATAATTTAAAATTTCAACATAATCTTTTTTCTCCTTTGCCATTTCGTTTGCACCGAACTGGCTCATTCCCAGTCCATGTCCCACTCCTCTTACGCTGATTTTGATCTCTTTACCTTCTCTGCTTAAGCTAAAGCAGGAGGAGGGAAGATGATAGGCAGTCCGGAATTGTTCCCCTGTTACACATTCCCCGTTTTTTTCAACATAAAGCACATAATCTGCGCTGTCCCGGTATAAAATGATATTTTCCAGAACCTCCTCAGTCACAGCGTCACGATCCGCAAACTCACCGGCAGATAATTCTTTCTTCGGTATCTGCTCCCATATTTTTTCAAATTCCTGTTCATCATAAAAAATAAGCTTCATAAAATTTTCGGACATAAAATCTCTCTTACAGGATACACCCTTCAAATAAGTACATTCCACAAGCCCCACTTCACTACCATTTCTTGTAGCTCCGTTACTGACCTCAAAATAAGCTCCGCTGATTGGATTCTTATGATAGGAAAGAGAAACCCCTTTTGTCTCAGTCACCGCCTGTAGAACCTTTTCCGTAACTGTTCCCTCTCCATAGCTTTTGTCCGCAAGTGTGATGTCATCTTTAGCGCCCTTTCCTTCCGACAAAACTGCGGAACGAATAAGAACCGCCTGCGCTTTCAGCGCTTCCAATTCATAGTCACAGTCAATGCTTCTTGCCAACCTATCCGCCACATAAAGCTCCAACGGTATCCGTTCTTCCCCGAGAGACGTACGATTGCATACAAAAGTATTTCCCTTCTCCAATTGACTGATACTCTCCTCCCAGGCTTCTGAACGATTTCCTGTAGAAATATTTCCGAGCAAAAATGTAATTAGGTATGGTAAAAACAGCAAAAACAAAAGAACCGTACCAAGGTTTTTCAGGGAAAACCCGGGTACGATTCCTTTTAATTTGACAGTTTGAAAGACTCTAAGTTTTTTCATAAGACACCTCTGTGACAGTTTATGTCAAAGTGCCTCTCTTTTATACCACTATACTACCATATTCAATTGTTTCTGCGTCCGGTCTTGCAGCGTAAGATCTACATGCTGGATACTTCCTACGGCTCCATTCTCATACAGAAAAATTCCTGTATTTCTGATCCGGCCGTTTGTCCGGTTATCCTCTCCGGTAAGTGCGAAATCAGTGGATGTATTTTTTAGACAAATCGCACCCACTCCTTTTTCTTCCAGAGAATAAAGCTGTTTGTTACCATTTTCCTCCATGATCCAGATCTTCAGTTTGCTAAAAATCTCATCCCCTTCATCAATGAAACCATTATGATCTGTGTCGTAGGCAGATAAGTCTTGAAAACCGTTTCCTGATCTGGTGCCGAACAGTTCCGTTCCGTCGTTAATGGTTCCGTCACCATTTTTATCAAGTGCCAGAAATCCACTTTTTGCCGACAGCTCACTGATCTCATCCATTTCTCCATCCCCGTCAAGATCAAACAAAAAAGTCTGATCCGACAGCTCTGCAATATTTCCATCCAGGTTGATTACCAGGGGATCACACATGGAGATCTGTCTTGTAGTCACAACCTCCTCATAGTATTCTTGGAAGCTGCGGCTCATCTCCAGATTCAGATGAAAGCTGATTTCTCTGCCGTCTGCGCACTTCACGGTTCCTTCTGTGGAAAAAGTGGTGTTTTCCGTCTCCTCATAGTAGTATTGCCTGCTGTACTGAAAGGTCTTCACGTTGGCACCCAAAGCGGACACAAGTCCGTCCGCAACGGAAATTCCGTTTTCCCTTCCTGTTTTGGATTCCTCCTCCCAGATTCCGTCTTTACTTCTTTCCGGAAAAAGAAGCTTCATCAGGAAATCAAGGCACTGCTGTCTGATGTCTTTAAGCTGCTTCGCCACATCCTCTGTATCAATTGACTGAATACTCTTTGATCGATAGGAATTAACCTTACTTTTCATTTCATCCAGAGTATCCTGTAAATTCTGCAAGGACTCTTCCTTTTCTTTTGACTGTTTTTCTTCTCCCTCCACATCAGACCCGAGTTTGTCTCCAAACAAAGTACCGGTTCCATCCGTAAGGCTCTGTCTTCCATTTTTAATGGTAAGTCTGCTTATCCTTTGGGAAACAGAAGAATAAGTTCTGGCGGATTCCATTCCTATACTGCTGGAATCTATTCGCATACTACCTCCTTCTTTAGTCCCTTGTTTTTACTCTCCCTTCCATGCTCGAAAAAAACAAAAATGATATACAGGAAGGCTGTCCCTTTCCTTCTGTATACCATCCGTGGCGACTGAATTCTTATTCTGCAGGTGTCCTGGCCATTGACACCTGCAATATATTTATCGGTCAAACCGAAAATTTATTTAGAGAGTACTGTATAGATTCTGTGAAGATTGTAGAACGAAAAATGACAAATAACCAAGTCTCCTTTAATATAATGAAATATGAAAGCAGAACTTGAAAACGTGCGGATGCTGCACAGAAATGAGGTAACTATATATGAAATTACAAAAAAACAGCAGCCTGCTTTCTCCCGGCAGACTTCTTCTGCAACTGCTTCAGGGAGCCCTGATCGGTCTCGGTTCTGTCCTTCCCGGCATATCCGGTGGAGTCCTCAGCGTGGTATTCGGCATTTATAAGCCTCTTATGGAGCTGCTTGCCAATCCCTTAAGCCGGCTCAAAACACATGTACCCAAACTCCTTCCTTACCTTGCAGGGGCAGCCATTGGCTTTATGGGCGTCGCAAATCTTCTGGCCTACTTTTTAGAAAAATATCCCGCTCCATCTGTCTGTCTGTTTGTTGGATTAATTACAGGTATGCTCCCTTCCTTATGGCAGGAAGCAGGACAGCAGGGACGCAGCAGGGGCTCCTATTATTCCCTGATCATTGCTATGGTACTTGTCTTCTCCATTCTGATCGGACTAAACAGTTCCTCTATCATGATTGCACCAAACTTTACCTGGTATCTGTTTTGCGGCTTCTGCCTTGCCTTAAGCGTGATCGCTCCCGGCATGAGCTTTTCTACTCTGCTGATGCCACTTGGACTGTACACTCCTTTTGTGGACGGCATCGGCCATTTGTCTATGGAGGTTTTGATCCCTGCCGGAATCGGCGGCCTGATCACCATCATCTGCCTCTCCAGGGCTGTTAATCTGCTGTTTGATAGATTCTATTCCTTTGCCTTTCATGCCATTGTCGGAATCGTCATAGCTGCGACCATTATGATCATTCCTTTTGAGAGTTTCACCGTATCCCGCAGCTGTGCTCTCATCAACATCTTCTTTCTTGCTGCAGGAATCTTTGCGGCCACCGTACTTGACAAATTCAACAGTAAGGTGGAAGTTGCCTGACAATACACCGCAATAAAACCATCCCTTGCATAAAGAAGCTTTGTTGTATAGAAGAAATGCATCTCTTAACAGCAAGACTGTAAACGATTTCGGGATTTGGCGAACCCAGCCAGTACAAATGCTTATTACACTGTCCGGATGAAACTCAAAGCCTGTGGTGGAATCTATGTGTAAGGAACAATTCGGAAACGGGGCGTAAAAAATCAACCCGCGCAATGAAAAATAAAGCTCTCAGACTTTATCTGTTCGAAGCGAAGCGAGTTTAAAGTCTGAGAGCTGTTTCTATTTTTCATGCGCGGATTAGATTTTTCTGCCAAATCCATCGAAATCGTTTAGAAGCCTTACCGTCAAGAGATGCATTCCTTTTATACTGGTTCACAGTTTCTTTATGCAAGGGATGGTTTTATACTCTGTTGTAATTGATCAGGCATCCTTTCAGGATAATCTGGCGTTCTTCGTCGGTCATTTCTCCAAGCTTAACGGTAAACTCGGTCAGATCCTTTTCTCCCACCTTATAGGCCTTGATCTCTTCATCCTTGTTCATCACTGCCTGACGGATTCCGGGGAAGAACAGATAATCCTTATTTTGGAAGGGAAGGTCACCCTCCTTAATCAGGAACGGAAGCATACCCCAGTTGATCAGGTTAGAACGATATCTCTTGGTTGCATACTCATTAGCAATATTCGCCCAGCCGCCAAGCACCTTCTGGCAGGAGGCTGCCTGTTCTCTTGCAGAGCCGTCACCCGGCTTCACTGCAAAAATTGTGGATCCAAAGCCTACATTTCCTTCTCCGACTTCAGGATACATCGTATGAATGACCTCCATCACCTGCTTCAGTTCCGGCTTTACCGTAAGCGGACATTTTCCTTCCATCACTGCCTTCTGGGCAACCTGAATATCCTTTGCAAGTCCTACATAAGCAGGATCCTTTCTGGAAAGGGTAAATTCCGCAAGTCCCAAAGGGTTGGAACGATAGGAAGAGGTTTCTCCTGAAGGAATCAGCTCATCTGTCGTGGTCACCGGATCATGAATCTCAGATACAACCCGCAGCACCAGGTTTTCAGGAAGCTCTGTCATTGCCGGCCAGTCCTTAATGTTGGGGCCGAATTGTATTTCTACCGTGGGATCTGCCACACCCTTGGAATCAAAAACTCTGTTTGCATAAATATTCGCGTCAAAATGGTACTGATACTTATTAACAGGGCCATCAAAATCTGTTGCTGCTGTAAGCACTCCCTTGTTTGCTGCGGTTGCGGCAATGGAACGGGCATCCATAAGTGCCACGGAAGCAATCTGTCCGCTCTGCAGCTTAGAGCCTTCTCTGTTCGGGAAGTTTCTGGTAGAGTGCCTGATACTGAAGGCATTGTTAGCAGGGGTATCTCCCGCGCCAAAGCAGGGACCGCAAAAGGCTGTTTTCATCACTGCGCCTGTCTCAAGCAGAGTTGCCGCGCAGCCATTTTTGATCAGTTCCATATATACGGGCATGGATGCCGGATACACACTTAAGGTAAATCCGTCAGAACCGATATAGCTGCCCTTCATGATATCAGCAGCCGCGCAGATATTCTCGAAACCACCACCGGCACAGCCGGCGATGATCCCCTGGTCTACCATCAGCTTTCCGTTCTTCACCTTGTTCTTTAAGGTAAAGTCCACTGCTCCGTCAAGGGAAACAGCTGCCTTCTTTTCTACATCATCCAAAATGTCCATGAGGTTTGCATTCAGCTCCTCAATGGTATAGGTATTGCTGGGGTGGAAAGGCATGGCAATCATAGGCCTGATCGTAGCAAGGTCTATAGTAATCATGCCGTCATAATATGCGATCTCACCCGGGTTTAATTCCTTGTACTCTTCCTTTCTGCCGTGAATCTCATAGAATTCCTTGATCTCATCGTCTGTTCTCCAGATGGAAGAAAGACAGGTTGTCTCTGTGGTCATGACGTCAATACCGATACGGAAATCGGCGCTCAAAGAAGCTACACCGGGGCCGACGAATTCCATCACTTTATTCTTAACATAGCCGGAAGCAAACACCTCTCCGATGATTGCAAGTGCCACGTCCTGAGGACCTACCCCCTTCACGGGCTCTCCTGTCAGATAAATACCTACCACACCGGGCATGTTAATATCATAGGTCTGGTTCAGGAGCTGCTTTACAAGCTCGGGACCGCCCTCTCCCATTGCCATGGTACCAAGGGCACCATACCGGGTATGGGAATCGGAGCCAAGAATCATTTTTCCGCCCCCTGCAAGCATTTCCCTTGCAAACTGATGGATAACAGCCTGATGAGGAGGTACATAAATGCCGCCGTACTTCTTTGCACAGCTAAGACCAAACATGTGATCATCCTCATTGATGGTTCCTCCCACCGCACAGAGAGAATTATGGCAGTTGGTCAGTACATAGGGTACCGGAAACTTTTCAAGACCTGATGCTCTTGCAGTCTGGATAATTCCAACAAAGGTAATATCATGAGAGGTGAGCTTGTCAAATTTGATCTTCAGCTTCTCCATATTACCGGAAGTGTTGTGATCCTTTAAGATTCCATACGCGATCGTCTGCTGCCTTGCAGCATCCTTTTGGGTTTCCTTTCCTGTCTTTGCCTTCACTGCTGCGAGCGCTTCCGGGCTGTCGGGAATCACTTCCGTGCCATTTACAAGATAAGCGCCGCCTTCAAGTACTGATACCATATGCCTGTCCTCCTCAAGTTAATAAAATGTAATTTATTGCATATTTATAACTTTTTACATTATAAAATAAAAGGAAACGGTTTGCAATTACCAAAGGTCAAAAGCTGTTTTTCCAAGCTTTCTTACTTCAATGCTCTTTCCAATTCCTCGATGACGATCTTAAGTGCCTTGATGCGGGCGTACTTTTTGTCAGTTGACTCCAGAATATGCCAGGGCGCATAGGTGGTACTGGTCTTCTTTATCATCTCATCCACTGCGACCTCATAGGCATCCCACTTCTCCCGGTTTCTCCAGTCCTCATCCGTAATCTTCCACTGTTTTTCCGGTGTGTTCTGCCTATCGGTAAAGCGGGTAAGCTGGGTTTCCTTGTCAATCTGAACCCAGAATTTGATAATCACTGCTCCCCAGTCATGAAGCTCCTTCTCAAATTCATTCATCTCATTGTAAGCACGCTTCCAGTCGTTCTCGCTGCAGAAGCCCTCCAGACGCTCCACCATCACACGCCCGTACCAGCTTCTGTCAAAGATGGCAATATGCCCCGTCTTTGGAAGTCTTGTCCAGAAACGCCACAGATAATGCCTTGCCTTTTCATGGGGCTCAGGACTGGCAATCGGATGTACCTCAAAGCCCCTGGGATCCAGAGCTTCCGTAATACGCTTAATGTTTCCACCCTTTCCGGCAGCATCCCAGCCTTCGTAGACAATAACCACGGGAACCTTCTTCCGATATAGACGATTGTGGAGGTCACTCAGCTTCTTTTGCAGTGTGTTAAGCTCTTCTTTATACTCTTCTTCCCCAATGCTCTTATCCAGTTGGATTTCCGCAAGCTTGGGCATTTTTTCAAGCGGAAATACATTCTGAAGCAGCGGTACCGCAAGGCTTTGATTCTGCAGTGCAACATCAATCCCCTGTGTCAGCGTTTCCAGTGCCTGCAGCTCTGCCCATTTGGCAGATTTTGCATCGATCACATACCAGGGAGCTGAAGGTGCATTGGTATCCTCCATATATCTTCCGAATACCTCCACACATTTATCGTAGTTTTTATTCTGCCACTTATCGTCCTTCCCTACCCGCCAGCGGGTATCAATATCCTCCTCCAGCGCCAGAATCCTCTTTTTCTGTTCCTTTTCACTGATATGACAGAAAAACTTAAGCAGAAGATAACCGTTATCTGTAAGCTGCCTCTCAAATCTTCTGATACTTCCGATTCTCTGCTCATAGGTCTTCTGATCCATCTCTCCCTGAAGAACGCTTCCGGTTATCTCATCCATCCATCCCGAATCCAGAAACATAAATTTACCGGCCTCCGGTATCTTGGTAAAATATCTGCACAGGAAGGGCTTTCTTCTCTCCTCCTCCGTAGGCCTGTCCATCGGTGCAACCTTAAAAAACCGCGGATCAATATTCCGGATAATCTGTCCAATCAGATGTCCCTTTCCTGCGGTTCCCCAGCCCTCCACGAGAACCAGAACCGGAATCTTATGCTCCTTTAACAGCATCTGCTGTGCACTCAGTTTTTCCCTTGCCGCCTTTAAGCGTTCCTTTAATTCATTCTCCTCCGGCTTTTCCGTAAATTGCATATTTTTCAGCATCTTCTACACCCCTTTTCCATATATCTTGTCTACAAAAGAACAAACAACAAAAAAATCAATATAAGCAATACCAGCATACACCAGAAGACTATGATACCTCTCTTTCGTCCTGATTCACTCACCGGCTTTTCTGCTTCCCTCTTTCTGTCGTTTTCCATCAGATTTACTTCGCGAGCCATCTCCCGCATAATATTATCTTTATTTTGTACCCCCGTATCCCATTTTTCCTCCTTCCGGCCAATCGGTCTATTATATCTTTATCATACTCTACTTAGCAATTTTATACAATGAATTTACAGCAGTACCTGTATTTTGCATTTCATGTCTGCTCATCTGCCTCTTATGTCGGAATTTATGACAGAAAAAG
>JAHAYJ010000112.1 GCA_018384375.1 Lachnospiraceae bacterium
CGTTCCTTTATTGTCTGTCTCCTTAAGCATAGCTTCAGGCATTTCATAAATATAGTTCATTGCTCTTTTCTCCTTCTCTTATCTTTACTTCTATTTTATCTTGACTGCACAACATAGTCAATAAAAAAAGCCGCCGCAGACTGCGTAACTTTACCTTCGGATTTAATTGGATAGAGTTTACCCACGATGCGCTGATAAAGTATCAGGCAATGACTTGTGGTTTTACTTTACTCCATGTTCCTTTTTTCCGCAAGGCCTATTTGCCCAATCGGGCAGACTCCTGCTTAGTCCTCTTGGGTGACCTTTTAGGCTGTGCCCTGACACCTGTCAAGGACACAGCCACTTGTGGTGCGAAGCATCCTTGACAGATGTCGGGTACAGCCTTATTTATGATCAAGAGGACTAAGCCCTTTTCTGGCGTTTTTCGCCATCATTACAATCCCCAGATATGTGCATTGAAATACACGATTTTTTTATTCTGTACTGGCATGCTATGTGTTATGCTCTCCATATATTTTCCCAGCTGTCCATGCCTGTTTTTTTCCGACTCCATGATCTGGCTGCTGCTCAGGATCTCATACTCTGCACCTACCGCCGGTTGCAGTTTTTTCTCCTGATAACGCACCAGTTCAAGCATATCTCCTCCGTTCAGATAGTATGCCCTCAGCCGCGCCATCTTAGCAGCTCCCTTTACGCTCCAGCCCATCGGTCGGGAGCTCATCCGGTCCGAAAGTACATGGCTCACATGCCCCTCCGTACTGCTTCCTTTTACTCCTTCCTGATGCTTTAACCGAAGCCTCGCTGCCGTCCAGTTTGACAGTATATATTCTTTTGCCTCTTCCATTCTGGTCAGTCCCGTATCCCCTGTAATGTATCCTTCCAGTTTCTCCACCAGTTCTACAAAATCTGTTTTTGTTTTTCTGCGGATTGTCTTTCTCAATTCATCTTCTGCGTCTGTCTGACTGTCTTTCATATGGCTGGTCAGTTTTGTCAGATACTTCTCCAGATGGAATCCATCCAGGACATGCGTGGCACCGGCAATACGTTTCATTCCTGCTTTGATCCATCCGCCGCCATCTGAGTTTACATATATTTTCTTTACTTTTTCCAGATCATAATGATTATCCAGATATTCATATATTTCGTCCCAGAACTTTTGGTTATCCTCCCCGCTGTTCACCCTGCAAAAATAATACGGATTGATCAGGCAGTGTCGTTTGCTCTTTGGTGATTCGTTTTCAATTCCCTCATAAACATAGACCAGCTTCGTGATCAGACTGTTATTCTTCTGATGATTCGAATTCTCCGTCAGATCTCCTTTCTTTTCGCGGAACTGCAGTGACACATGATCCTCATCTGCATCAATGTAAAGATAATCCACCACTTTTTTATGTTCTGGTTTTTCCTCATTCTTAGGGAAATTAAGTGCATGTATCTTATTCATTACCGTCTGTTTACTCACCTCAGATGTCAGACTGACCTCCTCGCCGCCACGGCGATAAGAACTTTGAACAGCTTCCTCAAGGAGCTTTGCCTCTGCATCTTCAGTGATTCTCTCGCCCGGATCAAGTCCGAGAATCCGATCCAGGAGATATTCACTTTTTCCGGTTGTTTTACTTGTAAACAACGTTTTCCGGAATGTCACATCCCCCAGAGAAGTGGTCAGTTGCTTTCTGCTATGGGTTTCCACTACCCAATTCTTCAACCGGACAGGGCTTTCCTGAAGCATCCGATCCATTGTTTCCAGAGACTCCTTTATCATTTCTACTCCCAGCTTATGCAGTTCATCCGTAATTCCATGGATGTATTCTGCCAGCCGGGTGGGATCCTTCAGAAATTCATCTTCAAGTTTCTCAAATCTATTGATGCATTCTTTTTCAAAATATCGTATACTGTTAACCATAGAGAACACCTTTCTTTGCTTTCGTATTTTGGTTTGGTCACCTAATACTTTATCACAAAGTGGTGTTCTCTTTTCATTTATTCCGAATAAAATTTTACGCTAGC
>JAHAYJ010000113.1 GCA_018384375.1 Lachnospiraceae bacterium
GCTTAAACCAGAGGAATTTTTTGGAGAAGTCCATGAAGAGGGGCAACCACCCAAATATCAATGGAGTGGTGTTTTGAATATACTTGTAAATAATGAAACATTTAATGAGAGGGCAGAAACAAAAAGATTGTTTAGTCGCTTTTTTCATTTGCTGTTGCCACAGAAGAAGCTGCTTTTACATATCTTTGTGGCATCCTTGGTATATACCATTCTTGGAATTGTAGGGGCTTTTTACTTTAAAGAATTAATTGACAGTGTACTTCCGGACGGGTTACAGAAAACCTTAATGACTCTTTCGATAGGAGTTATTTTGCCTATCATCGGTAATCACGAATATGCTTTAGCGCAGGTTCTTGATTTTGTTACTCAAGAGATTACAGAAGATTCAATAAGCAAGATTGATGAAAAAACGCTACAGAACATTATTGAATATCAGAACATAGGCGGTCAGGTCACGTTGGATGATTTCCAATGTTTCTATGCGGAAAGTGAATTGTAAGGAGGACCAGAGGCATTAACAGGATCTGGTTCCGTTTACATCATCCTTGAGTAAGCGATAGGCAGCTGCAAACAAAGGAACGCCAAGCAGCATGCCGGCAATTCCCATGACTCCGCCTCCCACTGTAATTGCTGCCAGCACCCATATGCCGGGCAGTCCGATAGAGGAGCCCACTACCTTAGGATAGACGATATTGTCCTCCAGCTGTTGGAGCACGATAATAAAAATCAGGAAAAGAAGCGCCTTTATGGGAGAAACCGACAGGATCATCAAAGCACCCACGATGGCACCGATGTAAGCGCCTGCCACGGGGATGAGTGCTGTAAAGCCGATCAGTGCGCCGATCATTGTTGCATACGGGAAACGGAAAATCAGCATGCCGATCGTACAGAGCACACCAATGATAACCGCCTCAATACATTGTCCAACGATAAAGCTGCGGAAACAACTATTGAAAATACCCAACACATAGTTCAACCGCTTCACCTGCTTTTCCTTTGCATATCGATGCAGCAGCTTGTGAAGCTGACCGATCAGCTTTTCCTTTTCCGCCAACAGATAAACGGCAAAAATCACACTGAGCAGAGCGGAAACTACCCAGGAGAACACAGAAGATACAGTGGTGATCAGCACATCTACCACACTGCCGATTCCGGAAGTGAGCACCTGGATGACCTGTCCGATTTTCGTGGTCCAATCAACAGCTTCCAGGGATTCAACGATATTTTCCGGGAGGATATGATACTTATCGACAAGCTCCACCATTTTCTGAAAAATACCGGAATCCTTGGAGAGAATCATTTCGACACAGGACCAAAGCTGGGGAAGAATGAGGCGGATGATGAGCAGTACGACTGCAATCAGAGTGAAAAAAGCTGCAATCATGCAGACCGGTCT
>JAHAYJ010000114.1 GCA_018384375.1 Lachnospiraceae bacterium
ACGCCCTGCTCATTTTCAAAAAACGGTCGACAGGGCTTGGGTGGGTGTTTTTTGTCTTAATAAAATAAATGCAAAATATATGATTTTTAATTCATTTCTCACTTGACATCACACCGCTGGACTTATCCCAGTTCCATTTATACTTTGTATAACGACCATTTCCAATCTTTATTATCTTTTCTGCCTTAACCAAATCTGTTAATGTTCTCTGTACCGTTGTTGTACTTATTCCCAGTGAGGCGTCAACAATCTCAGCCTTAGTTATTGTACCCAAATGATTCTTTATCAGTTTCTCAATCCTATCCGGCTTAGACACTTTCTTTTCTTCCACAATCTGTGCTCTATCAAAGAATTCTCTGTATGCTGCCGTAATAATTCCAAGAATGTATTTTACAAAAGGCTCGTAGTCATTCTCTTCTTCCATCCACCCCCTCGAACTTTCCTGAAGAGCATCATAATAACTGTCTTTTGTTCGCTCTATCAGTTTTTCCAAACTAATATATTTACCTACCATATAGTCATTCTGATATAGCAATAATAAAGTCAATAATCTGCTCATTCTTCCATTTCCATCATTAAACGGATGAATGCACAAGAAATCTATGATAAACATTGATATGATTAAAAGCGGATCTGCTTCGCTTCTGTTAATCGCCTCATTATAGGCAGTGCACAGGCTTATAATTGCTTCCGGAGTCTCCCATGCAGGTAAAGGTCTGAATCTAACAAGCTTATTACCACTTGCATCTTCTTCCTCAATTATATTGTCAGCAGTCTTAAATCTGCCTCCATTAGAGACATTCTCAAATTTATACAAATCTCTATGAAGTTGTAATATGAATGTGTCACGGATTGGAATGTGAGGAAAGTTCTCGTGTATTGTGTTAAGCACATCCCTGTATCCTGCAATCTCACGCTCATTTCTTGTCTTTGGCATTGTCTTATCCAAAACAATCTTTTTCAAACGTTCATCAGAAGTATAGATACCCTCAATTTTATTTGAACTCTCTGTACTTTGAATCTTAGCCACCTCAACAAGACTTTCCAATACATCAGCATGGTGTTCAGCAATCAAGCGCTGTTCCCCCTTGTATTCATGAATTGTTGTAAGGTAACGCACAATCTCTGGTGTGAGCAATCTTTTCGATTTTTCCGTGTAATCAAATTGCCGCATTCTAATTACCTCATTTTGAATTTAACTTCGTCATTTCATTCATTATGACTCAATTGAATTATATATCTCAACTTCGTCAAAATCAAGTTCAACTTCGTCATTTTTATCAAAATGACCAAATTAAAATTGGTATAACACAATTGGTACACGTCTATGTAATACAATTATTTTTGTTTAAGTATTTAAACCAATCATAACATATAAACAGAAAAAAGTTTATTCGTAAAGATAATCTAGACGAATAAACTTTTTTACTATAAGTCTGACTTTTTAATTAAAAATTATTTACCCTGCTCAAGTGCAAGTGTAACAGTTGTGATATCACATACCTCTGTAGGTCCGTAGTACTGAATAGCACCCGGATATTTGAAGCACGTTTCAACTGACCACTCTTTACGATGAGCTTCGAAATATTTGAACGGTGCACCTTCAAGGTCAACAAGAGCCTTTCTGATAACCGGCTTGTCTTCACCATGTCTTCTTTCGATGTTCATCATCTTGGTGATTGGCATACCACCTGCAACCCATTCAGCTGCCGGAGCAGAAAGGTTGGAAACCTTTGATAAGTATCCGTTATAACCATACTGGATAAGCATAAAAGCATTGTATCCCAGTGAGTAGCAGTAATCTGAATCGAAGTTTGAAGGGAATGCACATCTTCCTTCATATCCAAGGAAATGATGAAGAGGACTGAATTTGCCCTTATATGTTCCTGCTGCTTTTCTGGCTGCTAACTTATCTGCAACAAGTGCTGAGAATAATTTCTCGGACTCAATAAGAGATACCTGTACATTACCGTGCGGATCTCTTTCTAAGAAGAGCTGCTGCTGGATTGACTGCGGAAGAATTGCAAATACTTCCATAGATTCCTTTGTTAAGCCGTTCTCAATAAATGCATATTTATCAGCCCATGTAGGAAGTGCATTGAACTCATCAGCTTTGCTTCCTGCAAGGAGTTCATTGATTTCCTGAATAAGTACGGAGAACTCAGGAACGAACTCAACAACACCTTCCGGAATGATAGCGATACCGAAGTTCATACCCTTTGCTGCTCTTGCTTCAACGGAATCTGCGATATAATCAGCGATTGCGGAAAGAGACATCTTCTTAGCCGCTACTTCTTCAGAGATGAGGCAGATGTTAGGCTGTGTCTCAAGTGCACATTCAAGTGCTACATGAGAAGCGGAACGACCCATAACTTTGATGAAATGCCAATATTTCTTAGCGGAGTTAGCATCTCTTCCGATGTTACCGATAATCTCGCTGTATGTCTTAGTAGCTGTATCAAAACCAAATGAGCATTCGATATCCTCATTTTTAAGGTCTCCGTCGATTGTCTTAGGACATCCGATTACCTGTACGCCTGTGTTGTGAGCTGCGAAGTACTCAGCAAGTACAGCTGCGTTTGTATTGGAATCATCACCACCGATAATAACGATAGCTGTAATACCATGTTTCTTACATACTTCAGCTGCAATTGCAAACTGCTCGTTTGTCTCAAGTTTTGTTCTGCCGGAACCAATGATATCGAAACCACCTGTATTTCTGAACTGGTCAATATATTCGTCAGTCATTACGATGTAATCATCTTCGATTAATCCGCTCGGGCCACCCTTGAAACCGTAAAGTTCATTTTCTTTGTTAGTTGCCTTAAGGGCATCATAAAGACCACATACAACGTTGTGTCCACCGGGAGCCTGTCCACCGGAAAGGATAACTCCTACGATCTGCTTCTTAGCAACTGATGTATTCTGACCTTTTTCAAATGTAATTTCCTTCTTACCGTAAGTATTCGGGAAAAGTTCTTTGATCTTGTCCTGATCAGCAACACTCTGTGTCTCCTCGCCTTCCTTTACACAGATATCTGCGATACCGTGTCTCAGCATCCCCGGAAGTTTCGGAGCATATTCATATCTTGCCTTCTGTAATGGTGAAATATTCATAACCATATCTCCTTTTAAGAATTTTATTCAGCATTAATTCTAGTATATTTTTCGCATAAAGTAAATCATTTCTTAGATATTCACCGGAAATTCCTATTTTGATATTTCCCTTTGTGATTATTCTTGATAACCCAAATGCAAATTCAGTATTTCTTTCTATTCTTTAGTTCTTCATACAGAAGAACATAATTCTCATATCTCACCCTGCTGATCTTTCCCGCTGCAAGGGCTTCCTTTACCCCACATACGGGCTCGCTGATATGGGCACAGCCGCCGAATTTACATTCCTCCTCATATTCCGCAAATTCCGGATAAAAGCTTTGCAGTTCTTCCTTCTCCATCTCCCCGAGACTTAAGGAAGTGAAGCCCGGTGTATCCATGATAAAGGTGTCATTCGAAAGAGCAAACAATTCGGCATGTCTGGTGGTATGTCTGCCACGCTCTATCTTGTGGCTGATCTCCCCGGTCTCCATTCTTGCCTGCGGGCAAAGTGTATTGATGATGGTAGACTTCCCTACACCACTGGGACCTGCTACCACGGTAGTTTTGCCCTTAAGGCGGACCTTTATTTCCTCAATACCATCCTTTTGAGTTCCGCTGACAAATAAAACCTCATAACCACACCCACTGTAAGCTGCAGTGAGCTCGTTTTTTTCTTCTTCCGTTGCAATATCCTTCTTGTTAAAGCAGATTACGCAGGGAAGCTTCTGCTGCTCCATGGTGATCAGAAACCGGTCTAACAGGTTATAATTTGGATCAGGCTTGACAATCGCAAAGATCACCAATGCCTGATCAATGTTTGCCGATGCCGGTCTGATCAATGCGTTCTTTCTGGGAAGGATCTCAATGATATTTCCCAAAAGAGACTCCTTATCTATCAGCTCTATCTCCACATTGTCTCCCACAAGGGGCTTGATCTTATCCTTGCGGAAGATTCCCTTTGCCTTACATTCTACTAAGCCTGCCGTTGTATGGACATAATAGAATCCGGCAATGCCTTTTATGATCTTTCCCTGCATAGATTACTCCGCTACAAACTGAACCGGACGGGTAATCTCCTTTGTTTCTGTTGTGCCTTCTACCGTCGTCACCGTTCCATCCTCATTCGTCACATTGGTCGCCTCTGTCTGATTGACATATTGGAAAAGAATATATCCTGTATTTGTCTTAATTCCCGTAATGTTCTGCTGCTGGATTGGGAAAGAGGTCGTCTGGGTGCTGAGAAGCTGGGTGCCGTCATCTGCCACCAGCGTCACTGTCACCAGTGTTCCTGCTCTATAGTTTGGATCCTCCTCCTGAGTCGGCGCCGCAATACTGTCAAAAAACCGGTAGGTAGCCTGAATCGGGCCAAGGCTGATACTCACATCCACTGCCGTTCCTTCCTCCACGTATGAGCCTACGGAATAGCTTTGGTAGCACACCAGACCGGTCAGCGCTTCATTTTCATTATTAACCTCGGAAACCACGCCAAGCTGTAATCCTGCCTCCACCAGCATTGCCATTGCCTCCTCTTCGCTTCTGCCAACCACATCAGGCACTCTGACCTTGGACTGGTCGGAGCCCAGGCTGATGCAGATGGTGACAGCACTTCCGCTGGGAGCCATAGTTCCTGCCTTGGGGGACTGCGTAATAATATCTCCTGCCTTAATATACTCGTCGTTTCCCTCCGTTTTATTGACAACAAAGCCCTTCTTGCCCAGGTTGGCAACTGCCTCGGCCTCGGAAAGCCCAACCACATCGGGGACCTCCACGCCCTCTGAGCCAGCGCTTACAGTCAGAACGACATTACTGCCCTCGTCAACCATAGTTCCGGCACTCACGTTGGCATCCATGACAATTCCCTGTTCATACTGGGTACTTTCTTTATACTCAATCTCCGGTGTCAGACCAAGATTCAAAAGCGCGATCTTTACATCGTCAACATTCTTCCCGATCACCTCGATCATTTCCACCTGAAGCTTTTCTTCGCTCTGTTCTTCCTCCACATTTTCCTTTCCTGATCCAAACTGGAATACGCCCAGTGCCTTTCCTACCAGGAAAAGTACGATACATCCGATCAAAATTGCGGCAATCACTGCCAGGACAGTGGTGATCCTATCCATTTTCGGATCATAATCGTCATCGTCCTCATCATCGTCGTCCTCTTCATCCGGCTCATATTCCTCCTCCGGCTCCTCAACGACGTACTTCTTCTTGACACTTTTCTTAACATCCTTTTCCTTGCGGAGATGCATTGCCTCCTCCATGGAATCTCTATTCTGGGACTGCTTTTTGATCTTTGCCAGATCGCTGTCACTGATCACCTTGGTAGAGCCTTCTTCATCCGAATCCACTACCTTCACGAAATCCTCGTCCGGTGTCATCAGGGAACGCTTCAGATCAACGATCAGCTCTCCCATGGACTGATAACGTCTGTCAGGACTCTTCTGACAGCATTTAAACACGATCTGCTCGACACTGACCGGTATCTCCGATACATACTCTCTCGGGGAAGGCATTGCCTCCTGAATATGCTTGATCGCAATCGCCACTGTAGTCTCCCCATTAAAAGGCACGCGGCCGGTCAACATTTCAAACATGGTAACACCCAGGGAATAGATATCGCTTTTTTCGTCCGAATAACCGCCTCTTGCCTGCTCCGGCGAGGTGTAATGAACAGAGCCCATCACATTGGAAGTAATGGTGTTGCTGGTAGCAGCCTTGGCGATCCCGAAGTCTGTGACCTTCACCTTACCTTCCTTGGAAATAATGATATTCTGAGGTTTGATATCTCTGTGAATGATGTGATTGTTATGGGCAGCCTCAATCCCCATACTCACCTGAATAGCAATGCTGATCGCCTCCTTGACGGACAGCCTTGCCTTTTTCTCGATATATTTCTTAAGGGTAATTCCTTCTACCAGTTCCATAACAATATAGTAGATTCCGTTTTCTTCCCCTACGTCATATACATTGACAATATTGGGGTGCATCAGCCCTGCTGCTGCCTGCGCCTCAATCCTGAATTTGGATACAAAATTGGCATTTTCTGAGAACTCCTGTTTCAAAACCTTAACCGCAACAAAGCGGTTCAGTTTGTGATCCTTTGCCTTATAAACATCGGACATACCTCCGGTTCCGATTTTTTCCAATATTTCGTATCTGTCTCCAATTATCATTCCAATTTTAATCATATCTACCTCTTTAACTTCATCATTCTTTCGCGAACGCATCAATAATTATGACTGCAATATTATCCTTACCGCCATGATCATTGGCCTCTTCCACCAGTTGCTGCGCCCTCTCTTCAATAGAAACCGGCTCCCGGAGAATCCTGCCGATCTCCTCATCCTCCAGCATGTTGGTAAGTCCGTCCGAGCACATCAGCACAATATCCCCCGGCTGCAATTCCTCATGAAAGAAATCAATTTCAACCGTATCCGTTGCCCCGACGGCTCTGGTAATGATATTTTTGTCCGGATGATTTCTTGCTGCATTGCGGTCAATTCCGCCCATCCTTACCATTTCCTCAACAAGGGAATGATCCCGTGTTATCTGTCTGATCTCATTGCCGATAATATAAAGTCTGCTGTCTCCCACATTGGCAACCTGAAGATAATGTCCTAGGCAGGTTGCTGCAACCACTGTGGTTCCCATACCATAAAGGCTTTCATCCTCTCTGGCCCGCCTTCTGATCTGGTCATTTGCCACACGGATCGCCTTTCCCAAAATTCTCACCGGGTTCTTATCAAAGCATCCTCTGACTTCCCTCACCATCGTCTCTACCGTACATTTGGATGCATAATCCCCTGCATTGTGTCCTCCCATGCCGTCCGCTACAATAAATACATTCGGCAGGTTTCCGATTGGTTCCTCAGATACGTAGACATAATCCTGATTCAGTTTTCTCTTTTTTCCTATATCTGTCACAGAAAAGGATCGTATCACGTTGTTACCTCCTGCTACAGTGCCTTCTGTCTTCTCCTGAGCTGCCCACAGGCACCGTCTATATCTCTCCCCATTTCCCTTCTAATAGTAACATTAATTCCGTTTTTTTCAAGTTTATTTTTAAATGCTGCAATTGCTTCACTCTCAGATTGCACGAAAGAACGCTCCTTAATCGGGTTGACCGGTATCAGATTTACATGACAGTTAAGGCTCCTGATCAGTTCTGTCAATTCCCTTGCGTCCTCACTTGTATCATTCACCCCGCCTACCAGAGCATACTCAAAGGTGATCCTTCTTCCTGTCCTTTCAAAGTAATAGGCACATGCCTCCATCAGCTCGGCAATCGTATATTTATTGGCAATTGGCATCAGCTTTCTGCGTTTTTCATCGGTTGTGGCATGTAGGGAAAGTGCCAGTGTGATCTGAAGCTCTTTATCAGCCAATTCCTTGATCCGCGGAACCAGACCACAGGTAGAAACGGTAACATTTCTCTGGCTGATATGTAATCCGTTCTCATCGGTCAGCAGTTCTAAAAATTTGAAAAGATTCTCAAAGTTATCAAGAGGCTCACCTGTTCCCATGACCACCACATTGGAGACCCGCTCGCCCGTCAGTAGTGTGATCGCGTAAATCTGGTCCAGCATTTCGGAGGGAAGCAGAGAACGCTCCAGCCCGTCCAGTGTGGAGGCACAGAAGGCACAACCCATCCGGCAGCCCACCTGTGAGGAAATACATACGCTGTTTCCATGCTTGTATTTCATCCATACACTCTCCACCAGGCTTCCGTCCTGAAGCTCAAACAGGAACTTTTTGGTTCCGTCAATCCCCGATTCTTGCATCTGCACCTGTTTCACTGCGGTATATTCATATTCCGCTGCACATTTTTCCCGCATGGCAGCAGGAAGGTTCGTCATCTCATCAAAGCCTCTTGCAAGCTTCTGATGCATCCACTGATAAAGCTGCTTTGCACGGAAGGGCTTTTCACCAATCCGTTCCATTTCCGTCTTCAGTTCTTCCAAGGTCAGCGATTTGATATCAAGCATCCTGGTGCATATGCTCCTTTTCTTCTTTTCTCTTAAATCCGGCTATAAAGAAGCCATCTGTTTCATGAATTCCCGGCAATAACTGCAATTTTCCGTCTCTGCCCTCCGCCTTAAGCTCTTCAGGCAGGCAGGAAGACAAATTTTGAAGCTTAAACGGATAACCTTCGACAAACCAATCTGCTATCTGCTCATTCTCCCCCGGATTGATGGTGCATGTGCTGTAGATCAGCACACCTCCCGGCTTCACATACTGCCATACCACGCTGAGGATCTGTTTCTGAAGCGCTGCAAGCTCCTCAAGATTTTCCGGCCTGATCCGGTATTTGATATCCCGCTTTTTCCCCAGAATACCAAGTCCCGAACAGGGAAGATCCGCCAGTACAACATCCGCTCTCTTTACAAGCGCTTCATCCAGGGCTGTGGCATCCTGCACTTCTATCTCCAGGTTTTCATACCCCATTCTGTTCTTATTATCTCTGATCAGGGAAGCCTTATACTCGGTCAGATCCCGTGCGATCACTTTTCCCTTGCCGGTAAGCTTCTCTGCCATACACATTGCTTTTCCACCGGGCGCCGCGCATACATCAAGCACCAATACATTGCCGCGCAGGACATCCTCATTGCAAAGTCCCATTGCCGCCTCTGCCACCAGCATACTGCTCACATCCTGAACTGCAAACCAGCCCTCTTCATATCCGGGAAGCCTCTTTACTCCCTCTGTCCCGAAAAGGCTGTAAGCATAGGGCAGATAAGGATGCTGACGCACGTCAACATTCTGTTTCCCAAGCTCTGTGATCCATTCCTCTTTTTGTCTTTGTGAAAGCGTTTCACGCAGTCTTACCGTAACAGGATGTTCCTCTAAAAGTCCGCCCAAAATGGTCCTTGTCTTTTTTTCTCCATAGGCAGAAATCCACTGTTCCACCAGCCATGCAGGCATGGAGTAACGTACAGAAAGTGCCTTTACCGGTTCCCGGCCTTCCTCCGGATAACGGATATCGTCCCGATTTCTTGCGATCCCTCGAAGCACGCCGTTTACAAAACCTGCAAGTCCCTTAAAGCCCCTTTTCCCTGCAAGCTTTACCGCCTCATTGCAGACTGCAGAATCCGGAATACGATCCATAAAAAGGAGCTGATATACGCTCATCCTCATCAGATTTCTGATGAGAGGCTTCATCTTAGAAACGGGTACTTTGGAAAACTCATCCAGAATATAATCAATCTGGATGAGCCGTTCCAAGGTACCCTCCGTAACCCTTTTCACAAAGGCTTTTTCTTTTGGATTGCTGTAATCATATTTATCCAGTACGTCCCTGATCACCAGATGGCTGTATCCGCCATTCTCCAATATCTCCATCAGCATATCAAGAACCAGTTCTCTTACATTGTTCAAAGTATCAAACCTCGCTGTTAATCATCCCTGCGTCTGTTTCCCGCAAGCAGAACCAGACGGAGAAGCTGCAGGATGGAAGATGCCGCTGCTGCCACATAGGTAAGTGCTGCTGCACCGAGTACATGCTTGCAGTCATCCACCTCATCCTCATTCATGATACCGTAATCACCAAGCATTCTAAGTGCTCTCCTCGATGCATTAAACTCCACGGGAAGCGTCACCACCTGAAAAGCCACCGCAAGGGTAAACACCCAGATTCCAATCTGTGCCAGTGAAAAATAGCCGCCTCCGGGGAGTTCAAACCCGATCCCCAGAACCAGTCCCAGGATCACCAGCGGCAGGCCCAGCCTGGAACCGATATTGGCTGCCGGTACAAGCGCCGATCGGATCTTCATGGGAATATATCCCTCCTTATGCTGCAGCGCATGGCCGCATTCATGGGCTGCTACGCCGATAGCTGCTACGGAGCGGGAATCATAGACCGTATCCGAAAGACGAAGTATCTTTTTGGACGGATCATAATGATCGGTCAGTTCTCCTGCAATGTGCTGGATCTGTACATTATTGATCCCTGACATCTGCAGAATCCTCTGTGCCGCCTCAGCTCCTGTAAGACCGCCTCTTGCACGCACTCTGGAATATTTACGGTAGGTGGAGTTCACTCTGGCACTGGCCCACATACAAAGTACAGCGCCGATTATCACTAATAAATAAGTTGGATCATAATAATAACGAAACATTTTTCATCCTCCTGTTTTTATGTCTCTAGCCCAGGCAATCCCCGGCTTTCATCTCATATCCCAGAAGAAAGTCTTTTACTGCCATCCGCTTCTTCCCTTCCAGCTGAAGAGATCGGATTTGTAATAGTCCCTTTCCCGTAGCAACAGCAAAAGAATCTTTTTCCACCCATTCCACGCATCCCGGCTTATCTGTTGCCTCTTCCATTAAGACATCTGCCTCCCAGATCTTCAAGGTTTTTCCCTTATAGAAGGTGTAAGCACTGGGCCAGGAATTCAGGCCTCTTACAAGCCGTTCCAGCACTGCCGCATCCTTCTGCCAGTCAATCAGTCCCATCGCTTTCGTCAATTTGGAAGCATAGCAGGTAGGGGAATCACCCTGCTTTTCAGGAATCAGTTTTCCTGCCTCAATCAGAGGGAGTGCTTCCACCAGCAGTTCTGCCCCAGCTACCATCAGCTTATCATGCAGGCTCTCTCCGGTTTCCTTGGGATCGATGGTAACCTTCTTTTTCATAAGCATATCGCCGGTGTCCAGACCCTTTGCCATTTGTTGAATGGTCACACCGGTTTCCTTCTCCCCGTTTAAGATCACCCACTGAATGGGTGCTGCCCCACGGTAAGCAGGGAGCAGGGATGCGTGAATATTGACACAGCCAAATTTCGGCATAGTCAGAATTTCCTCTGAAAGAAGCTGCCCAAAGGCTACTACCACAAAAATATCTGCCGCATATTCCCAAAGTTTATTTACTGCCTCCGGATCCTTGATCTTCACCGGCTGAAAGACAGGAATGCCGTGCTTTAACGCACATTCCTTTACCGGTGTCATCTGAACTTCCTTGCCCCGTCCCTTTTGCTTATCCGGCTGCGTCACCACGGCAGCAACCTCATGTCCCGCCCTGATAATCGCTTCAAGGGGTGCCACTGCAAAATCCGGGGTTCCCATATATACGATCTTCATGCTAAATCAAACCTCACTATTCTTCATCCTGTTCCACAAGATCAGCTGTATTTACCAGTTCGCCTTCTACCCGCTCTACATAAAGATGACCGTCCAGGTGCTCCAATTCATGGCAGATCGCCCTTGCAAGCAGCTCTGTCCCCTCCAATTCAAAGGGCTTCATTTCTTCATTGTAAGCCTTGACCTTTACATAGTTTGGCCTGGTGACAATGCCGTTTTTACCCGGAACACTTAAGCAGCCCTCATATCCTCTCTGCTCACCGCTGGTTTCCATGATCACCGGATTGATCAGCAGGATGGGATCCTCGCCGGTTACATCAATAACAACGATTCTCTTTAAGATTCCTACCTGCGGAGCTGCAAGCCCTACACCGTCCGCATCATACATCGTCTCAAACATATCATCAATGAGTTCCCGGGTACGATCTGTCAATTCGTTTACTTCCTTACATTTCTTGTTCAAAACCGGATCTCCGATTTCTCTTATGTTCCTGATTGCCATACTTCTTTCCTCTTTTCTACTATGTCTAATAGCTGTCCATAGGATCAAAATCAAACTGCACCGTCTCATTCCTTCGTTCCATAGTCTGAATCAGCGCTTCCATGCTGTCCTTGATCTCAATCAGCACTTGATAATCCGATGATTTACAGTATATCACAAATCTGAATAAATCGTTCAACTTTCCGATAGATGCCTTTGCGGGCCCGATCAGTTTTATTTCTTTCTTTTGTTCGTCTATACTTTCCTTCAGCCGTCTCGCCAGCTCTTCGCCTTCCTCTTCCTGCCTGGCAGTTATGAGAACAGCCAACATATGAGATGCCGGTGGATACTCGCCAAGCTCCCTGTACAAAATTTCTTCCTCATAAAATGCCTCATAATCCTGTTCTGCCGCACGGACAATGCTGTAGTGTTCCGGCCTGTAGGTCTGAATCAGCGCTTCTCCGGGCTTACTGCCTCTTCCGGCTCTTCCTGCAGCCTGGGTAAGCAGCTGAAAGGTGCGCTCACCGGCACGATAATCACTGTCATTCAGCGACAGATCTGCTGCCAGTACTCCTACCAGCGTCACATTGGGGAAATCATGCCCCTTCACGATCATCTGGGTTCCCACTAGTACATCTGCTTCCCCCTCTGAAAAAGCAGTCAGGATTTTTTCATAACTATCCTTCTTTTTGGTAGTATCTCCATCCATGCGAAGGACACGGATTCCCGGAAAACGTTTATGAAGCTGCTGCTCGATCTGCTGGGTTCCTGCCTTGAAACCAAGGATATAAGGAGAGCCACACTCCGGACACTTCCTGGGATCTGCAGTTTCATAGCCGCAATAATGGCACACCAGTCTTCCGCCCAGATGCTGGGATAAGGATACATCACAATGAGGACACTTCATCACATGGCCGCAGCTTCTGCAGGAAACAAAGCCTGCATAACCCCGCCGGTTTAAAAAGAGCATGATCTGCTCCTTCTTTTGCAGCCTCTCTTCCATCAGTTCCTGAAGCTTTCTGCTGAAAATGGAGCGGTTACCGCTTCGCAGCTCCTGCCTCAGATCCACGATCGATACCGGTGCCAAACTGCCTCCGGTAAGCCTGCGATTTAAGGTAAACAGCTCGTATCTGCCCTCCTTTGCCCGATAATAGGATTCCAGAGACGGCGTTGCCGAGCCCAGCACCAGACTGGCATTCTTAATGGAAGCCAAATATTCAGCAGTTTCCCTGGCGTGGTACTTTGGCATGGTCTCGCTTTTATAGCTGGGCTCATGCTCCTCATCTATTACGATCATTCCCAGATTGGGAAAGGGAACAAACAATGCCGAACGAGGACCGATGATCACATCAAGCTCTCCCCTTCTCGCCCGCTCACACTGGTCATACTTTTCTCCCGCCGAGAGCGTAGAGTTCATGACCGATACCCTGTCACCAAAACGCTTGTAAAACCGAAGCAGCGTCTGAAAGGTCAGTGCAATTTCCGGGATCAGCACAATACACTGCTTTCCTCTTTTTATCATTCCCTCAATCAGAGATAAATAGACCTCTGTTTTTCCGCTTCCCGTAATACCGTGGACCAGATAGGTCTTCCGGATCCCCTGGTCAAAATCGCCAAGCACCTTCTCCCGGATCCTGCTTTGTTCCTCAGAAAGCATTTTACCTGCTTCCCTTATCGTTTCCAGCTTTACCGGATTTCTGTAGTAGCTTTCCCTTTCGATGGAAATGATTCCCTGACTCTGTAAACTCTTAAGCGTTGCCGCTGACACATTCAGCTTCCCGGTAACCAGCTCATAAGGAAGAACCGGTTCCCTCACAAGCTCCTCAAGCACCCTTACCCTGGCATTTTGATGCTTTCGCATCGCCTCTCCCAATTCACTGCGTGTTTCCTCCGCCGTCATAAGACGACAGATCTTTTTCTTTTCCTTAAGCTTCACAGCCTGCTTTACCGGAAGCACTGTTTTCAGTGCAGCGATCATGGTCGAGCCATAGGTTTCCTTCATCCATGCGGCCAGCTTGATCGCATCCGCCTCCACCGTCAGTTTTCCGTCAACCACCCCTGCTATCAGCTTCTGTTTTTCGTCCGGGAACTCTGCCCGGTCTGTGATCTCCACCACATATCCCTGACGAAGATGATTGGCATTTCCGAAGGGAATCTGTACACACATTCCCTCCTTCAGCTTTCCTCTTAAACTATCCGGTATTTTATATTGAAAAGGGCGATCTACCTTTTCATGAGAAATATCGATAATAATATTTGCATATCTGCCTTCTGTCATACAGTGCCGCGTCGCTCCTTCAGTATCTGTGCGATCAGAACTCTTTCGTCCATGGGATATTTTACCCCCTTGATCTCCTGATAATCCTCATGTCCCTTTCCGGCAAGCACAATAATGTCTCCCGGCTGTCCATGATCGATAGCGTATGCAATCGCTTCCTTTCTGTCACAGATCTCAATATACGTGCCATTTGTCCTGCTGATGCCAGTCTTAATGTCTGCCATAATGTCAAGAGGCTCCTCAAACCGCGGGTTATCTGAGGTAATTATGGTAAAGTCCGCATAAGTACCACTGACCTCTCCCATCTCAAAACGTCTCAGTTTAGAGCGGTTGCCGCCGCAGCCGAACACACACACCAGTCTGTTAGGTTGATACTCCTTTAAAGTTGTCAGAAGACTCTTAAGGCTCATAGCATTGTGGGCATAATCAATCAGCAATGTAAATTCGTCCGAAACCGACACCATTTCGATCCTGCCCTTTACATGTGCTCCAAGGAGCGCCTTCTGTATCTGGTCCACCTCTACCCGGAAGTGTCTGCACACCGCAATGGCCGTAAGTGCATTGTAAACACTGAATCTTCCCGGTGTTGGTACTTCCACTTCAAAGTCCATCTTTCCTTTCACACTAAAATCAATGCCCAGCTCTCCCGGCTTATTGACCAGCTTCAGTTCCTCCGCATAAAGATCTGCAGACGGATCAAAGCCATAGGTCTCAAGCGCACAGGTATGCCCCTTCAACACCGCCTCCACATGGGCATCATCCTTATTGACGATTCCCAGACGGCACTGTTTAAACAAAAGTCCTTTACAGAACTGATACTCTTCAAAATCTGCGTGTTCATTGGGTCCGATATGATCCGGCTCCAGATTGGTGAAAATACCGATCTCAAAGGTAAAGCCCTGAGTTCTGTGGAGCTTCAGTCCCTGAGAAGCCACCTCCATCACCACGATCTGACAGCCCTCCTCTTCCATCTCCTTAAAATATTTCTGGAGCAGGAAGGATTCCGGTGTCGTATTATTTGCAGGGATGTGTTTATCACCGATAATGGTTTCTATGGTTCCCACCAATCCTACCTTATAGCCCGCCTTCTCCAGAATGGACTTGATCAGGTAGGTTGTCGTAGTCTTTCCCTTTGTTCCTGTGATCCCGATTACCCTAAGCCGGTCTGCCGGATGCCCGAAATAAGCAGCAGAGATAAATGCCATGGCATACCGGGTATCCTCCACCTGAATGACGGTCACATCAGCGTCCGCCGGTAGTTCCACATCCTTTTGTACCACCAGGACCGTTGCCCCCTTTGAAACAACCTCCGCCGCATACTCGTGTCCGTCTACATTATATCCGCAGATACAGATAAAGAGACTGTCCTTTGTGACTTTTCTGGAATCACATACAACCTCATTGACTTCTCTGTCTGTAGTTCCTCTTACGCATTCATAGGTAATTCCCTGTAGCAGTTCTTCACATTTGAACATAATCTACCCCTTCCTGCCTGGGTTCGTCATAAAAGACTCCCCGGATGGCACAGTTTTCCATATAATAAGATAGCATGAAAAAAGTTGTTTTTCAAATTTTTATGATGTACTTAATTGATTCTTAAGAGGATTTTAGATTTTCATCATAAATCGGGCACATTTTATACACATTTTCCCTTTATGATAATAAACAAGATAGTTGAACAACTCACTATCTCCCCCCTCATAAGAATTGCGAAGCCCCCGGCATCCCCCGGGGGCTTTCGCAATTATAAAATAACAATTTCCGCCTTCTCCTTCAATTCTTCTGCCAGATCTCTTGGAATCACTGCACTCTCCAGTGTTGCTGCATTTGCTACCGATATGCCGATGCACATTCTCAGCATGTCTTCACCGGAAAGACCACTCTCAAGAGCTATCGCAAAGGCAGCGACTGTGCTGTCCCCGCAGCCCACGGTGTTGACCGCCTTGATCTTAGGTGCCTTCGCATGAATCACTTCTCCTTCCCTCACATAGAGAAGCCCCTTAGCTCCCATGGATACCAGAATATGCTCGATTCCCTGTCTGTTCAGAAATACAGCAGCATCTGCAATCTCCTCCAGGCCCTTCAGCTTCCGGTCTGCCAGAATCTCCAATTCCTTCACATTGGGTTTGATCATAAAGGGCTTAGCCATTACACCTTCCTTAAGGAACTGTCCGCTGGTGTCGAGAAGCACCTTCTTTCCCTGTTTTTTTGACCTTTGTATCAATTCTTTATAAATAGAAGAAGGGATACCTGTGGGCGCACTGCCGGAAAGGATCACCAGCGAGCTGTCCTTTGTTTCCCTGTCATAGTCCTCCAGAAAAAGCGTAAGCTCTGCTTCCGAGATTGTGGGTCCCGGTTCCAGCACCTCTGTCACATAGCCATCCTGGGAGAGAATGTTGATACTGCTTCTGGTCTCTCCCTTCACGTGGGTAAAATGACATTGTATGCCGATCTCCTTCGCATAATCTTCTATAAAGCGGCCTGTGTAGCCTCCCATAAAGCCCAATGCCTTTACCGGATAATCATACTGCCTGAGCACCTTTGCCACATTGATGCCCTTCCCACCGGCAATATTTTTAACGCTGTCCATCCGGTTCACCTGTCCGAGTAAAAGTCTTGCGGCTGTGTAAGTTTTATCCACCGCCGGGTTCAGTGTCACTGTTGTAATCATTGTTTCCTCTTTTCTATCAGCAGTAATCCTGCATGATGATCTGTATTGTCTCCCTTCCACCAAAGCAATTGATGTCCGGATAATATGCCATGCTGATCAAGATCGTTCCTTCTGTGACGCCTCTGCCATAAAGCTCTACTACGGCTTTCTCTCCATATCGTTCTGTCAGGAACCCATCCAGTCTTTCTCCGTCACCAAAATAGATCATTTCATAAGTCCTGCCATTTTCATCTGCGATCCGGTATTTTCCTACCTTCTTCCCCTTTCCCAGCTTTTTCCCCGACAAAAGGGAAATTCCCTTTCTTGCAAAGAGTGGTCTGGGGTTTCCGACCCCAAAGGGTGCCAGCCGGGATAATTCATGAATAAATGTAAGATCTGCATAGGCAAGCGGCATTGCCACATCAATATGCAGAATCTCTTCAAAATCTTCATCGGTCAATCTGCAGTTTTCATTCAGTCTTTTCCGGAATAAATCAACACTCTGTTCATCGGAAAGTGACAGGCCCGCAGCCATTTTGTGCCCCCCGTATTTAGTAAACAACTCCTTGCAGGCGCACATTTCCTCATACATGGAATAGTTCTCAATGGACCGGCCACTTCCCTTGATTTCCTCTTCTCCTCTTGTCAGCACAAAGGTGGGCTTTCCATACTTTTCCCTGATCCTTCCTGCCACAATTCCGGCAAGACTCTCATGACAGTCCGGAAGATAAATAACCAGCACACGATCCTTTCCGATATCCGTGGTTTCCACCTGACATACAGCCGCCTTTACTCCCTCTTCAGTCATCACCTTCCGGCTGTCATTCAGGCTCTTTAAATCTTCTGCGATCGTAACCGCATCCTTAAAATCCATGCACTCAAAAAGTTCCAGTGCTCTCCTTGCCGTATCCAGCCTGCCGGAAGCATTCAGACAGGGACCGATGATAAACCCGGCATGATAGGGGGACAGCTCCTTTCCCTCAATTCCGTTTACCATAAGGAGCGCCTTCAGCCCTAAATTGGAGGTCTCAGCCATGCGCTTTAGACCTTCCTTTACGATAATACGGTTCTCATCCCGCAGCTCCATCACATCACAAACCGTTGCAAGCGCTCCGAATATGAGAAGCTCCTCCTGCAATTCCTGTTTCTCCTTGCAATCTAAATCGTTCTCTTTAAAAAGCGTAAGCAGCACATATACCAGCTTGCCCGCAACCACTGCCCCGCAAATCTGCTTGAAGGGATACTCACATGCCGGCTGTTTGGGATCTACCACCGCATCAGCCTCCGGCAGCAGATGTTTTTTCCCTGCTTCCGTCTCCTCATATGGCACCTCGTGATGGTCTGTAACCACCACCGTCATGCCTTTTTCCTTTGCAAGCTTTATCTGCGGAGCTGCTGCAATCCCATTGTCACAGGTGATAATGGTATCAACACCATCCCCAAAGGCTTCCTCGATCAGACTCTCATTCAGCCCATAACCGTCCTTCATCCTGTGGGGGATGACTACATCTACCCTTCCCCCAAGACTCAATATCCCCTTTTTTAACAGGTAGGAGGAGCAGATTCCATCCACATCATAATCACCGATGACACGGATTTTTTTCCCCTGCCTGATCTTCCCGCAAATGATTCCTGCAGCCTTCTCCATATCCTTCATCGTAAGCGGATCATTCAGATCACTCATGTCTCCCTGCAGGAACCTTCTGATCTCCTCATCCGAATTGATCTCTCTGTTACGCAGAAGTCTTGCCAGTACCGGTGTGATCTGATATTTTTTTGCTATTTGCTCAAAATCTGCCCTTTTGGCAGCTACCATCCACTTTGCCATTTACTCTCCTATTTTCCTTCACAGGCAACGCTTATGAAGCAAAAGCGCCCTGAAAACTCAGAACGCTTTTCACCCCTACGAAACTTTTCACTTGATCTGCCGGCCATTCATCCGGCGTTCTGTTTATTCTGCCTTCTGGGGAAATACCTTACGCAATACCAGCCATAAGGAACCCGTCAGACATACAGACGAATAAGTACCGCAAAGAATACCAACCATCAACGGAAGTGCAAATTCCTTCACAGAAGAAACGCCAAAGATATAAAGTGCCGCAACCATAATAAAGGTGGTCAGGGAAGTAAAGATACTTCTGGAAAGTGTCTGCGTAATACTTCCGTTTACCATATCCTCCAGAGAATCCTTCGGTTTTAAGGTATGCATATTCTCACGGATACGATCGAAGATAACGATCGTTGCATTGATCGAATAACCTACGATCGTCAGCATACATGCAATAAAGGTAGTTCCCACGGAAACCTTTACAGCTGCATAGAATGCAAGCACTACCAGTACATCATGCAGCAATGCGATCACGGAGCTTGCACCGAACCGGATATCCTTGAACCGCAGCCAGATATAGATCAGCATACAGAGCGTTGCGATTGCCACTGCAAGGAATGCATCCGACTTCATCTCACTGCTGACGGTAGAGCTGATGGTTTCCGTCGTAATTTTCCCGGCGTCCACACCAAAGTTATCAACCATTACATTTTTAAAGCTTTCTCTCTCATCCAGACTTAAGGTGCGAGTCTTAAAAATCACCTCATTGGTTCCTTCGATCTTCTGTGTCTGAACATTGCCGTCCCCGGTGATATCCTCGATCAAAGGCACTACCTTTGCATCAATATCTGCAAGCGCCATGTTATCATTGAAGGTAACATTGGTTGAAGTACCTCCCACAAACTCCAGATTAAAGTTCAGGGTATTTCCTGTCTGTGCCTTGTTTACTCCCATACATACAAAGCCTGCAACGATCACCAGAAGGGACAGGGCAAAGAATAGATTCTTTTTGGAGGTAAAGCCAATGACCTTTCTTTCCTTGGCTACTCCATACAGCTTGGGACTCTGCAATCCAACTGCATAAAATGCTTTCATCAGCTGCTTGGTTATCACCATTGCAGTAAACATGGAAAGGACAATACCAAGTGCCAGTGTAACCGCAAAGCCTTTGATCGTTCCTGATCCAAGCAAGCCCAGAACCGCTGCTGCCAAAAGCGTTGTGACATTTCCGTCCACGATTGCGGAGGCTGCCTTTTTATAGCCGGTATCAATCGCTGATTTTACCGTTTTACCCTTTGCAATCTCTTCTCTGATACGGGCAAAGATAATAACATTCGCATCCACGGCCATACCGATAGAAAGAATGATACCCGCAATACCAGGAAGCGTCAGGGTTACTTCAAATGCATCCAAAAGGAAAATAATCAATTCCACATACAATCCAAGTGCAAGGCTGGCTGCCAGACCGGAAACATAGTAAACCGCAATTAAGAATACGACAATAATTGCAAATCCGACTGCGGCTGCCTTGATGCTGGTGGCAATTGCCTCCTCACCGAGCTGTGCCCCTACAATCTTGGAATGCAATTCTTCAAGCTCCAGCTTCAGTCCGCCGATACGGATCGTGGAAGCCAACTGCTCTGCATCCTCATGGGTAAAGTTACCTGTAATCTGTGCCTGTCCGTCCGTAATTGCTGCATTTACATTAGGAGCACTGATAATTTTTCCGTCATAATAAATTGCGATGGATTCGCCGTTCTGAAATGCCTTGGTCGTTGCATCGGCAAATTTTCCGGTTCCCTCCTGCGTCATTGTCAGATCAACACCAAAGCTGCTATTCTTCATGGAGTCCGTAATCTGTCTTGCCTGTGCATCCTTTACATCCGTACCCACCAGTACGATGGAGCCGTCTTCCTGAAGTTCCTCGATGGTCTTATTCATGGAATAGATGTAGTTGCCCTCCTGATCTACCCCTTCATAGGAATAGTTCAGATTTCCCTCCGGATCATGCTCCGCAATAAAGTACAGGGAACCGGGCTTTCCAAGCTCCTCAAGAATCGCTGTCGCATCGGAGACACCGGGGATCTCAATATTGATACGGTCATCTCCCTCCTGATACACAACTGCCTCTGTGCTGTATCCCTCCACACGCTTCTGCAGCTTGTAAATGGTATCTGCCATATCCTCACTACTGGGGCTTTCCTCACCTACCACCTGATAGGTGATGCTGACGCCACCCTCAAGGTCAAGTCCCAGGTTGATGCTGCCAGCTGAGCCATAACCATCCGCGCCGATACCAACTGCCGCTATATAGCCGAAGCTTCCAAGAAGCAGTAAAAATACCAGCAAAATCACAACTGCCTTATTCTTCTTCATTTTCTTCCTCTCCTTCTAAATCAGCCAATGCTGCTTTTATCATAATCGCACATTCAATGCGTTTTCTTTGCAATTCACAGCCCAGATCATAGGCGTCATTGATATGCCCGTGGAAATTATAGGAATTGGCTGCGCATCCCCCGCTGCAATAAAACTTTGCAAAACAGTTTTTGCATTTTTCCTTTGCATAAACATTACAGGTTTTAAATTCATCCCGGATATCGGTTCTTGTGATCCCCTCATCCACATTTCCCATCAGGAACTCTTCTTTTCCCACAAACTGGTGACAGGGATATAGGTCTCCCCAGGGGGTTACTGCCAGATATTCCGTGCCGGAGCCGCAGCCGGAAAGCCTCTTTGCCACACAGGGCCCACCCTCCAGATCTATCATAAAGTGGAAGAAATTAACCCCTCTTCCTTCTTTTTTTCTCTTCAAGAGCTCTACTGCCAGACGATCATATTCTTCCAGAAGAACAGGAATATCTTCCTCTCTCAGTGCGTAATCGTCTGTGGGCTGGGCAACCACCGGCTCTACAGAAATCTGTTGAAAGCCCAAATCTGCCAGATGCATCACATCTCTGGAAAAATCCAGATTGTTTCTGGTGAAGGTTCCTCGCACATAATAGTTCATCTGGTTACGGCTATTGGCAACCTTCTGGAACTTGGGAACGATCAGATCATAGCTTCCCTGTCCCTTTCGGAACGGACGCATCAGATCATGAATTTCCTTTCTTCCATCGATACTGAGGACAACATTTGACATCTCCCTATTGACAAATTCCAGCACTTCATCATTTAAAAGAACACCGTTTGTCGTCAGGGTAAATCGAAACTTCTTGTGGAAAGGCTCCTCCAGGCTTCTGCCGTATGCAACCAGATCCTTTACCACCTGCCAGTTCATCAACGGCTCTCCACCGAAAAAGTCAACCTCCAGGTTTACACGATTTCCGGAGTTTTTTACCAGGAAATCCAGTGCCTTCTTTCCAACCTCATAGCTCATCAGCGCACGTCTGCCATGATATTCTCCTTCTTCTGCAAAGCAGTACTTGCATGCCAGATTGCAGTCATGGGCAATGTGCAGACAGAGCGCCTTAACCACTGTCTCTCTCTTTTTAAAATCAATAATATAATTTTCATAGATATCCGGTGCATAGAGTTGCCCGGCTTCCTTAAGCTCCATCACCTGTTCAAAGGCATCCCTAATATCGGAAGCTTCATATTTTTCCTTCAGCGCTTCCATGAGGCTTTTCTCTATTGCATTGTTATCCGTACCTGCATCCAATGCCTTCTCCACAAGCGGGATGACATCATATACCACGTCATCTACCACATGAACGGAACCGCTGTTGACATCAAGGACAATATTATAGCCGTTATTTTTATACTGATGTACCACTTTTCCTTCCTCTCAAGCTTCTATCATTCTGCTGATCTGTAAATACCTATCTTAATCAAGATAGATTCCATGGATACATATAATAAGCAGCGACGAAAGCCGCTGCTTACATTCACTATCCTGTTTTGGTGCTTATTTTACTTTTTCGCAGCTCTGGTTTCCTACAGTACAGGAAGTCTTGCAGGCTGACTGGCAGGATGTCTGGCATTCACCGCAACCGCCCTTTTTCATGGATTCCTTTAAATCTCTTGTAGCTAATGTCTTAATACGCTTCATAATCATATCTCCTTTATTTCCTTTCCTGCATAAGCAGGCATAATTGCATATTTTTGATATATTATAGCATAGATGGAGAATTTGGAAAAGCATTTTATGAAAAAAATCATTTCAGGGTAAGGCTAGTCTTCTTTTTCCTCTTTCCAGTTTTCATTCAGTTCATTCAGATCAATACCTTCTTCGCTGTCTGAAGCTTCTGCGCTCCCCTCATCTGCCTTCTTCTCCGGCAAAGTCATCAGAACCTTTACGATACGATTCTGGTTGACGCCCTTCACCTGCAGGGTAATTCCCTGCTCAGTCTCTATCGTCTCCTCATCCTCCGGGAGCCGGTCAAGATTTTCAATGATCAGTCCGCCGATCGAATCATAATCCTCAGATTCCAGCTCTGTTCCCAGTTCATCGTTGATATCACTGAGTTTCATACTGCCCTCAACCAGATAGCTTCTCTCATCGATCTGCTGGATCAGTTCCTCCTCATCCTCATCATACTCATCACGAATCTCTCCGACAATTTCCTCCAGAAGATCCTCCATTGTGATCATACCCACTGTTGCACCATACTCATTCAGTACAAAGGAAACATTCACCCGCTTCTCTCTCATTTCCACGAGCAGATCCGCTGTCTTCTTAAATTCATAGGTATAATAAGCCTGCCGCATAATATCACTGATCCGAAAGGCTTCCCTGTCCTCAACCAGAATAAAGTCCTTAATATTGATCAGACCGATTATGTTATCCTTATCTTCACTGTAAACGGGGATTCTGGTATACATACATTCCTTAAACAGCTCCATGACCTCATCATAATGGGCATCCTCGCTGATGGTTGCCATATCAATTCTGGGAATCATGACATCCTTGGCAACCGCATCGCTGAAATCGAATACATTGTAGATCATTTCCCGCTCTTCCGATTCAATGACACCATCCTCATGACTGACCTCCACATAGGTGCGAAGCTCATTTTCCGTCATGGCAGTTTTCTTATTGGCATCAATATGTAACAGCTTCATCATCCCGTTTGCCAGCTTATCAACGATAAAAATAACCGGGGTGAGAATCTTCATGATTGCTGCAATTGCACCTGCATAGCTTAATGCCAGCTTTTCCGAATAAACCATTGCCAGATTCTTCGGCATGATCTCCCCAAATAAAAGAACAAACACCGTCAAAGCACCTGTTGCAATTCCCACCGCCAGATTGATCTTAATTGCCAGCGTCGTAGCCAGTGCTGAGGCAGAAATATTAACAATATTGTTTCCGATCAGAATCGCACTGAGCATCTTTCCGTATTTATCAAGTACATTCAGTGCTGTCTGTGCCCGCTTGTTCCCCTCATCTGCCAGCGTTTTCAGACGCACCCTGTTGACTGTAGTCAAGGCCGTCTCCGCCGAAGAGAAAAAACCGGATAAAAACAACAAGATAATTAGAATCAACAATTGTATGACACCATCGGTATCCAAAATCAAACCACTCCTTATTTGCCAGTTTTACCGCCTGTTTCTTAATCTACAGACAGCTTATGCAAATATTACAATATCATGGCATTCTCTGTCAAGTTGGCACATATGAATATACTATAAACAATTTATAAAACTCTCTCTACATATAACGGAGGTCTCATGCTCAATAAAATAAACCTAAGCGCACGCTTTACCTTTATTCTCAAATGCCTGCTTTTGTCCTACCTTCTCACCACCGGCCTGCTCCTGCTTCTGGCATTGATGCTGTACCGCTTCGGGCTTTCGGAGAAGGTGGTATCTGTCTGTATTGTTGCCATCTACATTATTGTGACCTTTTTTGCCGGCTTTCTCGCCGGTAAGCGTGAGGGTAACCGGAAATTTCTGTGGGGACTTCTCATCGGCAGCCTCTATTTTATCATTCTGCTTATAGTTTCGCTGATTGTGAATCATGGTATGACAAATGTTTCCGGGAATTTTTTCACGATTCTTTTCCTGTGTGCAGGCAGCGGAATGCTGGGAGGCATGGTAAGCTAAGCGGTAAAGAACTGCAAAAGCCGGTTCAAACGAACCGGCTTTTGCAAACTTCCCTTATTTTATTTAGAAATATATCCCCTTAACACCTTACCTATTGTTTACCTTCTCAGCTGTACACATTTCCTGGATTGTCCGCAATATTTCCTGTACGCATCCCATCTGGTAGGGGCTGAAGCATTTAATGGTGTCCAGCATTTTCTTTGAGATCGTGCTGCCATCCGTTCCCGTCAATATATAGTCAGCACTGACGGCCAGCGTTTGAGACAGCTTATAAAGGATCTCTGCCGAAAAACCCTTTTTACCCATCTCAATTTCATATAAAAATTTTGTGGAAATATCAATCTTGACGGCAAGTGCATCTCTTGTGTATCCGTTTGCCTCCCGAAGAGACCTTACCCTGAATCCTATCTCCTTATAGGAATAAGGCGGTTTTACTCTTTGCAATTCTGTTTTCATGCAAATCCTCTTTTCTCATTTGTTCCTCTTCGCCTTACATATCATTCATGAACGCGCACAGCTATATTGTAGCACTCCGATCTCTTATCCATACATAAATGTACCGAATTGCTGTTTTTTTGCCATTTTTTAACAAATTTTGCCATTTTGGGGCACTTTTCCTTCAAAAATGGTCAAAATCACTGCATTCAGTCATTTTCTGCAACCGGAACCAAAATTCATCCTAAAATGAACTCAGTTTATATCTATTTAGAAAGGTATTACGTCATGCAGAAATTTTTAAAAGAGCAATATGGATTCAGTGACTATCAAATTGCCCAGCTTGCCTTTACGGGAAAAACAGTTGCTGCAGAAACCAGCAAATTACTGATTATGGGATTTATTTTCAGAAATGAATTAAGCCTATATCTTTTCGCAGTAGCCATCATGATGCTTCTGCGTTCTTCCACCGGAGGACTTCACTGTCGAACCTACCTGGGCTGTTTTTTCGTCTCTCTGGCGTATATGTTTTTATCACTGACAGTAATGCCTTTAATTCCGGTCAACAAATTACTGCAGATGATCCTTCTTTTCTTATGTATCCTCTGCAACTACTATATCGGACCTGTCACCTCGGCAGTCCACCGCCCCTTAAGTGAAAAGGTCACCAAACGGGTGCGGCTACAGTCATTCATTATTATTTTCTTTTATCTGACACTCACGTATATAGTTCCTGAGAATCCCTACATCACAGTAGGATTCTGGGTGATTATATTACACACTTTGCAGCTTGTTGCCGCAAAAATACGAAAGATGAAAGGAGAACAAAAGTATGAAGAATTGGCTTGTTCGGATTAGCAAACCGTTGCTTACGACTGCTATGGCATTAGGCATTTGGGTAACCATTGATATTGCAAGCGTTATTCTATTTGGTGAATATGAATACCCAACCGAAAAATAGCATTTACAAAGCCATTTTGCTTACGCTAAATGGCTTTATTTATTTTAAATGATAGCCAGTTTTGATTATCAATTTCTATATTCTCGCAATAAATATTAAGTGCATACTCATCACATATCATCTTCACATTATATAAACCCATCCCCCTATTTATACCCTTTTCGCTATACCCCTTTGCAAAGAAACGAGATATCTGATCACATCCAATGAATTCACTTACATTTCTAACTTCAAATTCAAAGTAATTTTTATCTTCAATTGCCACATATATCTTGCCATCCTTTCCCATCTCCGTAGAAGCCTCTACTGCATTATTTATTACGTCTCCAATCATTTCGACCAATTTATATATTGGCATTCCAATACTCGATTCTTGAAAATTAATTGAATATGTAATCTCAATCCCCCGCTTTTCAATTTCAACAAATTTTCCATATAAAAATCCAATTACCACAGAATTACCATTTTGTAGCAACTTATTAAAGCGATTCTCTTTCAACACTGAATTACAATATTCTTCCTGTGCTTTTACTAATTCATCATATGTTGTATATGTATAATACAAACTATAAATTGTATTAATGTGATTATCAAATTCATGTTGCCTCATACGAATATTATCTACCAAGCCTTGGAAAGAATCAGAATATAACTTAAACATTTTTAATTCCGTTTCTGCTTCTTTTGCTTTAATTCGATATTTCATTAATTGTTCTGCCAATGCGAGAATAAATAATATGCTTATAAGTAATAAAACTGTTTGATATAACTCCATCGTTCCAAATTTTTTGTAGCTTAATATCCAAAAGATACATAATAAAAAGCAGATTACAATTACGAAAGTAATTCCTTTTTCTTTCTTTTTCACAAGAGACGATAGTTTAAATGCTTTTAATTTAGGCATAAGAAAAGAAATTATGGAAAAGGAAATCAAATCAACCATCAATAAATCCATATTTTGGTAGTTCTTCACTCCAGTGGCATAGAAATAAACTATCATTACTGCAATCTGTATTCCACTGATAATTGCAATACACAATCCTGAATTATTCACGGAACAGTATCTGAACCAATAATAGTACCGTGAATCAAAAAATCTGTTCCTTGTCGTAACAACTTCTCTCAAATCACCTGCAAAAGGGTATAAAATCCCTATGGAAGATT
>JAHAYJ010000014.1 GCA_018384375.1 Lachnospiraceae bacterium
CTCTTGCGATAATCCAACTTAAGCGTACACAAAAATAAACCTATTTTCTACAGGCTCAATAACTATATGTGTCTTACTTAAATTAAATTATCTATTAATCATTTCCTCACCTTACACGAAATGTGCCTTCCTTTTTTCTAATGACGATACTATCATACTGCATTTTTTTTGTCAACACATTCCACCTTATAGATGCGCAAATTCAAATTTTAGCGAGCATATACTTTCGCTCATATAATAAAATATAATATCATAATAACTGTTATGTTTCTACCACAAAAAAATGACACCCAAGCATTTCTGCCTGAGTGCCATCAAATCCTATTTCTATACTCTTACTTCAAATCCGTTCTTGAATATGAATCTTATATCATCCTTGGTCTTAACAATCACTTCCTGCACAAGGCTACTCCAAATCCCGGCATCAAAATCTTCCATTAAGCCATCCTGCTTCTCCAAAGTTCGAATGAAGCCTTTAAATAATTCTCTCTTCGCCTTCTTGCTTTCTATCTGCTCTGCGATGTCATCATACTTAGCTTTTGCCTTTTCATACCTTGCCGTAAGTTCGGCATAGCGTTTTTCATACTCATCCTGGTCTAATGCTACCCGGCTGTTCTCTGCAATGGCAATCTGCATCTGCTCCGAGATGATATTAAGTTCTGTGATGCTATCCTGTAAGTCCCTATCAAGTGAATCCGTCTCACAGACCATTTCCATCAAAACTTTGGTGTTGGCAAGAATCTCTTTCCTTTCAGAAAATAACTCGTTGGCCACCTTGATGAACAATTCCTTTATCTCATCCTCGTTGCTTTGATGACTACTTTCTAAACAAGGCTACCCCAAATCCCCTCATCGGACAAACATTGATATTTATATTGCAATATCCTTTTTTCTCCTTTGCACAGGCTTCATTTCCTGCTCCTGTTTCTGTGTTTTAACAGTCTTCTGTTTATCCTCCATCCTCTCCTTTATAGACTTCGGTCTTGCAAATTCCTTGAACTCTTCCACTAGTCCCTTCACATTAAGGAACTTATCATATTGCAGTATTTTATCTTTCCATTTTTTCACTTGAACCATTAATTCATCAATTATTCCCTGCATGTGCTCCAGCTCCCGATCATAGATTTCATTTAATTTTTCAAGAGTTCCGGATGCCTGCGCCATATCCATGAGACGATTGAAATCTTTCTCGGGAATTTTGACTGATGGCTCACTTCCAAGAATAGAAGGAAGCTGTTTTGCATTCTTGCGAATCACCGCAAGTTCCTTTGCAGCAGGCTTTCCAGCAGCCAATACCTTATCGATTTTCTTTTCGTATACAGCATAGCGTTTTTCCCTGTCTGCGATTTGCTCATTTATTTCATCAAGATGCTTTTTGCTTTCTTCAACTTCTTCCCTTGCATCTGCAATTTCAGCACCTACTGATGCAATCACACTCTCAGCTTCCTGTTTTTCGGCATTTAAGATTTCAAGTTCTGCCGTCAATTCCTCTGTAGCCCGCATAGCTGCCTTATATTCGGGAATTGTGTAATTATCACGTTTTACTCCAAGGATTTCTACCTCAATCCCCCGCTCCAAACACAAGCCTTTTAAATATTCACGCTCTCTTTCCTGCCAATGAACTGTTTCATTATCTGTCTTTGAAACTGCCGGAGCAATCCCCATTTCCTGTAAAGCCTTAGTAAGGCTATTTCTTGTATGCATCTTTGTTTTATATCCATGTGCTACAGGAATATAATCCAAATGCAAATGCGGTGTAGCTTCATCCATGTGGAGAACCGCATTAAATAAATACAGATTCGGATTTCGTTCCTGAAAACTTCTGGCGTATTCATCCAATATTTCACTTGCTGTTTTTGCATCCACAGATAGATTCCCCTCCGAATCCAGGACACCTGTATCGTCCTTCTTTCCAATCTGAACAACAATCTCATAAAATTGTTTCTCTCCATTGCCGGAGTTTTTTATGTCGTTCAAATAATCCGTAACCTGCCGGTCCTTTCGTCTCTGCTTCGCATTATATTCTGCTATAGCTTCACCAAATAGCTGATCATACGCCTCTCTAATTGGCTGCTTAATATACTCCACATTCCATGCAGTTCGATCACGATCAACATTCTCCGCAATAAAATCTCTATTATTATGGGATATGCTCCCTTTTCCTTTTACAAATGAAATTGTTTTTCCCATAGGCATTTTCTCCCTTCTTTTTCGTATCGCCCGCCTAAGCGGGTTCCCGGCGCATACCGCCGGGGTTCTGTTACTCTTTCCAAGAGTAACTCCTTATTAGTTTTGACACTTCGCATCAAAACATAAGTCGCTCTTCCGAGGGACTCCTGCGGAGGGCTT
>JAHAYJ010000118.1 GCA_018384375.1 Lachnospiraceae bacterium
CATCGGGAGTGCCGACACTTGTTCCTGCTCCGCAACCAGATAACAGGCCAAGTAACATTGCGGCGCAGAGCATAAAACTAAGGATGCGTTCTAATCACACCAATTGTGTTTTTTAGGTATGTATGAACTTATATTTGCCCACACCACTCGGCAGAAAGTACGCATAAATTCAATAGAACTTATAATTTTCTAACATTTTACGCCCAAAAGTAGTTGCTATTTTGCTCCAGATATGCTATAATTTAGGTATATTTATTAGGTATGTTAGGAGCAATTATGGGTAACTATTCCGTGCCTGAATCCATTCGGAAATACAAGCCAAAGGGTACAATGGTAAAACGTATTTCCGGTTACTACTATGTCTATGAATACGCCAGTTTCATGGGTGAGGATGGCAAGCGCCATACCAAGATGGGAAAAGTCATTGGTTCAATCAAAGAGGGCATCGGATTTATCCCCAATGACAGCTTCAACTGCGATACGGAGATCAGTACGCTTGAATTTGGGGAGTATGCTGTAGTCCTCGCAAATTCGTCCAGAACCCTTTCTCTTTTGCGGGAATGCTTTAATCCTTCGGATGCTTTGCGGATTTACGTTGTTGCAGTCATTCATTTCGTACAGGGCTTTACTTATATGCGGGATATCCATACTTATTACGAGATGAGTTATCTGTCCTTGAAATATCCATCCCTCAAGCTTGGGTACGATGCTTTATCCTCTCTGCTCGACAGCCTGGGCAGACGGCAGGAGAATGTTCTGCGTCTTGAAGAAAAGCTAATCACGGATTCCTCCAGACAGATCGCGGTGGATGGACATGTCATTGGAAACTGTTCCTCTGAGAATGACCTTTCTGAAAAAGGGTACAAATTTGGCAAGCTTGGCGAAGCGCAGATCAATCTGCTTATGGCCTATGATGTCAATACCGGCATTCCTCTGCTTTCCAGAATTTATGAGGGCGGCAGCCTGGATAAAGTCAGTGTAAAAGATCTTCTTGCCCTGGTGGAAATGAAAAATATGCTTTTCATCGTTGACCGGGGCTTTTACAGTGCCGAGAACCTGGAGCTGTTTAGCGGTAATGGTAATTCCTACATCATCCCTCTTGGCAAGAATCTGTCAATCTGCAAGGAAGCTGTGAGCAGTCTCCAAATGACCGGCCGCTTCATGTACCAAAAAGGAAAGAAAGCATCTGTTGTAGAATATAAGGATGAAATCATCGATGGACATCGCGTTCTTACATACCGTGATCTGAATGAATCCTCTGCAGAACAGGCGAACTATCTTCGCCATATGGAGCAGGGCGACAAAAACTATACAGAGGAAAGCTTCCTGAAACTGAAGGACTTCATGGGACTTACCGTTCTACAGACAAGTCTGAGAGACAAAACGGCACAGGAAATCTATCAACTGTACAAAAAGCGATGGACAATTGAAACATACTACAATTACTTCAAGAACAAAGCGGATTACAACACTCTGTACCAGCAGGATTATTACAAAACCCAGGGTCTTGCGTTTATCATGCTGATTAGTGCGCTGATTCACCGGGAATTTCAAGCAGCAGCCTGTAAAATAAAAGGGAAAAGTATTCAGGATTGCCTGCTTGAGGCCAGAATGGTCAAGGCGAACAAGCGAAGAGGGAATTGGATTGTGTGCAACTGCAGGAAGAAGCAGATGGATCTATTCAAGCAGTTAAACACCCCTATGTCTGTCGAGTTTTAGACTGCATACCTAAAAAACCGAAAAGTTGTGTCTAATTTTAAGGGAAGCCAATCACGGACGGCTTATATCCCCATGCCTAAAGGCAGGGGTCTTACGCCGCACTTGATAAAAGCAGCCCGCAGGTCACTGACCTGCGGGCTGCTTTTCATGGTGTGCCGGGCATGGCACAAACCTAGCCACAACTTTTCGGTTTTTTAGGTATGCAGTCTAAAACTC
>JAHAYJ010000124.1 GCA_018384375.1 Lachnospiraceae bacterium
ATTATATACTATTATTAATAAAAACTGCAATGCCCTTTCTATAATAGAGCATTGCAGTTCTAATGAATGACTAATTATTTTTTGTCTCTTCATATTTCAAAATCATTTGAGCTAATGCATCGGCATAAAGTTTTCTTCCCTCCGCCGTGAAATGAATGCCGTCTTCCAAATACTCATCTGCTGTATAGGCGTCAACCCCCAGATCCTCATATGCATTTAAGAACAAACAATTTTGTTCCTTTGCAACATAGTTGCAGGTTCCTTTGTAGTCGAACAGAGTTCCCTGCCCTTTATCCATCATGTTCCCGTCTCCCACCATATATCCGTCTTTGCCGTAAAACTGTGCAAAACATGGTGAGCACAAAATAACAGTTGCATCCGGCGCAATATTCGTAAGATTAGCAACTGCATAGCGGAGGGCTCCGGTGTAAGACCTTAAATCATAAAAACCATCCTCGGTACTGCGTCTGTTGCCATTTAGGAAATCATTTGTACCATACTCTACAATGAAATAGTCCGTCTGGGAAAAGTCGATATTCGGTTTACTTAATATTTCTCCCGCTCTGGTTCCGCTAAAATGACTTGCGGGTATGGTACCCATTAAAACATTTACCATCTCTACCAGACTCCATGACGAAAATTCTTCCGGTTTTGTACTTTCCTCTGCCTGCAAGGATGCGCAGGTTCCGCCAACTGCAAGATTAAACACATCTGCCTCGCACTGCACAGCTGTCAGATAAGGAATTCCTGTTCCATCCCTGTTACTGTCAAAAATACTGTCTCCCAAAAAAACCAGCTGCAAATCACTTCCGGTAGGTTCTGTCTGATCCTCCTGGGTAATAACCTGCTCCGGTTCAGGCACCACGATATCAGGCAAATCACTATTCCCCTGCAAGTCATTTCCGGGCAGGTTCTCTTTATCTTCCAGCCGGATATCCTCTTTGGCTGTACGATCAGCATCTTCTTCAAGACTGTCCTTTTCAATGACTTCTCCTGTTTCCGTTATCAAAACATTATCTGCCAGCAGCTTATCTTCATTCTCTTCCTCTATCACGTTTCGGCTGCATCCTGCCAGCATTGCAAGTGTCAACAGCATTGCCGCTATTCTTACTGCCTTCCCACTAATCCTGTTCTTCATAGCCAGCACTCCTCTCTTCTTCAAACATCTGTCTGCAATAAGAATAACACATTTTTTCTTGAAAACCAGTCCCTAGCGCTCTTATTAAGACTTTTTTTGTTATCCTTAAAAAATTCTTAATAACTTACTTATAGTTTATTCAATTCTTTCAAAAATCATTCCATGCAGGATTATAACCAAGCTTGCATTGTCAAATGGTATACTTTTCGGTATACTTAATGATAACGAACCAAAACATTCTGAATGTTCAGAAGCGCAGAAACGAGGGATTATAGCAATGCATCAATTACTGTCGATCATTCTTCCGGCTTATAATGAGCAGGATAATATTCATCATACCTTTACCGTAATCAGGGATTTATTGACCGCTTCGTCAATTCCTTTTGAAATTATCTTTGTGGATGACGGTTCGAATGACCTTACCTATCAGCGGATACAGGCGCTTTCCTCCGGACATCCGGAAGTAAAGGGAATTTCCTTTTCCCGGAACTTCGGGAAGGAATCTGCCATCTTTGCCGGTCTCGAAGCAGCATCCGGCGACTGCTGCCTGATCATGGACTGTGATCTTCAGCATCCTGCTGAGATCATCCCGGAAATGTATCGGCTCTGGCAGGATGGCTACGAAGTTGTGGAGGGCGTTAAGACCTCCAGAGGGAAGGAAAGCCCCCTTCACACCCTCTGTGCCGGCACCTTTTACCGCATCATCAGCAAGGCGGCCGGTGTGGATATGTCAAAGGCTTCGGATTTTAAGCTCCTTGACCGGAAAGCTGTGGATGCACTGCTTGCCATGCCGGAACGCGCCCCCTTCTTTCGGGCACTCTCCTCTTGGATCGGCTTTAAAACCGTCTCCGTTCCCTTTGCGGTACAGGAACGCACCGCCGGAACCTCCAAGTGGTCTGTCTGGAAGCTGATCAAATATGCCATCAGGAACATTACCTCCTTTTCCGGAGCGCCACTTCAGTTTGTCACTCTCCTGGGCTGGATCATGTTTCTTGCCTCCATTGCACTTGGCATCCAGTCGCTCTACAAATACTTTACCGGAAGTGCTCTGGAAGGCTTCACCACAGTCATCCTTCTGCAGCTGATTATCGGCAGTGTTCTGATGATCAGTTTGGGGATTATCGGACATTACATTTCCAGAATTTATGAGGAAATTAAAGCAAGACCAAGATACTTAATCAATAAAAGATGCGGCTTTTAAACCGCATCTTTTCTTTCTCTATTTATTCTGTTTCCGCTAGCGGCCGATACTGTAATACTCCACTCCGGCATCCTTCATCTGCTTCGGTTCGTAGAGATTCCGTCCGTCATATACCAGCGGTGTATGCATCTTCTCCTTAAACTGCGCAGGGGTTATCTGTTTAATCTGAGGCCATTCCGTAAACGCAAAGCAGATATTTGCCTTATCCAATGCTTCCTCCACGCTGTCCACATAAGTCATGGAGCCTTTTTCCAGCTTACCATCCGGGAAAAGCTGCCCGGCCCGCTCTACCCCCTAGGGATCATAAGCATAAATATCAGCTCCAGCCTGCAGAAGCAGCCTGATATTGTCAATAGACGGAGCCTCCCGCAGATCATCGGTTCCCGCCTTGAAGGTCAGTCCAAGCACTGCCACTTTAAGCCCATTAAAGGAGATCATCCGCTCCTTTGCCTTCTCAAACAGACGGATTTTCTGCGCTATATTTACCTCCACGCAGGCTTCCACTGTCTTCAGCTGATAACCATGCTCCTTGGCAAGGAACTTCAGCGCCTTGGTATCCTTGGGAAAACAGCTTCCGCCAAATCCGATACCTGCATTCAGGAATCTGGAGCCGATTCTCTCATCATAGCACATACCCTTCGCCACATCGGTAATATCCGCTCCAACCAGCTCACAAAGATTTGCAATATCATTCATATAGGAAATCTTCAGCGCCAGGAAATCATTGCAGGCATACTTGATCATCTCCGCAGAACGCCTCTTCACCGAAACAATAGGGAGTCCGAAGGGCTCATAGATTTCCTTCAGAAGAGCCTCTGCCTCCTCGCTCTCAGTACCAATGATAATTCTTGCCGCATGCAGCGTATCGTGAACCGCCGTCCCCTGTGCCAGGAATTCCGGGTTGGAAGCCACCTCCACCTTCACATCATGTACGAGGAAATCCTTGATAAACTGCTCCACCTTATCATTGGTTCCAACAGGTACTGTAGATTTCACCACTACCAGACAGTCCTTCTCGATGGTTTCCGCAATCTGTCTGGAAACAGTTGCAATATAGCCCAGATTGGCACTTCCGTCCGGCATCTCCGGCGTCCCCACACCGATAAAGATGGCGTCTGCATCCCTGTAAGCTTCCTGATAATCTGTGGTGAAATGAAGAGTCCCTTTTGCATTGTTCTTCTGCATCAGTTCCTCCAGATCTTCCTCATAAATGGGAGAAATGCCCTGACGCATGATCTCCACCTTTTTCTCATCCACATCCACACAGGTTACGTCGTGATTCATCTCCGCAAAACAGACGCCTGCTACCAGTCCTACGTATCCGGTTCCCGCTACTGCAATTTTCATTTTGTTTCCTCCCTGTAGTAATTCTTAAACCATTCCGCAAACTTGGAAAGCCCTTCCTCAATGGTCGTAGAAGGCTTAAAACCGTAATCTCTCATCAGATCCGTAACATCCGCATAGGTTTCATACACATCCCCGGGCTGCATAGGAAGGAATTCCTTCTTGGCTTCCTTTCCAAGACATTTCTCCAGA
>JAHAYJ010000125.1 GCA_018384375.1 Lachnospiraceae bacterium
CCTGCCGTGATTTGATACTTCTATTATACCAGAAAAGTGCCGGAAAGTCCGCATAGATACTGAACTTTCTGGCACTTAACAAAGAAAAATCCCGCACTCCTGTGCAGGACTTTGTCTACAATCTGAGACCTTAGTGATTACCACTAAGGTCTGCTAATAATTATCTTTTATGCCCCCGTAATTTCTACAGCATGCATATAGGCGTCATCTCCTCGCGCACAGCTTACATTCAGCTTCTTTCCACTAACAATAACCTTAAGTCCACTGACGCTGTTTACCGTATCCAGTTTCAATTCCATCTCTCCGTAAATGGTATCCAGGTAAAGCATACTCTCCGTTGATTTGCTATTTACAGTTCCGGTAACCTCTGAAAGAGAAGAAGTATCAACTTTAGCTGATCCCGTTCCAGTCTTAATACCCGCAATATTTGTCGCATGCAGATAAGCATCTGAGCCATGATAAAAAGTAACTGTCAGGCTTCTGCCGGGAATCAGGAACATTCCGCTTCTGCTGTCTGTACTATTGTCAATGACAAACTGCATCTCTCCCTCTTTGGTCGATAAATACAATAAGTCTTCCTTTGTTTTACTGCCTACAGTTCCTGTAACAGATGTAACTGTAACATTACTGGGTATGGAACCTGTCGGTGCAGGAGTAAGAGATAAATCAACTGTTTCTGTTGTAACAGAAGATGAGGCTGCATCGGAAATACTGATCGCATGCATATAAGCATCTGAGCCACGTGCACAAACAATATCATAAGTCTTGTCTGCCACCAATATAGAGCATCCGCTCATATTCGTGGTAGTATCAAGTTTAATCTGCATTTCCCCCTGAACGGTATTAACATACAGAACATCATCCCTGGTTTTTTCACTTATTGTACCTGTCACTGTAGCCGTTGACGATGAATCAACAGAAATCGTAGGTGTCTTCGTATCTCCGGATATTTTAACTGCATGAAGATATCCGTCTGAGCCATGGGATACTGATACACTGATACTTGTACCTGGGAGCAAAATCTTGCATGCACTGGTATCTGTCCCACTGTCCAGCTTAATCTCCATCTTTCCGTCTTCCGTGGAAAGCTTTAACAGATCAGCCGTCGTCCCTGACATAACAGATCCCTGTACTGTTGCTATAACTTCCGCCGCCTGTACCTTATTCTGATTTACGGGGAACAGTATCATTCCCAGCATAAGGCAGATCGACATTACAATTTTTACCATTCTACCCCTTCTCATTTTTCTCCTCCATATCAAACATAAAACGTAGATTTCCATAACATGGTAAATTATGTAAACTATCATACAACATTTATTACAAAAAAGCAATACACATCACAATATTTAGCTTTTATTAATATTTTTGCAATAAAAAACCTCAGCAGGATATCCACTGAGGTTTTAAGCAGGGCTACAAGGATTCGAACCTTGAAATGACGGAGTCAGAGTCCGTTGCCTTACCGTTTGGCGATAGCCCTATATGAATCAATTACTTTTGGTATTATACATGATTATAATATGCTTGGCAAGGGATTTTTTTAAAATATCTCAGAAAAATTGTTCCTTTTTTAATACAATTATGGGTGAGTTCGTTACATTTTTGACAGGCTGTTTTTTTTTTAATACTTTCCGTTTTTTGTAAAAAAAATAGTTTTCAACACTCTGGAAATCTGCTATCGTTTAATTGTGAAAGCGTTTACATATGCGTTTTATTGGTATTTTAGGAGGGTATATTCATGAGGTATTTCTTTAACGGCAAAATCGAAAAGAAAGCAGATATTTATTCTATTCGTATTCCTTTTAATGTCTGGGAAGTATGCAAGCAGCGGGATGTCATCAATGCCGATCTGGTGCTTGACAACAAAATTATTGATTGTAAGCTACTCCCGGAGGAAAAAGGCAATTATAAAATTCATTTACAGGAAGAAGATGTTTCCCACATTGATATCAATCAGGAGCACAAGATCCTGCTTCATATTACCGGCAGTCTGATTCAGATGAATCAGAACAGCCCTTACAGCTTTTCCAATCCCATTCGTAAAATTGATCATATTAATGTAATCATTCAGCCAGAAGACGGATTATGCGGGCAGACCTGCGTTGCCATGCTGGCAGGTGTTACCATCGCCGAAGTCATCAGCGTTATGGATTGCCGTGAATGGCAGGCTACTATGGGGCGTGTCATTTCTGCATTAAATTATTATGGTATTGATCACAGTGACGTTATCATGTATACGGAGGGTCAGGAAGCAACTCTTCCCAAGTGCTGCATCATGATGGAAAAGATGGGGCGCTATTGTCACTATCTTGTTCACTATGATGGTAAATTTTATGATTCTAACCTTGGTGTAATTACAGAATATGATATGAGTAAGCTTCTCGGATATCTGGAAATTAAAGTTGATTAATGCAAAAACTCCCCGGTTGCATCAACCGGGGAATTTTTATACCAATCAATTAGGAGGGTAATTATCAACAAATTTATACTTCAAAAATCAAATCGCCATAGGTCGGTACAGGCCATACCTTCTTATCTACCAGCATTTCTGCAGCATCTACAGGCGCTCTTAGTTCATCCATTGCAGCCTTTACAACATCCTTGTAGAAGAATGCCTGTTCCTTTGCATCTGTGATAGCACTTGCCTTTGCCTCTGCCTCTTCCAGCTTTACAAGAGCAGCCTTCATTGCTGTCAGCTTTTCGGAAACATCCTTCAGCAGATCTGCCTGTGCAGATGCATCAGCACCTGCCTCCTTTACTGCAATCACAGTATCAGCAAGAGATTTTGTATATTTAACAACAGCGGGAATATACTGTTTGGATGCCATATCAATCATGGTAAGTGCCTCAATATTGATACTCTTTGCGTAGGTTTCATAAAGAACCTCTGCACGGGACTCAAGCTCTGCCTCCGTGAAAATGCCAAATCTCTCAAACAGTTTCACTGCTTTGTCTGTCGTCAGCGTATCGACTGCCTCAATCATGGACTTAATGTTGGGAAGACCTCTTCTTTCTGCCTCAGCAACCCATTCATCGGAATAACCGTTTCCATTAAAGATGATTCTCTGATGATCTGTTAAGTATTTCTTGATCAGATCATGTACTGCCACATCGAAATCATCTGCCTTTTCAAGAATATCTGCCGCTTCACAGAAAGCCTCTGCAACAATAGCATTTAAAGTCGTGTTCGGGCTTGCAATGGAATCGGAAGAACCGACCATACGGAATTCAAACTTATTACCCGTAAAAGCAAATGGTGATGTTCTGTTTCTATCCGTTGCATCCTTTGCAAGATCAGGAAGTGTAGAAACACCTGTCATAAGCTTTCCACCTTCCAGACAACGGGATGCTTCACCGGTCTCAACCAACTGCTTTACCACGTCCTCAAGCTGTTCGCCAAGGAACATGGAAATGATAGCCGGAGGAGCCTCGTTTGCACCAAGTCTGTGATCATTTCCAACATCAGATGCACTCTGACGAAGCAGATCCGCATGTACATCGACTGCTTTAATGATGCAGGCGAGCACAAGCAGAAACTGAATATTTTCATTGGGTGTATCACCCGGATCCAGAAGGTTCACACCGTTATCGGTTGTCAGTGACCAGTTATTATGCTTACCAGATCCATTCACACCAGCAAAAGGCTTTTCATGAAGCAGACACGTAAGGCCATGACGTCCGGCAACCTTTTTCATTGTTTCCATAACCAACTGATTGTGATCAACTGCAATATTGGCTGTCTCATAAATAGGCGCCAGTTCATGCTGTGCAGGCGCAACCTCGTTATGCTGTGTTTTTGCAGTAACGCCCAGCTTCCAGAGCTCAATATTCAAGTCCTTCATGTATGCACCAATACGCTCGCGGATCGTACCAAAATAATGGTCTTCCATTTCCTGTCCTTTTGGAGCAGGCGCACCAAACAGGGTACGGCCGGCAAAAATCAAGTCAGGTCTCTTCAAATATTTCTCCCTGTCCACCAGGAAATATTCCTGCTCAGGTCCCACACTTGCAACAACCTTTGTTGCCTCTGTATTACCGAACAGACGGACTATGCGGACTGCCTGCTCACTGACTGCCTCCATGGAACGAAGCAACGGTGTTTTCTTATCAAGTGCTTCACCCTTATAAGAACAAAAAGCGGTAGGAATACAAAGGATCACTCCTGTAGCATCTTCCTTCAGAAACGCAGGAGACGTGATATCCCATGCTGTATAACCTCTTGCCTCAAACGTAGCACGAAGACCTCCTGAAGGGAAGGAGGATGCATCCGGCTCACCCTTAATCAGTTCTTTTCCGGAAAACTCCATAATCATCTTGCCGCTCTCATCGGGATGGGATACAAAAGAGTCATGTTTTTCTGCAGTAATACCGGTAAGCGGTTGAAACCAATGGGTATAATGAGTTGCGCCATTTTCCACTGCCCAGTCCTTCATTGCCTTAGCAGCGACATCCGCTGCAGCAAGTGACAGCTCACCCCCTTTATCCATTACTGTTTTAACTTCCTTGTACACGCTCTTCGGCAGACGTTCCTTCATCTTACCAAGGGTAAAAACATTCTGCCCAAAAATCTCCTCAACATTTAACACTTCACTCATACTTTCTTCCTCCTTATTTTTTCTTACATGAAATCTCTTCCACAGATTTGGAGAAAAGAATGAATTTCTTTTGTATAATGAAAACCCCGCAATACAAAAAAGGCGTTACACTACCTGTGTAAACGCCTTCGTTCATTCTTTCTCTTATTCATTTATTCGAGGAATCTCCTCTATAGTTCATTACAATACACCAAATTTTTCAAAAATGCAACCCTTATTTTTAAAAAATTATACCTCAAAAAGCAGATCTGCATAAGTGGGGAAGGGCCAGTATTCTTTATCCACCAGTTTTTCAAGCTCATCCGCAGGCTTTCGCAGCGCATTCATAGCTTTCATAACCTTATCATGATAATAAAATGCCTGCTCTTTTCCTCTCTCCATGGATGACGCTTCCGTTTCTACCTTCTGAAGCTGCTCTGCAGCCTTCTTTGTCTGTGTCAGCTTTTCTGTCACAGTATTCAGAAGCTGCTTCGGAACCGTTGCATCTCCTCCTGCTGCATTAATTGATACTACCGTGTCCGCCAGATTTTTACTGAATCTCATAACAGCAGGAATTATCTGCTTATCTGCCATATCGATCATCGTAAGAGCCTCAATATTAATGGTCTTTGCATAGGTTTCATACAGAACCTCTGCACGGGAACGAAGCTCTGCTTCTGTAAAAATTCCAAACTTTTCAAACAGATTGATGGCCTTCTTCGTAGTGAGTGCATCAACAGCCTCTACCATGGAAGGAATATTGGGTAGCCCTCTTCTTGCCGCTTCCTCCACCCATTCGGGAGCATAACCGTTGCCATTGAAAATAATTCTCTGATGCTTTGTCATATATTCCTTAATAAGGTCATGTACCGCAAGGTCAAAGTCTTCTGCACCCTCCAATCTGTCTGCTGCTTCACAGAACGCTTCCGCCACGATCGCATTAAGAGTTGTGTTCGGACTCCCAATTGAATCCTCACTTCCAACCATGCGAAATTCAAATTTATTTCCGGTAAAGGCAAACGGTGAAGTACGATTTCGATCAGTGGCATCTTTTACAAAATCAGGAAGCGTTGACACACCAGTTCTGAGGACACCGCCTTCCTTCAGAGAATCCGCTTTTCCGGTCTCCACCAGCTGCTCCACCACATCCTCCAGCTGTTCTCCTAAGAAAATGGAGATAATGGCAGGAGGGGCTTCATAGCCTCCCAGTCTATGATCGTTTCCAACATTAGATGCACTCTGCCTCAAAAGATCCGCATGCGTATCGACTGCTTTCATAATGCAGGCAAGCACCAGTAAAAACTGAATATTTTCATTTGGTGTCTGTCCTGGCTCCAAAAGATTCATTCCGTTATCTGTGGTAATAGACCAGTTGTTGTGCTTACCGGAGCCATTCACTCCCGCAAAGGGCTTCTCATGCAGCATACAACGCAGCCCATGCTTGCCAGCCACACGTTTTAAGGTCTCCATTACCAGCTGGTTATGATCAACTGCCACATTGGCTGATTCATAAATTGGCGCCAGTTCATGCTGCGCCGGTGCAGCTTCATTATGCTGGGTTTTCGCAGTTACACCCAGTTTCCACAGCTCAATATTCACATCATGCATATAGGCCCCGATACGTTCCCGGATCACACCGAAATAATGATCGTCCATTTCCTGTCCCTTAGGCGCAGGTGCCCCAAACAGCGTTCTTCCCGCAAAAATAATATCCTCTCTTTGCAGTGCTTTTTTCTGATCTACGATAAAGTATTCCTGCTCTGCTCCAACGGACGGAATGACCTTCTTCGCCTGTGTATTTCCAAACAGACGGACAATTCTGACCGCCTGCCTGCTCAAAGCCTCCATGGAGCGGAGAAGTGGCGTTTTTTTATCCAGTGCTTCCCCTTTATAGGAACAGAAAGCCGTTGGAATACAAAGAGTAGGACCTGTTGCTGTTTCCTTAATAAATGCCGGGGAGGTAATATCCCATGTGGTATACCCTCTCGCCTCAAAAGTAGCCCTGAGACCGCCTGAAGGAAAAGATGAAGCATCCGGCTCTCCTTTAATTAATTCCTTTCCGGAAAATTCCATTAGCATCTTTCCATTTTCATCCGGATGGGTTACAAAGGAATCATGTTTTTCTGCCGTAATCCCGGTAAGAGGCTGAAACCAATGTGTATAATGGGTTGCCCCATTTTCAACTGCCCAGTCCTTCATTGCCTTTGCCACCACATCAGCGGTAGCCAAGGTCAATTCTCCGCCTTCCTCCATTACTTTAATTACTTCTTTGTACACATTTTTGGGCAGACACTCCTTCATAACTGCCCTGGTAAATACCTTGCTGCCAAACAACTCTTCCACACCGATTACTTCACTCATCCTACTTCCTCCCTTAGTCTGTCTGATAATCCGCTTTTTACTTTTTCTTCTGCACACGGAGCAAATCAAACTGATTTGCCTGCCCGCTAAGCCCCACGTATAGAATCTGCTGCGGGTGGGGAGCGCTTTCCACCGCTTCCCCCTCCTGCGTTTTCATGGAAAGTACCTTTACTTCCACGTTTCTGCCATCGGGCTTCATAATTTCAATCTCATCCCCCACGCAGAATTTATTTCTCTGTTCGATTCTTACCGTAGAGTACTTCTTACCGGTTTCTGCCGTATCTTCCACATACGGCTTTACCTCTTCTACGATTCCCAGATAAATATATTCATTTACATAAGTATTAGAATCATAAATCTGTGTATCTTCATCCGGTTTCCCAAAATAAAAGCCGGTTGTAAATTGTCTGTAGGTACATTTTGCAATTTCTGCCCTATACCATTCCATATTGGCACGGTACTTTTCCTCGGATTCCAGATAGTCATCAATGGCCTTCCGGTAAGTTCTTGCAACCGTAGCAACATAAAGTGCTGTTTTCATCCTTCCTTCAATTTTGAAGCTATCAATTCCTGCATCAATCATTTCCGGTATGTGCTCTATCATACAAAGATCCTTGGAATTAAAAATATAAGTTCCCCGATCATTTTCATAAACCGGAAAATATTCTCCCGGGCGCTTTTCCTCCATTACAGCATATTTCCATCGGCAGGGATGGGTGCAGGCTCCCTGATTAGCATCTCTCCCGGTAAAAAAGCTGCTGAGAAGGCATCTTCCCGAATAGGAGATACACATGGCCCCATGAATAAAGCTTTCAATTTCCATATCCTCCGGTATTTTCTCCCGAATTTCCCTAATTTCCTTTAGGGAAAGCTCTCTGGCAGATACGACTCTTTTTGCTCCCAGTTTATTCCAGAAAAGATATGTCATGTAATTGGTATTATTTGCCTGGGTGGATATATGAATATCAATTTCCGGACAGATTTCCCTCGCCAGTGTAAACATCCCCGGGTCGGCTATAATCAGAGCATCCGGTCTCATGTCCTTCAATTCCCGAAAATAATCTCTTGCACCATCAAGGTCTCCATTATGTGCCAGAATATTAGCAGTCACATGTACCCTTACACCATGGTCATGAGCAAACTCAATTCCCTGCTTCATCTCTTCTTTTGAAAAATTTTTGGCCTTAGCTCTTAATCCAAAGGCCTCTCCGCCGATGTAGACGGCATCAGCTCCAAACAGTACCGCTGTCTTTAAAACCTCCAATGAGCTGGCAGGTATCAAAAGCTCCGGTTTTCGCATTTTTATTACTATGCTCCTCTCAAGATCAGATATTATTTCAGCTTAACACTCACAGTCACTCCATCACCAATCGGCAGAATATCCGTCTGAAGCTGTTCATTATGCTTTAATTCATAAAGATACTCTCTCATTCTGCTGTGTATCGTGCGATCCCTTCTTGTTACAGCATAACGTGACTCCAGCACATCCCCATCCTGCAACACATTATCCGAAATAAGAAGTCCGCCTATAGGCATTAAATCTAAAATATCCGGAAGGAAATGGATATACTGCCCTTTGGCTGCATCCATGAAAATGAAATCATAGGGTCCATCGAGTTTCTTCAAAATTTCAACAGCATCCCCTTCAAGCAGAACTATCTGATCTTCCTTTCCTGCCCTCTTAAAGTTTTCCTTCGCCAGCGGAATTCTTTTTTCATATTTTTCTATTGTAGTAATCCTGCAGTTCTCCGGTCCATATTCACTCATCAGCAATGCAGAAAAACCAATGGCCGTTCCTACCTCCAGAATCTGCTTGGGCTGCTTTATAGCAAGAAGCAGCTTTAAAAAGCTCTGCATCTGGGGTCTGATGATCGGTACATTGGTTTCAATTGCAAACCTTTCCAGTTCATTTAAGAACGGCGTATTGCCTGTATCAAAAGAATTAATAAAGGTACTGATTCTTTCCTCTGTAATCACGATATTTTATCCTCTTCCGTCTCCTGCCCAGATGCAGACATAATCTCCATCATCTGCGTTGCCGTCATATCCGTACCAAGATCATAAATCCCCGGACGCAATTCTCCATGATAGGCAGAAAGCAATTCCTGTACAACAAACAAATCTGCATCCTCGATCAGCCCTTTTTCTTCCAACATCAGAGCAATATCCTTTACCGACATATTTTCAGAAATCCCAACCGTTATCGTTCTGCCCCCGGATACTGATATCGGTTCATCTGCAAATACTCTGTATCCAAAATCATATGCTTTTGAAGCCCCGCGTACAATAAAAACTACCACTGCAGCAAGCACAACAACCTTGATAATGGTCTCTACAGCAGCTGTTATTAAATATCTTGCTTTCATAAATCCTCCATTCAGGTATCAGCCTATTGAAAATCCAGTTCTCCCGTAATATAGGTATAAATCTCCTGCATCAGCCTGCAAAAGGCAAGCTCAGCCCTTAAGAAGTCATCCACAACCGGATTCTCCCGGAATTTTTCATATTCCTTCTCAAAAGCATCCATCTTATCAAACAATTCATCTACCTGGCTGGTATTTTGTATCTCGTAATTGCGTTTTCGAAACTCATTTACCTTTTCATACAACTCAGGATTACGCTTCAGTCTTTCTAGCTGATAATAATATGCCTTATAGGTATCTGATTCCTTAATAGACTTAACAAATTTTGTTGCTGCAGCTTCAACCCGATTATCCAGCATGGTAACTATCTCCTTATATTTCCATAATGATGGGCAAAATCATCGGACGTCGCTTCGTTTTCTTCCACACGTAATCGCCCAGCGCATCCTTGATAGAGCTTTTCAATTTTCCCCAATCTGCAATACCTCTGTCAAGACAGCCTTCCACAGCGTCATTCACTACAATCCGGGCCTCATCCATCAATTCATCAGATTCCCTTACATAGACAAACCCTCTGGAAACAATATCCGGCCCACACACCAGCTCATCTGAAGCACGGTCCAATCCCAGCACAACGATCAAAATGCCATCTTCTGCCAGATGCTGCCTGTCACGCAGAACTATATTTCCAACATCTCCCACGCCAAGTCCATCTACCAGAATATCCCCAACAGGTACTTTTCCGATAATCTGTGCCTGATCTTCGGAAAGCTCCAGGACATCTCCCGAATGAAGAATAAAAATATTTTCCTTTGAAATTCCAAGTTCCTGTGCAATCTTCGCCTGTGCCTTGAGATGCTTGTACTCTCCATGAACAGGAATTGCATATTTCGGCCTCACCAGTGTATAGATCAGTTTGATTTCCTCCTGGCAGGCGTGTCCGGATACATGTACATCCTGAAAGATTACGTCTGCACCCTTCAGGAGCAGTTCATTGATTACATTCGTTACTGCCTTCTCATTTCCCGGAATCGGATGGGAAGAAAAAATAACCGTATCAGTAGGTCCAATTGATATTTTCTTGTGATTATTTCCTGCCATACGGCTCAGCGCAGCCATACTTTCTCCCTGACTTCCGGTAGTAATGATTACCGTCTTCTCGTCAGGATAGTTTTTCAGCTGTTCAATATCAATCAATGTATTTTCGGGAATACTTAAATACCCTAGATTAGTTGCCGTCTCAATAATACTTACCATGCTACGGCCTTCTACGACCACCTTACGCCCAAATTTATATGCTGTATTGATGATCTGCTGTACCCTGTCCACATTGGATGCAAATGTTGCAATAATAATTCTTGTATTCTTATGTTCCTGGAAAAGAATATCAAAGGTTCTCCCCACCGTGCGCTCAGATGCAGTAAAACCGGGTCTCTCCGCATTGGTAGAATCACACATCAATGCCAGTACACCCTTTTTCCCGATTTCCGCAAAACGCTGCAAGTCAATGGCATCGCCGAATACCGGCGTATAGTCTACCTTAAAATCTCCTGTATGCACTATAATACCTGCAGGAGAGTAGATTGCCAAAGCAGCGGCATCCACAATACTGTGATTTGTTTTAATAAATTCAATGCGAAATTGTCCCAAATTGATGGATTGTCCGAACTTGACCACCTTTCGCTTTGTATTATTAGTCAGGTTGTGTTCCTTCAGTTTGTTTTCTATAATTCCCATCGTCAGCTTTGTCGCATAAATAGGAATATTAATTTCTCTTAGTACATAAGGAAGGGCTCCGATATGGTCCTCATGTCCATGCGTAATGACAAAACCCTTTACTTTGTCAATATTGTTCTTCAGATAAGTAACATCCGGTATTACCAGGTCAATTCCCAGCATATCATCTTCCGGGAAGGAAAGCCCGCAATCCACCACAACAATACTGTCTTCATATTCAAAGGCAGTAATGTTCATGCCAATCTGCTCAAGACCTCCCAGTGGAATCACCTTTAATCCCGAGCTGCTTTTCAGTTCATTTTTTTTCAATCAGTTCTACCTCCACATTCCTTACAGTATCCGTAGAGTTTCACTTCATGATCCATTACCTGAAAGCCTGTGGTTTTCACAATTTTTTCCTCAAGTTCCTCCAAAAGGTCATCCTGGAAGGATAATACCTTACCACACTTCCGGCAAATTAAATGATGATGACGATGCTTTGATCCGTCCTCTCTCTCGTTCCCTATCTCATAGCGTACAAAGCCGTCATCCAGGTTAATGCGGTCAATTAAATGAAGCTCCAGCAGTAACTGTATTGTTCTATAAACAGTTGCCAGACCAATCTCCGGGCAATCTGCCTTTATATTCTCATAAATTTCCTCTGCTGTCAGATGCCTGTCCGGGCAAGCTGCCAATGTCTCCAAAACCAGTAATCTCTGGTTTGTTATCTTTAGTCCCTTACTTTTCAGTAATGCAATAAATTCCTCTCTGTCAAATGCCATAATCTCTCCAAGCAGTACTGACTATGAAAGCTCAATATCCTCAATCAGGTTCTCAAACACTGCTGCTACTGCTGACAGTTCTGTATCATCACTTACAATTTCATAAATGCTTTCCGTTTGTCCGGAGCACTCCGGGGTTTCCTTTAGAATCAAAGCTTCTCCGTCCCCTTCCTCGGCGTCTGTCACTAAAATATATTGATTTCCACCCAGCTTGGTCTGTTCCAGTACATAAAACTCTACACTTTCTTCCGTATCCAGCATAAACTTGATCTTTTCCAATTATTCTTCTCCCTGTTTTCTGCCTCTGCAATCCAGAAAACCTTGTAGTATCAACACTGCTGCAATCTTATCTACATATTCTTTACGGTTTTCTCTGCGTATTCCTGCTTCCATCATTGTGCGATCTGCAGACACAGTAGTCAGCCTCTCATCCCATGTATGTACGGGCAGCCCTGTACGCCTTTCCAACTTTTCCTTAAATTCCAGCGTCAGATCAACCCTCGGACCTAAGGTATCATTCATGTTCTTGGGTAGCCCCAGAACAATTTCTTTCACCTCGTATTCCTCTATCAGTTCTTCAATTCTGGCAAGCGTCTGGCGAAGTTTATTTTCCTCTTTTCTTCGGATAATTTCTATTCCCTGTGCCGTAATCAAAAGCGGATCGCTGATTGCAACACCCACCGTCTTAGAGCCAAAATCTAATCCCATAATTCGCATACTGTTACCACTTTCCTACTTCCAGTGACTGCTCTTAATATATTCTGTCAGCATTTCCTCCACCAGCTCATCTCTCTCCACCTTCATGATCAGGCTTCTGGCATTTTTGTAGCTGGTAATATAAGTAGGATCTCCGGACATAATATATCCTACAATCTGATTAACAGGATTATAACCTTTTTCTGTCAATGCAGAGTAAACCTCTGCAAGAATTTCCTTAACGGTTGTCTTGTCTGTCTCTACTTTAAAAAAACGTGTATTTCCTAAATCCTGCATAAACCATACCCCTTACTAAACATTCATTAGTCTTTATCTTACTCCATTTTGTCCCAAAATTCAATGTATTTACGGTTGAAACAGCAAAATATCAGATTCCAGGAGCTGTGTCGGTTCACCGGTTAATATCTGTCCCGATAAATTCTTCTGTGCCGGATATGCAGCTTTTATATACTCCCTCGTGTGTCCAATCTGGTATTGTCTTCCGTCTATCTCCTTCTCCTCTTCAAAGAGTACTTCTACTTTTCTATGTAAAAATTCCTCTCTGTACCTTCGGGACATTTGCTTTTCCAATTCAAGAAGTTCATTGCTTCTTTGCGCCTTTATCGATTCCGCAAGCTGTCCCTTCATGGACGCCGCCGGGGTTCCTTTGCGTTTGGAATATTTAAAAATATGCATCTCATAAAAGCCGACCCTGGAAACAAATTCTTTCGTCTCCTGAAACTCCCGGTCTGTCTCACCCGGGAAGCCTGTAATCACATCGGTGGTTATTGCCGGATTTTGAAAAGCCTCCCGCAATATACATACCTTTTCATAGTATTCCTCCGCAGAGTATTTTCTATTCATACGATTTAGTACCGTATTGCTGCCACTTTGCAGGGATAGATGAAAGTGCGGGCAGACCTTACTGTTTTCTGAAAGGCCCTTTGCAAATTCAGTTGTAATGATACGAGGCTCCAAAGATCCAAGACGGATACGCTCAATCCCTGCTATCTTCGAAACCTGCTGAATAAGCGGGAGCAGGAGACTTTTGGAAAAGTCTGTTCCTCCCGTCATTCCATAAGAACTTAAATGGATTCCAGTAAGAACAACCTCCCGGTAGCCTCCGGCAGCTAGTCCCTCTATTTCTTTTAAAATATCATCTTCACTGCGGCTTCTGATTCTCCCCCGGGCATAAGGAATAATACAGTAAGAACAGAATTGATTACATCCGTCCTGTATTTTAATAAAAACCCTGGTATGCTCTGCTGTATGCGCAAGCTGCATATTCTCATATTCCTGCGTCTGATTGATGTCAATAATCGTCTTTCCCTGAAGAGTTTTGTCTGCAGCAATGTTCATCTTGTTCGCATCTCTTTCGGCAAGGTATTCTTCCAGGATTGGAATCAGATCCTTCTTTCTGTTATTCCCAATGGCAAGATCAATGCTCATGTCCTTTAAAGCATCCTCTTTTCCGGCCTGTACATAACAACCAACTGCAACCACGACAGCATCAGGATTCATTTTTTTTGCACGGTGCAGCATCTGTCTGCTTTTCCGATCTGCTATATTGGTTACGGTGCACGTATTTATGATATAAATGTCTGCTTTTGCATCAAAAGGCACAACTTGGTATCCTTTTTCCCGCAACATTTGTAGCATAACGTCCATTTCGTACCCGTTTACTTTACATCCAAGATTATGAAATGCTACACTTTTCATATTATTCTCCACTTTTTTTGTTGTGTTTTATCATTGACTTTTCAGATTTTACCAATTACTATAGTAGCAGAAGGTATGAAAAATTTAAGGAGGTAATGACAATGAAAACAGTTCAGATTTCATTAAATTCTATTGACAAGGTTAAATCTTTTGTAAATGATATTACAAAATTCGATTATGACTTTGATTTAGTATCCGGAAGATATGTAATCGATGCTAAATCTATCATGGGTATCTTCAGCTTAGATTTATCCAAGCCTATCGATTTAAATATCCATGCAGAAGATAATGTTGATGAAGTATTAGAGACATTAAAGCCTTATATGATCTAATGAAAAATATTTTCAAACGCTGACCTGACGGTCAGCGTTTTGTTCTTTTCATAGGCAATTAATATTTCACCACGATCATTTCATCCGTATCGAGTGCCTTCTGCACCAATTCATCAATCTTTTCCTCCAGATTCTGTTCATGTCGCTTAATCACATTCAGGTTCGGTTTGGTAACGGGATGCTTTGCAACAAAAATAGTACAACAGTCCTCGTAAGGCAGGATGGAAGTTTCATAGGTCCCAATCTTTTCTGATACCTCCACAATCTCCATCTTATCAAAGCCGATCAGCGGACGGAACACCGGAAGCGTACACACCTCATTGGTGACTGCCAATGACTGGACAGTCTGTGATGCAACCTGTCCGATGCTCTCTCCCGTGATCAGTCCCAGACATTCTGTTTTCTTGGCAATCATTTCCGCAATTTTCATCATATATCTTCGCATAATAATTGTAAGCTCTTCATGCGGACACTTCTCATAAATATACAGCTGAATATCCGTAAAATTAATAATATGCAGATATACAGGACCTGCATATCGGGATACCAGTCTGGCGAGATCAATTACCTTCTGCTTTGCACGGTCACTGGTATACGGAGGTGCATGAAAATAGACTGCATCTATTTTCACTCCCCGCTTTGCGATCATATATCCGGCTACCGGAGAATCAATCCCTCCGGATAAAAGCAGCATTGCCTTTCCGTTGCTTCCTACAGGCATACCTCCCGGCCCCGGAATCTCTATGGAATAAATATAAATCTTTTCACGTATTTCCACATGAAGCATCACATCCGGCTTGTGTACATCCACCTTCATTTCCGGAAAGGCATTCAGCACAGCTGCCCCCAGCTCCATATTTAATTCCATGGAATTCATTGGATAATTTTTTCTGGCTCTTCTGGTCTGTACCTTAAAAGTCATCTTTTTATCAGGATACACCTTGTCCACATAGTCAATTACCGTCTGGGCCAGCTTCTCAAACCCTTCATCCTCTACATGAATGACAGGACAGATACCGGAAATGCCAAAAACAGTCCTCAGGTTGTCCACTGTTTCATCATAATCAAATGCTGACAGTGCATGTACATAAATTCTGCCTTCTGTTCTGGTAACCTTAAATTCCCCTTCACACCGCTTAAGCGCATATTTAACCTGTTGGGCAAGTGCCTCTTCAAACAGATATTTATTTTTTCCCTTCACACCAATTTCGGCATACTTGATCAAAAAAGCTGTAAACATGGCATCCTCTCATTCTTCTTCCGCGGTTATTTGCAGACAGTCTTTTTTTATCGGCAGGGAACAAAGCCCCCGCCGATTATTTCCTTGTATACTTTCTAAGCATGGGAATTATATCATACATTGCCTGTAAAGTATAGCCTACTTCCTCCATTGTGGTAAAAACAGAAAAGCTAAAGCGAATCGTGGATCCGAGCAGTTCCTGATCAACTCCCATAGCCTGCAATGTTGCCGACGGCTGTGGTTTATGCGCCGAACAGGCACTTCCGGCTGATACATAGATTCCCTTATCTTCAAGCGCATGAAGGAGAACCTCACTACGCACACCCCGGATGGAAACACTGACTACATGAGGTGCGCCTGTTTCATCAGGATGTCCGTTTACGATCACATCATCTATTTTCCTGACCCCTTCCACAAAAATCCTTTTCAGTTCATAAAGTCTCTCGACTTCCTCATCCAGATTCTGATAGATCATCTCTACGGCCTTTGCAAGTCCTGCCACGCCCGGAACATTTTCCGTTCCTGAGCGAGTGCCTCCCTGTTGCCCCCCGCCAAACAAAATTGGCTTTATCTTGACTTTTTCATCTATATACAAAAAACCAATTCCCTTTGGTCCATGTATCTTATGACCACTTACAGACAAAAGATCGATTTTCATCTTTTTAGGATAAATTCTGAATTTTCCATATCCCTGTACGGCATCCACATGAAACAGGATCCTGGGGTTCATCCTTTTGATCAGCGCTCCTGCTTCCTCAATCGGTTGCAGGGAACCAACTTCATTATTTGTGTGCATAATGGAAACCAGAATGGTTTCTCCTGTAATTGCACGTTCCAGATCCTCTAATCTGATACACCCCTTAGAATCAACCGGAAGATACGTTACCTTAAAGCCTTCCTCCTCCAAGTGCTTCATCGTCTGCAAAATTGCAGGATGTTCAATCTGTGTCGTGATCAGATGCCTGCCGCTTCTGCAGTTGGCATATGCGCATCCGCGTAATGCCAGATTATCCGACTCAGTTCCCCCTGATGTAAAAATAATTTCTTTTTCATTTACCTTTAAATTTTTGGCAATGACCTCTTTTGCATAACGAATATATTTTTCTGCCTCAACACCCTTCCTGTGAAGACTGGATGGATTTCCATAATCCTCGCACATGATCCGGGTCATCAAGGCCGCTACTTCGTCAAAGCATCTGGTAGTCGCCGAATTATCTAAATATACCTCCATCATATTACCGGCCTTTCTGAACAGAATGTTCATTTTTATCCTATAATTCTACAATTATTATATGATCATTGCTCTAAATGGTACATTATTACAGAAAGAACTGCCATCCCCGCCGTCTCTGTCCGAAGAATACGCCGTCCCAAAGTAACAGGCTCAATTCCTGCCTGCATTGCCATCTCTATTTCTTCCTCTGCAAAGCCGCCCTCCGGCCCGATAAAGACTGCTACCGGTTCTCCCGGCCTAATACCGCTTATTATTTCTTTTGTTCTTTCCATACCCTGTGCAAGCTCATAAGGAATGATTTTCACCTGTGCACAGCTACTGTAAGCAACTGCCTCCTGAAAGCTCATGACTTCCTTTATTTTCGGAATGATCCCCCGCTTACTCTGCTTGGCTGCTGCCTCTGCAATTGCCTGCCACCTTATAAGTTTGCTCTCTGCTTTCTTTGCATCAAGCTTAACCACCGCACGCTTAGACGCCACAGGAATGATCTCATAGACGCCGAGTTCCACTGCCTTCTGAATGATCAGTTCCATCTTATCTGCTTTAGGCAGCCCTTGAAAAAGATAAATTTTTGAAGCAAGCTCTACGCCCTCCTCCTTAACGAAAAACAGATCACAGACAATCCTATCCTCATACCATTCCGCTATCCCACAATGATACTCTTTTCCGTCAAGGCCATTACTGACAGCAATCTCTTCTCCCGGCTTCATACGAAGAACATTCTTAATATGGTTAACGTCTTTTCCTGTAATGATAATTTTATTACCTTGTATCTGAGAAGGTTCTACAAAAAAATGATACATTTTCTTCTCCTCGATCAGCTGTTTTTTCGCGCTGTCACACTGACCCATTCGCCCTGATAAGTCACCTCAAGTAACTCCAGTCCTGCTGCCTTGACAGCTTCCACAACAACACTTTCTTTATCATCAATGATTCCTGATGTAATATAAATACCGCCCTTTTTAAGCTGATGAACAATGACCGGAGTAAGAGGTACCAGTACATCGGCAAGAATATTGGCAACTACAATATCATAGCATTCGTAGCCTACCTGATCTTGAATTTCCTTTTCGGTGATAATGTTGCCGATCAGTAATTCAAAATCTTCCGGTCGGATACCGTTCACCTCCTTATTTTCCCTGACAGCCTCTATAGCGCAGGGATCAAGATCTGTTCCGATTGCTTTCTTTGCACCAAACATCAGTGCCAGGATTGCAAGGATACCGCTCCCTGTTCCTACATCGAGAAGAACCGTCTCAGAGGTAATAAACTTGCGTAGCTGTCTGATGCAGAGCTGCGTAGTATCGTGCATTCCGGTTCCGAATGCTGTTCCGGGATCAATATGGAGAATCATTTTATCCTTGTCCTCTTGTGCTACCTCCTCCCAGGAAGGAATTACCAGCACGTCATCGATAGTGAACTGGTGAAAGTACTGCTTCCAGTTATTAATCCAGTCAATATCCTCTGTCTCGTCAACGGATACGCTTCCCTCACCAATCTCCATAAAGAAACGTAGCTCTTCAAGTTCTGCTTTTACTTTCGAAAGAACCTCTTCCACAGTTGTCTTTTCGCCATTCACCTCAAGGCTCCCGTCATCCTTTTCTTCAACAAAAAAACTTAAATACGCAATCCCGTCATCCTCCGGTCCGTCCGGCAGGATATCTACAAACATCTGCTCCTTTTCTGCCGCCGTAAGCGGCACTTTATCCTCAATTTGTGCTCCCTCCAAACCAATGTCATAAAGCGTGCTGATAATAATATCTTCTGCATCTGTAATTGTCTTTATCCTGAATTTCATCCATTTCATAAAAAGCTCCTTACCCAATAATTCAGTTGCATCCTACAAAGTTTAATATTATCATAGAAACAGCTATGATTCCAGCAGAAAATCAAGGAGAATACATAATGATACAGGACATTTACCCCCATATTTACCATAACGAATATAAAGATATTGAACCCGCTGAAAATGACTTTATCCTGATATTTCAAAAAAATAAAGTTTTGGTCAGATTTCAAGATGGGAAATTACGCTATCCTACTTTTTCTGAAATGCATGAATATACATGCTGCTATCACTATCTGTTTTCCATAGACCGTTACCCCTATTTTCTGGCCTATTTCTCTACCGCAGAAGAAACCTGCATTCATCTTGACGGCTATTCCTATGAGGATGTAACCGTTTTCCGCACAGCAGATTCCCGTCATAATGCCTTTGCCGGCATCACAGGCCACCATCTTTTTAACTGGTACCGAACCAATCAGTTCTGCGGTTGCTGTAGCCAAAAAATGTTACCTGACCACAAAGAGCGAATGCTTTATTGTCCCTCCTGCGGGAATACTGTCTATCCCAGAATTTCTCCTGCTGTAATTGTCGGTGTTATCAACAAAGATAGGCTTCTTATGAGCAGATATGCCGGGCGATCCTATACCCGATATGCCTTGATTGCAGGATTTACAGAAATTGGCGAAAATGCTGAGCAGACAGTTGCCCGGGAAGTCATGGAAGAGGTGGGGCTTAAGGTGAAGAATATCAGATACTATAAAAGCCAACCCTGGGCATTTTCCGGAAGTCTTTTGATGGGATTCTTCGCGGAGCTTGACGGGGACGATGTCATCACCCTGGATACCAACGAATTGTCGGAAGCCGGCTGGTTTTCCCGGGATGAAATTGACCTTGAGGATGACCATTTAAGCCTGACAAGAGAAATGATCATGCTATTTAAGCAAAATAAGATATAATAAAATCAGAAGGAACTTTAATATGACACACTTACTTTTAGCAGTTATTTATTTATCTTTTACCAGCCTGGGGCTTCCTGATTCTCTGCTGGGATCAGCTTGGCCTTCCATGTACGGCGAATTTAGTGTGCCGGTTTCCTATGCCGGCTTTGTTTCCATGATTATTGCAATCGGCACCGTTATTTCCAGTCTGCAAAGTGACAGACTTACGCTCCGATTAGGCACGGGAAAGGTAACTGCAATCAGCGTGGCAACTACCGCTGTTGCACTCTTAGGGTTTTCCACCAGCCATTCCTTCTGGGTCATCTGCCTCTGGGCAATCCCCTACGGACTGGGTGCCGGTAGTGTAGATGCTTCACTGAATAACTATGTGGCACTTCACTATGCCAGCCGCCATATGAACTGGCTTCATTGCATGTGGGGTGTTGGCGCCTCCATCGGCCCTTATATTATGGGATATGCACTTACCGGCGGCAAAAGCTGGAATTCCGGATATCTCATTATTTCCATTTTACAAATCATACTAACCTTCCTGTTAATATGCAGCCTGCCTCTCTGGAAAGGGCGCACTGCTACAGCAACAGATTCAAGTGGCAGAGAGACTCCCGTGCGGCCTCTTTCCCTAAAGCAGATTTTTCAAATTCCGGGGGCAAAAGATGTTATGATTACCTTTTTCTGTTATTGTGCCCTCGAACAGACCACGGGCTTGTGGGCGAGCAGCTATCTGGTACTTCACAGAAATCTGACGACACAAACAGCCGCATTTCTGGCAAGTCTCTTCTTTATCGGTATTACCGTCGGACGTGCAATCAGTGGCTTTATGACAATAAAATTCAATGATGTGCAGATGATTCGTCTTGGCGAAGGTATTATTTTCCTTGGCATCATCACTCTGCTTCTTCCCTTTGGCAAAGTCTCCTCTATGACCGGATTGATTCTCATCGGACTTGGATGTGCACCGATTTATCCCTGCATCATTCATTCCACTCCGAAGCACTTCGGCGCCGACAGATCACAGGCACTCATCGGTGTCCAAATGGCAAGCGCCTACATTGGAATCTGCCTGATGCCTCCGATTTTCGGATTGATCGCAAATCATATATCCATTGCGCTTCTACCAATTTTTTTACTAGCAGTTCTGATTCTTATGGGCTTTATGCATGAGTTGCTCATCAAAACATGTAACTGATAAAGGCCCTTTTCATCAGCCATTCTTTATCAGTTCAAAATTTCATCTATCTTCTTCAATTCTTCTTCCGAGTAAGAAGTATTCTCAAGCGCCTTAATATTTTCCAGTATCTGTTCCGGCCTGCTGGCACCGATTAAAACAGAAGTCACCTTACCATCCCTGAGAATCCAGGAGAGAGCCAGCTGTGTCAGAGATTGCCCTCTTTCCTTTGCTATTTCATCCAGTCTGCGTACCTTCTCAAGCTTTTCTGTATCCAAATCTTTCTCATGCAGATAAGGGCTCTTGCCGGAACCGATCCTTGAATCCTTCGGAATTCCAGTTAAATACTTTCCTGTCAATACCCCCTGTGCAAGCGGGCTGAAAGCAATACACCCGATTCCATTTTCAAACAGAAAATCCTTCAACCCATCTTCCTCTATCCATCGATCCAACATTGAGTATCTTGGCTGATGAATAACAAAAGGAGTTCCCTGTTTTTGCAGAATCTCATAAGCTTTACTGGTCTGCTCTCTATTATAATTTGAAATTCCCACATAAAGCGCTTTACCCGATCTGACTATCTGATCAAGTGCTGCCATCGTCTCCTCAAGCGGTGTTTCCGGATCCGGTCTGTGATGGTAAAAAATATCTACATAGTCGATCCCCATTCTCTTTAAGCTCTCATCCAGGCTGGCAATCAGATATTTTCTGGAGCCTCCGTTCCCATAGGGTCCCTTCCACATATCATAGCCTGCTTTGCTTGAAATAATCATTTCATTCCGGTAAGGCATCAGATCTGATTTTAGGATTCTTCCCATATTTGCTTCCGCACTTCCATAGACAGGACCATAATTATTGGCAAGATCAAAATGTGTAATTCCATTATCAAAGGCGGTAAAAAGAATCTTTTTCATGTTCTCCACATCATTGACAGAACCAAAATTATGCCACATACCCAAAGAAAGCGCGGGAAGCTTAAGTCCGCTCCTTCCGCAGCAATTATAAGTCATCTTTTCATATCTGTTTTCTTTTGCAATATACATACTTTTCCTCCAGTGTTTTCCCATTTTTCTATCTTTTTCGGCATATTCTATCCTTTATTTTACAATATAAAATTGCCACCAGGGTACTGATTAAAGTTGCCACAATCGCGGGAGCAATAATTCCTGCCGGATTCACACTGCCATACTGCTGCCGGTATGCAATCATATTAACCGGTATCAGCTGCAGCGATGAAATATTCAAAATCAAAAAAGTGCACATTTCATTACTGGCAACACGTATCTTTTCCGAATCCTTACAATGCCCCTCCTGGCCAGAGAGATAAGCCGGATCCCCTCTTTGTTCTTCCAGCCTTGCCAGTTCTTCCATCGCCTTCAACCCCGCAGGTGTACATGCCCACCCAAGTCCAAGAATATTGGCGATGATATTCATGGAAATATAATCTCTGGATTTGTGTCCTTGGGGAATCCGTGGAAACATAAAAGAAATAAAAGGAGATAACTTTTTCGTGAGCTTCAGAATCAGGCCGGATTTTTCTGCCACCTCCATAAGGCCGACCCACAATGCCATCACCCCTGCCATGGTAATGCACAGTGAAACCGCTTCCCCTGCACTGTCCAGTGCTGCTTCCGTAACCGCCTTCATATTTCCGGTTAATGCACCAAATATAATTCCAAGTGCGATCATTGCTGCCCAAATATAATTTAGCAAAGAATCACTCTTTTCTTTTTTATTAAGATATGACTCCCTATTGCATATTATATCACATTTCATTTATAATTTGTTCAGGCACTTTAATTCAAAATATCCGACAAAGGAACAAAAAATGACAAGGAAAATCAAAGCTGTGCTTCTGCTTTGCTTTTTGATCATCCCTGTTCAGGGATGTCAAAAAGAACCGGAACCATATGTCTCTGCTTCTACCACAATCAGAGACAACACTCCGGAATGTCTGGTTCCCTCTGCAGACGGCACTACTGTTTATGATAATGAATATGTATCTATAGACGCTTCACATACACAGGAAGGCTACCTCATGGCATCTTACCTAGGCTCCTGCAGCAAAGTAAAGCTTCAGCTCACCGGTCCCGACTATATAACTTATACCTATGACATGTCCGGTGATGGATATGAAGTATTTCCTATTTCTGCCGGTGATGGTACTTATACTCTTGGCGTTTACGAAAATGTGGAAGGAAGTCAATATGCCACCATATTTTCAAAGGAACTGCAATTGACAATTACGAACACCATGGGTGCTTTTCTGTATCCTAACCAATATGTCAATTTTAATTCATCCAGTCGTGTTGTAAGTACCGCCCAAGATCTTGTTTCTAATGCACATGACGATCTGGAAGCTATAAATTTTATCTATAATTACGTAATTGCAAATATTACATATGATTTTGACAAAGCGCAAAATGTACAAAGTGGATATATTCCTAATGTAGATGAAATCCTTTCCAAAAAAACCGGTATCTGCCTTGATTATGCAGCTGTTATGGCGAGTATGCTTCGCTCTCAGAAAATACCTACCCGTCTGGAGGTTGGTTATGCCGGTGAAGCCTACCACGCCTGGATCAGTACCTATGTGGAAGATCAGGGGTGGATCAACGGTATTATTCAATTTGATGGAGAAAACTGGTCCATTATGGATCCTACCTTTGCCGCCAACGCTAAAGAGAAAGATCTGAAAAACTTTATTGGCGATGGAAGCAATTATGTTACCAAATATATCTATTAACCGGAGGTTTCTATGAAAAGTCCAAAGCGTTTATCAAATGCAGAAATATCATCATTCTGTCGTCAAACTGCACTTATTATTCAGGCCGGGATCACTCCTGCAGAAGGCATGGATATACTTGTCCATGACACTGTCAGCAAGGAAGGAAAAGAACTCCTGCAACAGATTGGGGATACTTGCCGAAGTGGGAAATATCTTCACGAGGCACTTGCTGCCACAGGAGTATTTCCAAATTATGTGGTATCACTGATTGCCCTGGGAGAGGAATCCGGTAATCTGGACTCTGTCCTTTTATCCCTTGCGGAATACTACGAACGCGAGGAAAACATTGCCGAAAGTATAAAATCTGCTGTGACCTATCCCATGATCATGATTGTTATGATGTTTGTTGTAATCCTTGTACTGGTACTAAAGGTTCTTCCCATATTCAGACAGGTATTTGTGCAATTAGGAACAGAGATGAGTCCTCTTGCCCAGTCCTTGCTAAATATTGGAAATACCTTAAGTAAATATTCTATTTTGTTCACTATCATTTTGTTTTTACTTATTGGAATCAGCCTTTTCCTATACAAAACACCTCAGGGACGGAAACAAATGCAGCATTTTCTTTCTCATTTTTCTTTAACAAGAAGTTTTTATGACAAAGTAGCTGCAGGCAGATTTGCAAGTGGCATGTATCTTGCTTTTACCAGCGGAATGGATACTTACCAAAGTCTGGATATGATTTCCGGCATTGTGGAAAACGATCAAATGGTAAAGAAAATTGAGCTGTGTAAACAGGAAATTGAACGCAGTTCTAACCTTCCTGAGGCACTTGCGAAATCAGAAATTTTCTCCGGCCTTTACTCTCGCATGGTAGCTGTAGGCTTTCGTTCCGGTTCCACTGATATTGTTATGAAGCAGATTGCAAAAAGCTATGAAGAGGAAACCGATAAACAAATTGCCAGAATAGTTTCTATTATAGAACCTACTCTTGTAATTCTTCTTTCTCTTATTGTTGGCATTATCCTTCTTTCGGTTATGCTTCCACTCATGGGAATAATGTCCAGCATCGGCTAAGCTTACTTACGGAGGTTTCGATTTATGAATCGGTTCAGAACAAAAAATGATGGCGGAAGATTTCATTTTCCTTTTCGCATCAGAATGATTTATTTTGTATGTCCCATCATTTTACTTATTTTTATTCAAGGGCTGTCCTCCATTAGTGCAAGCACCATCAGCAGGCAGCAGGAAAGTCTGGAAAAAGCAATTAATCGTGACATTATTCATTGCTATGCAGTAGAAGGTTTTTATCCCCCTAGTCTTGAGTATATTGAAGACCATTATGGGCTTACCTATGACAAAGAATTGTTTTTTGTAGATTATCAACCAATAGCCTCCAATTTACGCCCAAATGTTACTATCCTTCTCAAGCAATAAAACATCCTATTAGAAAGGCAGGGTATTTACAATGCAGCAAAAACAGCCAAAACACATTATTGATATTCTTTTTGTAATTGCTCTTTTCTGCCTTTTTGCTCTTTCTGCTATTTTTTTAATTTCCATAGGTGCTGATATTTACGGAAAAACCGTAAACAACATGGAAAGTAACTTTGATGCCAGAACAGCACTTGCATACGTTACTGAAAAAATACGCCAATCCGATCAAAAGGATCAAATTACAATAGGAAAACTGGATGACTGCCAGGCACTTATCATCACCTCTCAATCAGCTGATTCTGTTTATTATACTTATCTTTATGAGTATGACGGTCAACTAAAAGAGTTGATGGTAAGGGAAGATGTAATCCTTGGACCTGAAGCTGGTCAGAATATTCTTGAAATATCAGACTTTCAAGTACAACTCATAAATCAGCAATTGATCAGCTGTATCATTGAGACAGACAACCGGCAGTCCTATGATCTGCTTATATCACTTCATTCAGGAGGTGCCACCGTTGAATACTAACACATCCTCCCGTTCAGGGCTGTTCCTGATGGAACTAATTATTTCGATCTTGTTTTTTTCACTTGCAAGCGCTGTTTGTGTAAAACTGTTCGTGAGTTCTCATACGATTAGTAAGGATAGTGTAGAACTAAACCACTCTTTGGAATGGTGCCAAAATGTTGCAGAGGCCTTTTACGGCAGTAACGGGGATAGCGAAGAGATGGCTGGGTTATTTTCCAACTGCCTTTTAAATGCCTCTTCTTCCACTGCAAATGAACTCTATCTGCTATTTGACAAGGATTTTAATCCCATCAAGGTTTCAAATACCTCCAGCACTTCATCTTTGTCTGATTCCTGCTATGTGGTCTCCGCCAAAATTACGAAAGATGAAAGAATGCTTCTGTGCCGGGTTACAGCTATGAAGAAAATCGGATCCACAGACAGCTTGACGGAAGATACAGAAACAATTTACGAACTGTCAGTTACGCTGTATCCCAAGAAGGAGGTATCTCATGAAAAATAGAAAACTTTTTGGAATGAATGTAGGCACATCATCTGCGCTGATTATTATTGTAATTCTTTGTCTTGTCTGCTTTTCAGGACTCTCCATTGCCAGTGCCAGCGCTGATTACAGGCTTAGTCAAAAGCTGGCTGAGAGAACTACTTCTTATTACAGTGCCTGCAACAAAGCACAGGAAACTCTTCTTACTCTTTCAGATGAGTTGGCCTCTCTCTATAAAATCAGCGTTGATCAGGAGGATTATGAAGCCAAAATAAAAGAGTCCCTGCAGGACTCTCTTACCTTTTCTTATCCTATTAATGAAAATCAAGTTTTGAAAATAACAGTCACTCCTTTGTACCCTCAAACTGAAGAAGGTGATTTTTTTGAAGTCACCGGCTGGCAGGTAATGAATCTTTCCTCCCCTGATCCTGACACCTCCTTATCGGTCTTCGGAAGCAATTAAAACACCATGTACAACAGTTCTGTTTGTACTGTGAAGCCCATGACAGGTAGAAAGAGTCACTATTTTATCCTGAGGTGTGATTTCTTTTTCCCACAGCCATGATGAAGCCTCAAGAATATAATCTATATACTCTTTTTGATCTTCCTCTGTCTCAATTAAATTATAAGTATCTGATTCCTCATTCGTAATATATATAGAAGCTATTTCATACATACAAGCCTTATCTTCCGTAAAAATATAGAAATAAGGATCTTCTTCCACGTAGGATTCATCACTCAGCAGCTTCTTCAGAGACCCAAACATGGTTCCATTCCGCATATTATGTCCATAGATAATGGTATTGCAATCTGTTAGATCTGTTCTGTTCAAAAAATCCATGAAGATTGCTCCTGAACTGTTCTTTTCCTGCTCAAAGGTATACTGTGTATAATACTCATTATCATTTCCTCTGACAATCGGATAACTGATTTCTAAGGGTGCATAATACAGCCACCCAACCAAATCACCATTAATGTTCTTCAATTCGTCAAAATCAATATCCAGAGAAACCGGTATCATAGATTCTTTAACTTCTGATTTCAATTCTTCCTGAGCTTTATCTGTCTCTATAGGTTCCTCAACTACCTCAACATATTGTTCCAGATTCTCATACTCATTAATTCCTGCCCGGTATTCTCTGCTGAGCAGAAAAATATTAACCGATGCTACCACAATGACGATTAATGATATTGCCAAAATAATCTTATATATTTTCTCACGCATATATACTTCCACCCTTCCATCACATATATCTTATTTTACAATAAAGCGGAAGAAAAATCTATATAAATGAACATTAAAAAAACCGCATCTTGCGATGCGGTCTTTTTATTACATTCTAATATCCAAATTCCTGTGCCCAATACCAACGTCCATCTGGAGCAATATGTATTGCAATTGCACCGGATACAAACTCTGTATCCATGATGTTTGCCTTATGAGTAGGAGATGCAATCCAAGCATCTACAGCTGAAGCCGCTGTTGCATAACCCTTAGCAAGATTCTCTCCATACATTAAGTTACTGTTTACGGTCCACCAGTCAGAACCATCGGGTCTTGTATGTGAGAATGATTGAGATGCTTCTACTGCTCTGACAGCTGATGCCTGTTCCAAACCTGCATTCCAAGATAAGGCATTAAGACCGGCCTCCTGTCTCTTGGCATTTACAATATCAAATGCTGCCTTTGCTGCCGCCTGAGAGTCTGCACTTCCTGAAAGTGTATCCGCCAAGCTGACCAATTCAGGCTCAATATATACGATTCCATCAGCCGGTACACCTTCTTCCCTGACTGCTGCTTCCTGTGTAACCGATCCAGCTTCCTTAAATGCTGCATGATAGAAAACTACACATCCCAATGCAAGAGCCAGTACAAGTGCTAAAGAAATTCCAACTTTCGTAATTTTAGCTTTACTCATACTTTCCACTTCCTTCCCTTTCCCTCCAATTGAGGAGACAACTCCATACTAAAGTACTAGTATCTTTCTACTTATATAGTACTACAACTACTGAAAAAAACAAGTACTTTTTTACCATTTTTTTAAAATTAATAAATTCTTTACACGTTCTGGTTCTTAAGCAGATTCTGGTATACAGTTCTCTTACTGATTCCTCTGTCAGCAGCCACCTTTTTCATAGCTTCCTTCTTGTCGATCCCCTGATCTATATAGACCTGCATATGCTCCTCTATGGAAAGCCTGCTCCACTCTTCCTGTTTATCTAAAATCAGACTCTGCCTGTTTAGTCCCTCCAGCACCAATACATATTCCCCCTTCGGTTCATTCTCGTTGTAGTAGGTAAGAGCTTCCTCAAGCGTAGTCGAAAATACCGTTTCAAACTTTTTAGTCAATTCACGGCACAAGGTAATCCTTCTTTCTCCCAAGGTTTCATACAGCTCCTGCAAAGTTCTTTTTAAGTGGTGCGGCGCCTCATACAGAATAATTGTCCTGGTTTCCCTCTCTAATTCCCCTAAGATCATTTTCTTTTCTTTTTTATCTGTCGGCAGAAAACCTTCAAAACAAAATCTTCTGGTTGACAGACCGGAAAGCGTCAATGCTGTGATACAGGCACAGCATCCCGGCAAAGATGTTACGTGAAGTCCCTCTTCTATACATCTAGCAACCAGAACTTCACCCGGATCAGATATGGCAGGAGTCCCCGCATCTGTGATAAGTGCTATGTTCTTTCCACTTTTCAGCCATTGTATAATCTGCTCTGCCTTTTCAAACTTGTTATATTCATGATAACTTGTCATCGGTGTTTTTATTTGAAAATAATTGAGTAGCTTAATACTGTTTCTTGTATCTTCAGCTGCTATTAAATCCACTTCCCGCAGAGTATCTAAAACTCTTGCTGTTATATCATTCAGATTTCCGATTGGCGTTGCACATAAAAATAAAGTTCCTGTCATTCTATCTCTCCTGCTGTCAGAAGCCCCTCTTCCGTATACCGATTCGCCGCATTCCACAAAATCCATTCTTCATAACCGGCATCATAAACCGCCTGAATCTGCGCTCTGACCTCCTCCCCTCCGTAGGGGATATGTCCTTTGACCCATGTTGCTGTAAAATCCTGAAGCCACGGTCTTACTTGCACCTTGATGCCTTCCATTGGTGGAAGGGAAGCCAGTTCTTCGTCAGAATACTCTTCTTTTTCCTGTAAAATACTATCACCCTGTACTCTCTCCATTTCGGACACCGTGTTTCCGGAAATTGTATTTTCAGAGACTGACTCTCCTGATGCAGGAATCCCCGCCAATACCCGTCTGGAAGATTGCATTGCAGCCAAAACCAGGCGATAGGGCTCAGCATCCGGTATGGGAATATTGTAGTTATACGGTCCATAATGTGAAGGATAAACCATTGGGCTGATATAATCCAGATACTTTGACAATTCCACATAATCCTGTCCTACGATTTCCTGGTCAGTAGCACTGTCAATCACAACCCCGTATACATCTGCAGATACAGCCCCTCCTACAGCATGAATCCTTTCAGACGCATATTGAACAAATTCTGTAATAATCTGCTGTCTGTCTTTTTCTTGGGAATCCATTCCGAAATCCGCATTTTTCATACCACTATCCGTTGAAAATCTGACATAATCAAACTGTACCTCATCAAAACCAATTGCCAGTGCACTCTCTGCAATCTCAACAAGATAATCCCACACCTTTTGATTATAGGGATTAAGCCATGCAAGTCCATCCTTATCTTTGAACAAACTACCGTCAGCGTTGTGAACGCACCATTCAGGTTTTTTTTCTGCCAAAAAAGGATCCTTAAATGTCACTACTCTTGCAATTAAATAAATATCCTTTTCTTTACATTCGTTCACAAGAGCTTCCATATCCGAAATATACTCCCTGCATGCACCCAACTCCTGTACAAGGGAAACCGGCATGTCGTAAGTCACTCTTCCTTCATCATTCTTAACATCAATTACAATTGCATTGAGTTCTGTACGCTCCACGAGATCAATCAGGTTGTTCATATTTTCGGTTCCTGCCATTGCACCTGTCACAAATATCCCTTTTACTTTTGGTCTCTCCTTTTCTGCAGGTGCTTCTTCTATCTGATTATCCTCATCCGAAAGCCCTGATTTCTCAACACCCTCCAACGAAATTTCTTCTGTTCTGTGCATAACTGCAGGAGAAGCAGAACTACCCTTAACAACCTGTAGCGATTGCTCTGCATTCGCAGGACTTGCCTCCGCCGCTGCACATCCACAGACAAGGATGCCTATCATAAAAGCTGACAATATGCTCATTTTTATTTTAGTACCCATATATGTCATATATTTCATCGGTATACACACCCGGCTCTCTGTAAACAATCAAAGGCTTTTCCACACTCATCCGCGCTCTACCGCCTCGGTTTGCTTCAATAAGTACCATGTTTGGTTCTTTATTAATAAAAGGATATACCATTTTCATTCTCTTAGGCTCCATCTTATATTGCCTTAACAGCACAATGATATCTGCAAGACGAAAGGGTCTGTGTACCAGATAAAAATTTCCACCCGGCTTAAGGAGCCTGGCAGCCTGAGAGATTACATCCTCCAAAGTACAGAGAAGCTCATGTCTGGCAATCGCTTTAGGCGCCTTTGGATTCGTCAGCCCATGATGCTCTGTCATATAAGGCGGATTACATGTTACAACGTCAAAAGAAGCAGCGCCAAACAGACTGACTGCTTCCTTAATATCACCTGTAACAATTTCTATTTTTTCTTCCAGATGGTTGAGTTTGACACTTCTTGCAGCCATATCTGCACTTTCACTCTGTATCTCCAATCCGGTGAAATGCGTCGCCCGGGTCTTTGCCTCCATTAAGATGGGAATAATTCCTGTTCCTGTTCCCAGATCCAGAACATTGTCTCCTTCCTTTGCTTTTGCAAAACCGGAAAGCAAGACTGCATCCATGCCGAAACAGAAGCGCTCCGGATCTTGAATTATTCGATAATGGTTTCTCTGTAAATCATCAATTCTTTCATTTTCTTTGAGAACCACCCGGTTATTCTCTTCTATTTTCTGTCTGTTAATTGTCATCCAGTTTGGATTTTCCTTCCTGCTTTTCCAGTTTTTCAAGTTCCTTCAATTCTTCATCCTGTACGTCTACTTTATTATGTTTATGCTTTCTCTTAAATCGGAGCTGTTCCACACGATATTCCTGAATTTCTTTCTCGTCGCCAACCTCTACAATAACCTTTACCAGCTGCCTAAGAACATTAACACTGTGAACCTCACCCTTTAGCCCATCCTCAGTAGTTACGTGATCTCCAACATTAGGAAGCCTTCTGTTCAGCTCCTCATAAGTATCTTCCTCATGTTTCAGACAGCACATCAGACGTCCACACACTCCGGATATCTTGGTTGGATTCAAAGACAGATTCTGTTCCTTTGCCATTTTAATAGAAACAGGTACAAATTCTGATAAATGCCTGTGACAGCACAATTCCCGCCCACAGATACCGATTCCTCCCAAAATTTTGGTCTCATCACGAACACCAATCTGGCGGAGTTCAATTCGGGTTTTAAATACTGCTGCCAGATCTTTCACCAGTTCTCTGAAATCAATACGCCCATCGGCTGTAAAATAAAAAAGAACTTTGTTATTATCAAAGGTATATTCTGCATCGATCAGCTTCATTTCCAGTCCGTGTTTACGAATCTTTTCAAGGCATATTTTAAAAGCTTCTTTTTCCTTAACCTTATTCGCTGCCTCCTGCTCATCATCTCTCTCAGTTGCAATTCTCAGAACAGGCTTTAAAGGCTGAATCACACTCTTTTCTTCCACCTCTCTGGGATCTCCCACGACAGTTCCATATTCGATCCCTCTTGCCGTCTCTACAATAACATGATCCCCTCTTTTAATGGTCAGCTTTCCCGGATCAAAAAAATATATTTTTCCTGCTGTTCTGAAACGTACACCTATCACTTTTATCATAAATCTATTAACCTCACTTAATTCTCTTTTATTGTTAAGAGCAGGAGCTCCATTGTTAAATCAAAATTGACATTTGCGGAAAGTCTCTGTTTTGACTTGTCCAACGCGTCAATTATTCTTTCAATTCCTTCATAAGTACTCTTATCTGCTACCTTTCTAATATACTGTATTTCTTCTCTGAAAATCAAGTCATTTGCGTCATGAGTCGCCTTGAACATAAGCACATCCCGATACCAGATCGAAAGGATATCCAGGTAATCATTTACATCAAATTTATATTCATTGATTTTTTTAATAGCAGCAACGATTTCATTTATCTCCATCTCGCCGATATATTTCAGGAGTGTGATCGCCTCTTCCTTTACCTTATCAAACTCTTCACTGTTTGCAAGCATTCTTGCCTTCCCTACATTACCTCTTGCAAAAGCGGTGCAAATATCTGCTTTATAGCTGGGAATCTCCATGTTTTCCATCAGGAACTTTTTAATCTGCTCATCCCTTACGGGCTTCATATTCAGCAAAACACATCTGCTTAAAATCGTGGGGAGTAATGAATTCACATTCGTGGTCAATATCAAAATGACTGCATATTCAGGCGGCTCCTCAAGTGTTTTCAAAAGGGCATTCTGAGCCTGAACCGTCATTTTTTCCCCTTCATTCATAATATATATTTTTTTAGGGCCGCTATATGGCTTAATTGCAATATCTCCATTAATCTGGCTACGAATATCATCAACACTAATCGTATTGGGCTTTTCATGTGTGATAAAGACAATATCAGGATGATTTCCACTCAACGCCTGTTTGCAGGAATGGCATTCATGACAAGGCTCTATTCCCTGTCTGTTTTCACATTGCAATGCCATTGCAAATATTTTTGCAATAAATTCCTTTCCGGAGCTTCTCTCCCCATTAATAATATACGCATGGGAAATTTTATTTGTAGTAAGCGCATTATAAAGGTGCTCTTTTAACTGCTCCTGCCCCACGATATCATCAAACCTACTCATATATGTACCCCTCCATCCCATACCGGTTAATACTGCTCTGTCTAAAGGCTCCATGTCAGAGCTGACTGCTGTTCTTAAGTAAGAATATCCAACAGCAACCCCCTGATTTCTCCTATCTTAGACAGGATTACAAGGTGATCCTGCTCATCCTTCATTAACTCCTTAGCCAGTTCATCCAGATTTTCATCTACCAGACGGATTATTCCATAAACCCTGTGTCTTCCCTTCCGGTCCAGGAAATTTTCACGACTGAAAGAGTGGGAGCGACTGACAATCTCATTCATAAATTCCTTAATCAGTCCTCGATACCTTTTCATATCCTTGATATCCCGTTTCTTGGCAAGCTTATCCCCCTGCATGGTAATTTCCTCCATCAGGGTTCCCAGCCTTGCCTGTAGTTCCTGCTCCTCAATGTGGCTGACCAGCGTAAACTTAAAATTTCCATCTGTCTCTCTAGCCGGTGCTGTTGCCTCCGGCTGTGCAACCGGCATAGTCTGATTTACTTTAATATCCAAGCTGGTCACCTCCTTTTTCTTCCCTACAGTTCTTTTAGAACATACTCCTTAATATCTGCAATACATCTTTCAAGATCGTCATTCATAAATCTTTTATCAATACCGGCTTCCGCTATTTTTTCTTCCGAAAAATCCTCCGCATCTGCAAGATACCGCCTGCACATTTCCTGATAGCGGGGATTTTCCTGTTTGCGCTCACGATCCAGGGCTCTCTGAAGCCTTACGCCGTCATTAAGCTCCAGCAGGATCGGCAAAACCTTCTCCTTACCAAAATAATCTGCCGTTTTTACATAAGACTCCAGCGTGCCAATAATCAGATAATTATTTTCTCTTAAATCAATTTCTCCATCATCCACAGTAAAATAACGCCATAAGCCATGATATGTATGGTAAGCACGGGACTCAATCACCTTTCCCTGCTTTACCAATAACTCATAACCTTCATCATCTGTAAAATGATATTCCTTCCCTTCACTCTCTCCCAAACGTATTGGTCTTGTGGTATAAGGAACTACCCGTTTCAGCTCCAGCTGTTTCCATTCCATAAGCTTTCTGTAAACAGTATCCTTTCCTGTGGAGCTCTTTCCCATTAAGTATAACATTTTTCCCATATAAATTAAACCTCAACAACACGTAACATGTTGGTTTTTCCTGAAACTCCCAGAGGCATACCAGCTGTTAGCACAACCTTGTCCCCCTTCTTTATATAGCCGGCCTCTTCTGCAGCATGTACTGCCACGTCAAACAGGTCATCTGTCGTATTCTCTCTGGCAATCCAAATCGGTGTAACTCCCCAGGATAAGCTGAGCTGTCTGCATATTCTAGGACTGACACTACATGCAATAATCGGGCAGCTGGGTTTGTATCTGGAAATCATTCCCGCGGTAAACCCGGAAATGGTAACCGTAATAATTGCTGCTGCTTTCAAATCCATTGCTGTCGTACAGGTTGCATGAGAAATTGCTGTTGTCACATCAAAATTATCAATGTGCTCTCTTCTCTTCATTCTTCCATTATAATCAATGTCCTGTTCTGATCTTTCCGCAATTCTTGCCATTGTCCTGACAGCTTCTACCGGATATGCTCCTGCTGCAGTTTCTCCCGAAAGCATAATTGCGGTCGTTCCATCATAGATTGCATTGGCAATATCAGTTGTCTCCGCCCTCGTCGGTCTTGGATTCTTTATCATGGATTCCAGCATCTGGGTTGCTGTAATTACATGCTTTCCCTGTGCCTCAGCCATCTTGATCATCTGCTTTTGCACTACAGGAACCTCTTCCATTGGAATTTCTACTCCCAGGTCACCTCTTGCAACCATAATTCCATCCGATACCGTCAGAATATCCTCAAGATTTCGGATCCCCTGCATGCTTTCTATTTTAGCAATTATTTTCATATGGCTTCCATGCTCGTCGAGTATTTTTCTGACTTCCAGAATATCTTCCCTGCATCTTACAAAGGATGCAGCAATAAAGTCAAATCCCATATCGCACCCGAACATAATATCACTTCTGTCAACATCACTGATGTAGGGCATGGACAACTCTGCTCCGGGTACATTAACTCCCTTATGGTTGGAAATCGGTCCACCATTTATTACTGTACATAATATATCGGTATCTTCTATTGCATCCACAACCATTTCAATCAATCCATCATCAATTAAAATAGTTGTTCCGACAGATATATCATTTACTAAATTTTTATAGGAAATCGACACCTTTTCATTTGTTCCGAGAATTTCTTCTGTCGTAAGAATAAACTTCTGCCCACTTACCAGTTCTGTCTTTCCGCCTTCTATATCCTTTAATCGAATTTCCGGCCCTTTCGTATCCAACAGTGTTGCAACAGGCAACCCTAATTCATTACTTACCTTGATCACTCTGTCAAACTTCTTCTTATGTTCCTCGTGTGTCCCATGTGAAAAATTAAAACGTGCCACATTCATTCCTGCAAGCATCAGTTCTCTTAATTTTTCTTCACTTTCACTGGACGGTCCAATGGTACAGATAATTTTGGTCTTACGCATATTTATTTTCTCCTTAATTATGCTATATATTTATTACCTTTAACTCCTGATGTTCTATCCCCTGAACGGTATACCCATTTTTTTGATAATCTTCCATCAAATCTAAAATCTGTTTACTGATCACTTCTCCGGGTACCAAAATGGGGATTCCTGGCGGATATAAATTTACGAATTCGGCGACAATTCTGTTTTTTGCATCCTTGGCATTTATTCTTTCATATGCTAAATGATAAGCATCACATAATTCCATGCTTTTCTCAGGCCGAATATTCAGCATCGGCGAAACAATTTGTTTGGCAGGCATATCCGATAAACTCTGATCTATTTCCTGCAAGGCTGTGAGCAAACGATTTATCCCCTTTTCTGTATCCATCATTGATAAAATAGCAATTACATAGCTTCCGGCTGCCATTTCCATTTGCAAATGATATTTCTTTCTCAAAACTTCATGCAATACCTTCCCTGTAAGGGAAGTATTTTTCACAGATATAATCAGTTTTCCCGGTTCTGTTAACGGACATACTCTAATATGGCAAAAGTTTTTTGCTTTTTCTTCTATTTTTAATCTCAAATTTAATAGTTCGTCCAGTCTCTGAAAGCCACTTTCCGTAACAAACTGCATTGCCTCATCAATTCCTGCCATCAAAAGATAAGAGGGACTGCTGCTCTGGTAAATTCGCAAATACTTCGTTAACATTTCTCTGTCTATCAGATTACCGTTTCTGTGAAGCAACGCTGTCTGTGTAGGTGCAGAAAGTGTTTTGTGGACACTGTGAATTACAATATCCGCACCCTGTCGCACTGCATTTTCCGGATAAGCCGGGTGAAAACCGAAATGTGCTCCATGTGCCTGATCTACAATTAACGGTATCCCATAATGATGAACCACATCCGCAATTTCTACCACATCAGATACAATACCATCGTAAGTAGGCGAAGTAATGACTACTCCTGCTATCTTCTTATTAGCATCAGCTGCTTCAATTGTTTCATCACGCAAAATGGATTTAATTTCACGGTCTATTTGAACAGCTTTGACTTCTCCTGCAATATCATATTCCTCATAAATTTCGGGATATACATAATGAAGCCTCATGCGATTTAAAAAAGCCGCATGATATACGGCTTTGTGACAGTTTCTTGCTATAATAAGTCTTTTATCCGCTCCGGCCACTGCCGAAATCGCACTCAAAATTCCTGATGTACTTCCGTTAACCAGATAGAAGGTCTCTTCGGACTGGTAAAGACTTGCTGCCCGCTCCTGTGCATCCTTAATAATGGATTCTGGCTGATGAAGATTATCAAAACCATCTATTTCCGTAATGTCCAGACTGTAAAACTCTGATAGTGGACCGCTATGGGGATTTCTCTTATGCCCCGGCATATGGAAAGGATACATTTCACTATCACTATATTCTTTTAAATAATCATACAGTGTTCTTTTCATTAAATTGCCCTTACCCCTGCTCCTCTATGCAGCTTAAGTGTTTCAAGCAGCGAACAATATTTATCTGCCGTCGTTACAATCCATGCCTCTCTGCAGAGAGGTGGAACCACCGTAAGCGGCCACATATGCTTTTTAATAATATCCTTTTCACGCAAAGTCAATTCATATTCCATACTTGCATTTCTAAGAGCAATACCCGGATGATAAAATCCGTGAAGCCTCTGATAGTTTTCTCTGCTCTTGTCATGCCAGTCATAAAGGAAATAGTCATGTAATAATGCTCCTCTGACCATTTCTCTCTCATTACACGGAATTCTTAAAAATTTACTGATCGCAATACTTTTTTCTGCCACATCAATGCAATGTCTGTGGACAGGCATTGTTCCGTGTTGAATATAATTTTTTGTACTGCGGAAATTCTCCGATTTTAAGATATCAGAAGCATGCTCTCTAAGAAGCCTATAAAGCTGTCTTCTTTTCTCATATCTCTTTCTGATTCTATCCAGATTATTTGCATGTCTTTCCTTCATATTGCTTTCCTTTCAATATGTGCAGACTCTATTCAGCCTACAGTTATATATTTTAACATATATAACGATTCAAATACACCAGATATCTTAAAAACAGATAAAAATTAACATAAAATTTACATATCAACAGAAGAAACCATAATCACAGATACATCTGTCATTCTATTCTGGCTTATATCTCCATCAAACACTATCTTGATTTTCTGTCCCTGCTCAATTGTGCTATCTTCTCCTGAATAAATTACTGTTTCAGGTGCAAAATTAAAATATAGTATATGCCCATCTGCAGTTTTCATAGAAAGACTGGTTTTATCAAGCTCACAAAGAGTTCCCTCCAATATGTAATATCCTTCCTCCGTAAATGTTGCATTTCCTGTATCCACTATTATTTGATCATTATTTGGGCTTGTGATCCCGGCAATGTCAGCGCAGCCAATAGCAGAACATGCAATAAAAGCGCACAGCATAGATAATAACACTAATTTTTTCATAAATTTTCCTCCACTAAATCATTTTACAAAATACTATAAAGTCAATAAAAAAGCAAGCAATCCGTTTATACAGGCATTCATAGATTTTAAACAGGTGTTTTCCTTTGTTGAAGAGATTGACAGAATGTTTAATGATAATATTTAGCAGATAAAAAGAATAAAACCATAAAATGAAGCACGGGGGATTCGAACCCCCGACAACCTGATTAAAAGTCAGGTGCTCTACCGACTGAGCTAGTGCTCCATAATAATAAGTATGCCCAGCTTTACTTTTTCTATATCAAAGTAATTTCTGGCATAACAAAATGCCCAGAACCGGAATCGAACCAGTGACACGAGGATTTTCAGTCCTCTGCTCTACCAACTGAGCTATCTGGGCATTGAGTAGCGGGGACAGGATTTGAACCTATGACCTTCGGGTTATGAGCCCGACGAGCTTCCAGACTGCTCCACCCCGCGCTATTTAATTTTTTGCCTCTCGGCTAATGGATGGAGGTGGATTCGAACCACCGAAGCAATTTGCAGCAGATTTACAGTCTGTCCCCTTTGGCCACTCGGGAATCCATCCATATGATATTTCTATCAAAAGCCGATGATCGGACTCGAACCGATAACCTGCTGATTACAAATCAGCTGCTCTGCCAATTGAGCCACATCGGCAATTAACCATTCCATTATCGGAATAAATGGGACCTATAGGGCTCGAACCTATGACCCTCTGCTTGTAAGGCAGATGCTCTCCCAGCTGAGCTAAGATCCCAAATGTTTGAATTTTATGAAAAACGACCCGGATGGGATTCGAACCCACGACC
>JAHAYJ010000003.1 GCA_018384375.1 Lachnospiraceae bacterium
CCTGCATAATTCGTTGTAAGTGACACGCCCCCGGTCATTGAGGTAAAAGGAAAGCTCATGCTTCCTCTTTTTGCTCATTCTCGGCATATTGCGCTTCCTCCCGTTTTTGTGTATGGTTTCGGGGCGATTTTCGGAAAAATTACAGCCATAGAGCCGCCTAAAATCTCCCGAAGTATCAGCGATAGGGTAGACTATCCCCCTATCAAATTGTCGTATTTCGGTGTCAGTTCGCCAGTTCTCCCCGGTGTCGTTCCTCCCCTGAATCTCACAGCGGCGTATCGCTCCCTTTGGTACGCTCGTTTCGGTCAGGGTTCCTCCATATCCCTGCCAAAAGTCATGGCACTACATCGCCGGGGAAGCATATCCCACACAGGCTGGTCATTCGATTGGAATAATCCATCGATGAACTACCTGTATCATAGAACATTTTTGTGCCCTGTGCCGTATGTCCACAAAGTAGGAATTAGGGGTAAAAATCAGAAATTTCCACGATTGCGGAATTGATATGGTATAATCAATTCAACGGTTATAAATGTCGTTAGAAAGGGGGAACTGCTTCAATGAACGGAGCTACTACAATACAGGAACGGCTAAAAGATTTACGATTAAACAAAGGATTAAAACTGGAAGAACTGGCTGAGCAAACGGGTATTTCAAAATCGGCTCTTGGCAGTTATGAAAAAGATGACTATAAGGAAATCAATCATGGCAACCTTATCCTGCTGGCAGATTTTTATGGGGTGTCCCTCGATTATCTCTTTTGCCGGACAGAGAACCGGGCGGAGATCAACACGCCATTAAGTGAGCTGCATTTGAGTGATGAGATGGTAGCACTTCTGAAAAGCGGTCGGATTAACAACCGTCTGCTCTGCGAACTTGCCACCCATAAGGACTTTATCAAGTTTCTTGCGGACATTGAGATTTATGTGGATGGGATTGCCACCATGCAGATTCAGAACCTCAACGCCCTTGTCGATACCGTCCGGCATGAAATCATTGAACGGTATCGCCCCGGCGAAGACGACCCCCATTTGAAAGTGTTGCAAGCCGCCCATATCAGTGATGATGAATATTTCAGCCATATGGTTCTGGATGACCTCAACCTTATTATCCGGGATATTCGGGAAGCCCACAAAAAGGACAGTGAGAGTGCGCCCCAGATCACCGTTGCCGATGAACTGAAAGAAAATCTGGAAGCTGTCGAAAATTTCAAAGGCAGTCGGGATGAAAAGCTGGTTGTTCTTTACTGCAAGCAGCTTGGTATCAACTATAAAAATCTGTCAGACGAAGAATTTCGCTGGCTCATTCGGATTCTCAAAAAATCAAAGAAAATGGGAACGCCTATCAGCCAGAGGAAAAAACGGTAAAGAAAAACCGCTGTTGCATGGTTTGTTAGCTTCCATGTAGCAGCGGTTTGTGCTGGGATTATTCAGTTGAAATTTGAATATTGCATAATATCCTCTTTCTGCAAAATTACTTTTTCTCCTTCGCCGCATGGCTCCTGAAATGCGTGATAATGATGTTCCAATAGTTCATCTGTTATCACAAACGGTGAATTGGCATTTAAGACCTGATTCCTTTTATATAGTCTTTTTTGCAAAAGCTCCTTACTGGCTTTCATATAGACAAGCTCCGTTTCAGCGCCTGCTTTTTGAATCAGTTCTTTATAAACATTCCGATTTTCCTTACTCCAGAAACTAAAATCAATCACAACATCTTTTCCCTGCTGAATCAGGGATAGCAGCTTTTTTTGAAGCGCAGCTTCCACCTGCTCTGACAATTTTTCATATTGTTCTTCCGGATAATCAATTCCCTTTCTTCCATAAAGTTTCCACATTTCTTCGTCAATGGAAAGTCGGATATATCCTTCCTGTTCTTTTTTCTTGGCGTAAGTAGTCTTTCCAGAACCACATACGCCGCACATCATAATAACCTTGCTCATAAGACCCCTTTTTCTTTTTCCGAAACGGCATCTATCAATTTGCACTACAAAGCAGAAAGTTCTTCAATCGCTTTATCTAAAAAAATCATACCATCCAGATGTTCCAGCTCATGGCAGAAGCATTTTGCCATTTCATCTTCTCCGTCAACTATAATTTCCTCTCCATATTCATTGAGTGCCTGAATCGTGACCTTTTGCGGACGAATTGTTTTTACAAAACGGTTCGGGAAACTAAGGCATCCCTCAACACATTCCTGCACACCGCTTTGGCTTATTATTTGCGGATTTACAAGTTTTAATCGTGTGTCGTTAAAATCAATGACAACCAACCGTTTCAAAACGCCAACCTGATTTGCTGCCAGTGCAGCTCCATTTTCTGTTTCATGTAATGTATCAAGCATATCATCTAAGAGCTGCCTGATTTTATCATCAACTTTTAGGACAGCTTTACATTTTTTTCTCAATATAGGGTCGCTGTCATAGCGAAGAAATCTTGTTGCCACTTTTTACCTCCTGTCTGCTGCTGTCAGCTCTTGATTTTCTCAAACTTACATCAAATAAAAATACATCCTCAATGGCACACTCAAACACTTTAGAAATATCATATGCAAGCCAGATAGATGGTTCAAATTTTTCTGTTTCTATGGCATTTATCGCCTGCCTTGAAGCTCCAACCAGTTCTCCTAATTGCTCTTGCGTCAGCCCTCGCTGTTCCCGCAATTCTTTTATTCTGTTTTTCATAGTTCCTCCAAAAGTAAGGTTAATATTATAATAAAATTATATGTGTTTTCGCTTGTAATGTCAACCTTACATCTGTTTTCTGCTACACAAATATCTATAAATACAGGAAACGATACCATGTTTCAGATATCGTTTCCCTATATCATACCCTTATGAATAAATCATCTCATGCAAAACAATTTCTTCTGCCCGGTTGTGAATGTTATTGCAATGCTGCACCCATTCCATTTGACAGGTACGCTTTAATTCCTCGGTTACGCCCTCGGCAGTTTTCATCTGCTCCATGATGGTGTCTAACCGTTCCTGTGCCTGTTTGTTCAGGTCTGCAAGATATGTCCATAGCTCTCCGGTCAATATCAATGTGTTCAATCTGACTGGGTGGACTTCTCTTAAATATTCCCGGTGCATCCGTCCGTACTTTCCGATAGGGCGGTGTTCCTCCGGCAGCTTCAAATCTGGGATATAATAATCCCCAACAAGGATATAATCAATTCCGTTTTCCGTTATTCTTGGTTTCAATTCGCTCATGTTCCTTACCTCCTGTGGAAGCAGGCTCGTCTGGTACTAACTCAATCACATCGGTAATCTCACAATTCAGCGTTTCGCAGATACGGGCTAATGTATCCATG
>JAHAYJ010000004.1 GCA_018384375.1 Lachnospiraceae bacterium
TCAAGGGCTTATATGAAGTGATGGAGGGAAGACCTGTAACCATTCGTTTCCTTGATCCTCCGCTTCATGAGTTTGTTCCTACCGATCAGGGCGATATTGATGATCTGGCAGTTGAAATGATGATGACTGCTGAGCAGGTGCAGGAGGTTTGTGACTCCCTTCACGAGTTCAATCCGATGATGGGGCACAGAGGTTGCCGTCTTGCGGTAACCTATCCTGAGATCGCAAGGATGCAGACCAGAGCCGTGATGGAAGCAGCCATTGAGGTGAAGGAAGAAAAAGGCTACGATATCGTTCCCGAAATCATGATTCCGTTAGTCGGTGAGAGGAAGGAACTGAAGTATGTGAAGGATGTGGTGGTTGAGACTGCAGAGCTGGTGAAGAAGGAAAAGAATTCCGATATCCAGTACCACATCGGCACGATGATCGAGATCCCGAGAGCAGCCCTGCTTGCAGATGAGATCGCACAGGAAGCTGAATTCTTCTCCTTCGGAACCAACGATCTGACCCAGATGACCTTTGGCTTCTCCAGAGATGATGCAGGAAAGTTCCTCGGGGATTATTACAAGAAGAAAATCTACGAGTCCGATCCTTTTGCAAGACTGGACCAGAGCGGTGTAGGCCAGCTGATCCAGATGGCGGTTGAGAAGGGACGGAAGACCAGACCTGACATCAAGCTGGGTATCTGCGGTGAGCATGGAGGAGATCCTTCATCCGTGGAATTCTGCCACAGGGCAGGACTGACCTATGTATCCTGTTCCCCGTTCAGAGTACCGATCGCAAGACTTGCGGCGGCACAGGCAGCTATCAATAATAAGTAAATGAATTATATCGGGCCTCCATAGAAACCGAAACGGTAGCTATGGAGGTCCTCTCTTATGTCAAACATATCATTGCATCAAGCCGGAAATATGGTATATAATAAACGAAAGAGAGGATGTGGTAAAGATGACGGATATTTCTGCAATCAAAAAAGCAGTTACTCCCATTGCAAGATCATACGGCGTGAAGAGACTATATCTTTTTGGCTCCTATGCGAAAGGAAATGCCAATGAAAATAGTGATGTGGACCTGCTTGTGGAAAAAGGAAAGCCGATGTCCTTACTGAAACTTTCGGGAATGAGACAGAGTGTTCAGGATGCATTAAAGCTTTCCGTTGATTTGATTACGACTGCCGGAATCGAAGAAGAATTCCATAAGGAAATTGCAGGAACGGAGATTTTATTGTATGAGGAATAAGGATAGCATTATTTTAAAGAAGATATTGGAGTATTGTGATCAAGTATCTGAGGCATGTGAGATGTTTGGAAATGATTATGATAAATTTATAAACATCTCTGTTTTTCAGAATGCCTGTTGCATGTGTATTTTACAGGTTGGAGAACTCTGCAAAGTGGTATCGGAAGAACTGAAAGAGCAGAAAAAGACAATTCCGTGGAAAGAATGGTGCGGCATCAGAGATATTTTCGCACACCAGTATTCTAATTTAGATTGCCAATCTGCCTGGGATACGATACAAAATGATTTACCGCAGTTAAAGATAGAAATTGAAAGGATTTTGAAAGAGATGAAGTAAATATTTCCTGAAAGACAGCATTTATTAGAAGAAATAATGGGGACCTCCATAGAAACCGAAACGGCAGCTATGGAGGTCCTTTCTTATGCCAGACAAAATATTAATTATATTGTCAGGTGTGCGCAAGAATTGTAAGCAATTCCTTGGCAGAGTAGTTTAGAACCAGTTCTGCTGGAAAGCTGGTTTCATGGATCAGCTCAAGCGCATATTGAAAACAACCAACATGATCACGCCCGTGACTATCGCTTGATAGCAATACGGGATAGTGATATTCACGGCATAACTCCAAGATACGCAGATCATTTTCTCTGACATTTCCCCGGTATCCGTTCGGTGATAGGGAGCTGTTATTTATTTCGAGATAAACGTGGTTTTCTATGGCAGCCTCTATCAACTTTCTGTAATCAACCGGATACTTTGTATCATCCGGGTGTGCAATGGCTTTGACATTAGGAAGCTTCATGGCACCGATATAAGCGTTTGTGTTTTCAGAAACATTTCCCGGTTTCAAACAGGGGAGATGCAGGCCGGCAATACAATAGTCAAGTTTTTCGATAATGTCATTATCCAGATCAATTCTGCCGTTGTAATCAATTATATTTACTTCAGCGCCATATAGGATGCGGATTCCCAAGCGGGTGGAAGGAGCAGAAAGAAGATTTCGAAAATAGTTTTTGCTGCAGGAATGCGGAATGGCAGGCCCGTGTTCACAGATTCCAAGTAGAATAAGTTCTTTATCTAATGCTCCTTTGACCAGATCTGTTATGGTATCAGTAGTATAGTGCCCGCTGGCGATGCTATGCGTGTGAATATCAAACTCTATCTTTTCCATAATTATGTCCTCATAAATTTTATATATTCTCAAAAATTGAGTCTTTCAATTTTAAATCAAAACACTTCACAACAAAATAGTATCATAAAAACAACATAAAAACAACACTAAATAGTGTTGGATTGGTTGACATTTGGGATCCGAGCATATATAATTAGAATCAGTTATCAGAAAACTACAGTAAGGAGTGTTTTTATGGGCTTATATCAATATGAAATAAAAGATTATCCAAAAACAGAAAGAATAACCAGATTGATTGAGAATCTGTATGCGAAAATGCCGGAAATAGAGTCAGCAAGGGCAAAGCTTATTACGGAATCCTATAAGGCAACTGAGGATCAGCCCATCATTATACGGAGAGCAAGGGCATTCGAACATATATTAAAGAATTTGCCAATTATTATCAGAAAGGATGAATTGATTGTCGGGAGCACCACGATTGCACCAAGAGGCTGTCAGACCTATCCGGAGTTTTCTTATGAGTGGCTGGAAGCAGAATTTGATACTGTAGCGACAAGAAGCGCAGATCCTTTTTATATTTCTGAGGAGACAAAAAAGGAATTGAAGGAAGCAGACAGTTATTGGAAGGGGAAGACAACCAGTGAACTTGCTTCTTCCTATATGGAGCCGGAGACAATTCTTGCAATAGAACATAATATGTTTACGCCGGGAAATTATTTTTACAATGGTGTCGGACATGTGACAGTGCAGTATGATAAGGTGCTTGCCATCGGTTTTGAAGGAATCAGGGAAGAGGCAAGGGCTGAACTTGACAGATGCGATCCCGGAGATGGAAATTACATTACCAAATCCAGATTTTTACAGGCAGTTATGATCAGCTGCGATGCAGCGATTACCTATGCGAAGCGATATGCGCTTTTGGCAGAGCAGGAGGCGGCATCCTGCACGGATGCAATCAGAAAAAAGGAGTTATTACAGATTGCTCAAAATTGTGAAAGAGTACCGGCAAAGGGAGCTCAGACATTTTATGAGGCATGCCAATCCTTTTGGTTTGTGCAGCAATTATTGCAGATAGAGTCCAGTGGACATTCCATTTCTCCGGGGCGTTTTGATCAATACATGTATCCCTATTATGAAAGAGACAGAAAAAAAGGAGTATTATCTGGTGAGTTTGCACAGGAGCTGATTGATTGCATCTGGGTGAAACTGAATGATTTGAATAAATGCAGGGATTGCGTTTCGGCTGAGGGCTTTGCAGGCTATAGCCTGTTCCAGAATTTGATTGCGGGCGGGCAAAATAAGGATGGCGTTGACGTGACAAATGACCTTTCCTTTATGACGATACAGGCATCAATGCATGTCCAGCTCCCACAGCCGTCCTTTTCTGTCAGAGTGTGGAATGGGACTCCGCATGAGTTTTTGATTAAAGCAGCGGAGCTTACCAGGACAGGTGTTGGTCTTCCTGCATATTACAATGACGAGGTGATCATTCCATCGCTGCTCAATAGAGGATTAAGTCTGGAGGATGCGAGGGAGTATAACATTATTGGCTGTGTGGAACCGCAAAAAGCCGGGAAAACAGAAGGGTGGCATGATGCGGCATTTTTCAATATGTGCAGACCCTTGGAATTGGTATTTTCCCAAGGAAATGATAAAGGAGTTCAAGTCGGACCGTTCACAAAGCCTGTAGAAGAGATGAAAGAATTTGAAGAGTTTTATGATGCCTATAAGACGCAGATGAATTATATGATCAAGCTGCTGGTCAATGCAGATAATGCGATTGATGTGGCTCACGCGGACAGATGTCCGTTACCTTTTTTGTCATGCATGGTGGATGATTGCATGAAGAGAGGATTGTCTGTGCAAGAAGGGGGAGCCGTCTACAATTTTACTGGTCCTCAGGGCTTTGGTATTGCAAATATGACAGACTCTTTATATGCAATTAAGAAACTGGTATTTGAGGAGCACAAGGCTACATTGAAGGAATTTAAAGAAGTTCTTGCACTGAATTATGGCAGGGGACTGACTGATGAAATGCTTCAGGATATGACAACACAGATTGCCAGAAAACTGCAGGAGAGTGGACAAAATCTGGGAGAAAAGGAAGTTGCGGCTATTATGAAAGCTACAGCTGAAGCTGCTGTAATGCCCGAAGTCCGGGAAAAAGGTGACAGATTACTGAAAATGATTGCGGAGGTTCCAAAGTATGGAAATGATATTGCGGAGGTAGACAGCTTCGCAAGAGATGTTGCCTATACCTATACGAGACCTTTACAGGAGTACCGAAATCCAAGAGGCGGCAGCTATCAAGCCGGGTTATACCCGGTATCTGCCAATGTGCCGTTAGGAGCGCAGACCGGTGCGACGCCCGATGGAAGACTTGCAGGTACACCAATTGCGGACGGTGTATCACCTTCTGCCGGAAAGGATGTAAATGGACCTACTGCAGCGGCAAATTCTGTGGCTAGGCTGGACCACTTTATTGCTTCCAACGGAACGCTGTTTAACCAGAAATTTCATCCGTCAGCATTGAGCGGAAGAGCAGGTCTTGAAAAATTTGTTGCATTGATCAGATCCTATTTTGATCAGAAGGGCAGCCATATGCAGTTTAACGTGGTGAGTAGAGAAACCCTGCTGGATGCACAGAAAAATCCTGAGAAATACAGACATCTGGTGGTTCGTGTGGCAGGTTACAGTGCTTTATTTACCACATTGTCCCGCTCCCTTCAGGATGACATTATTAACAGAACACAACAGGGCTTGGACAACTGACAGGAAGGAAAGTCTATGGAAAGTTATTTTCAGACAAAGGGCCGCATTTTTGACATACAAAGGTACTCGATCCATGATGGAGATGGTATCCGCACCATTGTATTTTTAAAGGGGTGTGTATTGCGGTGCAGATGGTGCTGCAACCCGGAATCCCAGGAGTATGGCATTCAGACTATGATGGTTCAGGGCCAGCCTAAGATTATTGGGAAGGATATCACAGTGGCAGAGGTTATGGAGGTCGTTGAAAAGGACAGGCCGTATTATTATCGGTCCGGAGGTGGCATGACTCTTTCAGGGGGGGAAAGTTTGTGCCAGCCGGAGTTTGCAAGAGATCTGCTTCGGGCATCAAAGGAAAGTGGAATTAATACAGCGCTGGAAAGCATGGGGTGTGCTGATTATACAGTGATTGAGAGTATCCTTCCGTATCTGGATCAGTATCTGCTTGATATTAAGCATATGAACCCTGCAAAGCATAAGGAATTTACGGGAAAATCAAATGAACTGATGCTTGAGAATGCAGCTAAAATAGCTTCTTCCGGGCAAACCAGGCTGAGTATCAGAATACCTGTTATTCCAACCTTTAATGATACAGAAGCCGAAATTGAAGCAATTGCCGTCTTCGCACGAAAATTGGGTGCTGTTGAGAGAATTCATCTGCTTCCTTATCACAGGCTGGGGCAGGACAAGTATGAAGGACTTGGCAGAGAATATCTTATGAAGGACATATTGCCGCCCGGTCAGGAGCAAATGCACAAGCTGCTTCAGGTTGCAGAAAGTGTATCAGGCTTGCATTGTCAGATAGGGGGCTAGAAAGGAGCTGGAGAATAAAATGCAGGATCATTTGTCGACAGAGGGGAAGACGAGAATTGTACAAGAATTGGTTCCGGGAAAACAGATTACGATTGCACATTTGATTGCAAATCCGGATAGGGGACTGTATGAAAAACTGGGTCTGGATCCGAGAGTGGATTATGCAAAATCGGCAATTGGAGTGTTGACAATCAGTCCCGCAGAAACGGCTGTGATCGCAGCAGATATTGCAGTAAAGGCTGCAGGTGTTGAACTGGGATTTGTGGATCGATTTAGCGGAACCTTACTTATTACCGGAACGGTATCAGAAACAGAAGCTTCCTTGAAAGCAGTATTGGAATATACAAGTGAAAAGATGGGATTTGCCGTATGCGATATGACCAAAACCTGAAGAAAGGTCTAAAGAAACATGAGAAAAATCATTCTGATGGGGCGCAGTGAAAGTGGAAAGACAACACTTACCCAAGCACTGAAAGGAGAGCACATCAGATACCATAAAACTCAATATGTTAATTACTTTGATGTGATCATTGACACTCCGGGGGAGTATATACAGACAAGACATCTTGGTTTTGCCCTTGCTCTTTATGCTTATGAAGCAGATGTTGTAGGACTTTTACTCTCTGCAACGGAACCGTATTCCTTATATCCACCTTATATCACATGTATGGTCAACCGGGAAGTAGTGGGAATCGTGACGAAGATCCATAATGAAAATGCGGATTGCCAAAGGGCGGAGAGATGGTTGCAGCTGGCAGGATGTAAAAAAATCTTCTTTGTGGATTCCGTTAATCAGGAAGGGATACCGGAAATTTTAGAGTATTTAAAGGAAGACGGTGATGTACTTCCCTGGGAAAAAGAATAAAAACAACATAAAAACAAGTTGACATGTGTTGTATCTAGTGATATTCTGGGACTAGATACAACAAAAAACCAATTTGGAACTGTAAATAGCTAAGGAGGAAAAAGGCTATGTTAAATGAATATGAAATCAAAAAAGAAATGTGTGAGATCGGTAAAAGAGTGTATAACCGAGGAATGGTTGCAGCAAATGACGGTAATTTCTCTGTTAAGCTGAATGACAATGAATTTTTATGTACACCTACCGGCGTAAGCAAAGGATTTATGACACCTGAGTACATTTGTAAGGTGGATGCACAGGGAAAGGTGATTCAGGCGAATAAGGGCTTCAGACCTTCCTCTGAAATCAAAATGCATATGAGAGTATACAAGGAAAGACCGGACGTTAAAGCGGTAGTTCACGCACATCCTCTTTATGCGACCAGCTTTGCAATTGCCGGAATTCCCTTGACACAGCCGATTATGCCGGAAGCTGTTATTTCTCTCGGATGTGTTCCGATTGCAGAATATGGGACTCCTTCTACAGAGGAAATTCCTGACGCAGTATCAAAATATTTACAGTATTTTGATGCGGTACTTCTTGAGAATCATGGTGCATTGGCATATTCTGATTCCCTTCTTAATGCTTACTATAAAATGGAATCTCTGGAATTTTATGCGCGTTTATTATATCAGTCAAAGATGCTCGGTGGCCCTAAGGAATTGACACCTTCACAGGTTGAGCGCTTGTATGAACTTAGAAGAAAGATGGGAATGACAGGTAAGCACCCTGCTGATGTATGCCCTAACAAGCAGGCTGGAAAAGCGAGCTGCCATTCCTGTGGTTCCTGCAGCGGAAACGCATCTCAGCAAGGTAATGTAGATGCTGATGTGATTGCAGCAATTACGAAGAAGGTAATGGAGCAGCTTGGGAAATAGAGAGGATTGGGATACCGCCATGAATGAACAGCAAATCTGTCAGGTGGTGGAGCAGGTGATCAGTCAGACAAAAACAAAAGCTATGAATCTGAAGCTTGCCTGCGCCTTAATTTCAAAAATAGAAAATAAAGCGGAAAGTATGGGGATAGCCGTTGTGATTGCAGTGTCTGACAAAGCGGCAAGACCGGTAGCGGTTCATTGCATGGATGGTGCTTACATAGCAAGTTATGATATTGCAGTAAATAAAGCTTATACTTCTGCAGGACTGAAAATGTCTACGGCAAAGCTGGCAGGTCTGGCGCAGCCGGGACAGGAATTATATGGTATCCAGCATACCAATCAAGGAAGAATAGTGATCTTTGGTGGTGGAGAAGTGCTGGAGGACAAAGGTAAAATAGTAGGAGCATTGGGCGTGAGCGGTGGAACTCTTGAGCAGGATACTGAACTGGCCGCTTACGGAAAGGAGATATTTGAGGAGGTGTTAAGGTGTCTGTAAATGAACAAATGGTACAGGACATGGTAAAGGAAGTTGTGGCCAGATTACAGATTGATGCTGATGTGAGCGGGAATGCCGGTGTGTTTAAGGACATGAATGAGGCAATCGAAGCTGCGAAGAAGGCGCAAAAGCAGGTACATGCCCTTTCTATGGATCAAAGAGAAAAAATCATTTCTCTTATCCGGAAAAAGACAAAGGAGAATGCAGAAATTATTGCGCGCATGGGTGTTCAGGAAACTGGAATGGGAAATGTCGGGCATAAAATTTTAAAGCACCATCTGGTTGCAGAAAAAACACCTGGGACAGAGGATATCACAACAACAGCATGGTCAGGTGACAGAGGGCTTACACTGATTGAGATGGGGCCGTTTGGTGTGATTGGCGCAATAACTCCCAGTACTAACCCGTCAGAAACAGTTATCTGTAATACGATTGGTATGCTTGCAGGGGGCAATACGGTTGTTTTTAATCCACATCCTTCAGCAATCAAGACTTCCATTTTTGCAATCAATATGGTGAATGAAGCATCAAGAGAAGCAGGTGGGCCTGATATCATTGCATGTACAGTGGAAAAACCTACTCTGGAGACCAGCAGTATCATGATGAAACATAAGGATATTTCATTGTTGGTCGCAACAGGCGGAACAGGCGTAGTAACAACAGTGCTTTCCTCCGGCAAGAGGGGGATCGGAGCAGGAGCCGGTAATCCTCCGGCGCTGGTAGATGAAACTGCTGATGTGAGAAAAGCAGCAGAAGATATTGTGAATGGTTGTACCTTTGATAATAATCTGCCCTGTATTGCAGAAAAAGAAATTGTAGCAGTAGACTCCATTGCAGACGAATTGATGCACTATATGGTTACAGAGCAGGGATGCTATAAGATCAGTGAGGAAGAACAGGAAAAGCTGACGGCTACCGTATTGACATCGAAAGGTCTGAATCGAAAATGCGTAGGAAGAAGTGCAAAGACATTACTTTCTATGATCGGGGTGACAGTACCGGACAATATCAGATGTATTGTCTTTGAAGGGGAAAAGGAACATCCACTCATTGCGGAGGAATTAATGATGCCGATACTTGGCATGGTAAGGGCAAAGGATTTTGATGATGCAGTGGAAAAGGCAGTCTGGCTGGAGCATGGGAACAGACACTCTGCACACATTCATTCAAAAAATGTTGACAATATTACCAAATATGCCAAAGCAATTGATACAGCAATACTTGTGAAGAACGCTCCCTCCTATGCAGCTCTGGGCTTTGGCGGTGAGGGCTATTGTACCTTTACCATTGCCAGCAGAACAGGTGAAGGTCTTACCAGTGCAAGCACATTCACTAAGAGAAGACGCTGTGTCATGTCAGACAGCTTGTGTATTCGTTAGCAGGCACGAAAGTAAGATAAGGCCGAGAAAAGAAGGAGGCAGTTATGTCTAATATAAACACAATGGATGTAGAAGCAGTGGTAAAGCAGGTCCTTCAAAGCATGTTGGAGCAGCCGGGAAAGCCCGTAGGAAATGCAGGAAATGAGATACCAAAGACGGCAAGGGTGGCGATGCTGACTGCACTTGAAAAGTATGAGATCAAGGAATTCCCGATTCCACCGGTGGGAGATGGGGATATTCTGGTCAAGGTGGAAGGTTGTGGTATCTGCGGAACAGATGCACACGAATTTAAGAAGGATCCTTTTAACCTGATTCCTGTTGCATTAGGGCATGAGGGGACAGGAGAAATTGTTAAGATGGGGAAGAATGTGAAGGCAGATAGTGCAGGTAATCCCTTAAAGGTGGGGGATAAAGTTGTAACCTGTATGATTTTCAAGGACAATCCTGACATCACCATGTTTGACTTAAATAAGCAAAATGTGGGCGGCGCAGATGTCTATGGTCTGCTTCCTGATGATGAGATTCATTTGAATGGGTGGTTTTCCGATTACATATTAATCAGAGAAGGCTCTACGGTATTTAATGTTAGTGATCTGGATTTGAAATCAAGAATTTTGATTGAACCGTGTGCGGTTCTGGTTCATGCAGTTGAGAGAGCCAAATCAACAGGAATATTGAGATTTAACAGCAGAGTTGTGGTACAGGGGTGCGGCCCCATAGGACTGATCTGTATTGCAGTGCTCAGAACTATGGGAATTGAGAATATCGTGGCAGTAGACGGAGAGCAAAAGCGACTTGACTTTGCCAGAGAAATGGGAGCTGAAAAGTCAGTAAACTTTAAGGATCATAAAGGAATCGAAGCGCTTGCAAAGGCTGTGGAGGATGCGTTTGGCGGGCATCCGGCAGATTTTGCTTTCCAGTGCACCGGGGCTCCTGCAGGACATTCTAATGTTTACAAATTTGTCAGAAATGGTGGAGGTTTATGTGAACTCGGCTTCTTCATCAATAATGGAGACGCAACAATTAATCCTCATCTTGACATCTGTTCAAAAGAACTTACGCTTGTGGGCTCTTGGGTATACACATTGAGAGATTATGCGACAACCTTTGACTTCTTAAAGCGGGCAAAAGGAATTGGTCTTCCTATTGATAAGCTGATCACACATGAGTTCCCGTTGGAGCAGATTAATGAAGCGCATGTGACAAATTTAAAGATGGAAGGCTTAAAAATAGCAATTATTATTTAATAGGAATTGAAATGTTCCGGGAGATAGATATGGGAAAGGCAGTAGGAATTATAGAAGTGTTTGGATTGGCTACCGCATTTGCGGCAGCAGATGCAGGCTGTAAAGCAGCAAATGTTACTATTGAGAATTTTGATAAAAACAAGCCGGCAAATGCTGATGCGCTTCCAGTACCTCTCATTGTGATGATTAAATTCAGAGGTTCCATATCAGATGTTAGAGCTGCTCTTGATGCAGCAAATGCGAGGGCTAAAATGCTTGCCGGAGTAGTGGCTATGCATGAGATAGCAAGCCCGGAGGAAGATACCGAAAAAATGCTGAAATTAAGCGGCATGGATAAAGTATAAATTTAATGATAGGAGGAGAAAAGATGGCACAATTATCATTGGGAATGATAGAGACAAGAGGGCTTACAGCAGCGATTGAAGCAGCCGATGCCATGACGAAGGCAGCGGAGGTCACTTTGATCGGAACAGAGAAGATTGGTTCCGGCTTGGTAACTGTTATGGTCCGCGGTGATGTGGCAGCAGTAAAGGCAGCAGTTGAAGCAGGAAGTGTCAGAGCAGAAGGTCTTGGTGAACTGGTAGCAACTCATGTGATTCCCAGACCCCACAGAGATATCGAAAAAATACTTCCACTAATCTAGAAATGAGGAGCAAAGTTCATGGGAAATGCGTATGGTTTTTTTGAAATACCGAGCACGACAGCAGCTATTGATGCCATTGATATCATGTGTAAAACAGCCAATGTAGAACTTGTTACATGGGAAAAGAAATTAGGTGGCAGACTGGTAACCATCGTGATACAGGGAAGTGTTTCAGACGTGACACAGGCAATTGAAACAGCAGAAAAAAAGGCAATTAAAAAGCCGGCAGCTGTTGTTGTGATTGCTAATCCCCATGAAGAAATTGTCAGGTTAGTTAAAAAGAGCGCGAGCCGTCTGACGAGATTATCGACAGGCTGGAATGATGAAATGGAGTAGCATATGGCAGAAATAAAAAACAAAGAAGCAAATGCAGTAACAGAAACAAAAACAATTAAAGCAGAGTTAAAGGAGGAAAAGAAAATGGCACAGGAAGCATTGGGAATGGTTGAAACAAGAGGACTGGTAGCATCAATTGAGGCAGCGGATGCTATGTTAAAGGCAGCAAACGTTACACTGGTAGGAACAGAAAAGATTGGATCCGGGTTAGTAAGTGTAATGGTTCGTGGTGATGTTGGAGCAGTAAATGCAGCAGTGGAAGCCGGTTCGACGAGTGCATCACGACTTGGTGAATTAGTAGCAACACATGTAATTCCCAGACCTCATACAGATGTTGAAAAGATTCTTCCCGTATTAAAATAGGAAGTAGCAAAAGGGCGGGCAGTATGCACGCCCTTTTGTTCTTAAAAAGGTGATTTGGAAAAGTGTATGCTATGGCTGCGCAGGCAGCGGATGGAGAGGAAAGATGGATAATAATATTGAGCTGATTACCAGAATGGTAATGGAAGCAATCGACAAAAACAAAAACCAGAAGAACGGATATCTCGTACCGATAGGGGTATCTGCAAGGCATGTCCATTTGACACAGGAGCATGTAGAAGTTTTGTTTGGAAAAGGATATCAACTGACAAAGAAAAAAGAGCTGATGGGTGGTCAATTTGCATCAAACGAATTGGTGACAATTGTCGGTCTTAAGCTTAGAGCAATAGAAAATGTAAGAATACTTGGACCTGTCAGAAAAAAGTCTCAGGTCGAAATTTCTGCAACGGACGCAATTAAGCTTGGGGTAAAAGCTCCTATCAGAGAATCCGGAAATGTAGCGGGGAGTGCACCGATTGCTCTGGTGGGACCCTGCGGTGCACTGTATCTGAATGAGGGATGCATTATTGCCAAACGCCATATCCATATGTCACAAAAGGATGCTATTGCAGCGGGAGTTCAGGATGGCGATATTGTTTCAGTTAAGGCAGATAATGAGAGAGGGACCATATTCAATAATGTCCAGATCAGAGTGGATGACAGTTTTACGTTGGAGATGCATATTGATACGGATGAGGCAAATGCAGCAAAGATTGCTACAGGAGATTCTGTGATGATCCTCACCTGATGACTTCTATGGAAAGGAGCATGATTACGGCATGCTGATTGGAAAAGTAATTGGAAGCGTAGTTTCTACAAGGAAAAGTGAAAAGCTTATAGGCAATAAATTCATGATTGTCGAACTTGCCGAAAAGATGGGGGCAGGTCAGAGTCAGATCATAGCGATTGATAATATTGGTGCGGGAATCGGAGAATCGGTTCTGGTGGCAACAGGAAGTGCGGCAAGAATAGGCTGTGATCAGGCAGAAGCACCTGTGGATGCAGCTATTGTCGGTATTATTGATGCGGGGCAGAGATTTCAGTAAGGAAAGAGGCTGAAGAATGGAAACGGTCATGGAGATCAAAGAATTAAGTCATATTCTGCGTTTAAGTGGGATTGTTGGAGCAGGAGGCGCAGGTTTTCCTACTTATGCCAAGTTGGATAAACGAGCTGAAACAATTATTATGAACTGTGCGGAATGTGAACCGCTTTTAAAGCTGCACAGACAGCTCCTCGAAAAAAAGGCATATGAAATTGTCCGAACCTTTCATATGCTGGCAAAATGTGTGGGTGCCAGGGAGGCAATAATTGGAGTTAAAAGGACATATACCAAAACAATTGCGGCTCTTATGGCGGTCATAGGAGAATACCCGGAAATCCGTCTGGGTTTACTTGATGAGGTATATCCTGCAGGGGATGAAGTGGTGCTGATCTATGAGGTCACCGGAAAGGTGATTCGTCCCGGCGGTCTTCCCATTGAAAGTGGTGTGGCAGTATTCAATGTGGAAACGGTATATAACATCTATAAAGCAGTTGAACAGGGAAAACCGGTGGACGATAAATTCATCTCTGTGGTAGGAGAAGTGAAGGAACCGGTTACTATCAGAGTTCCGATTGGGTGTACTGTAGAGGAAGTGGTGCAGGCGGCCGGCGGGGCAGTCATTGATAATCCTGTCTATTTCATTGGGGGACCAATGATGGGATATATCGGTAGTGAAACAATGCCTGTAACCAAAACGACAAATGCAGTTCTTGTTCTGCCTGAAGAGCATATGCTTGTGCAGAGAAAACGTAGAAAGGCTTCTATTGATCTGAAGCGTGCAGCGGCAGCGTGTTGCCAGTGTACCATGTGTACAGATTTGTGCCCGAGGCATCTGCTTGGGCATCCAATAGAACCACATAAATTTATGCGTGCGGCAACATGTAAGGATATCCAGAATACTGATATTTTCTTAAATACGATGTTTTGCTCATCCTGTGGCTTATGTGAAAACTATTCCTGTATGCAGGGGCTTTCTCCCAGATCTCTGATCTCAGATTACAAATCCGGTCTGCGTGCAAAGGGAGTTAAGGCGTCTGAAAATGTTGAGGCAACGTCTGTTGATGAGGCAAGACAGTTTCGCAAAGTGCCGATGGAGCGACTGATGGCACGGCTGGATTTGACTAGATATAATAACCCTGCTCCGCTTGTGGAAAAGGAACTGCCGATAAAAAGAGTAAAGCTGCTTCTTAGTCAACATATTGGTGCACCGGCAGTACCGAATGTAAAAAAGGGAGATGTGGTTGAAAGAGGACAGATGCTGGCAACGCCCGCGGAAGGCTTAAGCGTTGCGGTACATGCGTCTATTGACGGAAAAATAATTGAAGTAACAGAAAAATATGTTATAATTGAAAAGTAATTGAAGGGTTGTAAATCGTATGAGTAAAGCAATCGGAATGGTGGAATACAAAACAGTTTCCGCGGGTATTCAGGCAGCAGATATTATGGTCAAGACCGCGGAGGTTGATGTTATTGAGGCACAAACTGTATGTCCTGGGAAATATATTGCGGTGATTTCTGGTCAGTTAAGTGCAGTGGAGGCAGCGGTTACTGCGGCCAAGGTGAAATGCGGCCTGCATTTAATTAATAGTTTTGTACTTGGCAATCCGCACGAATCTATTTTTCCTGCAATTTATGGAGCCACAAATATCCGAGAAATATCAGCATTGGGGATTCTTGAAACCTATGATGCTACGTCAATTATTGTTGCAGCTGATGTTGCGGCCAAAACTGCGATTGTAGATCTGATAGAATTGAGAATTGCAAGAGGCATGTGTGGAAAGTCGTACATGTTGCTCACTGGTGAGGTCGCAGCAGTCGAGGCGGCGATTGAGAAAGCGAGAAAGCAGATTGGAGAAGATGGCATGTATCTGGATTCTTCCGTGATTGCACATCCGGATGAAAAAATATGCCGCTCCATATTATAGAGGAGGTACAGCAGATGCTGGCGATTGAGAGAAGAAATGAAATACTGGAAAGACTGCAAAGGGAAAAGCGGGTAGTCGTGAGTGAACTGAGCAGACAGTACAGTGTTTCAGAAGAAACTATCCGCAGAGATCTGGAAAAACTGGAAAATGACGGATATGTGATCAAAAGCTATGGCGGTGCTGTGTTGAACGAGCATATTAATACAGATATGCCCTTTAACATTCGGAAAAATACAAATGTAATCGGCAAACAGAGGATTGCAGAGATTGTGAACGGAATGGTATCGGACGGCGAAAGCCTTATGCTCGATTCCAGTTCCACTGCGGTTTTTATTGCAAAGGTATTAAAGGAGGAAAAGAGAAATCTTACCATAATAACGAATTCCATTGAAATCATTATCGAATTATTTGATGCTCCGAATTGGAGAGTGATTTCCACAGGTGGACTTGCAACAGAAGGCTCTTTTGCATTGGTGGGACCGCAGACGGATCAGATGCTCCGGTCTTATCATGTAGACAAAGCAATTATTTCCTGCAAAGGTATTGATATGGAGGATGGAATGACGGATTCCAATGAACTCCATGCAAGAAACAAGCGCACAATGCTGGAGCGTGCAAAGCAGAGAATACTTGCGGTAGATAGCTCTAAGTTTGGGCATACAGCCTTTACCCAGATTGGGAATCTGGAAAATCTATCTACCATTATCACAGATGAGAAGCCTGAAGAAAAGTGGCTTCAGATGTTTGAACAATATCAGATAGAATGTATTTGGCCGACAGCCTAGACTTATGAGGAAGAAAGTTCCTTGCGGTAAGCAGAGGCACTTTGACCGTAGTAGCGTTTAAAGGAAGCGGAGAAGTGCTCTACGCAGGAATAACCGGTGTCTTCAGCAATCTGAGTAATGGATAGACCAGAATTTTGAAGAAGAATGGAAGCAGCAGACATGCGTGCTTCTGTTTTTTTTTGCAAAAATGTTTTGCCGTAATGATCTTTTAACAGTCTTTCTGTCTGCCGGATTCCAAGTCCAAGCCGTGCAGAAAGCTTATCGAGGGTCAGAGTGCGATATTCATAGAGAAAACACTCTTCAATGATCAGGTATTTATTATCGATCAGGTTGGGAGATACTTTTCGGGTGCTGATTTCCGGTTTGTTTTCATAGTTACGCACTAGCTTTATAATCAGCTGCTTAAGCAGGCTTTCCGCCTGAATGGAATAGCCGGTGTAGTGGTGCTCCAATTCAAAGAAGAGCTGCTTCATCAGGGAATGAATATCCTGTGTATCCTGACCGAACCAGAAGTTGGTTTTTTTAAAGAGTGCTGTCAATTTTTTTTCGGGTGCAGAACTGACAGGGAAGGAACTGTGTCCGAGCTTCAGATAGATACAATATTCACACATGGGATCCTGGCAGTTCGGGATTTGGGCGTGCTCTACAAAGGGACCTGTGATAAAGAGGGTGTTTGGAGTCACCTCATAATCCTTCCCATTGATGGAAGCTTTTCCATAACCAAATGGTATGTAGTGAATTTCGTAGCTGTTCTTACTATGGCTGTGCCTCGGAATAGATCGCTCGAATTGTTCCAGAACAATATTAGAGACATGAAAATCATATCTGCCAAGGGAAAAATGAAGATCAAAATTATCAAGACGTGTAAGCATGGCTGACTCCTTTCCTTTTCAGTATAATTCCTCTTTTTGAGGATTGCAACAAATATTCGAAAACACGACATAAATATAATAAAAATGTCAAATATATGCCTTATCTTTTGTGAGGGAAAGTCTATAATAAAAATATAGACTGACATACATGAAAATTGTATGAGCAAGGTATTTCAAAACGGTATTACAGCAAAAAAAGGAGGAAGTTTGACATGGTAAAAATGATGGGAGCAATCTTGCCGGGGAACAGTACAGTAGAGTTGAAGGAATTCGATATTCCTAAGCCGGGTTTTGGTCAGGTGCTTGTGAAGACAAAGGCAACCACAATTTGTGGGAGTGATATCCGGTGTATTTACAGAGAGCATGTAGGTAAGGGACCGGAAGGCTATATCCCGGGGATGGTTGCAGGACATGAACCCTGTGGCATAATCGTAGAAGAGGGAGAAGGCTTAAAGCGCTTTAAGAAGGGTGACCGCGTAATTGTCTATCATATATCGGGGTGTGGTGTATGTAATGACTGCCGGAGAGGATACTACATTTCTTGCTCCAGCAAACATAGAAAAGCATATGGATGGCAGCGCAACGGTGGTATGGCTCCATACATATTAGCGGATGAAAAGGATTTAATAGCACTGCCCGACGAGCTTACGTACAAAGACGGAGCACAGGTGGCATGTGGTTTTGGAACGGTATACGAGGCAATTGAAAAAATCGGTATCTGCGGAAATGATGCAGTTTTGGTTACAGGCCTCGGCCCGGTAGGGCTTGCAGCATTGATGCTGGCAAAATGTATGGGTGCAAATCAGCTGATCGGTGTTGAGATGAATGATTATCGTATCGATTTGGCCAAGAAGCTAGGCCTTGTAGATCATGTTTTTAAACCGGGAGAGGATACGCTTGACCAGATTCTTGCAGTTACGGGTGGAAGAGGTGTAGAGCGTGCCATTGATGCAAGCGCAAATGATGCAGGCAGACAGCTTGCGATCAGAGCAACCAGAGAATGGGGTAAGATTGCATTTGTGGGAGAGGGTGGTACCTGCAGCTTTAATCCCAGTCCGGATATCATTCACGGGCAGAAAACGATCTATGGTTCATGGGTGACATCACTTTGGAGAATGGAAGAACTGGTAGAACGTCTGGTGAGATGGGGAATTCACCCTGAAGAACTGATCACACATGAATTTCCTATTGAGCAGGCAGGACAGGCATATGCCCTGATGGCAAGCGGAGAGTGTGGTAAGGTCGCAGTAACCTTTGAGGACTAATGCATAGGGAAGGAGAAAATTTATGGAGGAAAGGATTAATCCTGCCGATGTGCCAAAAAGGAAGCTATATACGGGGGAAGAAATTCCGGCAGTAGGTCTTGGTACGTTTGGCTCTGATAAGTATACACCTCAGCAGGTGTCTGAAGCTGTATTTGGTGCAATACAAAGCGGCTATCGTCTGATTGATTGTGCAGCAGTTTATCAAAATGAGGATCAGATTGGGAAGGTGCTCAAAAGGATATTTGAGGAAACGGATATAAAGAGAGAAGAGCTGTTTATTACCTCCAAGGTGTGGAATGACATGCATAGGGAAGTGCTGCAATCCTGCAAAAAGAGTCTGAGTGATCTGCAGCTGGATTATCTTGATTTGTTTTTCGTGCATTGGCCTTTTCCAAACTACCATGCACCCGGATGTAGTGGTGATTCCAGAAATCCCAATTCAAAACCGTTCTCTGTGGAGGAATTTATGGATACATGGAGACAGTGTGAAGAATTGGTAGAAAAGGGAATGGTGCGCTATATAGGAATGTCCAATATGACAATTCCCAAGCTGGAGGCTGTCCTGCCACTATGCAGGATTAAGCCGGCGGCACTCGAACTGGAATGTCATCCGGGCTTTCAGCAGCCGGAACTGTTTGAATATGCAGTGAGCCATGGAATCCAACCGATTGGATATTGCCCAATTGGATCACCATCTAGGCCGGAGAGAGACAGAACTGCTGATGATGTGGCAGATACCCAGATGCCTGAAGTTGTGGAAATTGCGGAAGCACATGGAGTACATCCTGCCATCGTATGCCTGAAATGGGCAGTACAAAGGGGACAGATACCAATTCCTTTTTCTGTTAAGAAGCCCCAGTATTTAAGCAATCTCAGATGTGTAACCGAGGACCCTCTGACACAGGAAGAGATGGTAAAAATTGAAAAAGCAGATAAGAATTGCCGGTTGATTAAGGGACAGGTTTTCCTTTGGGAAGGAGCTTCCGGCTGGGAGGAACTCTGGGATTTGGATGGTACAATTTCAAAAATGTGAAAATTGTTATAGTTTATGCCGTTATATTACAATTTTCAGAGATGATAGCATGTTATCATTATTCTAGAGGAAGGTATGCATTACAAATGGAGGGAAAACTATGTTAAAAGGAATTCCGGGGATATTATCTCCTGAACTTTTGAAGGTTCTATGTGAGATGGGGCACAGCGACCGACTGGTGATTGCAGATGGAAACTTCCCTGCTGAATCCATGGGGAAAAATGCAAAGGTTATTCGAATGGATGGACATGGAGCAGTAGAGATTTTGGATGCAATCCTGCAGGTGTTTCCATTGGATACTTATGTTGAAAAACCTGTAAATCTTATGGAAGTTATGCCTGGTGATGATGTAGAAACTCCAATATGGGAAACCTATAAAGAGGTAGTTGCAAAGCATGATAAGCGTGGTTCAGAGGCAATAGGGCAGATTGAGCGGTTCGCTTTTTATGATGAGGCGCAAAAAGTGTATGCAATCATTGCGACCGGAGAGACCGCTCTCTATGCAAATGTTATGCTTCAAAAGGGCGTTGTGGTTGAATAAAAAAGAGTAACAAAATATATGCAGTATCTTCCTTGATCATGTTCAGTTTGAGTGGAGATACTGCATTTTGCATTTGGAAGAATTTGACATTCTGATGGCGGTAGAAGAGGAGGGGCTATGTATCGTATACTATTAGTGGACGATGAGGCGCTTATCCGTGAGGCAGTAAGTGAAAATGTAGCCTGGGAAAAATACGGCTATGAACTTGTGGGAAGCTGTGAAAATGGAAAAGAGGCTTTAGAGTATATTGCAGAGCATCCTGTAGATGTGGTGCTGACTGATATCTGCATGCCGTATTTGGATGGAATGCAATTGAGTGAAAGACTTAACCGGGAATATCCTGACGTCAAAATTATTATTCTCAGTGGTTATGATGAGTTTGAATATGCGAAAAAAGCAATCAGATATGGCGTAAAAGAATATTTGCTAAAGCCCATTACTGCAAAAGAAATGGGGCAGACCCTCATGGATTTAAAAAAGGAAATGGATCAGGAGCAGGCAGTAGAAAGAAACATTTCCACAATGAAGGCAAATTACCATAAAGGGCAGATTCTGGTTTATGCAAATGTACTTCTTGATCTGATCATGGGAAGAAATCCGGAAGAAGAAAGCCGGAGAGAGTTGGAGGAACTTGGAGTAAACCTTGAGGCAGCAGGATATAAGGTGTGCATTGTTGAGCTTGATGTTTATGCAAGGACGGATAAGCTTAGCGAGGGACAAAAAAAGGAAAGTGCATTGATGGCATTTGTGCTTCATAACATCAGCCAGGAAATTGTTAATAAATATCAGGCAGGTGAAATTTGTCAGGGAACAGATCATCGAACCTTTATTTTATTCCACTCAAATAGACCGTTGGAGATGCGCCAGACAGTTAAGGCGGTTTGTGAAGAAATTATTATGCATATGAATCGGGTCATGAAGCTGGAAGTAAATATTGGTGTGGGAAGCTGTGTCAACCGACTGAAAGATATTTATCTGTCCTGCGAGGAGGCGGAGGAAGCACTGGAGTATCGCTATTTGCTTGAAGGAAACAGAATTTTTGAGATGGAGGTGATCAGGGAAGAGAAAAAGCAGCCTAATATTGAGGCACAGTTAGAGGAAATTGTTCTTCATACAAAAGAGAATGCACCGGAGAAAATTAAAAACAATATGAACAGACTTAAGAGTTTGTTGAGGGAGTGCATGTGTGACAGACAAAGTATAGGGACGGTTCTACAGCGGATTGCTGATGCAATCAGGGAATTGTGTAAAAATACCGGAATGGAGACACAACAGGAAAGAGAAGAGAGAGGACAGATTTTACGGGATATCTTAAGTGCCGGTGAAATGGAAGAAGCGCTGCATCTTTTGTGCGAATACTGTATTGAAACAGGCAGGAGACTTGATAATCAAAAAAATGTAAGAGGGAAAAAATATGCAGTGCTGGCCATGGATTACATTGAAAAGAATTTTGACAACTGTGATTTGAACCTACAGTCTGTCTGTTCTTATCTGAATATTAGTCCGAGCCGTTTTAGCAGTATTTTTAAGGAGGCTACCGGATTTACCTTTATGGATGTGGTCAGCAGAATTAGAATGCAGAAGGCTAAAGAATTCTTGGAAAATACGGATTTGAAGAATTATGAAATCGCTGAGAAGGTAGGATTTAATGATCCTCATTATTTCAGCATTGCTTTTAAGAAGGCAATCGGAAAAACACCCACGGAATATGCAAAGGAAATGAGAAAATAAATGGGAAATAAAAAAAAGAAGTTTAATATTCTGATACCATTTAGGAGCATACGAACTTCCATGATCTTTTGGTTTTCGCTGCTTATCGTTATCACTTTGATTATTTTTTCAGCAACCTCTCTGAATTATACCGAAAACACTGTTATGAAAAATTCCATTGATTATACAACAAAGCTGATCAGACAGCTTAACAGAGATATTGATTCTTATATTGATTACATGGAAAATATTTCTGATATGGTGGTGAATGGGGGAGAAGTGTCGGAAATCCTTTTTGAGGAGGATGCTGTTGAAAAAGAGCAATTGTATAGCCGGATCATAACACAGTTTAATACAGTGGTTGAAACACGTGAGGACATATCAAATATTGGTGTAATAACACAGGATAATCAGTATATCATCAATGGTGGAGATGATCGGCTGAATGAGAATATTCACTTGAATGATGTGGACTGGTACTATCGTGCTATGCAAACAGAAGGAAGTGTCCTCACAGCATCTCATGTCCAGCAGGTAATACAGAACAACTACAAATGGGTGGTTACACTGAGTAAGGGAATAATTGATCCCAACACGGGTAAGAACGGTGCAGTATTTTTCATTGATTTGAATTATAAACTGTTGAAGGATTTGTGTGAGAATAATTCATTAGCTAAAAATAGTTATGTATTTATTGTGGATGAATCGGGAAAAATCATTTATCATCCTAAGCAACAGCTCTTATACAGTGGATTGAAAGTGGAAAGGATTGAAGAGGTTCTTGCTTGTGATAACAGTTATTTTGTTATTCATGAGGATGGAGCTGATAAATTGTATACAGTTCAGGTTTCTGATAAGACCGGATGGCGTGTGGTAGGAGTGGCTGATTTCTCAGAATTGAAGAAAAGTCAAAAAGAGACACAAGAGCTTTATATTTACACGGCAATTTTGATTTTCCTTGCAGCTATTCTTCTGGCAACACTTCTTGCGGCAACAATTACAAAGCCGATTAAGCGCCTAATGGATTCCATGAAGGAGGTGGAGAAGGGCAATTTTGAAAAGGCTAATGTTGTGATTGAACAGGATAATGAAATTGGAAGTTTGGGAAATTCATTTAATATCATGACGGAAAAGATCAAGCGGCTTATGGAACAAAATACGGCGGTGCAGGAACAAAAGAGGAGAAGTGAACTGCGGGCATTACGATCGCAGATCAATCCTCATTTTCTGTACAATACATTGGATTCTATCATCTGGATGGCTGAAGGAGAGAAAAATAAGGAAGTAGTACTGATGACAGCAGCACTTGCAAGATTGCTTAGACAGAGTATCAGTAACGATGATGAGCGTATTCCCATTGAAAAAGAAATTGAATATACCAGAAGCTACTTGACCATTCAACAGATGAGATATAAAGACAAGCTGGAATATGAAATTGATGTGGACAGTGATATTCAGAAAGAGAAGATCATTAATCTGATTCTCCAGCCCCTGGTCGAAAATGCGATTTATCATGGAATTAAATATAAGGGCTCGAAAGGAAAAATTATTATCCGTGGATTCGGAGAAGAAGATAAGATTGTGATTCAGGTTCTGGATAACGGAATTGGAATGGATCGCGAAACACTTACAAATATTATGGACAAGTCCAAAGCAAATGAAGGGACTGGCGGCGTTGGGGTATATAATGTACACACTAGATTGCAATTGTATTATGGAGAGAAATACGGACTCCACCTTGAGAGTGCACCGGGAGAAGGGACAGTTGCAACGATAACGATACCAAGGAATTTCAGGGAGGAAAGCAAATGAAAGGGCATGGGAAAAAGCTTTTTATCTGGTTTATTGCCGGCATATTGCTTTTGCTGTTTCTGATTATCGCGGTGTTGATCGGAAAAGGTAAGAATGACCAAAAAGGCTATAGGCTAATCTATATTCCTAAAACAACTGATGCAAACAATGACTTCTGGACGCTATTAATGGAGGGAGTAGAGATGGCGGCAGAGGAATATCAGGTGGAAATACAGATCGTCGCCCCCGATACAGAAGAGGATTATGAGAGACAGAATGAGTTGATTGAGTGGGCGATCAGCTGTGAGCCGGATGCGATTCTGCTATCACCCTGTAGCTATACGGAAACCACGCCGTATGCCGAAAAAGTGGTTGAAGCAGGTATTCCATTAATCTTTATTGATTCCTGTCTTGATAAGGAAATGGGAGATGCAATAATTGCAACGAACAATGTGAAACTTGGGGAAAAACAGGGGGAGTTTATTAAGCAGTTTGTTAAGGAGGAATCCAGAATTGCAATTGTCGGTCATGTGAAAAATTCATCTACGGCCCTGGAGAGGGAGGAAGGTGTGCGCAAGGGGCTTGGTGAATACGAGGAGCGGATTGTTGATGTAGTGTTCTGCGATTCTGATTATGATAAGGCTTATGAACTTATGGAAGAACTGATAAGGGAACATCCAGACATAGATCTGGTGGCAGGATTGAATGAATATTCTGCTGTGGGTGCAGCAAGAGCGATCAGAGACCTGGGATTGACAGGAAAAGTAAAGGTGTTTGGAACGGACAGTTCCCTGGAAGAGATTCAAATGCTGGAGGAGGGGATTTTTGAAGGCATTGTGATTCAGAATCCATTTAAGATGGGCTATATGGGGGTAGAAGCAACGGGGGCATGGGACAACTGGAATTTAATTTTCCAATTGACCTGTAAATTTATTAAAGGAGGTATTTCAAATGGCAAAGAACAGATTGATTGGAGACTACCCGGTAATTGGTATCAGACCAACTATTGACGGAAGAAGAGGTTACTTAAAGGTAAGGGAATCCTTGGAAGAGCAGACTATGAATATGGCTAAATCAGCTGCAAAGCTCTTCACAGATAATCTTAGGTATTCTAACGGTGAGCCGGTAAAGGTTGTGATTGCTGATACAACAATCGGACGAGTAGGAGAAGCAGCAGCATGCGCAGAAAAATTTAAAAAGGAAGGTGTTGCAATCACCCTTACAGTAACACCTTGCTGGTGCTACGGTGCGGAGACAATGGACATGGATCCCATGACAATCAAGGGGGTATGGGGATTTAATGGAACAGAAAGACCGGGAGCTGTTTACCTGGCAAGTGTTCTTGCTACACATGCACAGAAGGGGCTTCCTGCTTTTGGAATTTATGGACATGATGTACAGAATGCAGATGCAACAGATATTCCTGCCGATGTAGAGGAAAAACTTTTAAGATTCGGACGAGCAGCAGTAGCAGCAGCGAGTATGCGAGGAAAATCATATCTGCAAATCGGTTCTATTTGTATGGGTATCGGCGGTTCCATTATTGATCCTTCTTTTATTGAAGAATATCTTGGAATGCGAGTAGAGTCTGTTGATGAGGTGGAGATCATCCGCAGAATGACGGAAGGTATCTATGATCAGGCAGAGTTTGAAAAGGCATTAAAGTGGACAAAAGAAAAATGTAAGGAAGGATTTGATAAGAATCCGCCCGAAATTCAGAAAACAGCCAAAGAAAAAGAGGAAGCATGGGAATTTGTCGTTAAGATGATGGTTATCATCAAAGATTTGATGAACGGAAATCCGAATCTGCCTAAAGGCTGTGAAGAGGAAATGGTTGGTCACAATGCTATTGCAGCAGGTTTCCAGGGACAGAGACAGTGGACTGATTTCTATCCGAACTGCGACTTTGCAGAAGCACTTTTAAATACTTCTTTTGACTGGAATGGTGCAAGAGAGCCTTATATCCTTGCAACAGAAAATGATGTTTTAAATGGGCTTGGAATGCTGTTTATGAAACTTTTGACAAATAAAGCGCAGATTTTTGCAGATGTGCGTACATATTGGAGCCCTGAGGCTGTTAAGGAAGCTACCGGATATGAAATCGAAGGTGTTGCAAAAGAGGCAGGTGGTTTCATCCATCTGATCAATTCCGGAGCAGCATGCCTTGATGCAAACGGCCAGGCTAGGGATGCAGATGGTAACCAGGTAATGAAGGCATGGTATGATGTTACCAAAGAAGATCAGGAAGCAATTTTGAAGGCAACCACTTGGAATGCAGCAGATTATGGATACTTTAGAGGGGGCGGCTATTCATCCCGTTTCCTGACGGATGCTGAAATGCCCGTTACCATGATCCGTTTGAATCTTGTGAAGGGCTTAGGACCTATGATCCAGATTGCTGAAGGATGGACGGTGAAGCTTCCTTTTGAGGTATCGGATGCACTCTGGAAAAGAACAGATTATACATGGCCATGTACATGGTTTGCACCCAGAACTACCGGAGAAGGTGCGTTTAAGACAGCCTACGATGTTATGAATAACTGGGGGGCAAATCATGGTGCAATCAGCTACGGACATATCGGTGCAGATTTGATTACCATGTGTTCAATCCTTCGTATTCCTGTGGCTATGCACAATGTACCTGAAGAAAAAATATTCAGACCTGCAGCATGGAATGCTTTTGGTATGGATAAGGAAAGCCAGGACTACAGAGCATGTCAGAACTATGGACCTATGTATAAATAAAAACGGAGATTAATTATGGAAGAAACGAGAGTATTGGCAATTGACTTTGGTGCATCAAGTGGCAGAGTGATGTTAGGAACCTATGACGGCAATAAAATTACAGCTAAAGAAATCCATCGTTTTTCCAATGATCCTGTTATTGTAAATGGCACCATGTATTGGGATGTGCTGAGATTATTCTATGAGGTAAAGCAGGGAATGATCAAGGCAAAGGCCTATGGCAACATTGACAGTGTAGGTGTAGATACATGGGGAGTAGACTTTGGTCTGCTTGATGAGGCAGGATATTTGTTAGAAAATCCTGTGCATTACAGAGATAGTAGAACAGAGGGAATGCTGGAAAAGGGCTTTGAACTGATGCCGCGTGAAGAATTTTATCAGGCAACCGGTAACCAGTTTATGGAAATCAATACCGCTTTTCAGCTTCTCTCACTGAAGGAGCAGCGCCCGGAGCTTTTGAGCCGGGCGGACTGCCTTCTCTTAACACCGGATTTGTTCAATTACTTTTTATCCGGTGTCAAGAAGAGTGAGCGCTCCATCGTCTCTACCACACAGATGAGCAATCCCTATGAAATTGGATGGGCAAAAGAGGTAGTAAGTAAACTGGGAATCCCGGGGAAAATTTTGACAGAGGTGGTTCCCACAGGAACCGTTTTAGGACCGATTCTGCCCGAAATACAGGAGGAACTTGGCGTAAATCCGATGGATGTCATTGCAATTGCCGGGCATGATACGCAATGCGCACTGACAGCGGTGCCGAGTAAGGAAGATGATTTCATTTTTGTTAGCTGTGGAACCTGGTCTTTGTTTGGAACAGAGTTGGATACACCAATTGTTAATAAAAAGTCGGAAGAACTGAACGTTACAAATGAGACAGGAACAGAGGGCAAAACTTCCTTTTTGAAGAATATTATTGGGCTTTGGCTGATTCAGGAGAGCAGAAGACAGTGGATCAGAGAGGGCGAGGAATTTAGTTTCTCAGAATTAGAGAAAATGGCAGAGGAGGCAGAAAGCTTCCGTTGCTTTATTGATCCGGATGCACCGGAATTTGTCCCGGCTGGTAATGTGCCGGAAAGAATCCGTGAGTATTGCAGAAAAACCGGACAGAAGGTGCCTGAAACTAAGGGTCAGATTGTTCGTTGTATTAATGAGAGTCTTGCCCTGAAATATCGCTATTCGCTGGAAGAAATTAAGACATGTACAGGAAAAGAGTATCATGCAATCCATATGGTGGGTGGCGGAACGCAGAGTAGGCTTTTGTGCCAATTTACAGCGTATGCAAACGGAATTCCTGTTATTGCGGGGCCTGTTGAGGCTACCGTTTACGGAAATATTGCAATTCAGCTTATGGCAAAGGGTAAAATTGCAGATTTGAAAGAAGCAAGAAAGGTGGTTTCTGCATCGGAAGAGCCTGTAACCTATATGCCTGAAAACACCGGTGAATGGGACAAGGCGTATGAATTTTATAAAAATAATATCCTAAAAAGGGTGGATTAATTGTGGGGGTAATATATGGTGAAATGGGTTTACGCATTTGAAGAGGGAAATGCAGATATGCGTAACCTTCTGGGTGGAAAAGGAGCCAATCTGGCTGAAATGACGAATCTTGGCCTTCCGATCCCGCAGGGCTTTACGGTCACGACAGAGGCATGTACGG
>JAHAYJ010000021.1 GCA_018384375.1 Lachnospiraceae bacterium
CTGGCAGTTTCACTATTGTGCAGATTTGTTGCTCAAAGAAGATCTATGTATTCAAACAGTATACTTACAGAAGGAATCGCAATTTCTATGTATCTGCTGTTTTTTCGATTTCTTTTGGAATACTGTCTGAGACGGTCTAAAAAAGTCTGATGATTTCAGCTTTGCTGTGCTTTTTCATGATTTCAACCAGAAAGCAGATGATTTTTTCATTTGTACTTTTACTTCTGGCAATTTTGTATAACAGTATTAAACAAAAAAATCTGATTTATGGAATAAAGACGTTTGCATTTCGTGCAGTTGTAATTTTTGGAAGCAATTTGCTCCTGGATGTAGGGTATAACTATCTGGTGCGTGGAGAAGCCTCTACCCACACCAGTGATATACGGTTTGTATCTACATTGGCCTTTTATGCGGCGAACCGGGAGGATGGAGAAAAAATAGACGATTCGCAGATTCGGGAATTGTTTTATCAGATATATGATGCTTGTGATGAGAAGGGGTATTTAAAGCATAGTGCAGGAGAAGGATGGTCTGCAAGAGAAGCTCATTTTAGCGATTATTATGATTGCATTCAAATTGACACGATGTGGCCGGCCGTCAATCGGTTTGTGACAGAAAATTATGACTGTAAAGACACGCAGATAAGTGAATATGCGGATGAAGTCATGAAAACAATCAGCAAGGCAGTAATTCCGGGTAATATGATAAGTGTGATCCAGGTCTTTATGGACAATTTTCGCGCGGGACTGGTGGGAACCGTAGCGCAAAGAAATCCGCTTCTGGATTGGTATGCAGTATTGATCTATTTGCTCTATATGGGATTATTGTTTTTATGTATGAAAAAGAAGTGCAGGCAAGAGATTCTTGTGTTTGCAGGTATGACAATCGCCTCAATTATGCTGAATGTAGGACTGGTTTCTCTTGTGATATTTTGTCAGATCAGATATACCATATACAATATGGCGTTATTTTATATCAGCATGTTATTAATGATAGACGCTTTGTTCTTTAGAAAAGAGAACAGTAATGAAACGATATTTCGTAATTCATAAGGAGCATATTCGGTGAAACATATTGCTTTTTTTACACTTTCCATGATGAGAGGCGGGGCAGAGGGCGTCATTGCAAGGCTTTGTAATGATTATCTGCGACTCCGTTACCGGATCACGATCGTGACCTGTATGAACTGTCCTGCTGAGTATTCTCTGGATCCGTCAATAGAATTGGTGTGTTTAGACAATGAGGGAGCACTTAATCGGAACTTGGGGGAACGTTTTCTGAAGAGAAGAAAGCGTTTAGCACTTGTGCTTGATAAGATTGCTCCCGATTTGTTAATCAGCTTTCTGCCCGAGCCTAATTTCCTGGCACTGAGCCTGAAACGAAGGTTTGACTTCCCTATGATTATTTCCGTGCGGAATGATCCGCAGAAGGAATATCGCAACAAAGTCTACTATACCTTAATGCGCCATTGGTATCCAAAGGCTGACGGTTATGTTTTTCAGACAAAACAGGCGGGAGCGTATTTTGCTTTTTCAAAGCATATTACGGAATGTATGGAGATCATCCCCAACCCGCTTGGCAATGATTATTTAGAATTAAAACGGGCTGATCATAGAGAGAAGAAAATTGTGCATGTGGGACGGCTGGACCCGCAGAAAAATCAGATCTTGTTGCTGAATGCCTGCAAAAGTGTGTTTCAAAAGTATCCTGAGTATACACTGGAAATTTATGGAGAGGGCGAGCTCCTTAAAGAACTTACGCAGGTGGCGCAGGAACCGGGGCTTGCAGGAAAGGTGCAGTTTTGCGGCAATGTGGGTGATTTGAAGAAGAGAATACAGAAGGCATCGGTTTTTGTACTTTCTTCTGATTATGAGGGGATGCCAAATGCGCTGATGGAAGCTATGGCAGCCGGAATTCCGGTGGTCTCGACGGATTGTCCCTGTGGCGGACCGGCTTATCTGATTCAGGACGGAAGTAACGGTTATCTTGTGCCGGTAGGAGATCAGGAAGCACTCTTTGCAGCAATTTCCGGGCTTCTTGAGAAACCGGAGCTTGCAGAGGAAATGGCAGAAAATGCAATACAGCGGATGAAAGAATTCTATCCGGAACAGATTTACGCCAAATGGGATGAATATATTCATAGATTTATCTAGAAGGGAAAGACAGTGGGAAAGGCAAATAAGAGGAAAAAGATCATGCTCATATCCCCTATGCTCCATCAGGGAGGCTTTGAGAGAATCTGCGTTATGACAGCCAGGCTGCTTCAAAAAGAATATGATGTAGTAATTGCGGTTTTTTCGCTGGAGGACGTTGCATATGATATTTCGGGACTTCAGGTGATCGATTTGAAGCTCAAGGCAAGGAAGGGGAAGCTGAATAAAGGAATCAATGTCTTCAGAAGAAGTCGCAAGCTTACCCGCCTGCAGAAAAAGCTTGGTATTGATGTCTCCTACAGCTTTGGGATGACGGCGAATATTGCGAATGCGCTTACCACAGGAGCCCGGAGAAAGCTTACGGCATGCCATTCCTTTGAGGAGATTAAGGATGTGCCTTATATGAAGCTGATCAGCCGTCATTCGGACAGGGTTTTCTGCTGCTCAAAGAAGATGGCAGATCTGGTGCAAAAAAAATACGGGTTTACAAATGTACAGGCTTTGTGGAATCCCTGCGATATTGAAGGGATTCAGAAGCAGAGCATGATGGTGGAAGGAGAAGATCTTTCCTTCTGGGAAACAGCGGATAAGGTGCTGGTTTCCATGGGAAGAGAGGATGATGTCAAGGGATTCTGGCATTTGCTCAAGGCATTTCGAAAAATCAGTGAGAAAATACCGGATACAAGGCTTGCCATCATAGGAGACGGTGAATTCAAGGAATATAGGGAGCTTGCCCAAAGGCTTGGAATTGCAGACAGGGTATTGTTTGCAGGGCTAAAAAGGAATCCCTTTCCCTACCTTCAGAAAAGTGATCTATATCTGCTGACTTCCTTAAGCGAAGGGCTGCCGAATGCCCTGGTAGAGGCACTCTCACTTTCTCTTCCGATTGTTTCCGTCAACTGTCTCTCCGGTCCTGCTGAAATCCTCCATGAGAACTGGCGGGAGGCTGAGGCTAAAAAGGAGGTTTTTGAGGCGGATTACGGGATCCTTACACCCGCAGTAAAGCCCGTCAAGAACATGCAGACAGATATGGAAGAGGAAGAGGAACAGCTTGCTTTGGCAGCAAGTAAGCTTCTTGGTGACCCGGAGCTTTATGAAAGCTATCAGAAGGCGGCAGCTTCAAGAGCAGCTGATTTTTCCAAGGAGACCTATTACA
>JAHAYJ010000007.1 GCA_018384375.1 Lachnospiraceae bacterium
AGGTAATGACCGCCGTGGACATGACCGAGGTCGAGAATGACATTACCGCCTACAAAAACCAGCTATCCGCTTTACAGCGCAGCCGCGACAGCTTGGAGCGGGATATTGACCGCATTGCTCCGGATGATAAGTATGCAGAGCGCCGCCGCGCAGACATGACCCGCCGCCTGAATGACCTCTATGACCAGATTTATAAGGCGGAGGATCTGCTGCAAGAAAGCATGATGAAAAAGGCAACTCTGGAAAGCAATCAGATGTCTGTGCAATCTATGATAGGAATCCTCTCGTCTTTTGACGCAATCTATGATAGAATGAATGCAGCAGAACGGCGCGACCTTGTGAAATACCTGATTTCTGAGGTTGAGTTGTTCCCGCGTGAGGAACAAAAGACACAGAAACGCTTTGTAAAGGCGATTGCGTACAAGTTTCCCATTGAACAAAAGGTGCTCACGCAATTTGATGAATGCGGGGCATCTGTGGAGACGGTATGTCTCTTAGTGCGGAGAAACAGTCTACACATAGATATTGACGTGGATGTGGAAGAAATGCTGCAGGAAAAGCGCGGTCAGGCCACCTATCCGCAGATCAAAGAGTATGTTCTGGAACATAGCGGCTTGAAGGTCAGTAATTTGTATATCGCACAGGTAAAACAGAAGTGCGGCATTATTGAACGTGAGAATTACAACAAGCCGAAGTCTGAGGATACCAAGCAACCGCAATGCCCGCCGGATAAAGAGGAAGCAATCAGGGCAGCATTGAAGCACTTCGGAATGATTTAAGGAGACAAATATGAATAATTTGCTTTCCTGTGAGTTCAACATGGATACTGCCTGTGTTGAACTGAAATTAACCGATGACAGTATGATTTCCATTGACTGCACTGCTGTGGAGAATGGGGTTGCCGACAATATGTATCAGCGGTCAGAGCTGGCTTACCTGATTTATTATGACCCACTGGATTGATGTTATCCCGCCTATCTGAAAGCAGGATAGGCGCGATTTTCCATAGTGGAAGAATAATTGCTCATATATTCGTTAAAAAATGATGGAGGTGCTTTGTGTGGAAACAATAAATATTTACGGCGACAATCGTTTCGCTGAACACACAAAAATCCGGGAAGCCTGTCGGGGCATTGTGATAAACGCCGGAAAGATTCTCCTGTCCTATGAAGTGAAAACCGATCAATGGATGATCCCCGGCGGCGGTGTGGAGGAGGGTGAAAGCTATGAAATCTGCTGTATTCGGGAATTGACAGAAGAAACAGGTTTCCTTGTAAAGCCGTTGCAGCACTATCTGACCATCTACGAATATTATGAGGACTACCTGTACCCAAGCCACTATTTTATCTGCAAAGTGACCGGGCAGACGGAGAGAATGCTGACCCGGCGTGAAAAAGAGGTTGGTATGGAACCTCGATGGATCCCGCTGGAGGAAGCAATTTCTGTTTTCTCCAAATACCAGGACTATGCAGACAAAGAGGAGAAGCGTGGAATGTATCTTCGGGAATATAAGGCACTGTCTGCATATCTGAATGCCAGCCAATGAAACATATCCGCAGATTAAGGTATGCGAGGGGCAAATATGGCCTTAGTGTTAGCGGTCTTTGCGCTGCTCAGAAAATAGATTATTGACAGATTGGGATTTGTCGAGATGAGTAAATGTGAGGGTTCTTTGCCGTTCTTACCCCTGCTTACTGCGGTTGGAAACGGAGAAAGACGCAGGGGTGTTGGCAGAATTGGACAGTGCAGGCGTTATGACGGCTGAACTTGTTATATTGCTTCTGTGCTTTGAACAAAAATGCTTTTGATTTATTGAGGTATTGAATGAAGATAAATGAGTTTTTTGAAAACAATCCAAAGGTCGCGGTTGCA
>JAHAYJ010000008.1 GCA_018384375.1 Lachnospiraceae bacterium
TATCAGTCAGGTGGAGCTGATGAAGGTGGTAGAGCTGACAATGAGCGGTAAATCTGTCTATCCGGACAAGACACCGGAGGTTAGGATCGGCAATGCTTCCAGTTATGAATTCAGCGAAGCGGAAATAGAGGTTCTCCATCTACTGGTAGATGGTATGACCTATAAGGAGATGGCATTGATCTGCTTAGTACAGCTACGCAGGGCGGCAGCGAATTGACAGCTGCTTATGTGGATAGGGCAAATTTGATACCGGAAGATACTTATGGACTTCAAAGCGTGCGCCCAGGAGTCTCTGTGATTACTACGGATTGGTTTTACTATGTTCCGGACGACGGACCGATCGAGTATTCGTTTTCCACACGCGATAATACGGATAAAGCGGTGACGGTTACATTTGATCCGCAGAATCTGCCGGGTGCGCCGGATGAAGTATCGCTGCAGCCGGTGACGGAGCCGAAATGGACAGAGGGGTTGCCGATTGAAGCTGACACATCGGAGGCACATGTGAAGATTGAGGGAGTCGAGATGGCAGAAGCTACCGAAAAAGGCTCCGGCAAGCAGTTCATTCGCGTGATTTACACAGTCACCAATAACGGGAGTGAAGATAAGAGTGCCGGCCGACTGCTGGCAAACTATACCGATGTGTATCAGGATGGCATGACATTAGGTGTTGGGTACAATACTGACTATGTGCATACGGATCAGGACACGCTTGAATTAGAGGAAGATGTGGCAGTGGGAGCCAGCATTACCTGTTCAGAAGTTTATGAACTGCGCAGTGACAGTCCAATCGAGGTTGATATAGCTGACAGCAGTACTCCGGCGGTGGGAGGCTCATGGTTTGATTTACCGTAAATAACGCCAACAAGTAGGGGAGGAAAAAAGAAAATGAAAAAAATACTATCGGTTATTCTGACTATGATTATGGTGTTGTCCCTGGCCGCCTGTGGTGGCAAAGACAAGGCGGATGCGGACAAAGCCGACGGAGAACAGGCGGAGACCATCGTCTTTGGCGATTATACCGCCGTATTCAGGGGATATACCCTTACGAAGGATGAAGACGGCAGAGATGCGCTGTGTCTGACCTATGATTTTACTAATGGAAGCAAGGAGGAGCAATCCTTCGCGTGGGCGTTTCTCTATGAGGCGACGCAGAACGGCGAGGGACTGGACTTCCCCGGTTTTGGTGAAAACGGCGAAAAGCTGGAAGAAAATTTGGAGGAGAAGATACAAAAGAATCAGACAATTGAGGTGAAGATGGGAATTGCACTGGTCAATACGACTGATGATGTAATGATCCGCTTCTCTGATTTTGATGGTCATGAGTATACTCAGACCATCAAGCTGTCCGGCTCCGGCGGGAAGGAGTCCGGAACAGCGGAAAGCGGACCGGAGGAAGCCGGAAGCTACAAGCTCTATGAGATGACTTTTGAGGGAGAAACTTTTGACAACGCATTTTTGGAATCTGCGGGGATGGATACGTTATATACGCTTGAACTGGCTGCCGATGGCACTGGCGTGATAAAGATAGATGGTGATGAGAGTCCTGTGACATGGAAAGACGGGACGCTCATCATTACCGCCAGCGGTGCAAAATATACCTATGAGTATCAGAACGGAACAATCACGCTTCAGGAGACGACCGGCGACATACTGGTATTTATTAAGTCGGATGCTGAAAAACAGGAGAAAGAAGCTGTCAATTTGGAGAATACAGAAGAACAGACGCCGTTTCAAGAGTATTGGAATGGTGACTGGTATGGATGGACATCATACAGCAACGGTACCAATGATTATTCATCTCTGGATGGCTTTTATATGGACTGCATGGCCCGGATTGAAATTGACGAAAAGGGAGATGGCGGTTTGATCCTTTGGGATGAGGCTACTTCCGTAGATAATCCGAGGGCTGGCGTATATGTTTCTGTTTCTGACGGTGGTTTTCCACAGGGACGCCTTAAGAGCGTGGAAGGCCTGTTCTCAGACGGTGATGTCGGTAACGCTGACTGGTTAGTGGATCCGGATGGTCTTGGCTATGAAAATCTTATTTGCATCGAGGGGAGCTATAAGGATCCGGATGATTTTTTCAGCGGTTATGATTATAAAATTTATCTGCGTCCATGGGGGCAGGACTGGGCTGATATAGAAGCTGATCAGCCTGATAATCTGCCGACTTACTACTATGACTGGTATCTGCCCGCCACTGAGGCAGGTGCAGCAATGCCTGATGTGATTGGTGGAGATTACGGCAGCCTGGCTCCGGGAGAGATGCTTGATAGTCAGATGGAAGGACAGGGCAGCGAATTCTACGACCCCAACGCCTCTGCCGTTGACGGCACCTACCAAGAGCCCGCATACGGAGACTTCGGTCTGTCCAAGGCTGACGCCACCGGTATTGTGCCACTGGAAGAACTGATTGAGATGACAGAATTCTACAGCGAATCCCAGATTGGCAGTGCAATATACGATAATCTATATAGTTCTATGGGCTATGTTCACGGCAAACCCATGACGGATGACCCCCGTTGGAATACAGGCAAGGTTCATGTCTATCAGTGGTCCGCAAAGAGCGGGGAGTATGCCATCATGGTCTTTAAGGTGACGGACTACTCCATCGGAATCGAAATACTCCAGGAGGTGGAGACCAGCCCAGGGTTGCTGGATTGAGAATGAATAGTTAAAATTAGGAAAGGAAGGAAAACAATGAGTTTTTTTAATCAAATGAAAAATAGAGCAGAGACGGTGGCGCGTTCCGCTGTCAGCAATCTTGGAAACAAGTGTGAAACCTTTACTTTCCGGGCATTGCCGGAGAGCGTGGAGCAGATGCGCGCGCTGCCGGAGGCGGCGCTGGACACTCCGTTCAAAACAGCAGCGCTGACGGTCTTGGCCCTGTGCGCTTTCGCCGCAGATCAGGCTGCGGGAACCGAACTGCTGAATTACTTGCGTGGGCCGCGTCCGCTGACCGGGCACGATATCTCTTTTATGAAGGATAGGTTTCGGGGTGGGGAGCGCAACTATATCATCTTCTCTTATTTTGGCGGTGCGAAGCCCGAGAACGATTATACCCCTGGCCAACCCTACACTGTGACGGTCACTTCTGATTCTCATTCCTATGACGAGCAGGGATATGCGCGGCTTTACGTTGCCTGCGGCGGTGCGGACAGTCCCCGCCCTGTCAAGCTGCGAAAGAAGGGTGACGGACAGTGGTGCCTTTGGGAGCAGTACCTGCTGACCGATATCCGCCAACCGAAATCAAGCGACCTCTGGGCTTAAGAGAAAAATCGGAATGAGAGCCGTGAAAGCGCTTATTTCGCAACATAACGAAGAGGAGGAACCGGATGTGAAAATCAGAACAAAAAGGGCTCTCGCCGCTATTCTGGCGCTGATGATGGCCCTCTCCCTTGCAGCCTGCAGGAACCAGGCACAGCAGGCGGAAGCGGACAGCGGGGTTGCTGTGGAAAGTGCACAGACAGCTGGGGATACAGTGGCAGACGCGGTAATGGAGAATGAAAACTCCACAAAGCTGCCGTCACAGAAAAAAGAGGTCGGCGTCAGCGAGCTTTACAACGAGGAAGGCGAGGGCACTTCCGACGATGGCTTCTCATACAATTATTCTTTCCGCGTGCCGCAGATAGAAGATGACACAACCGACGCTGCCGCCATCAATCAGGAGATTGCTTCCTCCTATGGCGAGGCCGTAAAGGAGTGTCTGGGGAGCGTCCAAAACAAGGAAATCCCCTATTGCAGCAATGTGGAGTATGAGAGTTTCCGCAGCGGGGATATTCTCTCCCTGGTGTTGAAATACGCTTATTTTTACGACGGCTTTGAGGGGTACACTACTTACAGCTATGACACGGCAAAGGGCGTGCGGCTGACCAACAAAGACATCCTTAAAATGCAGAATATGACGGAGGCGGATTACCTGTCCGCCCTGCGCCGTGCGGCGGCGAAGGACTTTGACGATTCTTACCATGCCGTCTGGGGAGATTTCGAGGACATCAATTCGGGCGGCTATCAGGAGCTGCGGAGCCGGACGATCTCGGAGCGGAACCTGAGCCTTAGCCTGCCCCTCTATCTGGATGATGACGTTCTCCATGTCATTGCCCCCATCGGAAGCATCGCAGGGGCGGAATATATGAGTCGGGATCTGACGTTGGAGTTTACGGAGGCTGTCGATCATGTGGAAACCGTACAGCAGGGGGACTATCTGACGGTGAAACAGCAAGGCAATACCATTACCCTCCGAGTACGGCAGACGCCACAGCTGGAGGCCCTGCTGGGTGAATATGGCCTCTTAAATGTAGACACTGCGCTCTATGACAAGGACCTAACCGTAAACGGGCTGTACGGCAGCTATACCAAAATTGTCTGCGGCGAGATCGGGGAAGCTGACGAACCCTTCGTATTCCTGCTGACCGAGGAAGGACGGGTGGACTACATTGATGTCCTGTCCTGCCTGCAGGGCGGATACTTCTGCGGCGGTGGTCCCCTCCCGGGTTTGACAGACATAAAGGATCTCACACAATCCTCAGCGGACGGACTCCCCGACGTCTGCGCCGTTACCGAGAGCGGGGAGCGGGTGGGTCTGTGGGACACTGTTTCCTTCCAGCGATACACCATGGGATATGGCCTTTTGAACTGCGATTGGTGCGGCAGCCAGTCCGTCAACGGCACGGGGACATCCTATTCCCTGACCCTGATGGACGGCAACGGAGATAACTTTTTACTGACCTCCTACGATCCGGAAACGGATACCATCATGAGCTTCAGCGGGAATCTGACCTATCTGGGCATGACGGAGAAGGGTGTCGTGTATGCTTACTGGGGTTGGGGGGAATTCAGCAACGGTCCCGGTCTGACAGGAGTGGTCGCCCTTGATCAGCGGTCCGAATTCAACGGAGGCGACTATGAAAGCATGCTGACCATCACGGAACTGGGCGGTACGCCCTTCCTTGGGGAGCAGACAGGCGATACAACGACCCTTACATACGATGGCCCTTACGATGCTTTCCCAGACGATGCTGTGGGTTGATATCAAAAAATATGAGGAGGCCGCTGCCCCCGTTTTCCGCTGATTGGCAGGGAATCGAATAAATGTCCTTTGCGCGGACTTTTGGACAGGAGGAAAAGGAAATGAACAGGAAAGTGAAACGGTTGGTTTTGGCGTTGCTTGCGGTGACCATACTGCTTTCGGAAGCTGGCTGCGGCGGTGCTTCGTCATCACGTGAAGAAGCCGCACCGCCTGCTGAGATCACTTCGGATACTGCGGAAGCCGGCGAAGAGGCGGCAGCAGTCGAGACAGATTCCACGTTTCCACGCAATCATATCACTAAGGGGGACAAAGACGAAAGCGGTACCCTACCGGCCAGTTCTGCCCCGATAGATAGTGAGCAGGCCAAGGCTGCGCTGGATCTGTTACGGGAGTGCATGGAAAACGCGCCGCAGATCGCATTGGGCGCGGCGTATCTCGGGTATCGGGAAGCGGACGATTCCACGCCGCTCGCCGATTGGCTGTGGTTGAACTCTCCCAGTCTGATGGAGGAAATGCCCTTTATCCAGACGATCCCGGAGGATCGCATCCTGGGCACCGGCCATGGCAACCTATACTGCCTTGTGCCGCGGGATGACAACACCACCCTTGCGGTGAATCATGTTACATGGAAATCTACCGGCAATGGCGTCTGGCCGGAGGCGGACGAGGTGCTCTACCGGGACGAGTACGCCCAGCCAGTACTGGTGTTTGTGGGGTATGATTTCGTGGATGAAAACGACAAGCGCTGGTCGGATATCCAAATTTCTGCCGTGGCCGGAAATGGCGCGGAGGTGGTATGGTATCCTAACTGCTACCCGGAGTCCTTCATCATCAACGCCCCCATCGACGAGGATTATAATCCTTTGATCCTGAATCTTGATAACCTCACCGCCAACGCCCAAGACAACTGGGAGAACGGCGATGATAACTGGGCTGCTCCCACGGAGATGGAACTGGCTAACACCTACTGGTATGGCAGCGGTGAGTGGTATATGATGCTATGGCTTGACGAATACAGCGACCTGTATTACGACAAAAGGGTGGATATCTTTCAAACGGGCGGTGCGCAATATTCTGGCGTCTGGGAGATGGACGGCGAGTGCCTGTACCTGCAGGTCGTTGACAGAGTCGGAAATGTCACGGAGGGCCGCTATCCGGTGACGATCTCTCCCTCTGGGAAGGATCTTTATATCTGTGAAGACCCGAAGAACGGCGTAAGGCCTGTCTTCTTCGGGGAGGAAGATAAAGCGGTGATGTATTTGACTCTTGTTGACAACTGAACCCACAACGAAAAGGAGGGTACAGCTATATGACACTTGACGCTCGGGTATCGTTGCAGAAAGGAGTTAAATGATTTGGAAAAGAGACATACGGCCCTGTTCCTTGCCTTTGTTCTCCTGCTTACCACCTTGTGCGCTTGCGGACAGCAGACGGGGCAGATGGGGCAAACGGAACAGCCAAAAAGCAGCGGTGAAGAACCCACTGGGAGCCTTATAACGCAGGAGACAGAAAAGCCCCTGCCTGAATTCTTTCCATGTGCCGCAGATTGAGGACGATACAACCGACGCTGCAGCCATCAATCAGGAGATCGCATCCATCTACGGCGAAACCGCAAAGAAGTGCCTGGAGAGCATCCAAAATAAGGAGACTCCCTATTGCCCCCATCGGCTGTATTGCAGGATCAGAATATCTGAGCCGGGACTTAACTCTGGAACTGCGGGAGGATTCCGACTATGTGGAAACTGCGCAGCTGGGGGACTATCTGACGGTGAAGCGGCGAGGCAATACTGTTACCCTCCGAGTGCAACAGACGCCGCAACTTGAGGCCCTGCTGGGCGTGAACAACTACGACTTCGCTGACGTAGACACCAGTCTGTTTGACAAAGAACTGGAAGTGAACGGGCTGTACGGCAGTTATACCAAAATTGTCTGCGGCGAGATCGGGGAATCTGACGAGCCTTTCGTATTCCTGCTGACCGTCACGGAACTGGGCGGTATGACTTTCCTTGGGGAGCAAACGGGGGCTACGACGACTCTTACACAGAGTTTTGGATAAAAAAATGAAAAGTATTAGGAGGATACCATGAAAAGATGGATTACACTTTACTTATCGCTCCTGCTGCTGGCCGTGCTGACGGCCTGCGGTCAGACAGAGAATACGGAGCAGACGCCCGCAACCGATCCCCCGGCTTCGGAGGAGGTAACGGAAGTCAATACGAAGGAAAATACGAAGGACAATACAGATATGGACACAAATCCGGATGCATGGTCTGGCGCTACCTTTGTGGACTGTGATCTCCAGCCCGTCAGTGTTTCTGCCTCCACCGATACGGCCTATGACGAGCTGATTGAGCGGTTTCGTGCCCTGGCGGTGAACCCGTACGGATTCCCCACTGCCGATGGAGCCGGGGAACAGAACTTCCTCATAATCGCCCAGGAAATGGGGGAGGGTTGGGGATACGAACCTTCGGATATGATCGGGTATGCAATCCAGGACCTCAACGACGATGGTGTGCCGGAACTGGTGATAGGCCCCACGCGGGAGTATGGCGCATACCTAATCGCGCTCTTTACCCTGGTGGACGGAAAGCCACAACTGATCTTTGGGGAAGTGGGCGACGGCAGCTATGCCTATTTGCAGGACGGCAGATTCTTCTATTCCGGATATCACAGCGCGTCGGAAATCGGTCAGGGGTTCTATCACCTCACGGATGACGGTACAGCTCTTATTTGCGATGAATTCTACTTCGTTCAGATTTTGGATGGAGATGAATCGGATGTCACTGTTTATTACAATACAACCGGAAGCTGGGACATTGAGGATTCTCAGGAAGCAGACATGTCTCTGGAGGGGTTCTGGGCGTGGGAGCCGGAGTATGAGTATTTGTCCATGATCCCGTTTTCCGCGACAGACTAGGGAGTGAGATAATATGAAACGATATATTGCTTTTTTCTTGAGCATTTTGTTGGTGGCAAACATAACGGCTTGTGGCATGGCCAGTGAGCCCGATATAGAGACGGAACCACCCGTCGAAGACACATCGAGTCCCCAGCCCATGCAGGAGCAGAACGTGGATCAGCAGGACATACAGGAGCCGGAGCAGGACACACAGGGTCCAGAAAAGACCACCGACCCTGACCTTATCTACAGCAAGCTGGTGGAGCGCTTCCGTGCACTGGTGGTCGACCCCTTTGGCCAGGACAGCGATGAGCCCGGCGAAATAGGCGTTTTGGAGGCTGCCCGGGACGCGGGGGACAGAGCCGAATATGAGATGGGCTACCTTGTGGAAGATCTGAGCGGCGACGGAATCCCTGAACTGGCGGTGGGTCAGCTTGGCGGACCGATCAACGCCCTCTATACCCTGGTGGACGGACAGCCAGAGCTGGTCTTTGAGGGCTGGTACCGCAGCAGCTATGTCTATATGGGTGACGGTCACTTCTACTACTATGGCTCCAGCAGCGCAGCTAAGACCGGCCAGGGAGTATTTTACCTTACCAAAGACGGAACCGCGCTGGAATGTGAAAGCTTCCTCTTTACCGGCCTCGACAGCGGCGGCGATATCCGCGTCTATTACAACGAAACCGGAAGCTGGGACCTGGCGGAGTCGGAGGAATCAGACATGACCGCCGAGGATTTCTGGGCGCTTGATCCCGCCGGGGAGGCACTGCCACTTACACCCTTCTCAGGGACGGGCAGCTTTAGTGCCGTCGAATCCGAGTCTCCGGTGTCAGTCCAGTACCTGACAGAGGTCGGGGACGAGGACTATAACTGGGTTACCCTATACGACGGCCCGGATGCCTGCTGCATTCTCATCACCTCTGACAGCTGGGCGTCAGATCTGAACATCTGGAACCTGTTCGTGGAGGACGTGGCGGACGATGGGACCATGACCTGTTCGGCCACCCTTGCGGGGGATGACTGCCATTGGGATACGGTGACTTCGGACACACAAATCGCGGTACAACTCATATTCCCCGGCGACCTGCCCGCCTATGGCATCTCTTACGAGGATCAGCACGGCACCCTGCGCCGCTTCGCCATTGAGGTCAGCGGTGACGACGGCTCCCTCTTGCTGCGGGAGGCGGATCCGAACGAGAGCGGGTTCGTTCTTGGGGGGGAATAAATAATGTAAAATGAGTATATGAGTGGTGGCATTTTCTGGATACCTTTGGTACAATAGATTCTGAACGAATTTCAAATTGGCTATGAGAAGGAGAACAGCCATGTATTTCAGCAATATTTTGGATTTGATCGGAAATACCCCACTTTTAAGCCTTGAAGCAACTACAGGAATTGAACTTTATGCAAAGGCAGAATTTTTGAATCCGGGTGGAAGTATCAAGGACAGGATTGCACTTAATATGTTGGAGGAGGCTGAAAAGAGCGGAAAACTTCGGCCGGGAATGACGATTATTGAGCCTACATCCGGTAACACGGGGATAGGTCTGGCCCTTTGCGGAGTGCGCAAGGGCTACAGGGTAATCATTGTGATGCCGGAGAATATGAGTGAAGAGCGTAAGAAGATCATTCATGCCCTGGGTGCAGAACTGGTGCTGACTCCGCCGGAATTAAGCATCGGCGGCTCAGTGGAAAAGGCAGAGGAGATTGCAGCATCTTCGGATGAGTATTTTGTACCACAGCAGTTTGAAAATCCCGCAAACCCGGATGCTCACTATAAGACAACGGCGAGGGAAATCGTGGAGCAATTGGGAAAGAAAATCGATATTTTTGTATCCGGCATCGGCAGCGGCGGCACGCTGCAGGGAATTGCAAGCTATCTGCTTGAGCAGAATCCGGACTGTAAGATTGTGGCGGTGGAGCCGAAGAATGTGTCCGCCCTTCTCGGACACGAGCCGGGCCTTCATCAGATTCAGGGAATTGGTGATGGATTTATTCCGGCGGTGTTAGACACGAAGATAATTACGGATATTGTGGAGGTGGCAGATAGTGACGCCATTCAGACCGCAAGAGAGCTGGCAAGAGTGCAGGGGCTTCTGGTAGGTACTTCCTCAGGCGCAAATGTGTGGGCAGCAAAACAGATGGCGGAAAAATACGGAAGAGATAAGGTCATTGTTACGATTCTGGCAGACCGTGCGGAACGGTATTTCAGTACATCGTTACTATAGAAATCAGTTTTTATGAGGGACTTATGGAAAAGACAAAAGAAAAGCGAATTAGAAGACTAAAGAGAAAACGAATATGGCCTTCCGTCATTGGATTGTTTGTAATTGTCGGGTTTATTCTGGTTGCAATCGTGGGAGAGTTCACGACACTATTCATTAATATTTTAAGCCGGGAATTAATGTATGGATATCGTTTATCGATGAAAGTGGCGGAAAGCTATGAGGCGATTGGAGAAGACAACTCCCGGACTCCGGAACAGATGGTGGAACTGTATCATGATATGATGGACGAATTGGAGGCAGTTTGTGTATATGGAGCACAGGGGGAGATATTGTGGTCCAGCAGCGATATGATTCCGAAGAAAGAGGAGGCCGTAACTGCGGTCCTTTCTCCTATGGGCAAAGAGGTAGCGGTTGACATGGTACTGTCGGAGAGTGTGAGCCTTTTTACCATCGATTCAAACGGGGATATGGAAATTAACGAAAAACTGCTGGCGATGATTGATTTTTCCAATATCTATCGTGATGGAAATCAGCTGCTTGCTGACGAGGATATCTGGTATCTGATTCCGATGAATGAGCATACAGTCTGTGTTTTATGCAAGCTTAGAATTTATGGACATGATCTGCAGATGGCGGTTCTTGGAATGTCTTTCCTTGTCCTTGTGGTGGTGTTGTTCTCACTCTATTATCTTTGGACACTTGTGAGCATGGTGATCAGCCAGAAGAGAACAACAAAAATTATTTATACCGATATGATCACCGGGGGAGAAAACTGGCTGGCCTTTATCCGGAAAAGCACTAAGAGAATCCGGAAAGTTAAAAGAGGACGTGCGAATAAGAAACTTGCAGTCATTCACCTGCGGATGAAAAAATACAGAAGCTTTTGTACTTGCTTTGGTTTTATTAAGGGTGAGGAGCTGATCGAACGAATTTATCTTTTGCTGAAAAAGCAAATGAGGAGAGGGGAAGTGCTTGCTCATCATGAGAAGGCGGATTTTGGCATGCTGCTTTCCTGTTCCGGTGACGAGGAACTGATCTTAAGATTGACAACAATGCTCCAGAAGATTGATTCAAGCTTTCCTGAGATTAAGCTTAAATTTGCAATTGGTGTTTGTTACGTGGAACATTTCCATGATGATGTGGAAGACCTATATAATAATGCTGTGCTTGCCAGAGAATTGTGCGGAGAAGATAAGGAACCTCAGATTGGATTTTTTAATATTGAGATGAGTAAGCAGCGTTTGTGGGAGCAGAAGGTTGAGGCGGATATGGAACGCGCACTGGAAAATCGGGAGTTTCAGGTATATCTGCAGCCTAAATTCAGTACCGGCGAGGAAACGCTTGGAGGTGCAGAGGCGCTGGTGCGCTGGATACATCCTACCGAAGGGTTTGTTCCACCGAACAAATTTATTCCTATTTTTGAGCGGAATGGATTTATTCTGAAGCTGGATGACTATATGTTGCATGAGGTGGCAAGGCAGCAGGCAGAGTGGATCGAGCAGGGATGGAAGGTAGTTCCCATTTCTGTCAATGTTTCCCGTGCTCATTTCACAAGAGAGGATTTGGCGGAGCATATCTGTGAGATCGTGGATCAGTACCATGTACCGCATAATGTGATTGAACTTGAATTGACTGAGAGCGCATTTTTCGATGACAAGCAGGTATTGCTTACTACCGTAAGGAAGCTTCGCAATGCCGGATTCTCGGTATCCATGGATGATTTCGGAGCCGGGTATTCCTCCTTGAATTCTTTAAAGGAGTTATCCATTGATGTGCTGAAAATTGACGCGGACTTTTTCCGGGGGGCAGATTCTCTTGATAGAGGAATGCTGATCGTTTCCGAAGTGATTGATCTTGCAAAGAAGCTGAATATGAAGATTGTTGCAGAGGGTATCGAAAGCAGGGAACAGGTTGATTTCCTGACCGATCAGGAATGTGATATGATTCAGGGATACTATTTTGCCAAACCAATGCCAATCGAGGAATTTGAAAAGAACTACAAAAAAATATAGGATGCTTGAGGCTTTTCGCATTGTAATTAAAGACAGATTAAGAGCCAGGGACATAGAGGTCTTTGGCTCTTTTGCGTCTAAAGCTTTTACTTGTTTCAAATCTATAACTTTCCTTAGCTTTCGCTTGCCTTGCCTTGAGCTTAGCTTTCGCTTGTTTTGCTCTTGACAAGATACATAAATGGTTTATAAGTAAAATATATGTTACCTAACAGAAGATATATAATTAATATAAACAGGTGATTGCCCGAGAGCGGAGCGGGGCGTAGGAGAAGAGAAGTGCTGAAAAAGCCACGCGCCCGAAAACGTGGCGGGGCGCAGCATAGGGGATAGTTATGAGCAATTTGATTGGATTCAGAGATTTACCAAATGAAATATTGAATCAGATTAATAAAGTAGTAAACATATGGAAAAAGCATTTAGGAGATGAACTGATTGGGGTATATCTTCACGGTTCAATCGCCCTTGATGCTTTCAATCCGGATTCCGGAGATATTGATATACTAGTGGTGGTAAAGGATTCCATTGATATTCAGGTGAAACTTGAAATCGCACGTGATATCATAGAAATTGATAAAAAACCTTGTCCGCTTGAGATGTCGGCAGTGAAGTTGTCGGATGCGAGGAATTGGAAGACACCGGGAAACTGTGTATTTCATTACAGTGATTTCTGGACAGAGAAATATGTGGAAAGATTTAGCAATCCTGATGCAGACGTGTATGTTGTGGATCATGAATTTCCCGATGCAGATGTAACCAGTTATATCAAATTACTGAAGCAATGCGGTATTGTATTATATGGAAGAGAAATACAGAAAGTGTTTGCAGATATATCTGATGAAGATTTCTGGGTAGCGATCAGCGCAGACATTGACGATTATGATTTTCATGATTATGATGCCAGATACTTTTCCAGTAATGTTTTGATCTTGGGAAGGATTCTTTCTTTCAAAAAAGAAAGAAGAATACTGTCAAAATATGATGGTGGTATATGGATGATAGATCATGTTCCGGAGGATTTGAAATATCTTCCGAAGCTTGCAATGAAAATCTGGTTTGAAGGTGAGAAGCATTTGCTACCGGAGGAAGACTTAAGCAGGTTACGCGACTATCTTGTGAATGAGATAAAGGAGGTGCAGAAGGATAATCCCAAAGATTAATTCGATTCATTTTGGTGGTAAATGGATCTGTGTGGGGCTCCTCACAGCAGTAGTAATTCCCGGAATTGTGTGGTTGCTGTTCCGGTATTTTATGTGGTGGATGGTTGTAATTGGCATGCTGATTCTCGCAGCATTTTTCATTGTGTTTATGATTGAAATGCGTCAGGACAACAGCAAAATTCCTTATTATGAGCGCACATTGAGGGATAAGATCCCTTTTGACCCGGAAAAGCAGTATGCGGTAATCAGAAGCTCAATCTGTACCGGTGAAAAGATCGCAGGATTCAAAAATTATGGTGATGCACATTTTGTGGAAGTGATGCTGATCAACAATTTAGAAGATGAAAAAAGATTTATGAAGATTTATGATTTAAAAGAGGTAAAGAGGGAGTATTGATGATTAAGACAGACAGGCTGTTTTTAAGGGAAATGAATGAGAACGACTTTGACGCACTTTACGCAGTCCTTGCAGATTCTGATATTATGCAGCATTATCCCTATACATTTGATGAAGCAAGAGTAAAAGGCTGGATTAGCAGAAATATTGAGAGATATCAGATTTTTGGATTTGGTTTGTGGGCAGTATGCTTGAAGGAGAACGGTGAAATGATTGGTGACTGCGGACTCACCATGCAGTCGATCAATGGAGTCATAAAGCCGGAGATCGGATATCATATCCGCAGGGATCATCAGCGCAAAGGATATGCAAAGGAAGCAGCTATTGCAGTCAGAGACTGGACGTTTCAAAATACACCCTTCAATGTAATTTATTCTTATATGAAATATACAAATACTCCATCTGCATCAGCTGCCGTCTCATGGGGATGCCATCAGGTGGATGAATTTAAGGATGAGGTGAATGAAATCACCAAGGTGTTTGCAATCACAAGAATGGAGTGGCAAAAGCTTACTGCCTGTCATGTGGATCCGGACACGGACAAAAGTGCAGAAGTACTACTTTCTAATATCGAAAAACTGCATACAACACCGCTGGGAGCAGAGAGAATCAAGCAGAATCTTAAGACGGAAGCAGATGATGTTGTGGCTTTCTGTAAGCAGAAGATTTTATCAGGTCATTGCAAGATCTATAGGCAGGGAAAGAATTGGTATTGTGAGACGGAGGATTTGAAAATTACAGTGAACGCAAAAAGTTATACCATTATAACCGCACATAGGAGAAAGGACTGAAGGGAAAAGCATGGAATCCTATAGGGTATTCAGCTAATATGCAAATAAGGAGATAAAGAGTTACATGAAAAGAGTAATCTGTACAATCTTAATTATTATTTCTACTATAGGAATCATCAGTGCAATACAGGAATATTGCGGTGGTTACGAAGAGGTTCCGGCAACCGTGACAAAGACATTTGTATCAAAGAAGCGCTATGCACTCGATACCCAGAAGTATAATCTGGAATGGGTTGATAAAGACGGCGAAATTGTACAACATGGGAGTATACGTAACAAATCCGGATATTCGGAGGGCGACGTGATCATGATTAAGGTTGATGCAAAGAAGCACCACACCCTGTATAGCGACTATATCCCGATGATTTGCACGTTTTCTGTTTTTCTTGCGATCAGTGGCACGATCCTTTGTGTTAGCTTCAAGAAAAAGCAAACGCCAAAGAATGCCGGGAGCTGAAATTGACACAAGACAGAAAAAATGGTTTTATAGAAGCATAGCAGTAGACTGAAATGGAAATGACAAACGGAGGGGCAGATGAAGAAAAGAAAAGCCGCTATTTTTTTGATTGGAATGGTAATGACACTCTCTTTAGCGGGATGTTCAAAGAAAACAAGCGCCGGACCGGAGAAAGAACTTCAGACAACGCAGGAACAGACTGAAAAGGACGAAGAAACCGGACAGGACAGTCATTCGGAAAATGCCGATGAAGCAGTGAGCGAAGAAAGCGAGATTCGGTTTACGGTTGTTCAGAACCATATAGAGACGGAGGACTATTATGTTCCGGAGGAAGGGGACAGCTTCCCCTATGCCTTTGTAGAGTATTCCTCCTTTGAACTGCCGGATGACTTAAAGAAAAATTATCCGACGTTGGCGCAGAGCCTTGAGGAGTATAGCACAGACACGTATGAATATGCAGTCAGTACCCTGGCGCGCGCGGCGGAGTCTGCACGGGAAGAAGACATGTCCTATTTCGCGACATCCTATCAGGAGAGCTGGGACCTTGAGGTACTCCGGGCAGATGAACGAGCAGTAGGCTGGCTGGTGGTTTACTACTATTATTATGGTGGACCACATCCGTATACTTATTTCGGAACCGATATGATTGACACCAAGACAGGTAAGACGCTTACGCTTTCTGATGTGGTGAAGGATGTGGATGGCCTTTCACAGATCATTTTGGAAAATCTGATTGCCATAGATGATACTTATGTGTTTTCGGAGGAAGAAAATGCACAGATGCTGCCTCTGATAGAAGATATGATCGATGGCGGTTATCTGCCATGGATTCTTAACGATACCGGTTTCCATGTTTACTTTGATGCATATGCGCTGCAGTATTATGCATTTGGACCGATATTTGCCGATCTGTCCTATGAGGAGTATCCCGATCTTTTCAATGAGGACTATTTACCCGTAAAGGAGGATATTCCGGTTGAGGAACGTATTTCCTATAAGGAAGCAGAACCGGCAGGCTGGTCTTCCCAGGAACTTGAGCCGTATTTGGGCGAATGGGAGACTCAGGGGGCAGGAGATCAAGCCGGATACTTTGTGATTGAGTGTCCTGACTGGGAGGTCCCGTATATAGCTGATGGAATTTTTGATACACTGACAGCTTCACCGGTTAAGCTTTCGGAGGTCTCAAAGGATTCATCAATCTGTCTTTTTGAAGAGGACTGGTCTGCAGAAACCGGGATTCCGCTGCCGGGTGATCTTTATGGAGAAGGATATTCCGATGATGCCTACTACTATTATGCGGATAATTCTGCGGATGAAGGGCGGCTTGCAGTGGAAATCTCTGAGATGGGAACCTACGATTTTGTGGGCACGTATGATTTCTCGAACTATTTATACACCCCCACTCCGGGGAATGCCTATACGACACTGTATATTCCCTATGCAGCAATCTATGACGGTGTACTTTACACCGAGATTGCGCACCTGACCTATTCGGAAGATCAGCCATGTACCGGTTTTGTCGTGGCAGTGGAGGTGGAGACCGGAAAGCTTTTGTGGAGAAGTGAGATGCTGCTTGCCAACGGCAGAAACTTCCTGGTCGGTGAAGATACCATCATCTGTGGCTACGGATTTACTGACGAAGATGATTATCTGTTTATTTTGAGCCGCCATAGTGGGGCAGTACTGGAAAAGCGGAAACTGAAGACCGGACCGGATTATTTCATTCCGGTGGACGATTCCCTCTATGTGTTGACTTATGACACAGTGTACCAATATCTGGTAAGTGAGAATTAGGAAGGAGAAATTTTTAAATGGAAACATGGTATTATGAAGTGGTCAGTATTGACGGCGACTATGCAAATTTAAAGAGGACTGATATAGAATCAGATGATATTAAGCTTGTGGCAAGAGCGCTACTCCCGGCAGAAATAATGGAGGGTACCAGGCTTAAGTATGAACTGATGCAATATGAAATCATATAAGGCTTTGTTTACTGGGACAAATAGAGTGGGAGAATGAGCATGCAGACAAGAGAGGAAGCTTTGGCATACGGTCTTTCTTTTCCGAATACCTATCAGGAAGCACCCTTTCACGATCCCAATTGGCAGCTTGTCAGGGTGAAGGGGAGTAAAAAAGCTTTTTTATGGACCTATGAACGGGAAGGCTATATCAATCTGAATGTGAAGGTTGATCCGGAATGGAGGGATTTCTGGAGAAATTCCTTTGAGGCCGTGATTCCCGGATATCATCAGAGTAAGGAACACTGGAATACAATCATTCTGGATGGTTCCATACCGGATAAGGATATTAAACGGATGATTGCCGAAAGCTACGATCTGGTAACCGACAGCCCTACCAGGAGAATCTACGAGGCCGTCAGAAAAATTCCTAAGGGACATGTGGCAACCTATGGAAGGATCGCGGAGCTTGCAGGTGATAAGAGAATGGCAAGAGCAGTGGGAAATGCACTCCATAAGAACCCCGATCCGGAGCACATTCCCTGCTTCCGGGTGGTGAATGCAAAGGGTGAGCTTTCAGGAGAATTTGCATTCGGAGGAGCCGGTGCTCAGGAGAAGCTGCTAAAGGAAGATGGAATCGAGGTCAAAGACGGCAGGGTTGATCTGAAAAAATACGGAATATAGGCGGGGAGATGGATAATTCAAGAATTTATATTGCAATCGATCTAAAGTCATTTTATGCCTCAGTGGAATGTGTGGAGAGGGGCTTTGACCCTCTTACCACGAATCTTGTTGTTGCAGATGAGTCAAGAACGGAGAAAACGATCTGTCTGGCAGTTTCCCCTTCCCTAAGAAAATATGGGATCCCGGGCAGAGCCAGATTGTTTGAGGTGATTCAAAAATGCAGGGAAATCAAGGCGAGGACGGGAAAGGAAATCAATTACATCATTGCGCCGCCGAGAATGCAGCTTTATATGGATTACAGCAGCAGAATTTACCAGATTTATTTAAAATATATCAGTGCCAGGGATATTCATGTTTATTCAATAGATGAAGTATTCATGGATGTGACCGATTATATGCAGCTGTATCGTGATGAGCAGGGAAAGCCACTGACTGCTCACGCCCTTACCGGAAGGATGATCCGGGATGTGTTGTCGCAGACCGGGATTACGGCAACGGCAGGCATCGGCACCAATTTGTATCTGGCGAAGATAGCGATGGATATTGTGGCTAAGCGCGTGGAACCGGATGAGGATGGAGTCCGCATTGCACAGCTTGATGAAATGTCCTACAGGAGGATCCTGTGGAGCCACAAGCCTCTCACAGACTTTTGGCGGATCGGAAGAGGAATCAGCAAAAAGCTGGAGGCTGCAGGTATGTACACCATGGGAGATATTGCCAGAATGTCTGTCAGTGACTTTGGCTGTGGGACAGGGGAAGATTACCTGTATAAGCTCTTCGGCATTGATGCAGAGCTTTTGATCGACCACGCATGGGGCTATGAACCGTGTCTCATGGAGGATATCAAAAACTATAAGCCGGACTCTAATTCCCTCTCATCCGGCCAGGTACTGAGCTGTGCGTATCCTTATGAGAAGGGAAGGACGATCATTAAGGAAATGATGGAGCTGCAGGCTTTGGAACTGCTGGAGAAAGGACTTGTTACCAATCTGGTCACGGTGGATATTCATTATGACAAAAGCTTTGGTGTTGATTACTATCAAGGTCCTATGGAGCTTGACGGATACGGAAGGACGGTTCCCAAGCCGGTCCATGGCTTCTGTAAGCTGAAGGAGTATACTTCGTCTGCGGAAGTACTGAAGGAAGCGGCTCTTAGCATCTATGACAGAATCATGGACAGAAAGCTTGGAATGAAAAAGATTTCTGTGGGTGTTTGCGATCTGCAGGATGAAAAGAAAACAGCTACAGAGCATTATGAACAGATGGATCTGTTTACGGACTATGACAGGGTGGAAGAGGAGAAGAAAAAGCAGGAACGGGAACGAAAAATGCAGCAGGCAATGCTCAAGATCCAGGGGAAATACGGAAAGAATGCAATCCTGAAGGGAACTAACCTTGAAGAAGGAGCCACCACGATAGAGCGGAATCAGCAGATCGGCGGACACAGAGCGTAAGGTGCAGAGTATCGCATAGAGATTTAAGAGGAGTAAAATGTACGAGGATATCATCAATAAAGACAGACCGAGATCAAAGCGTCCGCCTATGGACAGAGCAGCCAGAGCGAAAATATTTATGCCCTTTGCAGCGTTGAAGGGATATGAGGATGCTCTTGAGGAAAAACAAAAGTGCCGGGTTGAGAAGATAGAGCTTTCGGAGGAAAGCAAGGAGGAACTGAATCGTAAAATCGGGGAACTATTGCTGATGCTTGGAAACGGAGAAAGGCCTGTTATAGAGATCACACAGTTTATTCAGGATAAAAAGGCGTCCTATGAGGAAGAGAGAACACTGGGTGAGTATGTGAATAAAAGAGAGGCATTAAGGAAGATCGATGTTTATTCCGGAGTCATAAGACTGGAAGAGGAAGAGGTGGCACTAGGAGATATTTTGAAAATTGAGATAGAACCAGAGGCAGGGGAAAATGTCCTGCGTGCAGACAGAAATGAAATGTTATAGTAAAAGAGTAATGGATGTGATAGAATATACCCTAGGAGGAACAAAAAATGGTGAAACATGTAATTTTATGGAAATTGAAGGATGAGTATTCAGATGCTCAGAAGGAGAAGATCAAGCAGGAGATTAAGGAAGGATTGGAAGGCCTGGCAGGACAGATCCCGGGATTGATTGATATTACGGTGAATATTAATCCACTTTCAAGCTCAAATGCAGATCTGATGCTGGATTCCGTCTTTGAGAGCGAGGAGGCACTTAAAGGCTATTCCTCTCATCCGGCGCATGTGGCTGTGGCAAATGAGAAGGTAAGACCGTTTACTGCAGTCAGAACCTGCATGGATTATGTAGTAGAATAGAGTGCGCATCATCATATCATTAAGTGGGGGAAGAAAATGAAAACGGAAGAAAAAAGCGGTGTACTTGTGCAAAATGAGAAGCAGGCAAACAGAGCGGTGGCAAAGGTCATGAGAATCACATTCGTGATGTTTACGCTTGTGTATCTGCTGAATGTAATTGGAATATTTGTGGTCGATAAGGGCATTATGACAATTGCCTATCTGGCGGGAGCAGTGCTTCTATGGCTCCCGACCGTTCTTGTGAATATCATGAAGATCGAGGAGTGGTGGGTGAAATACCTGGTGACTTTATGTGCCGTGGTATTTGTGACAATTGCGACAGTTACCCTGAGCTATCATGTGGTTGTCTTATATATTTATGCCATTGCTATTGCAAGCCTTTATTTTTCAAAAAAGCTGAATATCATCATAACGATACTGTCTGTAGTAGGTGTTTCGTTTGGACAATGGCTTTCATTTGTGTTAGAGACAACGACGGATCACAATTTTCCCACTCCCTATAGGCTGTTTGTCTTCGGTATTATTCCCAGAGCACTGGTGCTTGTTGCGATTGCAGCTATTTTCACCATGCTTTGCGAAAGAACAGCCGGTATGCTGTCAAATCTTCTTGGCGCAGAGGAACAGGAAAAGCTCATGGAGCATATGAAGCTGATGCAGGAGAAGTCGAATCAGACTTCAGAATCCCTTTTCACCATGGTGAAGGAATTATCGGTCATCACGGAAGCTTCTATGGCGGCAAATGAACAGATTGCGGAGGAGTCAGGGAATGTGCTGCAGAGCTTTAGCGAAAATACAGATGAAATTATAGGTGTCAATGAGAGGACCCAGGATATTAATGCGCAGCTGATAGAGCTTGGAGTTATGAATGATCAGGTTGCCGGACTGGCAAAGCAGATCAATGAAAAGACAAAAGAAAACCAGGAAAAAATGGATTTCGCCACAAAGAGCATGGAGCACATCAATGAAAGTGCCAATGAATGTAAGAATGTGATCCAGCATCTGGGCGAGGAATCCAAAGAAATTCTCGGAATTGTTCAGGTGATTACAGGAATTTCCAATCAGACCAATATTCTTGCGTTGAATGCGACTATAGAAGCGGCCAGAGCAGGCGAGCACGGCAGGGGCTTTGCAGTGGTAGCCGGTCAGATTCAGAAGCTCTCTGAGCAGACCAAAGCGGCTGTAGAAAATATCGGAAGCATTGTAAATGAGGTAGCGCATAATACAGAAAAAGCTGTTAGCGTTATCGAGCAAAGTGCAAAGCTGACGCAGGCGGGAATGGATAGTATCAAGGAGGCAGGGAGTTCTACTGCCGTGATCACCGCCTCGAATCTGGAGATGTCCGGTCAGATCATGGAAATGGAGAAGACGACAGAAAGCATCAGAGGTAAGAGCAGCGAAGTGGCTAAGAGTATGGAGCAGGTAAACAACAATACGAAGAATAATCACAGCGCCATTGAACATGTAACGGCAGCCACTCAGGAAAACAGTGCCGGTGTAGAAGAAATTGAAAGAATGGTTGAGCAGATCAAGGAGCTTGCAGACAAGCTGAAAACAGGGCTTGCAGGATAAAATGATTGAATACAGATATTAGGAACCTCCGGTCATTGCGCCGGGGGTTTTTTATTGCAGAAAATAGGTACAGGATTGAAATTTACACATTTTTTTCATTTCTTTTACCTCTGTGCGATTGGAGGAAACCCCGTCCGGACGTATACTTTTTACGATGGCTTTATTGTATGAAAAGAGGATTAGGAAGGATGACGCAGGATATCATGATTACTCAACGGGAAAAGCTTGAGACCGTAATAGAACAGAGACTGATCTACCCGGTATATCAGCCGATTGTTTCCCTGCGGGACGGGAAAGTACTTGGCTATGAGGCTTTAAGCCGGGTGAGCAGTTCGGGGCTGTTTGATAATATTGAAGAAATGTTCCGATGCGCGGAGCGGGAAGAAAAAATATGGGAGCTTGAACAGGTCTGCCGCAGAGCAGCCCTTCGGGAAATTGCAGAACAGAAGGAATACTTTGATGGGCAGAAAGCAAGACTCTTTATTAATGTAAATCCGAAGGTTTTGCGGGATGAAAAATTTCAGGCAGGTTTTACCGGTGAGTATCTGGAACGCTATGGGATCAAAAGTGAATGTGTCATTTTTGAAATTACAGAGCGTCAGGAGACAGAAAATGAGGAGGAGATCAAGGCAGCAGTAGAGCATTATCGGAAGCAGGGATATCACATTGCCATTGATGATGTAGGTTCTGCTTATTCGGGGCTTAACAGAATCTGTGCGCTGATGCCCGAATATATTAAGCTGGATATCGGGTTGGTGAGAGATTTTTATAAGGAACCGGCAAAGCTTGCCATGATCAAGGGACTGGTGGAGTTTTCCACACACAGTGGCGTGCTGTTGATCGCAGAGGGTATCGAATGCAGGCAGGAGCTGGATATGCTTGCAGAGATCGGTGTTCAGTTTGGACAGGGATATTTCCTGGCAAGACCGGACAAAAAACTGCGGGGAATCAATGAGGAGCTGCGCCGGGACATGGAGGAAAGAGGAAGACAGAGGCATGAAATGGAAATCGCTAATGAGGAAAGCAGTTGCATAAAGGGGATTATGATCCCTTCCTTTACCGTCCCATCAGATGCAAAGGCCGAGAATGTCCTGTCCTATATAAAGGAGAATGAGGATGTTCCGGGGCTCTGTGTAGTAGAAAAGGGAAGAGCGACCGGCATTTTGACAAGAGAAAAGCTGCTTGAAAAAATGGGAGGCAGATACGGATTCGCACTTCATCACAATAAACAGATCAGTGAGCTTGTTGAGAAGCGTTTCCTGGAGGTAGAAGGAAAAACTGCAATCAATAACGTAGTGGAGCAGGCCCTGGAGCGAGAGAGAGAAAATCTTTATGATTTTATTGTTATCAATGATAATGGCAGATATGTTGGCGTGGTCACGGTTCAAAATCTGCTGAAGGGATCTATGAAAATTGCAGTTAATCAGGCAAAATCCGCGAATCCGCTTACCGGGCTTCCGGGAAATAAAGTGATTGAGCAGAAGATACGTCATTGCATCACGGATCAGGAGAAGCATACCATTTTTTATTTTGACTTGGATAACTTTAAAGCCTTCAATGATGTCTATGGCTTTGGGAAAGGTGATGAAGTGATTCGGATCTTGGCAGACATTCTGCGGCAGAATGCCGGGCAGGAAGACTTTGTGGGACATATCGGCGGGGATGATTTTGTGATGATCTGTAAGGGAATCATTCCGATTGTGTTTCATGAGAAAATCCGGACCGAATTTGAGAAAAGGGCACATACTCTTTACACGGAAGAGGATCGAAGAAGAGGAGGTACATTTGCAATGAATCGGCACGGCGTAAAGGAATTTTATCCACTGGTGTCCGTGACGATCGTTGCTGTATCTAATGAAGCAGGCCCATTTGGAAGCTATGAAAATGTGACTGAAATTCTGGCGGCAGACAAGAAAGCGGCCAAGGCACAAAACAGATTTGTGAGTTGACATATCCTTAGAAATGCTATATGATAGTAATAGACCGACGGTCGGTTTATTATAAAGGCAGGTAATCAGCTTGAGAATTGTTAAGGAACATGATGAGCGGAAAAATGAAATTATTGACACAGCAGCAATGCTGTTTGAGTCGAAAGGATACGAACAGTGCAGTGTGAATGATATCCTCACGGCAATCGGCATTGCCAAGGGAACCTTCTACCATTACTTCAAATCCAAGGAAGAAGTACTGGATGCCGTAATTGCAAAGATGATGGATCAGATTACGCAGCAGGTCAGGAGTGTGGAGGCAGATCCCGGTCTTTCACCGGAAGAAAAGCTTCTCCAGGTATTTCTGGCTGCCCGCACAAAGGAAAAACTTGGGGATGTGCTGCTTGAGGAGATGCACAAGACAGAAAATGCGCTGATGCATCAGAAGGCGCTGGTTTCTTTGGTGAATACCCTTACTCCTGTTTTAACGGGAATTGTAGAGACAGGCATTCAGGCAGGGGTATTTACCTGTGCGTACCCGGAGCAATATGTGCAGATTTTCCTGGCATCTGCCAGTACTCTGCTGGATGAAGGGATCTTTCAGATAGAACCGGAAAAAACACAGAAGCTGTTTGATGCAATGATTCTGATGCTTGAGAAAATGCTTGGTGTGGAGGAAGGACATTTTCTTGCAGTTACACGGGAACACTGGAAATTTTAGAAGGTGCGATCGCAACCTTCTTTTCTTTGAAAATCATACAGACCGACAGTCGGTCTATTAAAAAGCAAATAGGAAAGAAGCACAGATGCTTCGGAACGGAGGAAAAATGAAGAAATTTATGATGATCTGGATCGGGGAACTGATTTCCAGTATCGGAAGCGGGATGACCGCCTTTGCACTTTCTATTTATGTTTATGAGATGACGGGAAGTGTCAGCTATGTTTCGTTGGTTACATTGCTTGCTTATCTGCCCACAATTCTGCTGAGTCCCTTGGGCGGCGTGCTGGCAGACCGGTATGACAGGCGGATCCTGATGATCATTGGGGATCTGTTTTCCGGTCTGGGCCTTTTGTATATTTTATGGCAGATACAGGTAGGTGCAGGAAGCATGCTTCCGATCCTGATCGGGGTGACCTTCAATGCAGTTTTTGTGGCACTGCTGGAGCCTTCCTACCGCGCCACAATTACCGACCTTCTCACACAGGAGGAGTATGACAGGGCAAGCGGTATGGTACAGATGGCGGGAAATGCAAGATATCTTCTCTCTCCGGCACTGGCCGGTATTCTGCTGGCAGTAGCAGATATTCGCCTGATCCTGGTACTGGATATCAGCACCTTTTTCATTACAATCACTATGGTAGCGCTGGTGAGAAAAACAATTCAGAAGCCGGTAAAGAGAGAAACACAGGGATTCTTAACGGAGATGAAACAGGGATTTACGGTAATCACCGAAAATAAAGGAATTCTGTCACTGGTCATCATTATGGCCTTTGTATGCTTCTTCATCGGTTTTGTGCAGACACTTACAGGTCCTATGGTGCTCGCAGTCAGCGACGCAAGGACGGTGGGAATTCTGGAGTCCGTTTGTGCCATAGGAATGCTGGTGGGCAGCGTGTGGATCGGTTTTGTCGGTATCAGAGGCGGATATGCAAGGGTGCTCTGCGGCGCAGGAATTTTTTGCGGAGTATTTATGGCACTTGCCGGTGTAAACAGAAATCTCTGGGTGACGGGGATAGGTATTTTTCTGTTCTTTCTGTCTCTTCCGTTTATGAATACCTGTGCAGATGTGCTGGTAAGAGTCAATATTCCCAATGAACTGCAGGGTAGGGTGTGGGGAATGATCAGTCTCCTGACACAGGCAGGCACTGTGCTTGCCTATGCAAGCTGTGGAGTGCTTGCGGATTATCTGTTTGAGCCTATGCTTGCAGAAAAAGGTATTCTTGCAGGCAGTGTGGGAAGGCTGATCGGAACCGGAGAAGGAAGGGGAATCGGATTCCTGTTGATCTTATCCGGCATCGGAATGGCTCTTTGTGCTTCCACAATCGGACACAGCAGGGGTGTCAGAGCCCTTCAGAAAAATCTGGAGGAGCAGAAGGAGAAAGAACATGTACTTAAAGCTTCTGAAAAATGATTTTAAGAAGAATCCATGGAATAATGCGATTCTTTTCCTGCTCATGTCGCTGTCTGTAATGCTTGCCGTTTCGGTCTGTCTGATTCTGGTGCTGCTTTTTACGTCCATTTCAACAATGTATGAAACGGCAAAGCCGCCGCATTTTTTGCAGATGCATAAGGGAGAGCTTTCCCAGGAAGCAATCGACGAGTTTAACGGAAGCTATCCGGATATTGTGCATTGGCAGACGGTTCCCATGATTGATGTATACGGGGAAGAACTGACGATAACGGCAAATGACACAGGCAACAGCGAAACATCTGCAAATCAGGGGAAGGGATCATATACCCTGGAAGATTGCAGGTTGGACATCAGTCTGGTAAAGCAGAATGAGTCTTATGATGTGCTTCTTGATGAAAACCGGAACAAACTAATAATGAGTCCGGGAAAGATCGGTGTGCCGGTCATTTTGTTGGAGCAGTATTCCATGCAGAAGGGCGATATCATTACCCTGAAAAGCGGGAATGTGGAAAAAAGCTTTGAGATTGCAGCTTATGTCTATGACGGACAGATGAATTCCACCCTCTGTTCTTCCACACGATTTTTACTAAGTGACGAGGATTTTGATGAACTTTTTGGGACTGTGGGTGAGACGGAATATTTAATAGAAGCCTATTTTGCGGACAGTGGTGCTGCAGCTGCTTATCAGACTGCCTATGAACAAAGCAAGAAGGACCTCCCAAAGAACGGACAGGCGGTGACCTATCCCATTCTCTTTTTGTTAAGTGCCATGACGGATATTCTGACGGCAATGGTGATTTTGTTGACAGGGGTGCTGCTCATTGCAATTGCACTACTGTGTCTTCGATACTCTATTCTGGCGAAGGTGGAGGAAGAACAGAAGGAGATTGGCACCATGAAAGCACTTGGCATTCCGGGAAAGGGGATCCGCGGACTGTATCTGGGGGAAATCAGAATTCTGATGACGGCAGGCTGCATATCCGGATTTTTGCTGGCTCTACCGTCAGTGCGTGTGCTTAGCGGACATATAAGCCGGACCTTTGGAAGACAGCAGTATAGCTTGACGCTGCTCCTGCCGGCAGTGCTTACCTGCATGGCAGTCTATGGAATCGTCCTTGCTTTTTCGGGGAGGGTTCTCGGAAGACTGCGTAAGGCAACGATCGCTGACCTTTTGATAACAGAAAAAGGATTTGGCAGGAATAAGACAGCTGCAAAGGACGGCATCCATAAATGCAGGATGATTTCTGTGAATTGGCTTTTAGGATTCTGGGAGGTGCGGCATGGCTATGGACTGATCTTTGGACTGCTCCTTATCGTAACCTTTTTGATGGTGGTGCCATGCAGGATGGTACAGACTATGGAGCATGAAGAATTTATTACCTACATGGGGAGTTCTGTCTGTGACCTGCTTCTGGAGGTTGAACAGGGGGCCGGACTTGAGGAGAGAAGGACGGAAGCTGAAAAACAGCTGCAATCAGAACGGAACCAGGGATACATTTCGGGATTTGAAGAAATGAAAAGGGTACGCCTTCAGGCACAGGGAGCTGACAAGGAACTGACAGGTATCCATATTGATACAGGGAAAAATGCTGGCAAGGGACTGAAATACCTTACCGGAAGTGCTCCGGAGACAGAATATGAAATAGCGCTGTCCTGTCTGATGGCAGAGGAGCTTGAAAAAACTACAGGGAATACGCTTATTTTGCTTGCGGAGGGAAAAGCGCAGGAGTTTCTTGTAAGCGGAATCTATCAGGATGTGACAAGCGGCGGCAGAACGGCAAAGGCAATTCGTAACTTTGACGGGGAACCGGCAGAGCAGTACAGCTTTCAGGTGATGCTGACACAGGAGAGCGGACAGACCGCTGAAGAGGATATTGCGGATCGGCTGAGAGAAAACCTCGGAAGCGGTTACAGCATAGAAAATATGGAAGAGTTTGTAGCCCAGACGCTTGGCGGGGTGACCGGACAGGTAAGACAGGGGGCTGTCTGTGCAATGCTCATCGGCATTGCCCTGACTATTCTGATCGTGCTGCTCTTTCTGAAGCTTCGTATGGCAAGAGAGGTAACAGCGCTTTCCGCGAAGCGGGCAATGGGCATTCCCTTTGGAGCAATGGTAAGGCAGGAATTACATCCGATCATGATCGCAGGAGGGCTGGGGGCTTTGTTCGGGGAACTACTGGCAGAATATCTGGGAGATGATCTGATCAGTCTGTTCTTCGGAGCGCTGGGAATCGGACTTAAGAGGATCGTATTTGCGCCGTTTGACTTTTGGCTGCTTGGTATCCCGGCAGTGCTGCTGTTCACCCTGATGACGGTATGCAGTCTTGCCTGCAGGGAGCTTCGGCAAATAAGGGTGGCAGAGCATTGCAATGAATAACGCAGAAAGGCTTGGTTATTGAAATGGATCAAAATATATTGGAAGTAAAAGAAATAGGTAAGAGCTTTGAAGGTACCGAAGTCCTCAGGGATATCACCTTTCAAATCGAAAAAGGGGAATTTGTGGCAGTAATGGGACGATCCGGCTGTGGTAAATCCACATTATTGTACAGCATCAGCGGAATGGACGATCCTACCGGCGGTGAGGTGCTGTTTGAGGGAAAAAGGCTTGCCGAGCTGCCGGAAAAGGAGCTGGAAAAGCTTCGCCTAAATCGTATGGGTTTCATTTTTCAAAAAGCAAATTTTCTGAAGAATCTGTCCATTGAGGATAATATTATTTTTCCGGCATTTCAGTCCGGGCAAAAGAGCCGGCAGCAGATAGTCAAAGAGGCGGAAGCCTTGATGGAACGGATGGGAATATTATCTGTGGCGGATCATGATGTCCGCAAGGTTTCCGGCGGGCAGCTCCAGCGGGCAGCCATATGCAGAGCGATGATCAATCAGCCCGCCATTTTGTTCGGAGATGAGCCTACCGGGGCGCTGAATTCCTCAGCCACCAGGGAAGTTATGGACATTCTGGAAAAGATCCACCAGGACGGTACTACGATCCTGCTGGTGACCCATGATGCCAGGGTGGCGGCAAGAGCCGACAGGGTAATCTACCTGGAGGACGGCAGGATCAAGGACGAGTGTCTGCTTGGAAAACAGGAAGAAAAAAAATCACGGGAAAAGTTGTTAATGGAGTGGCTTGAGAAAATGGGATTTTAAAAAAGAACGTCCAAAGTCATTTTTTATGACTTCAGGACGTTCTTTCCATGCATGAGTTATCTGTTATTTCGTTCCGAAAATTCTGTCTCCGGCATCGCCGAGTCCCGGACAGATATAGGCGTTTTCGTTCAGACATCTGTCCAGATGTCCTACATAGATCTGAATATCGGGATGCGCTTCGCGCAGCCTCTTAAGACCCTCGGGAGCAGCTATGATGCACATGAACTTGATGTGCTTTCCGCCATGCTGCTTAATAAAGTCCACTGCCTCTGCACCGGAACCGCCGGTAGCCAGCATGGGATCAAGAACAACGATGGTACGCTGGTCGATGGGTTCAGGGAGCTTGCAGTAATACTCATGAGGCTCATGAGTGACAGGATCTCTGTAAAGACCGATATGTCCAACCTTGGCAGAAGGAACCAGTGCCAGAATACCACTCACCATTCCGAGACCGGCGCGGAGAATAGGAACAATTGCCATTTTCTTCCCGGCAATGACGGGTGTCATACAGGTTTCAATGGGAGTTTTGATCTCTACCTCCTCAAGAGGAAGGTCACGCAGCGCTTCGTAGCCCATCAGCATGGCAATTTCCTCAATTAATTTACGAAATTCATTGGTGCCGGTATTCTCATCACGGAGACGAGATATTTTGTGTTGAATAAGCGGATGATTCAGGATAAATACATTTTCCATGTTTTCCAAATGTTCCATATGTCCCTCCTAAGGTTATTTTTATTCGAATGTCGTACTATGTAAAATTTTAGTGCAACTTTACAATGAAGTCAAGACAGGCAGGGGTATTTATAAAATTTGCGGAAAAAACAAATTTTTCTTGTAATCACAGCGGTAAGAAAGTATACTTTTTAAGAGCGGGCAAACGCTTACACAAATGAAAATATGAGGAGGAAATCAGTGATGATGAAGCAACAGGAAGCGATTCGGGACGCAAGAACGCTTGGAATTCCCAAGATGCTGCTCCTTGGATTGCAGCACATGTTCGCCATGTTTGGCGCAACAATCTTAGTACCAATTCTGGTAAATGTTTACTTCGAGGGAGAAGGACTTTCGATTCAGGTAACCTTGATCTGTGCAGGGCTCGGAACTTTATTTTTCCATCTTTGCTCTAAACTGAAGGTACCCGCATTCTTAGGTTCTTCTTTCGCATTTTTAGGAGGCTTCCAGACAGTAGCACAGCTGGATACCGGCATTTTTGCAGGTATGACTATGGGAGAAAAGCTTCCCTATGCCTGTGGCGGTATTGTAGTGGCAGGACTGCTTTATCTGGTGCTGGCACTGGTGATTAAGCTGATCGGTGTGAAGAAGGTTATGAAATTCCTTCCTCCTGTTGTGACAGGACCGATCATTATCTGTATCGGACTTTCCCTTGCTCCGTCGGCAGTTTCCAATGCATCAACGAACTGGTTGCTTGCATTGATTGCACTGGGTACGATCATTGTCTTTAATATCTGGGGAAAAGGTATGTTTAAGATCATCCCTATCCTGTTGGGAGTTGTGATTTCCTATGTGGTAGCACTGATCCTGAATACACTCGGTTTTACCAACGCAGACGGCAGTGCAATTCTGAGCTTTGCAGGTGTGCAGAGCGCAAACTGGGTAGGACTTCCGCCCTTTCAGATTTGTAAATTTGACATTACGGCAATTCTGGTTATGGCACCCATTGCCCTTGCAACTATGATGGAGCATATCGGAGATATGTCAGCCATCTCCGCAACGGTGGGCGAGAACTTTATCGAAGATCCGGGACTTCACAGAACCCTGATCGGTGACGGCCTTGCAACCTCTCTTTCCGCGCTGGTAGGCGGTCCTGCAAATACAACCTATGGTGAGAATACAGGTGTCCTTGAACTGAGCAAGGTGTATGATCCTAAAGTGATCCGTCTGGCAGCAGTCTATGCGGTGGTACTCAGCTTCATCCCCAAGATGGCAGAGCTGATCGGTTCTATTCCTTCTGCTATCATCGGTGGTGTCAGCTTCATGCTTTACGGTATGATTTCCGCAATCGGTGTCAGAAATGTGGTCGAAAATAAGGTTGATTTCACGAAATCAAGAAATCTGATCATAGCAGCAGTGATCCTTGTCAGCGGGCTGGGTTTTTCAGGCGGACTTACCTTCAACATTGCAGGAACCTCAGTGACACTGACGGGTCTTGCCATTGCAGCACTTGCAGGAATTATCTTAAATGCCGTTCTGCCGGGCAATGACTATGTGTTTGGCGAAAATCCGGAAGGAGATCAGAACCGCGGCGTGGATATGAAGCCCAATTTTAAAGAATAAATAGAAAAGAAATAGGAATTTAAAATCGGTGGCGGAAGCTATGTGTAAGGAATCATCCGGAGGACAGGCACATAGATTCCACCACCTTTTTTTCGGAGAGCTATCCGGATAGCAGCATATTTTTTCTTTTTGCCTCTAAAGTCTTTTTCAAAATAACCGATACAAATAGTGAAATGTGAAAATGAAATGGGAAATCCATGGAAGGAGGAGACCATATGCGTATAGAGGCTTATACACAGGTACAGCAGATGTACAGCAGTAAGAAGACTGCAAATGTAAAATCCAAAAGCAATGTGGGCCGTTCCGATCAGGTGCAGATTTCCAGCATTGGTAAGGATATTCAGAGCGCTAAGCAGTCAGTAGCCGGCGCAAGTGATATCAGGGAAGATGTGATTGCACCGATCAAGGCAAAAATTCAGGCAGGAACCTATGAGGTGAGTGCAGAGAGCTTTGCGGATAAATTAATACAGAAATATGAAGAAATGAGGTAATCCGAGTGGCAAGTTTGATGGAAAACCTGATTGAAGTTTTAGATTTGGAAAGTACGGAATACGAAAACTTGCTTGGATTATCCATGAAGAAAACGCCGGTGATTGTAGCCGGCGCAATGGAAGAGTTAGCCAAAATCACGGATGAAGAACAAAACGTTGTCAGTAAAATAAGCCGATTGGAACAAAGACGGGAAGAAGTATTTGCTGATATCGCCAATGTAATTAACAAGGATGTTAAGACACTGAAGCTTTCGGATCTGATCGAGATGCTCGCATCAAGACCGGAAGAACAGCAGAAGCTGGCTAGAGTACATGACAAGCTCAGCAGTGCGGTTCATGAAGTGAAGAGAGTCAATGAACAGAACAGGATACTGATTGAGAATGCACTGGAAATGGTAGAGTTTGATATGAATATGCTGCAGGCAATGAAGAATGCACCGGAAACAGCCAACTACAATAAGGGTGCCTACAATACGGGCACACATATGGGTGTGGATGGAAGCGGATTTGATGCCAGACAGTAGTCCTTGCGGAAATTACGAGGTGATTATATGTCTTTAATGGGAAGTTTATATATCGGCGTAAGTGGATTACAAACAGGTCAGAATGCGCTGAATACCACAGCGCATAATATGTCTAATATCGATACGACCGGGTATACCAGGCAGCAGGTGCAGCTTGGTACCCGTTTTTATAATACCATTTCTACCAATGGGTCTGCCGTTGCTTATCAGCAGACCGGTCTTGGTGTCAATTATACGAATGTTAAGCAAGTCAGAGATTATTTCCTGGACAAAACCTACCGTCGTGAATCCGGGCGGAGTGCTTTTTATGATGTCTCTACGGACGCAATTGAAGAGATTGAAAATCTCTTTCAGGAGCTGGACGGGGAGGCCTTTGCAGAGTCTATTCAGAATCTTTGGAGTTCTGTACAGGAGCTCGCAAAGGATCCTTCCAATTCTGTAAATCAGGGCGTGTTTGTACAGCGCTGTGATGAGTTTTTGTCACGTGCATCGGCAGTGTATGAAGGACTTTGTGAATATCAGGATAACCTGAACAGTAAGATCCAACGGGAAGTGACTACGATTAATGAATATGGCAGGCGCATTGTGGAGCTGAATCAGGAGATCCTCAAGATCGAGGCCGGTGAGGTGGAGCATGCCAATGACTTAAGAGATGAAAGAAATCTGCTGATCGATGAATTGTCATCAAAAGGCTATATTTCTTATAAAGAGGATGCGGATGGAAATATACTGATCAAATTTGAGGGTGTCGATTTCGTTACCATGGATTCCTATAATGAAATTGCCTTGGATGTGGATGCTACAACCGGTTTTTATACCCCATATTGGAAGCAACTGGCAAAAACAAAGGCGGACGGAAGTGTTGATATCGAAGGGGCTGAGCTTTTTGATATGCAGCAGGTGATCTCCACGGAGATGAATACCGATATCGGTGCACTCAAGTCCATGATGTTTGCCAGAGGAAATAAGCGTGCAACCTTCAAGGATTTACAGGATGCGGATCATTACGATCAGAATATTTCCCAGTCCATTATGATGAATGTGCAGGCAGAGTTCGATCAGCTGGTACACGGAGTCACAATAGGAATTAACAAGCTTCTGAAAGAAGCTGCTGAGAGAGCGGAGACAGAAAATCCTGGAACCGGCTATATGAAGGACGAAAGTGGAAATCCTTACAAGATTTTCAGTACAGCAACCGGAACGGATATAGAGGATGATTTTACAATAGAAAATATTGTAATTAACGGAGAAATCAAGCAGGCACCTTCCATGCTGGGCTTTATCAAACCGGACGGAAAGGTGGATCAGGAAACAGCCAATGCACTGAAGCAGCTTTTTACAGAAGAAAAATACACGTTGAATCCCAATGTGAAGACTACCACGAATTTTGCCAACTATTACAATAATTTGATCTCCCAGGTGGGAAATACCGGCTCGGTGCTTCGCGGAATCAGCGAAAACCAGCAGATAACGGTAGATAATACCTCAGCTGCCAGGGAGCAGATCCTTGGTGTTTCTTCCGATGAAGAACTCAGCAACATGATCATGTTTCAGAATGCATATAACGCTTCCAGCAGATATATCAATGTTATCAGCGAGCTTTTGGAGCACATCATTATGACTTTAGGACGATAGGAAGGTGAGATAAATGCCATCACAGTTTTTCGGACTCTATATTGCGGGCTCGGGGCTTAGGGCTTCCAACGCGGCACTCAATACAACGGCAAACAATATTTCCAATGCCCAGACAAGCGGCTACAGCCGCCAGGTGGTAGAACAGCAGGCCAATAATGCACTGCGCACCTTCACCACCTATGGATGTGCCGGTGCCGGTGTTGACACCATAGCAATCGAGCGTGTGCGAGATCATTTTTATGATGTGAAATATTGGGATAACTGCAGCAACTACGGAGAATTCACCGCGAAGCAGTATTACATGAGAACCCTTGAAGACTATTTCGATGATGATGGGACCAGTGGATTTAAGTCGGTGTTCAACAAGATGAGCGCTGCGCTTCAATCTGTGACGACCAACGCAAGCAGTGACAATTCCAAGGCACAGTTTATTGCCTCTGCAAAGGCGTTGACAGATTACTTTAACAATATGTACGGAAACCTGCAGGAGCTCCAGAAGGACATTAACCTGGAAATCAAGCAGACAGTTGACGAGATGAACTCCATTGCCGAGAAAATGGCAACCCTGAACAAGCAGATCAACGTGATCGAACTTTCGGGAGCCCCGGCAAATGAGCTCAGGGACAGAAGAGAACAGCTGGTGGATCAGCTTTCGGAATATGTGGATGTCAAGGTGGATGAGCTTCCTATCTATGATTCCTATGGCAGAGAGACCGGCGCAACCAGATATATTGTCCGTATTGCCGGTGGACAACCGCTGGTGGACGGCTCCGATTTCAACCAGCTGAAATATGTGGCAAGGGCGACTGACGAAAAGGTGAACCAGACAGATGCAGACGGCCTGTACAAGATCACATGGGAGAACGGAAATGAATTCAGCCTTGTGAACGCAGCAATGGGCGGGAAATTGAAAGGACTGGTAGAGCTGCGTGACGGAAACAATGGAGCAAATTTCCATGGTATAGTTAGCAGTATGCAGAATGGAAAGTTGAAAGATAAAGACGGAAATGAAGTCAAGGATGAGGAAGGTAACTCAATAACTTACACAGAGAAGGTTGTCGTTAAAGTAAGTGATGATTACCTTCAGAATATGCAGGAATGTACGCTTTCCGATACCGGTGGCGTGATTAACATCGGGAATGCCATTTATTACTATGACAGTTGGGAGTTTAATGTTGATACTTCTACGACTCCACCAGAATATTTTTATACTTTCACGATGGATAAAGACAGGCATGCTATGATCGATGCAAGCAAGAGCGGGAAAGAGGTCAAAACAGAATCTGCTATCAAGTATCAGGGCATTCCGTATTATATGGAACAGATGAACGCGTGGATTCGCGGCTTTGCGGAAAAGGTGAATGATATTTTTGCAAGTGGCTACAATTCCAATAATGAACAGGGTGTCATTCTTTTCACCGGAATCTCAGGAGACGGAAGAGAGTATACGGATGATAATGATAATGATTTGACGGATGGCAAGAGCGATTTCAAGGACGCAAACGGTTATTATGAGCTGACTGCA